>JAGVGT010000001.1 GCA_020056965.1 Deltaproteobacteria bacterium
AAAAATATAATTTAGGTCCACTTCAATGAGGTTAGGTGGGGTCGGGCCCCTTGAGGCACCCCTCCCGGCTGTCGCCATATCGTTCAGTCGTTTGGAGGACCCGGACTTTCCGGCGCCGTCGGCTCCGGGTAGGGCCGCAGCGCCTGGGAAATGAACATGCCCACCAGCCAGCCGATAAACACCGCCATGTAAAAGTGGCCCAGCACCGCCTCCACCACCGCCAGCATACGGGGGAAGGGCAGGAGGGGCAGAATGTCGCCGAAGCCCACACCCACGATGGTACTCAGACTGAAATAGACCATTTCGGTCATCAGCAAATGGGGTTCGTTCGGGGTATTTGCCAGCGTCAGGTTGAAAGAGCCGGGATTAAAGGAATATAAGATGCTATAAAAAGTGGAAAAGATGATGCTGATAAAGAAGTAGGCCACCACCGCTGCGAAGATGGTGTCCAGGGTGACCCGGGGGCTTTTAAAGACATAGGTGAGGATGGCGGCGATGCAGCCTACCAGAAACAGCAGGTAAAAAGACGCGGCGAGCACCAGTTCCAATCGGTGCGGGCCCGGTCCCGGAAACAGGTTGTACTTGGAAAAAAGGACCATCCCGGCTGTCCAGAGCGCCACCAGCACCCAGCGCAGCCGGGGGAGGCGGTCGCTGGCCGACAGAGACACCAACAAGGCGTTCAAGAGTACGAACTGGAAGATAAAGCTGATGTAAGGATGGCCGCCGATGAACGGCAGGATCAAAATAAACAAGAGGATAAAGACGGCGAGCTGCAAAAAGCGCAGAGACTTTGACCAGGCGACGAGATTCCTATGCATGCCGGGCGCTCCGAAGTGGTGGTGCAAAGATGGGTGCGGGTAAAATCATGCCTGCCCCGAGAGGGCGACCCCTGTCCAACTTACCGGTGGTTGATCTAACAAGTGAAGTGGATCTGCCGGAAACCGCGATCTTCCTAAAGTGACGGCTGATTTTATCAAGAATCTAAAGAGCCTCTTGCAAAAGTCTTTTTGGAGTTGATTTTTTGAAAATTTAAGCCTCATCGGCGCTCCTGTGCTAAGGTGAGTTTAAGCAGAAACACCGCAGCCTTGGGGGAGCCGATGAAGCTTAGAGAAGCAGTATCATGGTTAATGGGGACCTTGCAACGGAATTTAATCCCTTGTTTGGAAGAATGTGGGGAGCGTCCATTAACCGAGAAAGAGCGGCAATTAGTCAGCATCTTGGAATTGCTCCAAATCGAGAAATTTGTCGGTCGGCCCGCACAGAGATTTGGCCGGAAGCCGTGGGAGCGCCAAGCCCTGGCCCGGGCCTTTGTGGGCAAGGCGGTGTATAACCACCCCCACACCCGCGCCACTATCGAGGCCTTGCGGGCTTCGCCGGTCTTCCGGCGCATCTGCGGTTTTGTGAGGCGTACCGATATCCCCTCCGAGTCCACCTTTTCTCGGGCCTTTGCGGAATTCGCCGAGATCGGGCTGGGGGACCGGGTCCATGAGGCCTTGGTGGGGCAGTGGGTGACCCCGGAATTGGTGGGGCATATCAGCCGGGACGCCACCGCCATCAAGGGCCGGGAAAAACCTGTAGCCAAGCCGCGGCCGGCAAAGCCGGCGCCCCGGAAAAAAGGCCGCCCCCGCCGCGGGGAGGTGCGAGCACCCAGGGCGGAGACGCGCTTGGAACGCCAATGCCGGCAATCGGCTCCGGAGGCCCTGGCGGAACTGCCGGTGTACTGCGATGTGGGAACCAAGAAGAACTCCAAAGGTTATAAGGAGTCCTGGATAGGCTACAAGTTGCACGCCGACGTCAATGACTGCTGCTTGCCCATCAGCACGGCGCTGACCGCGGCTTCCCTGCACGACAGCCAGGTCGCCATCCCGCTGATGAAGCTGACCAGTGCCCGGATAGATTACTTTTATGATGTGATGGATGCGGCTTATGACGCGCAAACGATCTACGCCGTGAGCCGCAGCCTGGGGCACGTCCCCATCATCGATAAAAATGGCCGGGGGCGAGAGGTTATCCCCCTGGCGCCCCATGAGGCGGCCAGGTACAGGGAACGGACGGTGGCGGAGCGGTTTATAGGCCGCCTGAAGGAAGAGTTTGGGGGTGACAACGTGATGGTGCGGGGACCCAAGAAAGTCGGGCTCCACCTCATGTTTGGCGTGATCGCCCTGTTTGCCGACCAGTTGCTCAAGCTGATCAGCTGAGCGGTTCAAGACTGGCCGTAGTTTGGCAAGATTATCCGGGGAGCGGTCTGTCCTGTATTCGCTAAAATCGACTCGATTTCCCGCTAAGAGGACAGAAAAGCAGGGTTTCATTGATTTAAGACTCCCATTACCTTGCCATTGCCTGATACCGACCGGCAATTTTTATGAATTTTGCAAGAGGCTCTAAAGGAACCGCAAAAAAGGCGAGCGATGTGACCCATCGCTCGCCGTCAAGCCGGTAGCCGCGAAAGAGAGGGTTGTTCCTCGATGGCGGCGGGCGCTATTTCATCTTGAGGTCGAAGCCGTCCACGCCCAGGTTCAGCTGCACCGGCAGGGCCGGCTGCCCCGGGACCAGGCCGAGGACCGCCTTGAGGAGGTC
>JAGVGT010000026.1 GCA_020056965.1 Deltaproteobacteria bacterium
CCATGCCCGCGAATGGTTTGCCGAATTGTCTTTTCTCGGCCGATCAAGCGGCGCAGATTCGCAGCCGATCCACGTTGGCCACCTGGACCATGGCGTCCTTAACCTGCTGGTCTTCGGCCAGCCAACCGTCCAGCCGGGCCAGCATTTCGGCGGCGTAGAGATTTTCTGGCTGGGCCGGCAACCGGTAGTTGACCCAGGAGCCTTCCTTCCAGGATTCCACCAAGCCGGCCTCTTCCAAGACCTTGAGATGCTTGGAGACAGTGGGCTGGGCCAAGCCGAGGATGGCGGTGATCTCGCAGACACAGAGGGGGCGGACTCCCAGCATCTTCAACGCTTTGACCCGGTTGGGGTCGGACAACGCCTTCATTACGCGGATAAATGGTCGCATTTTAATTCTCCTTTTGCCATATTGCCATGTGGCTATATGATAACGGCAGACCAATGTTTGTCAAGTGCTGATCTCCGAATAGAGGAACTGCGGATGATCAGAGTGAACGGGACAGCAGCTCCACCGCCACCTTGACTACTATCTTGCGAACCGGTTCCGGGCCGTGGTCCAGGGTCAGGCAGGGCATGTGGGCATCGTGGGGAAAGAGGGCCAGGAAGGTGGTGGGAGTCAAGATAAAGCGGGCCGGGGCGACCGGCGGGACCAGATAAAGCTCGGCGTCAGTGGCAGGATCATACGGCTGCAGAACCCGCAGGTCGGCAAGGTTGTGGCAGACGACCCCCTCGCGACCGCTCAGCAGCATCTGGATATCGAGATAACGGCGGTGGGCCTCGAGTTCGCTGGTCTCGGCCGGCTGGGTCTGGTAGCCCATGACGATGGCAAAAAGATCATCGCCGCGCAGGCGATATTTGCCATCACCGAGGTCCGGGGTGGCCTTTGCGAGGAAATCAAAGGCCTCCCGCCAGGCTGGGCCCAGGGGGTAGAGATGGTGGTTGGCCAGACTGTCGAAGATCATGGTGAGCCTTTGCTTGAATGATTAACTCAACTTTCGGAGTTTAACTTTTGTCTGATTTCACAAAGTGTTACATGAAGCGAATCGCGATCGATTCGTCATGCCGGACTTGATCCGGCATGACGAAATCGTCGTGAGGTCATAATACTGGATTCCGGCTAAAAGCATGCCGGAATGACGAGTGAAACTAATCGCCGTAATGCTCATAATTACAGCCAGTTACATTAACTCAGAAAGTTGAATGATAATGAGAGCCGGTTCCCGAAACCCGGAAAACCGGCCGGAGCAGAAGATCAAGAGCCGCCGAGCTGGCCGTTAAGCCGTTTTACCGCATTGGTGTTGAGGGTCCGGCACAGTCTGGTCCAGTGCTGCGAGGTGCCGACCCCATCGTCCCAGGCCAGAACCGGCTGGGCACCGTTGCCGAACAACTCGTAATGGTTGTCCAGGGAAGCGGAGCCGGCCCCGAAGCCGACCACCATCCGGGCCGCGCTGCTGCCCGGGTTGTAGTTGACGATCCGGGTGGTCAAGAGGTAGCGGCCGTTGCCGGGGAGAAATTCGCTCCTGGCCCTGATCTGCTTGGCCTGATAGCCGGCCCGGTTAAGTTGCTCGACCAGGTCCTTCTCCATGAAGGGCGCTAAATCGCCGACGGCCTTGGCGACGTAATCGCTCATGGCCGAGGTGTCGCCCCGGTCGCTCAGGACCATGATCTCGACCTTGCTGCCGGAGGCGGCCTGGGGGGCGCGACCGGACGAGGAAACACAGCCGGTCAGCAGCAGAGCGGCAAGCAGGCAGGGCAGGGGCAGGCGAAAAATTTTCATGACGAATTATCCGGTGGTTGAGTTTTAGATGGTACCGCAGCAGTAACTATATCCACTTATATAAACGGTACCGAATCAAACTGGAAGCTTTTGGGCCGGTCAGGACACAATGGGGAATTTTCCATCGTCAATCCCGGCTCTTCCAGTTTTCTGTGGACCTCAGGGCCGAATACGCTCCTGGATTCAGGTCATTGTCTTATCTTTTTTTTTGCGGTATCTTCAACAAATTTTCAAACAGTCTAAGTCCTGAAAAATTACCATAACCAGCTTGAGGAAGGCAGGAAAATGATCAAGGAATCCTACGGTATTACCGTTAGCCGCCACATTCTCGACAGCCAGCGCCTCCATCCCGAGGCCACCGGCGATCTCTCCGGACTCTTGAGCGAGTTGATCGTCGCCGCCAAGACCATCTCCGCCGAGGTCAACATGGCCGGGCTCGGCGATTGTCTGGGGCAGGCCGGCAAGACCAACATCCAGGGCGAGAAGGTCCAGAAGCTCGACGAGTTCGCCAATAACGCCATCAAGCGGCGTATGGCTGCCAGCGGCTATGTGGCGATCATGACCTCCGAGGAGGAGGCCGATGCCATTCCCGTGGTCGCCGGGCAGGAGGGCAAGTATACCCTGGCCTTCGACCCCCTGGACGGCTCCACCAACATTGACGTCAACGTCAGCATCGGCACCATCTTCTCCATCCACCGGGCCCATAACGGCGGCCTGCCCGGCGGCGAGGTCGATCTCTTGCAACCCGGCCGCCAACAGGTGGCGGCCGGCTACATCATTTACGGCTCCAGCACCATGCTGGTCTACACTACCGGCGAAGGGGTGCACGGCTTCACTCTGGACCCGACGGTAGGCGAGTTCTACCTATCCCACCCGGATATCCGCATGCCGGCGCGCAGCAAGTACTACAGCGTCAACGAGGGCAATACCGCTTACTGGCACCCCGAGATGCACCGCTATGTCAGCCATCTTAAGGAAGTGGACCGCCCTACCGGACGACCTTACAGCGCCCGCTACATCGGCTCGCTGGTCGCCGACTTCCACCGGAATCTGATCGTCGGTGGCATCTTCCTCTACCCGCGCGACACCAAGGATACCACCAAGGCCGGCGGCAAGCTGCGGTTGCTTTACGAGGCGTCGCCCTTGGCCTTCATCGCCGAGCAGGCCGGCGGCCGGGCCATTACCGATGACGGCCGGGAGATCATGGACATCGTTCCCGATTCCCTGCACCAGCGGGTACCGCTGATCATCGGCAGCAAGCTGGAGGTGGACCTGGCCGCTGAGTATTTCGCCGGGAAGAGTTGATTCAAAAAGTAACCAGGCGAAGTGGCTGGGAGCAGTCCCGGTCGGGTCGCCTCTGTTGTAGGGGGGATTCTCGTGGGGGGAAGAAATGGCGCGGACCGAGGACGGAATCGTAAAACTTGACGAGTCGCTGGATGTGATTACCGCCAGCCTGCGCTCCTTCATCGCGCTGTCGCTGCAGGAGGATGACAAGACCTGGGGGGAATGGATCGCCTCCATCGCCGGCCATGTCGAGGTGCGCTGCTGGGAGGAGAAAAATTGCCGGAATACCGGCTGCCCCGCTTACAAGAGCGAATGCGGGCGCTGCTGGCTGCTGGTCGGCTCGCTCTGCGGCTGCAACCAGGAAAACGGCGAACGCCCCGAGCGGCGCAACTGTTGCGATTGCGAGATTTATCGGGCTAACGTTTGCAAAGACTCGCTCTGCGAGATCCACGAACAGATCATCACCCTGGTCCACAACCTCAGGTCCCGGCAACTGGAGCTGAAGGAGATGGCCATCCACGACTCCCTGACCGGCCTGAAGAATCGGCGCTTCTTTGACATGTATATCACCCACGAGGTGGAACGGGTCAACCGCAGCATGGAACCGCTGGTGGTGATGGCCATCGATGTCAATGATTTCAAGAATATCAACGATGCCTACGGGCACATCTACGGCGATCGGATTCTCAAGGAGTGCGCCGCCATTCTGCTTAAAGCGATCCGCGGCACCGACCTGCTCTTCCGTTTCGGCGGCGACGAGTTTCTCATCGTCATGAGCCGGGCCGGCGACCACGAGGCCGCAGTGGTGCTACAGCGCATCAATGATCGGCTGGCCGCTTGGAACGCGATTCATGAGGGTGACGGGCCGAGGATTTCCTTCAGCATCGGCCACTCTCTGCTCACCCACACCCGGGAGCTGCACGAGGTGATGAGCGAGGCGGACCTGCGGATGTACGAGGATAAACGGCGGTGGAAGGCGCTGGCGAACCAGGCCTGAAAGGCGCGGAGATAATATCGGGTGGATCAGCCGGACCAATCGTCTACGTCTCGGTCCGGCTGATCGTGCAAATCACTCCTGACCGCTGACCTTGGCCCAGGTGTCGCGTAGGGTGACGGTACGGTTGAAGACCAGGTGATCGGGCCGCGAATCCCGCGAGTCCAGACAGAAGTAGCCCTGGCGCTCAAACTGGTAGCTTACCCCCGGCCGGGCAGCAGCCAGGGCCGGTTCCACCAGGGTCTGGTCCAGAACCAGCAGGGAGTCGGGATTGAGGCAATCCATGAAGTCGCCCTCGCTTTCCGGATCGGGCTGGCGAAAGAGCCGGTCATAAAGGCGGACTTCGACCGGTAGCGCATGCTTGGCCGACACCCAGTGGATGGTGCCCTTGATCTTGCGACCGTCCGGGGTGTCGCCGCCTCGGGTGGCCGGGTCGTAGCTGCAGCGCAGTTCGACGATCTCGCCGGCCGCGTTGGTGATCACCTCTTCGCACTTGATGATGTAGGCGTAACGCAGCCGCACCTCGCGGCCCGGGGCCAGCCGGAAGAACTTCTTGGCCGGCTCCGCCATGAAATCCCCCCGCTCGATATAGAGCTCCCGCCCGAAGCTGATCTGCCGGCTACCCATCTCCGGGTTCTTCGGGTGGTTCTGGGCGGTCAGTTCCTCTTCCGTGCCTTCCGGGTAATTGCTGATCACCACCTTGAGCGGTTCCAGCACCCCCATGACCCGGGCCGCCGATTCGTTTAAATCCTCGCGCAGGCAGTGCTCCAGCAGTTCCACATCGACGATGGAATCCTTCTTGGCGATGCCGATCCGCTCGCAGAAGTCGCGCAGGGCGGCCGGGGTGAAGCCGCGCCGCCGAATCCCCGACAGGGTCGGCATGCGCGGGTCGTCCCAGCCGGAAACCTTGCCCTCTTTGACCAGCCGCAGCAGTTTGCGCTTGGAAACCACGGTGTAGGAGAGGTTCAGCCGGGCGAACTCGATCTGCCGGGGATGGCAGGGCACCGGCAGGTTGTCACAGGTCCAGTCGTACAGCGGCCGGTGATCCTCGAACTCCAGGGTGCAGAGCGAATGGGTGATGCCCTCAAGGGCGTCGGAGATCGGGTGGGTGTAGTCGTACATCGGGTAGATGCACCAAGCGTTGCCGGTGCGCGGGTGGCTGGTGTGCATGACCCGGTAGAGCACCGGATCGCGCAGGTTGACGTTGCCGGAAGTCATGTCGATCTTGGCCCGCAGCACCCGGACCCCTTCGGGAAACTCGCCGGCCCGCATGCGCCGGAAAAGGTCGAGGTTTTCCTCGACCGTCCGGTTCCGGTAGGGGCTATTCTTGCCAGGTTCGGTGAGCGTCCCGCGATACTCGCGCATCTCCTCGGCGGTCAGGTCGCAGACAAAGGCCTGGCCGTTCTTGATCAGGTGTTCGGCGAACTGGTAGATCTTTTCGAAGTAGTCGGAGGCATAGTAGAGGTGCTGGCCCCAGTCGAAGCCCAGCCATTTGACGTCGGCCTGGATGGCGTCGATGTACTCCTGCTCTTCCTTGATCGGATTGGTGTCGTCGAAGCGCAGGTGGCAGCGGGCGGCAGGGAATTCCTTGGCGATCCCGAAGTTCAGGCAGATCGATTTGGCGTGGCCGATGTGCAGGTAGCCGTTGGGCTCGGGCGGGAAACGGGTGACGATTTCGGTATGCTTGCCGGTGGCCAGGTCGTCATCGATGAACTTGCGGATGAAATCGCGGGGGATGTTGTCGTTAGTCATGGTTTAATTCTCATCTTGGTCTATGGCCGTGATTAGTCTGGGACAGGCCTGGATATCGTTAAATACTCGGGGCAGCCCACGATTTGGCCGACCTGCTCGAATGCTTGGTTATCCTTTCACTTTGACATAGCGACCATCCTTTTTGCTTGGGTCGTATTCAAAGATCGTTACATCGGAAGGTATGAGATGACCATTGATGCGAGTGTAGTACTCAGCAAGGGTCACAGATTGAGGATTATGGCGGGCCTCAAGGACAAAAAGTATCTTGCGAAAGTGCTTTGGCGCAAGATGAAAGTAGTACATTGCCTCATTCCAGACTGTAACTTTAGCGCTGGGCATATTGCCAGTGACCGTCCAGTTGTGCGATTTACACTCAACCAACAAAGCGGGGTCTTCGCTCCCCAAGTCAAAGCGGTGTCGTTTGGTGGGTGTACCTGGCACCCCAAGCGAGACTGAGAACGCAGGCTTTAACTGGAGTCCTTCGACGCGTTCAAAGTACTCGCGGGCAGCAACCTCGAATTCTCGGCCGGCATGGGCATTGGAGATAGCGCCAATACGCTGGTGGTTTGTCATTGCTGTATTTAGTCACATCAACGTTGAGCCGCCCTTCGACAGGCTCAGGGTGAACGGTAATACTCAATAGATGAGTGCATTAGCACTAAATCAACTTTGAGTTTCAATCCATAATTCCGATCACACTGAGCCTGTCGAAGTGTGGTGAGCTACGTCGGTGCCCCAGTGCTCAATTGTTCGCAAAAACCTGCTCAACCCGCCGCAGCCGCGCCAGCACCTTGCTCTTCTCAAAATGACCGAACAGCTCGAACATGCTGGGCCCCTTGACCTGGCCGGTGATCAGGGCCCGGGCCGCATTGATCGGGATGCCCGGCTTGATGCCCAGCTCCTCGGCCAACCCCTTGGCGATCTCCTCGCTGACCTCTGGGGTCAACTCCCCGGCCGCTTCCAGCCGGTCGGCCAGCAGGACCAGCCAGGTTTTGAGATCTGGATGTTTGAGGACGTTCTTCTCCAGGGCCTGGGGATCGATTTCGAAGTCATCGGCGAAGAAGGCCCGGCCGATAGTGGCAAAATCCTTCAGGGTGTGGAAGCGTTCACGGAGCATCTCAATGGTCTTCAGATACCACTCCTTCTTATCCCCAGCATAGGCCGCGTCCCAAAGGTTGGCCGCTTCCAGCTCGGGCCGGACTAATTCAGCGATCTCCGCCACCGGCAGGGTCCGCAGGTAGTGGGCGTTGATGCTGACTGCCTTGGGGTCGGTGATGAACTTGGGATCATCCTTGCGGTAGTTGAAGATCGCCGCCGACTTGTTGATCCGCTCCAGGCTGAAGGCCTCGATCAGCTCCTCTTTGGTGAAGATCTCCCGGTCATCACCAGGGCTCCAGCCCAGCAGCACCAAGAAGTTGAGCAGCGCCCAAGGCAGGAAGCCGTTCTGCTTGTAAAACTGAACGGCGACGATCTCGCCGTGGCTGCGCTTGGAGATCTTGGCCTTCTTCAAATCCAGGGTCAGCGGCATGTGGGCGAATTCCGGAACCGGCGCGCCCAGGGCGTTGTAGATCAGGATCTGCCGGGTGGTGTTGGTCAGATGGTCCTGGCCGCGGATCACGTGGCTGATCCGGTCGCGGATGTCGTCCACCACGTTGCAGAGCAGGTAGAGGGCCATGCCGTTGGAGCGGACGATGACGAAGTCCTCGATGTCGGTGTAAGCCCGGGCGACCCGGCCGATGACCTTGTCCTCGAAGACCACCATGCCCATTTTCTGGGGCACTTTGAAGCGGACCACATGGGGGATGCCGGTCGCCTCCTTCTCGGCCACCTGGGCCGGGGTGAGCTGGCGGCAGGTGCCATCGTAGCCCACCTCGCTTTTGGCGGCCATGGCGGCCTCGCGTTTGGCGTCCAGCTCCTCCTTGGGGCAGAAGCACTTGTAGGCGTGGCCCTCGGCCAGCAAACGCTGGGCGGCGGCCTGGTGGTCGGCGGTGAAATCGGTCTGGAAGTAAGGGCCTTCATCCCAGTCGATGCCCAACCAGGTCAGCCCCTCGATGATCCCGTCGATGGAGGCCTGGGTGGAGCGCTCGGCGTCGGTGTCCTCGATGCGCAGGATCAGCTTGCCGCCGTGCTTCTTGGCGAACAGCCAGTTATAGATGGCGGTGCGGGCGCCGCCGATATGGAGATAACCGGTGGGGCTGGGGGGGAAACGAACGCGAACCTCGGACATCTGGTGTTCCTCACTATGGCTTCGGGTCGGGGCTGACCCGTTGGCGGTTGGAATCCCGTAGTTTGGCGGAATCTTGGATGAACTCGTAAATCTCGAAAGATTAGCTTTATATAACTTTTCGCCCGGTTGTTCAATATTTCTCGGCAAGATTGGTATCTTGCGGTGATTTGTCGCCGCACCACTCATCCGGGTTAATGCGGGGCGGGTGCTATCCCATCGATGACAGCGTTTTCTCCGGAAGTGTGCTGTCCAGAGGTTTGTTTCCCTTGGTTGAAACACCATATAAGTACGCAACGAATGGTACAACCCAGGACGAAATTGGCAGCGTGCCACCAATTCTGGTCCCGCGATTTCCCGGTTTAACCCTCTGCTGTTGCTGTTGGCAGGGTGAAAAAGAAGGTGGTGCCGACCCCCGGTTGCGATTCGACCCAGATCGTCCCGCCGTGCCTTTCGACGACCTTCTTGCCGAGGGCCAGGCCGATCCCGGTGCCTTCATAACGACTGCGGGGATGGAGCCTCTGGAAGATCAGGAAGACCCGCGCGAAATAAGCCGGATCGATGCCGATTCCGTTGTCGTTGACTGAAAAACACCATAGGTTACCCTTGCGGACAGCACCGACGTGGATACGCGGCGGCGCCTCGCCCCGGAACTTGAGGGCGTTGCCGATCAGGTTCTGGAAGAGCATGGCCAGCTGGGTCTCATCGCCATTGACCGTCGGCAGCGGCTCGCTGGTAACCATTGCCCCGCTTTCCTCAATGGCCCGGTGCAACTGGCCCAGGACATTGGCGAGAAGCAGGTTGCAGTCAACCGGCTGGAACTCCTTGCCGCGGGTGCCGACCCGTGAAAGTTGGAGCAAATCGTTGATCATCAGCTGCATTCGGTTGACGCTATCGACGATAAAGCCGCTGAATTTGTCGGCGTCAGCATCAAATTGCCCCACATAACGGCGGGTCAACAGGTGGACGTAGCTTTCCACGGTGCGTAGGGGCTCCTGAAGATCGTGCGAAACCACCGCGGAAAATTGCTCCAATTCTGCGTTGGAGCGGTTCAGGTCGGCAATGGCCCGGCTCAAGCTTTCCTCCGCCTTTTTCCGATCGGCCACCTCTCTTTCCAGATCGTCGCGCGAGGCCAGGACCTTTTTGAGGTTTTCTGCCATGCGGTCCACCGACCTGGAGAGCTGGCCGATTTCATCCCCTGCTGTGGTACCCACCCGGTATTCAAGATTGCCGGAGCCGATCACCTCGGTGCCGATTTGCAGGGCCTGGAGCGGCCCGGTAATGACCCGGGAGAGGAGGAAGATCGCCAGCAGAGCGGAAAGGAGGAGAACAATCCCCATGATCACCACCAATCTCTCCAGGTGATTGACTTCGGCAAAGGCTTCGGAGGTGTCAATTTTTGCCACCAGTCCCCAGCCCAGAGCGGGCATGAAGTCCCAGGCGGCGATGACCTCCTTGCCGCGATAATCCCGGCCGATCCCGGCCCCCTTCTTGCCCCGGACCGCATTCTGCATGGGTAAACCCTTCACGTTGCTCATGCGAACGGTTCTGAGCAGGGCCGCCTGCGGGTCATGGCGCAGGGGGTTAAGGAACAGGGCCGCATCTCCCACCCGTTTCCCCAGAAGGGTTTCGCCGGTCACCCCCAGCCCGGTGGTGTCCTGGATGAATCCGTAAATAAATTCCAGATCGAACTCGAAGACAATCAACCCGGTGAAGTTTCCTTGAAGATCCTGGACCGGGGCGGCACCCAGCATCCTGAGGGCATTTTCGCCCAGCGGGTCCCTGAAGATGTCGCTCAGATAGACGCCCTGCCGGCCACGGGAAAAGGCTTGCCCGCCCGGATCCTGCAAAGGCTTACCGACGTGTCTCGCCCACTGTGATTTGTCGACGGTATACACTACCCGGCCCTCCCGGTCGGTGAGCATGACGTCCTTGTAACCAATGGTCTTCAGAAAGAGGGAGAGGTGCTCATCCAGTTCCCTGATGGCGAGTTGGTAGGACCGGGCGGCCTGGGGCTGTAGTGGTTTGGTCAGTAGCGGCAGGGTGTTGCGCAATAGCCGAATGTTTCTGGTTCCTTCAAGCTCATGCCGGCAGGTGGCAAAATAGGTCTCGATCCGTTCCTTCTTGAGTTCACCGACACTGATCAGAGACTGGATGTTCTTTTCCTTCATGACCGCCCGGGCCTGGGAAAAGAAGAACCCCAGAAAGAGGGCAGTGGGGAGAACCACAAAGAGCAGGAAGATGGAAAGAAGCTTGGTGCGGACCGTCAAGGTGTCAACTCACCGGCAAGGGTTGGTGGCACGGGTAGGCGGGCAATACCCGCGAGCGATTTCAGCAAAACGTGATGATGCCACCTGCCTTGCCCTTCGTCAAGTTTCTGAAGGCAGGCGTGCGGAGATTACCTCGCGCTGAAAGTTTCTTCCCTGTGATGGATTGCGCCGTGTTTGGTCAGCCGGCTTGAGTAAAGGTGAAAACTATCAACGAGGAAGGGGGCGGACGATAACCGGCGGTGGCGGGCCAGATAAGCGGCCAGGACTTCCGGGGCGAGACTGGGCGGTAGACGGGCGATGGTCAGATGGGGATGAAACGGGCGATTTTCCGGGGCCAGGCCCAGTTGCACCAGACGATTTTCAATCAGCCTCTGCAACTGATCAAGTTGGGGGCTTTCTGCTACTCCGGCCCAGAGAATCTTGGCTTGTCGCCCCGGGGGGAAGTGTCCCAGGCCCTGGATCTGCAACCAGAATGGGGTGAAGGGGATCTCCGCAAGAGTGTGCCTGGTCGACGAGAAGAGATGATCGTCTACCTCGCCGATGAAGCGCACTGTGAGGTGTAACTGCTCCGGAGGGGTCCAGCGGGTTTCGGCCGGCAGACCGTGACAGATCGCTTCGAGATCGCGGCGCTGCTGCTCCGGCAGGTCAATGGCGACAAAGAGCCTTGGCATTGGCTTCTCCCGGGCCGGACCAGCAACGTTACCGCCGCGGGTCTGGTTACTTCCCTTGAAAACCCAGCTCCCGCAACAGGCGGGGGTTTTTGGTCCAGTCCTTCTCCACCTTAACAAAGAGCTTAAGCAGCACCCGGCGGTCGAGGAGTTGCTGGATATCGATCCGGGCGGTCGTGCCGATCTTCTCCAGCATGGAGCCTTTGTGGCCGATGACGATGCCTTTCTGGGAAGGCTGCTCGACGATGATGGTGGAGTCGATGGTCACCAGATGGCCATCATCATGAAAACGGTCGATTACCACCGCCGTGGAGTAAGGAATCTCCTGGCGGGTCTGCAGGAAGATCTTTTCGCGGATGATCTCGGCGACGATGAAGCGCTCGCTGGCGTCGGTGGGGATGTCTTCCGGGTAAAGCCGGGGGCCTTCCGGCAGCAGGCTGATGATCTCCTTAAGCAGCAGGTCGGTGCCGTCGGCGGTGCGGGCCGAGATGGGGATGATGGCCTGGAAGGGATAAAGGGCCTGGTAAGCGGCCAGGATCGGCAGGAGCTTCTCGCGGGCGACCAGGTCGATCTTGTTGACGATCAGAAAGACCGGCTGGGTGCGGCCCTCCAGGAAACGGGCCGGGTTGCGGGCCGGGCTGGGCGGCGGCAGGGTGACATCGGTCATGAAGAGGATGGCGTCCACCTCGGCCAGGGTGTCCAGGGCGATCCGCACCATCTCCTGGTTCAAGGGGCTGCGGGCCTCGTGAATCCCGGGGGTGTCGAGCAGGACCACCTGGTGGTCCGGGCCGTTGACGATGCCGAGGATGCGGTTCCGGGTGGTCTGCGGCTTGGGGGAGACGATGGAAATTTTCTGGCCCAGCAGCCGGTTCAGGAGAGTGGACTTGCCCACGTTGGGCGGTCCCACCAGGGCGACGATGCCGGATTTAACTTTTTCGTCGGTTTGCATGTGTTCCTTATGATTGGGAGCTGTCACAAATGGTCATGGCTTTTCTGCCCGCGTTGCTGGGGCGCTTGCCGCCGTGGACAACCTTACAGGGTGACAGTTATTCTAAACTACGGCTTATTGGGCGGAATTGACGGACAACTGGTTGACAATATAGCCGTTTTCAATGATGATGGCATGCTTATTCACCGGACCTCATACCTGTCCGGACCGGTCGGCTGACAATCCCCCTAATTCCAAGGACACCCCATGGCCCTTACGGGCAGAGTTGTTGAATATATCGAACACGGCAAATTCATCTGCGCCCTGGTGCTGGATGAGGAGGACCGCAGACTGCGGTTGCTCAACCAGAACGGCCGGGAAGTCAAATTACCCCAGGCCCGGGTGTTGCATCAGACCGCCCGATCGGTGGCGGCAGGCTCCCGGGAGGCGGCCCAGCAGCTGCTCCAGGAGGTGAATCAGACTAGGCAGGAACTGGCGGCGACCGTCAATCTGGAAGAGCTCTGGGAACTGGCCAGCGGTGAGGGAGAGGAGTCTTTCACTCCGGAGTTCCTGGCCGGGCTCAGCTTCGGTGCTGAGGTTGACGAAGACCAGGTGGCCGCTTTTCTGCGGGCGGTCTTCGAAGATCGCTTCTTCTTCAAGTTTAGGGAGGGGCGGATTGTCGTCTATTCTCCTGAGGTAGTGGGGCTGATGCGGGAGAAAGCCGCCCTGGCCCGGGCCGAGGAGCTGTTCTGGGAAGATTGCATCGGGGCCATCAACGATCTCCGCCAGCACCGGCAGCCGCCCCCAGGCGAGGGGGTGACGCGTTGTCTGAAGCTGCTGGGCGATCATTACCTCTTCGGCGGTGAGGCGCCGGACAACGGCCAGGCCCGGGAGATCGTCAAGCGGGCCGAAATTCATGGGGAGGAGGAGATCCACCAGCTGCTGGTTACGGCCGGTTACTGGCTACCCCACGAGAATCTGGGCCTTCTGCGCCATCAGGTGCCGGTGGCCTTCAGTGCGGCGGCCCTGGCCGAGGCGGCGGCCTGGCGCGAACCGGCAGCGGCGGAATTGCTGGCCGAGGGTTACCGCGATTTCACCGACCTGCCGCTCTTGACCATCGACGGCGAAACCACCCGCGACTACGACGATGCCCTGCATATCGAACGGCAGGGCCAGAACTTTCTGGTCGGCATCCACATTGCCGATGTGGCCCGTTACGTTCCGCCGGGCAGCGCCCTCTTCGAGGAGGCCCGGAGTCGCGCCACCACCCTCTATTTCCCCGACGACCGGGTCTCCATGCTGCCCGAGGTGCTTTCCGAAGGGGTCTGCAGCCTGCTCCTCGACCAGGTGCGGCCGGTGACCAGTGTCATGGTCCAGCTCACCGCTCAAGGCGAGATCCTTGAGTACACAGTCAGGCGGGCCATGGTCAAGGTCAAGCGCCAGCTCTCCTACGAGTTTGTCGACCGTGAAATGAAGAACGACGAGGAGCTGCGGGAACTGTCCCGGCTGGCCGGTTTGCTGCGGGAGCGGCGGGTTGCCACCGGGGCGTTGATGATGCCGGTTCCCGATGTCATGGTCGATATCGGTGAAGACGGCCGGATTTCGGTGCGGCTGCTTGATAGTGATTCCACCGGGCGGCTGCTGGTGGCCGAGTTCATGGTCCTGGCCAACACCCTTTTTGCCTCCTATGTGGCCGACCGGCAGGTGCCGGGGTTGTTCCGCGGCCAGCACGAACCGCACCGCCGGCTCTTCCAGGGGGTGCAGAGCGACCTCTTCCTGAACTTCCGGCAGCGCCGCTTCCTGCAGCCGGCCAAGATCACCACCCGAGCCCAGCCCCACAGTTGCGTAGGCGCCATGCAGTACACCACCATGACCTCGCCGATCCGGCGCTTTTTTGATCTGGTCATGCAGCATCAGGTCACCAACATGCTGCGGGGAAAGGGGGCGAGATTTGAGGAACACGAGCTGGAGGGCTTCATCGCCGCGATTATCCGGCTGCAAAGCCGCTCCAACCTGGTGCGGCGGTTGCGCAACCGTTACTGGCTGCTGCGCTATCTGGAGCCCAGGGTCGGGGAGCGGATGGAGGCCCTGGTCATCGACCGGGGACCCCGGCGGGTCAACGTGGTGCTGACCGAGATCCTCATGGAGGCCGATCTGCCCCTGACCTCCGTGGGCAGGGCCGAGGTGGGCGAGAAGGTCATGGTGAAAGTGGCCCGGGTCAAGCCGTTGGAGGATTTGCTGCGTTTGGAGTGGTAAGTAGATACCGTCTTCCCCGTCAAGCGTTTTGCGTCGATAGGGAGTAAGATTAGCAGCGAACCGCAGAATATTGAACCGCGGAACCGCAGAATGTAGAAGTGACAGACGTAAGCGACATCCGCCAGAGTGCCGTTCTTAACTTCTGCGGCTGGGTATTCTGCTGTTCAACGGTTCTGCGGTTTGCCTTTGAGTCGCTTGAATGAACTGCAGAAGTGGGTCGGAGCAATCGGGTTTATCCGACCGGTCGGCAATCAATCGTAGATGATCGAGGGATAACGTTCCAGCAGGGCCTCGGTTTCCGAGTCCAGCTGGTCGGCGACCTCATGGATGTGAAACTCCGTTCCGCATTTTTGGCACTGCATCCGGATCTTCCAGCAGGCCCGCAGGACTTCCAAACGGCCCCGGCACTTCTTGCATTCCATCATCGTTTCAGCTCAGGAGCTCGGCGCGGGTGAAGATCGCCTTCATCGGATAGCCGGCCGCGGCCAGGGCTTCCTGTCCGCCTTCCTGCCGGTCCACCACGGTGATGATCAGCCCCACCTTGAAGCCCTGGGCCTCGACCCGCTCAATGACCTTGATCAGGGTGCCGCCGGTGGTGACCACATCCTCGATCAGGGCGACACTGCCGCCCGGTACCATGTTGCTCAACCCCTCGATATACTGGCCGGTCCCGTGGCCCTTGGATTCCTTGCGGACGATGAAGGCCGGGATCGGCGCATTCTCCAGATGGCTAACGATTGAAGCGGCGGTGACCAGCGGGTCGGCGCCCAGGGTCATGCCGCCCACCGCCGAGATCGGGGTCGGATGGTTCTTGATGATCTCGAAGATCAGCTTGCCGCAGAGGTAGCCGCCCTCGGCGGAGAGGGTGGTCTGCTTGCCGTCGATGTAAAAATCCGATTCCTTGCCGGAGGAGAGCTTGAAGGAGCCTTTGCGGTAGGACTTTTCCA
This sequence comes from Deltaproteobacteria bacterium, assembly GCA_020056965.1. Taxonomy (GTDB): domain Bacteria; phylum Desulfobacterota; class Desulfobulbia; order Desulfobulbales; family JAGXFP01; genus JAGVGT01. Next base: position 15,101 of record JAGVGT010000026.1, read on the forward strand.
GGATGATCTCTTTGAGCCGCTGTCTATCGTTCATGGGGTGGCCTCTTGGCTTGTTTTGGCGCCCGGGCTTTACAGCCGGGCGAAATAGGTCTTCAGGTTGGCCTCCGGGTCGATCCGGGGGGCGATCTGGCCGTCGCGGGAGGTCATTGTCACCATCACTCCGGGGCCGTGGCCGGCCAGGACGCAGTCGGAGTGGACCACAATGCCGATGACCACGCCGCCGGTCTTGTAAATCCGGCCGAAGGTGGCGTCGGCGTCGATGATCGCCACGAAATCGCCGAGCTTAAGATCGTTCAGGCCAAATTCCGCCACGGTCGGTTCGTCGAAGAGCTGGATGTCGTAGTCGCCGCTGGCGCTGTGGCTGGAGCCGATGCCCGAGCCCATGATCCGGGCCGGAATGGTGTGGGTGACCGGCACTTCCAGGGTGGTAGTCAGGATCTTGTTCTTGAAGGATTCGTTGATGTTCAACGGCATCATCGCCAGCAGGGCTGGATCGAGGTTCATGACCTTGACCGGGATATCGCAAAGCTGCAAACCGCAGCCGTGGGCCCTGATCTGGATCTTGTCGCCGATGGCCAGTTTATCCAGGACCTCCGGGGCGAAATCAACCAGCACATGCTCGATGCCGCCGTGCTTGCCGGTAACCCGGCCGGTCTGGCCCTTGGCCTCACCGGAGATGACGCGGGCGACGTTGCCGGCGCAGGAGAACTGGTTCAAGGCCCGGTTCGGGCCGGGCTGGCCCTGGAACTGGGTGAAGTTGCTGATGCTGACCCCCGGCTCGACATGGTCGGCAAACCAGCCGCCGGCCGGGTCGCCGATCCGCAGGTTGTAGGTGATGCCGCCAACCCCGGGATAGATGTCGGAGTGGCCTTCCGGGTTGATCCGATAGGGGTTGATGCTGCCCAGCGGTGAGGTGATCTCGCCGACCACCGACTGGCAGATCAGGCGATCCTGATTGGTTTTTAGCATGATGGGCTCCTGATCAGACATTAAAACGGAAATTCATGCAGTCGCCATCCTTGACGATGTACTCCTTGCCTTCCAGCCTCCACACCCCTTTTTCCTTGGCAGCGGCCTCACTGCCGCAGGCGATGTAGTCGTCGTAGGCAATGACCTCGGCGCGGATGAAGCCCTTCTCAAAGTCGCTGTGGATCACGCCGGCGGCCTGGGGGGCGGCGGTGCCCTCGGGGATGGTCCAGGCCCGGGTTTCCTGCACGCCAACGGTGAAGTAGTTGACCAGGTGCAGGAGTTTGTAGCCGGCGTGGACCAGCCGGTTCAGCCCCGACTCCTCCATGCCCATGTCGGCCAGAAATTCCTGGCGCTCCTCGGGGTTCATGCCGCTCAACTCCTCCTCGATGGCCCCGGAGATCAATACCACCGGGGCCTGGTCCTCATGCTCCGCCACTTCGCGCAGCTTATCCACCCACTGGTTGCCGGTCAGGATGTCCTCCTCCTTGACGTTGGCGACATAGAGTACCGGCTTGGCGCTCAACAGGCAAAGTTCCTTGAGCAGTCCGCGGTTGGTCTCGTCCACCGCCAGGAGGCGGGCCGGTTTGCCATCATCCAGCAGCTTGGCCAGCTTTTCCAGGGTGACCATCTGGACCTGACTGGCCTTGTCGCCGGTGCGGGCCCGGCCGGAAGTCTTGTCGATCCGGCGGGCCACGGTGTCCATATCGGCCAGCATCAGTTCGGTGTTGATGATCTCCCGGTCCCGCAGGGGATCGATATTGCCGGAGACGTGGACGATGTTACTGTCCTCGAAGCAGCGGACCACGTGGGCGATGGCGTCGACCTGGCGGATGTGGGCGAGAAATTGGTTGCCCAGCCCTTCGCCCTTGCTGGCCCCGGCCACCAGCCCGGCGATATCGACGAACTCCATCTGGGCGTAGACCTCTTTCTTGGTCTTGGCCAGGGCGGAAAGCTTGTCCAGGCGGGGATCCCTGACCGCCACCATGCCGACGTTCGGCTCGATGGTGCAGAAAGGATAGTTGGCCGATTCAATACCGGCCGAGGTCATGGCGTTAAAGATGGTCGATTTGCCGACGTTGGGCAGACCGACGATGCCGCAGCGAAAACCCATAAGATTGCCTTGTTACATTATGTTCATGGTTAAAGGTGCTTTTTCGAGTGCCCTATATAATGATTAATTGCCGAAGGGGCAAGCAATGTTTTGGCCGCTCAGTGAGCGGAAGCTGTTTAACTTTCTCGGCGGTCGTGCTAACTTCAGCAGCGGGAGAGAACACGCATGAGAGATCGAGGCAAAACAACCGGCATCGGCAGCCTGCTGAAGTCCCTGGTGGCTGATCACAAGTGGGCTGCGGCCTTGAACCGCCACCGGCTCTTCGAGTTCTGGCCCGAGGCGGTGGGTCGGGAGGTTGCCGCCCATGCCCGGCCCAAGGTGATTCGCAAGCAGGTGCTGCATGTCGAGGTCACCAATTCGGTGTGGATGCAACAACTCCATCTGCAGAAGGGCTGCCTGCTTGAGGCCCTGAATCGGCGGCTCGGGGCGGACGAGCTGACCGATATCCGCTTCACCCTTAATTTCCGGGCCACCTTTGCCGAACCGCCGCCCCCGGTGGTTGCGCCGCTGCCACCGCCGGATCCCGAAAAACTGGCGAAATTCGAGCAGCTCCTCGCCTCCATCAAGGATGAGGGAGTTCGGGCGAGCCTGAAAAGCATCTGGCTGGCCCAGCAGGGTAGGGTGTAATTCGGGTGGGAAGGCCACACACGGGAGAGCCTCTGGCCGATCCATTTGGTGACGGCGGTTTGGGCTATTGGGGATGCAAAAAAAAAAAGAAAGGGCGCCTGGCAAAACCCGGGTGGTCAGGTGCCAAGCGCCCCGTAAACCCTTCTCCTGATGAAAAGGGTTGGGAGTGAATTCGTTTTGGGAATTTATTTGACCTTGCCGGCCAGTTTGCTGCCAGCTTTGAATCTTACCACTTTGCGGGCCGGAATCTTGATGGCCTTGCCGGTCTGGGGGTTGCGTCCGGCCCGGGCGGCCCGTTTTGCCACGGAAAATGTCCCGAAACCAACCAGCGTCACTTTGTCGCCTTTCTTCAGTGCCTTGGTAATGGAGGCCAGGACACCCGCCAGTGCCTTCCCTGCCGCTGCCTGACTCACCTCTGCATTTTCCGCCATTGCCTTGATCAATTCAGTTTTGTTCATTGACATCCCCTCCGTTTGGTTAGATTCCAGGCCGATATCGCCTCTGCAAAACGACTTGAACCCCACTGCATGAAACACAACATACACAACAATAAAAAAGATGCATAAAAAAAAATCAAGGCCGGTGGTGATAACTACTTGAAAAACTAGGCAAATGCCCACCCCTGATGGAGCGTTTACCGAGCTGATTTTTTTGACAGAACGGTTTTGTGGTGACTTGCTTGCTGAATAAAATTAATTATTTCAGATAGTTGTGCCTGTAGTGCTGTCTTGTCGTTCGATGGAGTTATGGGTGTAATTACTTAGTGCCGTCTAGCTTTAGGCGAATTTGTCTGTTGATATTTTAAATGCAAAAAATTACTGCAAGGGTCAAAAAAGCTTCTCGGAGTCCAGAAGGATGGTCACCGGGCCGTCATTGAGCAGGCTTACCTCCATCATGGCCTGAAAACGACCGGTGGCTACCGGGGCGCCCAGCCTTTGTAACGCCGAAACGAAATATTCGTACAACCTTTCGGCCATGATCGGAGAAGCGGCATCATTGTAGGAAGGGCGGCGACCCTTGCGGCAGTCGCCATGGAGGGTGAACTGGGAGACCACCAGAATGGCCCCGCCGGTTTCTCCCAGCGAAAGGTTCATCTTGTCGGCCGCATCCTCAAAAATCCGCAGGTTGAAGACCTTGCCGGCCAGGTATTCGGCGTCTTGTTCGGAGTCGCGACCCGCGACCCCCAAGAGAACCAGGATTCCTGGGCCGATCTCGCCGGTCACTTCGTTGGCCACGGTCACCGAGGCCCGCTTGACTCGCTGTACCACTGCTCGCATGATTTATTTGTTGTTCCGTAGATTGAATTATGGGCTGGTAAGGGTTGTCCGTTAACAGCGGCTTACTCGAGGTTGCCGACCAGATACTGCACCAGGACAGCGGCGGCGAGGCTGGCCGTTTCGGCCCGCAGGATGCGACGGCCCAGGCCGATGGTTAGAATGTCACTTGGCCGGGCCAGCGCTATTTCCTCCTCGGCCAGGCCGCCTTCCGGACCAACCAGAAAGAGCAGGGAAGAGGGGGGCTGTCTGGTGATCAGCTCAGCCAGGTCGCGGAGGGTTTTTCCGGTTTCTTTTTCCCAGAAAATTATGGTCAGGTCGTGGTCGCCGGCCAGGGCCAGACATTCGGCCCAGGAATGTACCGGCTGTATTTCCGGTTCCCTGGCCCGGCGGCACTGTTTGCAGGCCTCGCGGGCGATGCGCTGCCAGCGCTGGGCCTTGGCGGCGGCCGGATCGCGCACCGTGCCGTAGCGGGAGGTGAAGGGAATCAGGGTGGCGATTCCCAGTTCGGTGGCCTTCTGGACCACCAGGTCCATCTTGTGGCCGGTCAACAGCCCCTGGCCCATGCTGATTCGGCAGCGATCGGGCGGTTCCGTCCGGCTGTTGATGATCAGGGCGGTTATCTCGGACTCGCCAAGCCGTTCCAGTTCTGCCTCGTATTCGGTGCCCTGACCGTCAAAGCAGATGATCCGATGGCCTGGTTTGAGGCGCAGAACATTTTTGAGGTGATGCGTCTCTGGCCCGGTTATGGTGAGCCGGTTGCCGTCCGGTAACTGCTTACCTAGAAAGAAACGATGCATGAACTCAGGCCTTGCGCAGGCAGATGGCCGCCCATTCGCCGGATTCTCGGACTGTCGGGCTGGTCAGCCCTTGGGCGACATAACGGTTGATGATATTTTCCGTCTGGCCGCCCCGCAGGATTCCAGCCATGATCAGCCGCCCGCCGGGGACCAGGAGCGCACTCAGGCGGGGGGCCATCTCCACCAGGGTGTTGTGAATGATATTGGCCATGATCAAGTCGTAGGGGCCGGTCAGTTCATTCAAGTCGTTGGCGGTGGCGGTGATCCGGTCGCTCAGGTGGTTGGCGGCGATGTTGCAACCGGCGGCCTCAACCGCAGCCGGGTCGATATCGATGCCGGTGGCGTTCCCGCAGCCGAAGAGAATTGCGCAGATGGCCAGGATGCCGGTGCCGGTGCCTACGTCCAGCACCCGAGGCGGGGGGGCGGGCAGGGTTGGGATGGTTTCTTCCAGTAGTTCCACGACCAACCGGGTTGAGGCATGCAGGCCGGTGCCGAAGGCCTGGCCTGGATCCATTTCGATTACCATTTCGTCGCTTCCGGCCCGGTAGGTTTCCCAGGATGGTTTGATGACAATGTGGCTGGTGAGGTGAAAGGGCTTGAGCCCTTCCCGCCACTTCCGGTCCCAATCCTCTTCCGGGATGGTCTCGCAGGCCATGGTAGGTAGTGGTGAATCGGGATTTTCGCCGGATAGGAGGTCGAGAAATTCACCGATGGCCAGCATCTTGGCGGGCAAATCCGGGTCGTCGGAGGCCAGGTAGCCGGTGACCAGCGACGGCTCTCGCGAGTCGGTGGGGTCAATGATTTCGGTACCCAGGCCGGTCAGGTCGGTAAGCCGGGAGGCCACGGTTTCGCTGTGGCCGGATGAGGTGCGGATGGTTAGCTTGTGCCAGGTTTTTTCAAGCATATCTATATATAGTTGGGATTTGCCGAGGGTTGAATAGTTGTGTAACATGATTGGCCGAGGAATTTTGTAGAGTTATCATGGCGCTAAGGCGTGGGCAAGGGAAATCGCTCGCTGGCCCGATGGTGAGGTCAGGTCAACCCTAAGGGACTTTATAATGGATCTGGGAAAGCTGAAGGAACTGCTCGAGAATGTCAAGACCGGCCGCTGTGAGATCACCGAGGCGCTTGGAATCCTTAAACAACTGCCGACCGAAAATCTGGAGTTCGCCTGCCTTGATCATCATCGCCATCTCCGTACCGGTTTCCCGGAGGTGGTTTACGGAGAGAACAAGAGTTCCGCCCAGATTGCCGAGATCTTGGCCAGGATGCTGGCTCAGGGCGGGGTGGCGCTTGCCACCAGGGTTGGTCCGGAGAAGGCGGCCGAGGTCACTGCCCGGTTGGCTGGCCTAGTTTATCACGAGGAGGCGCGGATGCTGGTTGGCAACCAGCGACCGGCCGATGGCGGAATCGGCCGGGGGCTGATCCTAGTGATTTCGGCCGGAACCTCAGATATCCCCGTGGCTGAGGAGGCGCGGATTACCGCTACCAGCCTCGGACACAAGGTGGAAAGACTCTATGATGTCGGGGTGGCCGGCATTCATCGGCTGCTGGCTGGTCGGGAGCTGATCGAACAGGCCACAGTTCTGATCGTGGTTGCCGGCATGGAAGGCGCCTTGCCCAGTGTGGTCGGCGGCCTGGTGGACAAACCGGTGATCGCCGTACCAACCAGTATCGGCTATGGCACCGGTTTCGGGGGGATCGCCGCCCTTTTGGGGATGCTAAACAGCTGTGCGCCGGGGGTGGCGGTGGTAAATATCGATAATGGCTTTGGGGCCGGCTGTATGGCGGCGGCCATTGATCGGGCCTGATTTTCCGAAGTTTTTGGCAATGGGTTTTCCTGCTTGACTCTCTCATCTGGCCTGGGACATGGTTTTTTTCAGGTGCCGACCATTTCTGTTGTTGACATAAACTTTTGCGGCTGTATATTGGCGGCTCTTCCGGGTTACGAAAAACGGAAATTGGTTGGCCCTGGCAGGGAAAAATAAGGGTTGACAGC
>JAGVGT010000085.1 GCA_020056965.1 Deltaproteobacteria bacterium
ATCCTGAATCCTGAATCCTGAATCCTGAATCCTGAATCCTGAATCCTGAATCCTGAATCCTGAATCCTGAATCCTGAATCCTGAATCCTGAAAAAATAGCCGATTCCGCTTTTTATTTAAAGAGATTGCCCGACGCCCCTTATTTTTTTAATATGCGCGTCTCGACTCCCCTCACCTAGGAATAAGGACCGGCCATGGCCAAGCGCAGCTTTGAAGAGTCCCTGGAAAAACTCGAACAGATCACCGATGAGCTGGAAAGCGGCAGCTTGAGCCTCGAAGAGTCCCTGAAGAAATTCGACGAGGGGGTAAAGTTGGCCGACTACTGCAACCAGAAACTCGAGGAGGCCCAGCAGCGGGTCAACCTGCTGCTCAAGAAAAACGGCCGCCTCCAGGAAGTTCCCTTCCCCGGCCAGACCGAAGAGCAGCCCTGAAAGCGCTGCCGACCTCCGATTCCCCGACCATGGATCTCAAACAATATCTCAACGACCAGCTGGCGCAGGTCGAAGCGGCCATGACCCGGCTCTTCCCGGCCGCCGCCGGTCTGCAGCCCGACCTGGCCCGCCATCTGGAGGCCATGGGCTACAGCCTATTTGCCGGCGGTAAAAGGGTCCGGCCTATTCTCTGCCTGGCCGCCTGCGCGGCGGTGGGGGGTGACCGCCGGGCCGCCCTGCCGGCGGCGGTGGCCCTGGAATGCATCCACACCTATTCCCTGATCCACGACGACCTGCCGGCCATGGACAACGACGAACTGCGGAGGGGCCGACCGACCAACCACATGGTCTACGGCGAGGCCAACGCCATCCTGGCCGGGGACGGCCTGCTGACCTGGGCCTTCGAGTTGCTGAGCCGCCCGGCCGAACCGCCCATCGCGCCGGAGATCCAACTGCGGGTCATCCAGGTGGTCGCCGTCGGGGCCGGCCCCCTGGGCATGGTGGGCGGCCAGATCATCGACATCGCCAGCGAGGGCAAGTCCATCGATTTCGCCACCCTCCGGGAGATCCATCGTCGCAAGACCGGCGCCCTGATCCTGGCGGCGGTCCAGGCCGGCGCCCTGGTCGGCGGGGCCGCCCCCGACCAGTATGCGGCCCTGTCCCGCTACGGCGAGATGATCGGGTTGTCGTTCCAGATTGTCGATGACCTCTTGAACGTCGAGGGCAGCAGCGCCGAACTGGGCAAGGCGGTCGGCTCCGACGCCGAACGCGGCAAGGCCACCTATCCCGCCTTCTTCGGAGTGGAGGCCACCCGCGCCAAGGCGGCGGAAGCGGTGAGCGAGGCCGTGACCGCCCTGGCCGACTTTGGCCCCGAGGCCGAACCCCTGCGGCAACTTGCCCTTTACATCAAGCACCGGAAGAAATAGTATGGGCGGCGTTGCCGATTGGGCGACGCGAGATTACTTTACCGATCGGTCGGAATTACCTGGAGACATGGCAGCCGACCTGGCGGACCTCCCGAACCGATCGGGAAGCCCATCGATTCAGGCCTTAGCGCCCCGGACCTTGCTACAAACTTGATAATGAAACCAGACACCCCGTTACTCGATACGATCAACTCGCCGGACGATCTCAAGGAGTTCGCCCCCCGGGATCTCCCCCTGCTGGCCGATGAGCTTCGCCAGGTCATCATCAATACGGTGGCCACCAACGGCGGCCATCTCGCCCCCTGCCTGGGGGTGGTCGAGTTGACCCTGGCCATCCACTACGTCTTCGACACCCCCCACGACAAGGTCATCTGGGACGTCGGCCACCAGGCTTACGCCCACAAGCTGCTGACCGGCCGCCGGGAGCGCTTCCACACCCTCCGGCAACACCAGGGCATCAGCGGTTTCCCCAAGCGCGAGGAAAGCCCCTACGACCCCTTCGATACCGGCCACAGCAGTACCTCGATTTCGGCCAGCCTGGGCATCGCCTGCGCCAAACATCTGAAGGGCGACCCCGCCCGCACCATCGCGGTGATCGGCGACGGCTCGATGACCGGCGGCATGGCCTTCGAGGCCTTGAATCAGGCCGGCCATCTCGACCGCAACCTGATCGTCATCCTGAACGACAACGAGATGTCGATCTCGCCCAACGTCGGCGCCCTCTCCAGCTTCTTAAGCCGCAAGATGACCGGCAAGGCGGTGACCCGGCTAAAACGGGACACCGAGGGTTTTCTCAAGTCCTTCGCCAACGTCGGCGAGAATATCCTCCAGTTCCTCAAACGCAGCGAGGGCAGTTTCAAGGCCTTCTTCACCCCTGGCATGCTTTTCGAGGCCTTGAAGTTCGAGTATGTCGGCCCCATCCCCGGCCACCAGGTGGAAACCCTGATCGAGACCCTGCGCAATGTCCGCGACTTCAGCCACGGGCCGGTCCTGATTCACGTGCTGACCACCAAGGGCAAGGGTTACGGACCGGCCGAAAAGCACCCCGGCGACTACCACGGGGTCGGCCCCTTTGATGTGGCCACCGGCCTGCCCCTGCCCACCCCCCAGGCGCCGCCCTCCTACACCAAGGTCTTCGGCGAGACCATCGTCGAACTTGCGGCCCAGGATCCCCGGGTGGTGGCCATTACCGCCGCCATGCCGGCCGGCACCGGCCTGAGTGACTTTACCAAACGCTTCCCGGACCGTTTCTTCGATGTCGGCATCGCCGAGCAGCACGCGGTGACCTTCGCGGCCGGACTGGCCACCGAGGGCATGCTGCCGGTGGTGGCCATCTACTCGACCTTCATGCAACGGGCCCTGGACCAGATCATCCACGACGTCTGCCTGCCCAACCTGCCGGTGACCTTCGCCATCGACCGGGCCGGCGTGGTCGGCGACGACGGCCCCACCCACCATGGCGTATTCGATCTCTCCTTCCTGCGCTTCGTCCCCAATCTGCTGCTGATGGCCCCCAAGGACGAAAACGAGCTGCGCCACATGCTCCATACCGCCATCTTCCATCCAGGTCCGGCCGCCGTCCGCTATCCGCGCGGCTGCGGACTAGGCGTAGCGCTCGACCCCGAACTCCACAAGCTGCCGATCGGCAAGGGCGAACTGCTCAAGGAAGGCGACAATCTGCTCCTGCTGCCGCTGGGCAATCGGGTCGGACCGGCCCTGGAGGCCGCCGCCGGCCTGGAAAAACTGGGCATCTCGGCGGCGGTGATCAACCCCCGCTTCGTCAGCCCTCTGGATGGCGATCTGATCTGTGCCTGGGCAAAACGGTGCGGACGCGTCCTGACCGTGGAGGACAACGCCCGCCACGGCGGCTTCGGCAGTGCGGTTTTGGAATTACTGAGCAGCCGGGGCCTGAGCGGTCAGATCCAGGTTCGCCTCCTGGGCTACCCGGACCACTTCATGGAACACGGCCCCCAGGAGATTCTCTACCGTATCGGCCACGTCGATCTGCCGGCCATCACCGCCGCCGCCCTGGAACTGGTCGGCCACAAGGCATAAAAAAAGGTCGCTCCCCACAACGGGAGCGACCTGATCTTTTTCCGGGCAGCCCGAGCAGCTTAACGCTTGGCTTCAGCCTTGGCCGGTTTGGCGGCCGGTTTTACCGCCGGGGTTTTGGCCTCGGGGCTATCGGCCGCCTTGGCCTCATCGGCCGTATGGCGCTTGTCCAGCTCGGCGGCAATCATGGCGCTGATATCCAGGCTGGGATCCTGGTAAACGATGCCCCGCGTGGTATCAAGAATCACCGCCAGGCCCTGGGCCTTGCCGTACTCGTCAATGATGCCCTCCAGTTCCTTCAGAATCGGTTCAATCTGCTTCCTTTCGAAGTCCTTCATGTCGTTGTTGGCGTATTTGGACTCCTCGTCCAGGTCCTGGACTCCGCGTTTGAAATCCCGTTCCTTCTGGTTCCGGACGTCCTCGCTCCAGACCGACCGTTTCTTTTCAATCTCTTCCTTCAAGGCCAGCATGGCCTCTTCCTTCTTGCCGAGTTTGGCCTGATATTCTTCGTACTTCTGCTTCACCGTGGTCTGAACCACCTGGCCGGTCTTGGAGAGTTCCAGAACTTTCTTGAGGTCCATGGTGGCCATTTTCATCCCGCCCTCGGCGGCGCCGGCAGCCCCAGCCCCCAAGACCCCACAGATCAGGCCGGCTAGTAAAACAACAAAAAATCTCTTCATTGGTTCAATTCTCCTGTTAAATATTTTCACAACGTGATTATGAAGCAGGTAAGGAGCCTTGGCGAAATTTATGAAATTTCGCCAAGGCTCCTTATGCCATACATAGAGCTATAATGTGAAGTAATTTTATCCACCGGCTTGCCCAACCAACTTGGCATGGGAACGGCCGGCTCAGGCCTCGTGAGGTTCCATAAAAAACCGGGGTGAGAAATCAGCCCACCCCGGCCCACTAAAATCGATCCTCGCACCGCCAGACGCAACCGGCAAGAATTACCGGACGATCACAAAATCACCCCGCCGGTTCTCCAGCCAGGCCGCCTCGTCATGGCCAGGGTTGAGCGGCCGCTCTTCACCGTAACTCAGGGTGCCGAGACGACTGTCGGCAATCCCCAGGTTGACCAGATACTTCATGGCGCCCATGGCCCGCCGTTCACCAAGCGCCATATTGTACTCGTTGGTGCCCCGCTCATCGCAGTTACCTTCGATCCGCACCTTGATTCCGGGATTGTTCTTTAAGAAAAGGGCATTGGTCTCGATCCTTTCGACCTGGTCCGGGCGGACTAACGATTTGTCGAAATCAAAATAGACCGGCATCAGCCCCACATCGGTCCGGCTACCCTCGACTAATTCACCGGCCCCGGCCATTCCAGACATTTCGGACATTCCCGGCGCGCCGCTCTGGCCGGCCGGCGGGGTCTCCAAAGATTCGGCGGCGCCGGCCCCTTCGTTAATCGCTTCGGTCAGGACCTTGGGGGATTCCGTTTCCGGGCTACCGGCCGTGGATTTACCGCCCGCCTGGGCGCTGCCGGTGTCTTCAACCTTGGCGGTTTCATCGGCCTGGTCCACCTTGACGGTCTTTTGACCGCAGCCGCTCAGGGGCAAAACCAACAATCCACCCAACACCGAGGCCAGCAAAAACTTCATCGTGTCATTTCGCATTTCTTCTCCTTTCACTCTGGCAAAAGCCGATTGAACCGCTCTATTATTAGAAAAAACGCCGGCCATCAATGACCGCGAACACCCGCACCAAGCAGGGGGGAGAGGTTTTTTACCGTAAAGGCAAAATTGGATACTCTTTTTATGCGTAACAGCTTAACATCAGCCGCAACACTGAATTAGTATAAGGAACCGGCCCTTAAATTCAATGTTTATTTTCCCGCCACTAACCACCCAGGCTAGTTGCGAAAACAAGCTCCGACAGGTCACCACATGAAAAAATCAGCCGCCTTGGTCGATAAAGATCAGCTCCTGCACGAGATGCTCTCAGCCAATCGCTGGGGCACCTATTTCGGGGTCTCTCAAAAGGTCCTGGACCAGGTCTGGAACAAACTGACCGCTCCGGATGGCAACTCCGTGGCTTATATCACCATGGAAATAGCCGCCGACCGCGATGTCTTTCACCCGGTCCGCGACCGGCTTCAGCAATTGGATATTACCGGCAGCACCGATCCTCGGGTCGATGGCTTCGTCAAAAACTTCCTGCGGGGACCGGAGAAGATCCCCAACTATGGCGGCGGCCTGGGAGTTCTGGCCGGAGACACCCTGAAAAGCATGGCGGACTGCAAGCTCCCGGTCGTGGCCATCTCCCTGCTCTACCGCAAGGGTTACTTCAACCAGATGGTCGACTCCAAGATCGGCCAGATCTCCTGGTCCGGCAACTGGGAGCCGGAGAAGACCCCGTCGATCTACCTGCTCCATGCTCCCGGCAACCCCGACCTCCCGCTGGAAGTCAAAATTCCCTTTTACGACCAGGACGACCGGGAGGCCTATGCCTACGCCCGGGTCTGGTTGAAAATGGAGATCAACAGCCGTCTGGATTACTTCGTGCCGCACCTGCTGCTCGACTACTCCTGCCCCTCCTCCCCGGAGTGGATCAGGTCGGCGGCCCAGAACCTTTACGACAGCAGCTCGGAGAAGGTCAAGATCACCCAGCGCCGGATGCTGGGGGCTGGGGTCCTGCCGACCCTGCGGGCGCTGGGCATTACTTCGAGCACCGTCCACTTGAACGAGCAGCACGGGGTGGCGGTGCTACTCACCCAGATCGCCGGTCGGCTGGCGGAACAGTACGGCCAGGACTACTGCGCCAGGGCCACCGATCAAGACATCCTGACCACCGCCGCCGAGGTGGCCGACAGCATCGTCTACACCATCCACACCCCTGTTAAGGCCGGCCATGACCGGTTCGCCAAGGAGCTGCACCTGGCCGTCGGCCACGCCTTCTGCCAGCGCATCCTCCACCTCCTCGCCCAGGACAGCGACAATCCGGCCGCCTTCAACTTCACCACCCTGGCCATGCAGGTCAACCGCGCCACCAACAGCGTCAGCCGCCTGCACAAGGAAGTCACCCGGCAACAGTTCCCCCAGTTCGCGGACAAGATCACCGCCGTCACCAATGGCGTTCACCACCTCACCTGGATCAGCCCGGCCAAGGCCGAGGTCTACGACAGCTGCCCGGAACTGCAGAACTGGCGGGAAGACCCCGGCGCCTTCAAAAACGGCCTGGCCTTAAAAGACAACAAACATTTTCGCGCCTTTTTCAAGGTGGCCTGGCAGAAGGACAACCGCATCCTGACCGACTATGTCAACCGGATGCTGATCGCCCATCGTAACCAGATGCAGGAAACCTGGATCGATCCGCCCAACCTGCTTTCCCATCTGTCCGATCCCGGCAGCGCCCTGCAGCCCGGGGTTTTCACCATCGGTTTCGCCCGCCGCTTTTCGACCTATAAGCGCGCCGACCTGATCTTCGAAGACATCGATGAACTGCTGAAACCGGTGCTGGCCAACGACTGGCCGGTCAATTTCATCTTTGCCGGCAAGGCCCACCCCCACGACGAACCGGGCAAGGCCCTGATCAAAATGGTCATCGATTGCCAGGCCGAACTCTTTGAAAAGAGCCGGGGCATGGCCAAGCTGGTTTTCATCCCCAACTACGACATGGCCATCGCCAAGCTGATGGTGGCCGGAGTGCATGTCTGGCTGAACAGCCCCAAGCGGCCGCTGGAGGCCAGCGGCACCAGCGGCATGAAGGCGGCCATGAACGGGGTACCCAATATCAGCATCATGGACGGCTGGTGGGCCGAGGGTTACCACGATGGGGCCACCGGCTGGAAGTTCGGCTATGAGGATCCCGTTGACAGCCGGAACCTGCATGAGAATCGCGAGGGGTTGCTTTACAAGGAAGACTCCGCTTCATTCTATGGTATCTTCCCGGAAATCATCGAGTCGTTCTATGTTCAGGACAAGTTCCCCGCCTTTCTCGACCGGGCGATCATGAACCTGCCCTTGAACTGCACCATCTTCAATACCCACCGGATGGTGGCGGAATATGCGAAGCGTTACCGGCTGAAGCTGAGCGCCCCCCTGGCCAACCGACTGGCCAAATTTCGTGAAAATTACGTAAGTGACCCGGATTACCGGAGCTAAGCCAAATTAATCCATCACCAAACCCAAACAGCGCGAGGCAACAATGGCTGAAAACATCGACGAAATCACCATCAATTATGAAGAAGACGGCGTCCTGGTCGTCAAGGAACTGGACAAGGAAATTTTGACCCGTGGGGCCTGGACGACCATCGTTTTCCGATACCAGCAATGGGAACCGGCCAAAGAGGCTTACAGCCCCGACCATTTCACAATCCGTCGCTACCAAAAGAAAGAAGGCAGCTACAACCAGAAGTCCAAGTTCAATATCACCAACCGCGAACAGGGCGCCAAACTGGCCGAGATCCTCAACCGCTGGACTAAGGAGTAAAAATCCTGCCCATGGAGAGCTGCCCGGGTGCGGGAAAAATGCGCCGGCTTATATTCAGCCTGGTTTTTTTGTGGTAAACATATCATATTCCAAGACGGTTACGAGCCCGGCAAAACGGGCCAAACCAGCGGCCCCAGCCCAACGGACATGACGATGAAGGTCAAAATAGAATACTGTCAGCAGTGAAACTACCTGCCACGCGCCTCCAGGCTGGGGGACGAGATCAAGAGTACCCTAGGAATCGAGGTGGAACTGCAGCCGGGCAGCGGCGGAGTTTACGTGATTACCGCCGCCGGCCAACAGATTTTTTCGAAGAGACAGGAGAAGCGCTTTCCCGCCCCCGATGAAATCATCACCAGATTGCGTCAGGCCCTTGCCTAATCGGGGCTTTTTATCATTCCCTTCAACGGCCCGTAGCCAGAGATGACTGAGACCTTAGAACAAGCCTTTCTCCAGGAACTAAACGAAAACGGTTCGCCGAAAAACGTCTGGAACCTGAAGAGCAAAACCAATTTCCGCCTGGGCCGAGGGCCGGAAAACGATGTGATCCTGCCCTACTCATGGGTGTCACGCAAGCACACCATGGTCCAGCAGGAGAAGTCCGGGATCTACAACCTCATGGACCTGGGCAGTTCCAACGGGACCTACGTTAACAATAAGCGCATCTATTCGCCGACCATCCTCAACAACGGCGACATCATCACCCTGGGCAAAACCACCATCCGCTTCGTCCATTTCGTCGAGCAGAAGGCCCCGGCCGCTGAAGCCGAAGCCACCCTCGATATGACCATCGCTTATATCCAGCGCGAGGTCGTCACCATCCTGGTCTGCGACATCCACGACTTCACCAGCATCTCCGAAAAACTGGGCAACCAGGTGGTCTCCAAACTCCTGCAGTTCTGGACCAAGAAGGTCGGGGCGATCATCCAGGAACACGACGGACTGGTCGATAAATTCATCGGCGATGCGGTCATGGCGGTCTGGACCGGCACCGCCGTTTCCCGCGGCATCCGCAACGCCCTGCGGACCGCCCTGGAGATCAGCGTCGCCACCCGGAAGATCGGCGAAAGCGTACCGGGGCTGCGCACCCCCCTGGCCATCGGCGCCGCCCTCAATACCGGCGAGGCGATGATGGGTAACATGGGCATGACCAGCCATCGCGACTCCACGGTGATCGGCGACGTGGTCAACGTCGCCTTCCGGCTCGAATCGTTGACCGTCCGGGACGACATCGACATCATCATCGGCAAGGACACCGCCAAACACATCGACGAGGTCGATAAGTTCTTCACCAAGCGGGAGTTGACCCTCAAAGGCAAGCAGGAAAAGATCACCGCCTACGTTTGCACCTTCGATCAGCTTCGCTACTATCTAAAAATGACGGCCTAAAGCTGAGCGGTGGATGGCTGCGCACCATTCACCGCCATATAACGTCACGAAGTCAAGCAACCCCTCGCCTTTCTAAGTTCCCCCGAGTTCGGTTAAGCCCCCATTTTGTTTCTCCTTTGACACGAAATTAGTTACCACTATAAGTTACAGGTCAGAACCATAGGCTTCACCTGACTTCGATTCGCTCCGCGGGTGCTCTCCTTTCGTTAATTAAAAATAAAGTCGTGATAGAATCAGGTGTAAGTTCTGCGAAGAGAATGAGGCTTTTGATTTGCGGAAGTGGACAATCACTGGCTTAAGGAGGCAGGTATGAACAGGCAGGGAAGCTGGAAGAATATCTTGGTCATGGTCGCAATCGCAAGCACGATGTCCGCCGCTCTTTCAGGTTGCGCCTATCATGCCGACCTGGCCAATGTGGGACCGCTGCTTCCCGATGAAGCGATCCTCGACAAAATCCCGTTAAAGGCGGCGGTCCATATCCCCGAGTCCACCAGGAACTATACCCAGCCGAACGATGTAAGCAGCGGTTGCCTGGCCATGCATGTCACCGGCAACTTCGGCCGGATTTTCGCGGGAACAGTCGAGGGGACGCTGAAGCAGGTATTCGACGACCTGACGGTTGTCAGTCAGCCGGCGGCAGGCGCGTACGATATTCTGGTCGAGGCCGAGATGACGGAATATGTCTACAAGGCGGGCTGCATGGGGAATCCCGGTTCCTATGGCATTGTGAAGGGCAGCATCCGGGCCTTGGATGCAACCGGCCGGGAGATCTGGCGCAGCCAGCAGACCTTGAAGAAATCGAGCTTTACCGGCAGTTGGCAGGAGTTCGTGCCGGAATCGATGACCTCGCTGGTTGGGACCTGGGCGCTGGAATTGACCAGCCAGCCGCAAATCCGGCAGTTGCCGGCAAAGACCCCGTGAGGACAAAATGCCGCGAAAGCCACAGATGCGACTTGCCTCACGGTTGATCGTCATCGCCTCGCTTCTCCCGTTCATGGGGTGCACGTACGGCGCCATCCCGAAGCGCGAGCGCCTATATGCATCAGCCAGATACGAGGAATCGCGCCAAACGACCGAGGCACAGATCAGGGCAACGGGCCATGCCAGTTCGGCCAAACTGACGGTGCTGTGCGTCTCCTATGCGGGATTGAAGCGCTATGACCAGCTCTTTGCTTGCTGCGACCGGCTCGAGCAAAACATCAAGCAGGGCGACAAGTTCTCTACCGATCTTGATGAACTGGCCCGGGAATCACCCATTCTGGGAGGAATGGCCAGGGCGCAGTACGCCGACAACCAGGAGATGCTGGGGGATATCACCTACCTGCCCCATGTTCTCAGGGCCGAGGCGTATATCGATCTGGCCCAATATCCGCGGGCGGTGGCCGAAGCGAAAAAGGCCTACTTTTTCGTGGACCGCCTGGCGCAGACCCGCATCCTGGGGACGCTCGGCCTGGCCTATGCCCTGAACGGGGAACAGGCGCGGGCCCTGCAGATGGTGGACCGCCTGGATCGCTTGAGCATGGTGAATCCCGTCATGAAGGCAAGCCGGAACTTCACCGTTGCCAAGATTTACGTTGCCTTAAACGATTTCCCGAAAGCCCTTGCGGCGATCCAAAAAAATGACCCGACGGCGCATGTGCTGCTGGCCGATCTCTTTTTTGGCGCCATGATGCACGGCGAGAGCCTGGCCGTATACGAAGAGATCCCCCGGAAATTCATGCTCAGCAAGTGCCTGATGGAAACCGGCAACTTGGACGCGGCGCGGGAGGGATACGACGCCCTGCTCAAGAGGCCGCAAACCCGCGACAACGGCGAAATCTACTGGATGATCCTGTTCGATCGGGGCAAGATTGCCGAAAGGGCCGGAGATTTCAAGGCCGCCATCGATTTTTACGGCCGGGCGGTGGAGGTCATCGAACAGCAGAGAGCAACGATCAACACGGAGTCGAGCAAGATCGGTTTTGTCGGCGACAAGCAGGCGCTTTATTTCCAGCTGGTCCAAGCCCTCTACCATGAGCAAGAGTACGAGGAGGCCTTCAGATACGTGGAGCGGGCCAAGTCGCGGGCGCTGGTCGATCTTCTGGCCGCCAAGAAGGACTTCGCCGTCAGGGGTGGCGACCGCAACGCGATAAAGGCCGCGCTGGCGATGCACGATACGGCCGAGGCGGAGGCCATCGTCCAGGATGCGACCCTGGACAAAAGCCGGTCCCGGAGTGTCCAGATCAAGGTCCGCGAAGAGCTGACCAGCCAGGCCCCGGAGCTGGCTTCCTTGATTACGGTTGGCTCTCAGCCCATTGCCGAACTTCTGGCCCATCTGCCCCAAGACGAGGCGCTGATCGAATATTACTACCGCGACGGGGAGATGTACGCCTTTGTACTTGTCGACACCAAACTCTCGGCGGTGCGGCTGGACAGCCGGGGGCTGACGGAGGAGGTCCGGGAATTCCGGCAACACCTCGAAGACCCCGGTTCAACCCGGTTCATGGAAAGCGCCGGGCGCCTCCATGCCCGCCTCTTCAAACCGGTCGAGGCCCTGGTGGTTCGGAAGAACCTCACGGTCGTGCCCCACGGGGTTTTGCATTATCTGCCCTTCAGTGCCCTGCATGACGGCACGGGGTTCCTGCTCGACCGGCACAGCCTCCGGGTCATGCCCAGCGCCAGCGCCATCAAATATCTCGGGGCAAAGACGGCGAACAAGACGGGCGGCCTTCTCGTGTTCGGGAATCCCGATCTGGACGATCCCCGATACGATCTTGCCTTTGCCGAGAAGGAGGCGGTGGAAGTCGCCAAGTCGAGAACGGCATCAAAAGTATTGCTCCGCAAAGATGCAACCGTGGGGGCCTTCATGAAGGAGGCCGGCAATTACCGCTACATTCATTTTGCCACCCACGGCCAATTCGATGCCCTGGCGCCACTGGAGTCCGCCCTTCTCCTGGCCCCGGAGGGAGGCTCGAACGGGATGCTGACCGCCGACAAACTCTACTCCCTCGAACTGAATACGGACCTGGTCACCTTAAGCGCCTGCGAGACGGGACTGAGCAAGATCGCCAACGGCGACGATCTCATCGGGCTGACCAGGGGCTTTCTCTATGCGGGCAGCGCTTCGATCGTGGCCACCCTCTGGCAGGTGGATGACCTGGCGACCTCGCAGTTGATGGTCCGTTTCTATCGCGAGCTGGAGACCAGCAATAAGCGGGAGGCTTTGCGAACAGCCCAGTTGGAAACCAGAAAAGCCTATGCCCATCCCTATTACTGGGCTTCCTTCCAGTTGACGGGCAGCGCCAATTAACGCATCTCCGGGCCGATGAAACACAGGCTGGGGGTGGACGCTGAAATGATGGCTTGGGATAAATCCCTAGTACTTAAATGCGTTAACAGATAAACAAATTCCACCACGGGCCGATGGACATATAGATCGTTTCCGTTGAGGTTAAACGAGTTATCCAGATCGAGACATTTACCATGGCCTTCCCTTCGATTTCTAAGCGTGCATTGCATTTTTTCCTGCCGGCGGTGGTCTGGGTAATTCTGAGTGGTTGCGCTACACCGGCAAAATACACCGAGGTGAATGACCCGTTTAATTCCCTATCATCAAGCGGGCAGCGATCATATCCGTCGGCCAAGCTCTGCCTGATGCTCACAGAGAATACGAATCGCGCCATGGACTACATCACAAACGTAAACGGTTTGGGGGTAACTTTTGGCAACGAATTTGAGCCCAAACGCTTGGTTTTGGATATCTCCAACACCTTGAACACCCGCTTTCGTGAAGTCGTGCGTGTGCGCTCCCTTGACGAGAGCAAAGCGCAGAGCTGTAATGTTTTACTCGCTTTGGATCTCAAGGTCGTGATCGGAACGCTATCGTTCCAGGAAGTATCCGTGGCAATGACAGGAACGCTTGCCGATGACAAGGGAACGCTTCTGGATACGGTAACTGGTCGCGGCAAAGGCTCTATCCCCTTATACAATTCAGGGCCGGGTGGACCGTTTACGGCCTCGTGGAACAGCGCTCTTGCCACCTTGGGTAAAGGACTGGATGACTCGCAGCCCCTGGTTGCTTACATCACAGAGCTATCGAGGCATATCGAAGCAACTCAAAACGTTGCCTCAATCAATCCAGCGACGCTCGACATCGCCTTCTGGGACAGCATCAAGGCCAGTAATAATCCCTCAGACTTCCAGGCCTATCTGCAAAAATTCTCGAACGGCAATTTCGAGAGTCTGGCCCGCTCCAGGCTCGTGACACTCGGGGAACCGGTGCCGATACGTACCAACCCGATTGGTCAGCCAGTAAACGACAAGACCAACTTCGGCAATTACCACGCATTGGTAATCGGCAATAATAACTATCGCTCGATTACACCACTTAAGACTGCGGCAACAGACGCCAAGGAAGTGGCAGAGGTTCTGAAAAATGATTACGCATACGAAGTTACACTGTTGCTTGATGCCACCCGCAACCAGATGCTCGACGCATTCGATGATCTGCGCCGCACTTTGACCGACAATGACAACCTGCTCATCTACTACGCCGGACACGGATATCTGGACGCCGATTCCGACCGGGGTTTCTGGTTGCCCATTGATGCCGATGCGAACCGCCGCGCCAACTGGCTCTCGAATTCCGATCTCGCCGATGTGGTGCGGGGGACGCGGGCTAGGCATGTCCTGGTTGTTGCGGATAGCTGCTATGCGGGGACCTTGACCCGCGGTCTGTCGATACAGATGACCGGCCTCGATGACTATTCCCGACTGGCGCAAAAACGCGCCCGCACCGCCCTGACTTCCGGGGGACTTGAACCGGTGGAGGATTCTGGCGGCGGGAAACACTCGATATTTGCCAAGGCATTTCTTGCTGCCCTGGAATCCAACACCGGCGTCGTCGACATGAGTCAGATTTTTTCGTCGATGCGTCGCGAAGTCCTACTCAATTCACAACAGACCCCGCAATATGGCGACATCCGCCAGACCGGGCATGAGGGCGGCGACTTCATCTTCGTGAGAAGAAAAATCAGCCATTAACAAATGGCTTGGGGTCTTAAAATGCCATATTTCCCGACTAGGCTCGAGTTTAACGGCGGACCACAATATTCGCCGTTTGCGACTTCAGTTCAAACACGACCTTGACCTTGCGGCTACGCAACTGCTGCATGACCTGGGCGACCTTGTCCTCCAGCGCCCCGCCGGCCTCTCCCCAATCGGCCCCATCTCTGGTGACAAACTCCTGGATCATATAACAAAAAGGGGTCAAGTCCGCTTTTAGCTTTTAGAAGTATGGGCTAGGCAAATCTTTATTCTTGACGGAGCAACATCCCCAGAACCCAAGCCACTAAACTTAACATTCTGCCTGGGGTAGGTTTTGAAATGCCACTTGCCGCAACCGCCTTGAGTTAGCGGCAGACCACAATATTCGCCGTTTGCGACTTCAGTTCAAAGACGACCTTGACCTTGCGACTGCGCAACTGCTGCATGACCTGGGCGACCTTGTCCTCCAGCGCCCCGCCGGTCTCCCCCCAATCGGCCCCATCTCTGGTGACAAACTCCTGAATCAGATTCCGCAAGGTCTCCGGGTCAAGCCGCTCGTATGGCACCTCGACTACTTCCTCCGGTGGTCCGGTAGCTTTCCTCTGGATCACGAATCACCTCGATACTTGTAAAGATAACCAAACCATCCCTGCCGCTCTCAGCCTCGCCGCTTGGCCTACCCTGCCCCATCGCCAAGGATATTGAGCCCCTTCCATTTCCCCTGCCGGAAGCGGTGGACCAGTAACCAGCACTGCAGAATGATCGACAGGACCATGGCCAGCCAGACTCCGGTGGCGGCCAGGGCCGTGGCCAGGGCCAACCCGGCCGCCACCGGCAGGCGGACCAGCCAGAGGGCGACCAGGACCAGTTTCATCACCCCGAAGGTGTCGCCCGCCCCCTCCAGGGCGCCGCCCAGGCAGATCCCCAGGGCCATGAAAGGCTGGCTGAGCATGTTGAAGCGCAGATAGAGATGGGTCAACTCGCGCACCGTCGGGTCGGGGGTGATCAGCCCGGCGATCTCCCGGGAGAAAATGAAGACCGGCACCGCCACCAGGGCCAGAATCGCGGCGGCGACCAGGCCGATCTTCCAGGCGGTCTGTTCCGCCCGCTCCGGCTCCCCGCCCCCCATGGCCTGGGCGACCAAAACGGCGGTGATCATGTTGAGCGCGTAGACCGGCAGGTAGAGGATGGCCTCGATCCGCAGCCCGTTGGTCAGGGCGGCGGTCGCCGCCACCGCCTGGGTCGGCAGATGGCCGAGGATAGCGTAGAGCACCAGGCCGCCCAGGCTCCAACCCATCTGCAGCATGGCGATGGGCCAACCGATTTTCAGGATTCGCCTGGTGCCCGGCCAATCAAAGGCCCAGCTGCCCCGGAACAACCCCTGGCGGCCGAGGATGATCAAGGTCAAAGCCGCCCCGGCCAGGGAGCTCAGACAGGTGGCCAAGGCGAT
This sequence comes from Deltaproteobacteria bacterium, assembly GCA_020056965.1. Classification (GTDB taxonomy): domain Bacteria; phylum Desulfobacterota; class Desulfobulbia; order Desulfobulbales; family JAGXFP01; genus JAGVGT01. The sequence goes on from JAGVGT010000085.1 coordinate 15,708, forward strand.
CCCCTGCGGGCCGAAAGCCGGAATCACCCCGAACCCGAAGGCGAGGAGAAAGTTGCCGCCCAGGTTGAGCAGGGCGGTGGAGCCGGAACAGAGCAGGATCAAGAGCATCCGGGTGCGGGCCCGGAAGATCGCCCCGCCGATGGTGATCAGGGCCTGGGGCCAGAGGGCGGCGGCATAGTAGGGCAAGAGAGCCCCGGCCACCCGGGCCACCCCGGGCGGGACAACTTCAGCGACCAGCTCCCCCCGGGCCAGGACCATCCCCAGCAAGGCGAGAGGGAGAGTAACCAGGGTCGCCAGCAATACGCCCTGGCGACCGGTATGCCAGAGCCCCGCCGTGTCCGCCGCCCCCTGCTGGCGGGAGATGATTGCCGCCAGCCCCACCCCGAGACTGTTGGCGAGCACCCCGAAAAAGAACAGCAGCTGGCCGGCGAAACCCACCGCCCCCTGCACCTCCGGTTCAAACTTGCCGGCCACGTAGACATCGGCCAGCCCCACCGAAAAGAGCAGGAACATCGACAGGACCATGGGCCAGGAAAGATGCCAGAGCTCCCCATAGGAGATTTTCGGGTCAGTCGGCGGGGCGGCGGCGATAAGCATCGGCAGGCGCCTACTGGAGCATCAGCTCGATGCGCCGGTCCGGGACCAGCCACAGCAGGGCGACCAGGACATAGAGGCCGATGGCCAGCCATTGCGACCAGGCGGCGGCGACAATGGCCACCGCGTAGAGAATCGGCGAGATTTTGCCCTTCCAGTCGGTGCCGATGGCCTTTTTGAGCAGCGAATCGGTCCCCTGGGCAACAATGATCTGGTGCTGCAGGATGAAATAGGCGTTGGCCGCCATCAGCAAGACCACCCCGTAGATGGCGGCCGGCACGGCGGCAAAGTGGTTTTCCCCCATCCAGCCGGTGGCAAAGGGGATCAGCGACAACCAGAAGAGCAGGTGCAGGTTGGCCCAGAGAATCGCCCCGGTTACCGTCCGGCAGGTGTGGAGCATGTGATGGTGGTTGTTCCAGTAGATGCCGAGGTAGATGAAACTCAGGAGGTAGCAGAGAAACACCGGCAGTAAGGGGGTCAGGGCCTCGATCCCGCTGCCGTGCGGAACTTTTAGTTCGAGGACCATGATGGTGATGATGATGGCAATCACGCCGTCACTGAAGGCTTCCAGCCGGTTCTTACCCATATCCAGCCTCATTGCTGCTGCTTGCGCTTTTAAAAACCGGTAAGCCTTAGAGCTTGTCCGTAAATATACTTTGGTGCTCGCATCAGGCTTTTGGGCGCATTTGCCCTGTCCTCATAATGCTCCTGATTTTGGTTGCCTACTCTCTAACCCCGAACAGCGCCGTCCCCACCCGCACCAGGGTGGCGCCCTCCTCGACCGCCACCTGGTAATCGCCGGACATCCCCATGGACAGCTCGGTTTGACCGGGCGGCGGCAGCAGGCCAAGATCGGCCAGTTTTACCGCCAGCTCCCGAGTAGCCCGGAAAAATGGCCGGACCGCCTCGGGATCGTCCAGAAAGGGCGGCATGACCATCAGCCCCCGGACCAGGAGATTGGGCAACCCCTGCAACTGGCGCAGCAGAGCTTCGGCCTCCTCCGGCAACACCCCGGATTTCTGGGACTCCCGGCCGATGTTGACCTGGAGCAACACCGGCAAGACCCGGCCGCTGCCGGCCCGGGCACGATCCAGCGCGGTCGCTACTTTCAACCGGTCGACGGTCTCGACCAGATCGAAGAGTCCGGCGGCCTGGGCACCCTTATTGGACTGAAGGTGGCCGATGAAATGCCACTCGAATCCCGGCCCCAGTTCAGCAATCTTGGCCGCGGCCTCCTGGAGATAGTTCTCGCCGAACAACCGCTGCCCGCAGGCCCGGGCCTCACGCAGCATCTCGACCGGCACCTTCTTGCTGACCGCAACCAGCCGGATCCGCGCCGGGTCGCGCCCAACCTTGCGGGCCGCGCCGTCGATGCGGTTTCTGATCTCTTCCAGGTTGGCACGAATGTTACTCATCCAAACCTCGGGCAATAGCCGTTGATCCAAGTTTTTAAAAAGGAAGGCCGGTTAAATCCCCTCACCCTGCCCCCCTTCGGTGGGCGAGGGAATTGCTTACTTCACCGGCAACCGCCGTTTTCGGGAGCAACCAGGGTTTCCGCCGAGAGCCGGAAGAGGCGCTCGGCGTTGGCGCTGGTCGCCGCCGCCAGCTCCGCCAGGGACACCCCTTTGAGTTCCGCCACCCGGGCGGCGGTGAACAGCATCAGAGCCGGTTCGTTGCGCCGCCCCCGGCGCGGCTCCGGGGCTAGATACGGGCCGTCGGTCTCCAGCACCAGCCGGTCCAGCGGGGTGCGGCTAATTGCCTCGCGCAGCTGGGCCGATTTGGCGAAGGTCACCACCCCGGGCACCGAGATGTAAAAGCCCAGCTCAAGCACCGCCTCGGCCAGGGCCGCGTCGCCGGAAAAGCAATGCATTACCCCGCCGTTCGCCAACGGCCCGGCCTCGCGCAGGACCGCCAGTACCTGGTCATGGGCGTCGCGATCATGGATCACCAGCGGCAGGGTCAATTCCTGGGCCAAGGCCACCTGGCGGGCGAAGCAGCTCCGCTGCAGATCGGCGGGGAAATAGTCGTAGTGCAGATCCATGCCGATCTCCCCGAAGGCCACCACCTTGGGATGGGCGGCCAGCTCACGCAGGTCGGCCAGGGACGCCTCGGTCAAGTCGCTTAAGTTATGGGGATGGATGCCGACCGTGGCCGAGACGCCCGGATACTTTTCGGCCAGGGCCACGGCCCGGCGCGAACTGGCCGGATCGATGCCGACCGTAATGATCCGGCCGATCCCGCGGGAGGCCGCGCTGGCTAAGACCTGCTCCAGATCGTTCTGGTAGGCGTTCATGTCCAGATGGCAGTGGGTATCGACCAGTCGGCCGCCGGCCGGCAGGACCGGATAGACCAATTCTTTGCTGTTTTTGCTCACAGTTATCACCTCCCCGCGATCATCTAACAGATTATACCGCCCCGCGCAATCTCTTGATTAGCATAGCCCGGCGGCCTCCGGGGCCGGAAATATTATTTCCCAAAGGGGGGTAAATACTTTATAGTTTGTCGTCCTCGCGAAAAGCCGCGAGAACGACAAACAGTGCCACCTAATTGATTGATTTACCGTTGGCCATGGTGGTCTATTTTGACTTTTTTCGAAATCGTCACAGTTTCAATAAGTTAAAGAACCGACCCGGCCAGGCTTTAGATGAACCAGACCGTCCTTGACGCCATTTACCAGCGCCGCAGTATTCGCGACTATACCGGCACTCCGGTCGAGCCGGACAAACTCCGGGAGATCGTCCGGGCCGGGAGCTGGGCGCCGTCGGGACTCAACAACCAACCCTGGCGCTTCGTCACGATCAGCCGGCGCCGGGTCATCGACCAACTGGCCGGGCTGACCAGATACAGTCATATTATCAAGGGCGCCCCTGCCCTGATCGCGGTTTACCTGGACCGCCAAGAGATGTACAACGAGGTCAAGGACCACCAGGCGGCCGGCGCCTGCCTGCAGAACATGTTGCTGGCCGCCGAGGCCCTGGATTTGGGCGCGGTCTGGCTGGGCGAGATCCTCAACCGGCAGACGGAGGTCAATCAGCTCCTGGAGCTGGCCGCCCACTACCAGCTGATGGCGGTGATCGCCCTGGGTTATCCAGCCCATCGGGGCCAGAAGTCACAGCGTAAACCACTTGCGGAATTACTCATCAATGAAATTTGATGGATTCGCAAAAAGTCAAAAATAGACAACTTGGCCAACGATAAATCAAATAGTTGATTGGCACTGTCCGTCGTTCTCGCGGCTTTTTGCGAGGACGACAAATTTAAGGAGGATATGAGATGAACACCACCACCCGCCCGACCAAACCCTTTGGCCGCCTGGCCATCCTGACTTGCGCCACTCTCTTTTTCCTGACCGGCTGCCTGCCCATGGACGGCGATCAGGACGCCACAGACAACGGCCATGCCCCCGCCGTCAGCTCCAACACCGCCACCCCCAGCGTGGTCGGCAGCGAACCTTATTCACCAGCCGACTTCCGCGACCTCCTGATCCCCGGCGAACTGGAGTGGCAGCGGGACAAGAGTGTTTCGATCAATACCGAGTCGTTCACCGGCGGGGTCCTCAACTTTGCCGGCCGGGTTGAGGTCAATTCCCTCACCGAGTTCTTCATCAACGCCATGAAAAAAGAGGGCTGGAGCGTGATCGGCTCGGTGAAGTCCGAGAACGTCCTGCTGGCCTTCGTCAAGGAAAAGTCCTCCTGTCTGATCAAAATCGACGAGGGCGGCACCCTGGGCAAGACCGAGGTGAACATTTACATCACCCACAAGAACAACTAAGCAGACCGGCGGACCCTCCCCTTGCTGAGCGGAAAACGAATACTGCTGGGAGTCAGCGCCAGCATCGCCCTATACAAAACGGCCGACTGGGTCCGCGAGTTGAAGCGGGCCGGGGCCGAGGTGACGGTGGTGATGACCGCTGACGCCACCCGTTTTGTCACCCCGCTGACCTTCGCGGCCCTCTCCGGCCGCAAGGTCCATACCGAGATGTTCGCCCCCGGCGACGAGGAACTGATCCCCCACATCAACCTGGCCCGGGAACACGATCTGATCCTGATCGGCCCGGCCACCGCCCGGACCATCGGCCGCCTGGCCCACGGGCTGGCCGACGACCTGCTTTCCACCGTGGTGCTGGCCGCCAAGATTCCGGTGATCGTCTGCCCGGCCATGAACAGCCAGATGTACCTGCATCCGGCCACCCAGGCCAATATCCAACGCCTGAGAGACTACGGCTACCGACTGGTCGAACCGGGCTGCGGCCCGATGGCCTGTAAGGAAGAAGGCCCCGGCCGATTGGCCGAGTGGCTGGAAGTCCGCGAGGCGGTCTTGGCCACCCTGGCCCCGCAGGACCTGGCCGGTCGCAAGGTCCTGGTCACCGCCGGGCCGAC
>JAGVGT010000089.1 GCA_020056965.1 Deltaproteobacteria bacterium
GCCACCCCCTGGCGGACGGCATTCGGGCCGAGGCGGCGCGGCGCGGCCTGGTTATTCCCGCCGAGGCCGGGGCCGTGGTGGTGCCGGGCCAAGGCCTCTGGCGCAATAGCGCGAACGGGGTTATCCGCGTTGGCACTGGCGCTTTTCTGGCCACTGCCGGGATCAAGGTGGAGCCACTGGCCGCCTCCGACCAGACCGAGGTGCATCTGGCCGTGGGCCACGAATATCGGGGCTATCTGCGCCTGGCCGATCGGCTGCGGGGCGAGGCCCCGGCTGCCCTGGCCAGTCTGCGCGGCTTGGGACTGCGGTTGGTGATGCTGACCGGCGACCAGCCCGAGGCCGCCCGGAGGATCGGCGGGGAACTAAGCTTGGAGTTCCAGGCCCGACTGACCCCGGCCGGCAAGGGCGCCTGGATCGAGGAGCAGCGCGAACAGGGCGCCAGAGTACTGATGGTCGGGGACGGCATCAACGACGGCCCGGCCTTGGCCGCCGCCGATGTGGGTTGCGCCATGGCCGGTTCCACGGACTTCGCCCTGGAGAGTTCCGACTTGGTGCTTACCCGGCCGGATCTTATCCGCCTGGTGGCGGCGGTCAAACTGGCCCGCCGCGCCCTGCGGGTGATCCGCCAGAACCTCTTCTGGGCCTTCTTCTACAACCTGCTGATTCTGCCGCTGGCCGCCGCCGGGATGCTGGCCCCGATCCACGCGGCCGCCGCCATGGCCGCCAGCTCGCTCTGCGTGGTTGGTAATTCCCTGCGGCTGGCGCGGATCAAGAATTGAAAAATGGGAGCAATAGGACTAATAGTAGTTAGTGGACATATCGGCCGCTGCTATCCATATGTTGCATGGTCCCATAGGTCCTATCCCTCTACGAGAATCGTCGCCAATGCTTGACCCCCTTTACTCCCTGGCCCTGCTCACCGGTTTTTTGGGTTCCGGCCACTGCCTGGGCATGTGCGGCACCATTGTTGCCGCTCTTTCCTTCGCCCAGCCGGGCCGCCAAAGCGGCATGGTTTTTCAGCTCCTGTACAACCTGGGGCGGATTACCACCTATGGCGGGATCGGTCTGCTGGTCGGCTGGCTCGGCTCATTGATGGCCTACAGCGACGGCTTCGCAGGCTTTTCCAGGCTGCTGTTACTGGGCTCCGATCTCTTCGTCATCGTCCTCGGGCTGGGTAGTGCCGGGGCCTTGCGCCGCCTGAACTTTCTGCGCCTGGAGTTCGCCGGCCCGGCCCGCCTGATGGGCGGGGCGGTATCAGGCCTGCACCGCCTGCCGCCTTGGCTGGCCGCCCTGCCGCTGGGGCTGCTCTTCGGCTTTCTGCCCTGCGGATTCCTCTATGCCATGGCCATCACCGCCGCCCAGACTGCCGCGCCCGGGCGGGCCGGGCTGGTGATGCTTGCCTTCGGACTCGGCACCATCCCGGCCCTGTTCACCTTCGGCTCGGCCGCCCACTGGCTTGGCAGTCGCGAGCGGAGTTGGATGCTGCGCGGCGCCGGACTGACCGTGGCTTTGATGGGGCTGGTCAATCTCTTCCGCCACCTGCAACTTTTCGGCATCCTGCCGGGCGGGACGGCGGGCTGCTTTTGCTGAAGAGCTTGGGGAAATGTGGCGTTACGCGCTGAAACCGCAACCTCCACCTTGCAGCAGTCCGACTGCTCTGACCAAAATCCTTAGGGCAGTCAACCAAAGCGTTTTATCCGGATAAGACCTGGTTTTTTTGTCGTATTTAGCACAGAATGATTGACGAAATGCCCTGAAAGAAGTAATTTCTCCCGCCTTATTTGCGACTGCGGCGTTTTTGCTTAAGGCGTTGATTTTACCGGCATATTTTAATATGCGTATTGGCCGTTTTTGATGACCGGGTTAGTGAAGATATGGAAGCAAATATTTTGCCGAGGCCGAATCTGCCTTATCAGGGGGCGGTGGCGGCAGCAACTCCGCAACCTCACAGCCTGAACCTGATTGGGGTCGGCTTTGACGGTACCGCCTGCGCCCGCAAAGGCGCCGCGGCCGGTCCGGCGGCCATCCGCCAGGTCTCGGAAGACATCGAGACCTACTCGCCCTATCTCGACCGTGACGTCACCGAAATTCGCCCCTTCTATGATCTTGGTGACCTGGTCGTCAGCCGGTGCGGTGACGCCCACCGCGACTGGGACTCCATTTCCGCCGCCTTCGCGGTCCTGGCCGGGGCGGCTGATCCCTCGGCCCGTTTTCTGGCCCTGGGGGGCGAGCACTCGATCTCCTGCCTGTTCATCGAGCGTTGCCTGGCCCAGTTTCCCGACCTGCTCCTGCTGCACCTGGATGCCCACGCCGACCTGCGGGACGGCTACCAGGGCTATCATTACTCTCATGCCGCCGCGATTCGCCGCTGCCTCGATCATTTCGGCCCCGGCCATGAGCTGGCCCAGTTCGGCATCCGTTCCGGCACCCGGGAGGAATTCCACTGGATGCGCGAGCACCGGACCCTGCATGATGAGTTGCCGGGATTTCTCGACTATCTCAGGCAGATCCCCAGCCAGCGGCCGATCTATCTGACCCTCGATCTGGATTATTTCGACCCGGCCTTCCTGCCCGGCACCGGCACCCCGGAGGCGGGTGGCGGGGATTTTCATTCGTTTATTGAAATTGTTCGGGCGCTGCGCGGCAAAAAGCTGGTCGGCTCCGATGTGGTGGAATTGGCGCCAGCTCTTGATCCCACCGGTAACAGTGAAGTTTTTGCCGCCAAAGTAGTCCGGGAGTTGATCCTGGTTTCCCATGGAGAGGATGGTTATGCCCGCTAAGAAAAAAATTTCGCCGGCCGATGTCTGCGAGCTTTACAACGTCAAGCGCTGGGGCAGCGGCTACTTCACGGTCAACGACCAGGGCCATCTCTGCGCCTTGCCGGAAAAACGGGAAGACGGACCACGGATCGACTTCATGGAGGTCATCGAGGAGATGCGGGAGCAGAAGATCGCCTTTCCGGCGGTGCTCCGCTTCCACGACATCCTGCGCTCCCAGGTTCGGCGGATCAACACCACCTTCCGGGAGGCCATTACCGAGTACGACTACAAGGGTTGCTTCTTCGGGGTCTACCCGATCAAGGTCAACCAGATGCGGGAGGTGGTCGAGGAGATTCTCGATGCCGGCCAGCCCTTCAACCACGGGCTGGAGGCCGGCTCCAAGTCGGAACTGATGGCCGCCCTGGCCTACAACGAGAACCCCGAGGCCTTGACCGTGCTGAACGGTTACAAGGACGAGGACTATATCCGGTTGGCCCTGATGGGCCGCAAGCTGGGCCGCAAGTTCATCATCGTGGTCGAGAACATCTCCGAGTTCGGCTTGATTGTCCGGATCGCCAAGGAGATGAAGGTCGAGCCGCTGATCGGCATCCGGGCTAAACTGGCGGTGCAGGGCGGCGGCCGCTGGGCCGGCTCTTCCGGTGAGCGGGCCAAGTTCGGCCTGACCTGCAGCGAGATTTTAAACGGCATCGCCCTCTTGAAGAAGCACGGCATGACCGATTGCCTGAAGCTCCTCCATTTCCACATGGGCAGCCAGGTTCCCGATATCCGGATCATCAAGGAGGCGATTGCCGAGGCGGCCCGGATCTATGCCGATCTGGCCCTCACCGGGATCAAGCTCGAGTATTTCGATGTCGGCGGCGGGTTGGGGGTCGATTATGACGGCTCCCGCTCGGCCAACAACTCCTCGCGGAACTATTCCTTGCAGGAGTATGCCCAGGATATCGTCAGCGGTCTCCAGCAGATCTGTGACGAAGTCGGCGTGCCGCACCCCAACATCGTCAGCGAGAGCGGCCGCTATATCACTGCCCACCACTCCTGCGTGATCACCAACGTGGTCGATACCATCCACCAGACCAACTCCACCTTCCCGACCGAGCGGATCCCCGACGAGCATTTCCTGCTCACCAACATCCGCGAGGCGGCCGAGACCCTGACCGAGAAGAACTACCAGGAGATCTTCAACGACGCCCAGCAGAACAAGAACGACGCGATCAACGCCTTCAAGCTGGGGGTCATCTCCCTGGAGGAGCGGGCCAGGATCGAGACCCTCTACTGGCAGATCATCAGCCGGATCAGCCGGATGCTGGCCGGGGCGGATTTCGTCCCCGAGGAACTCCAGCAGGTCGAGGAGATGAAGGCCAGCCAGTTCCTCTGCAACTTCTCGGTCTTCCAGTCGGCCGCCGACACCTGGGCGATCAGCCAGCTGCTGCCGATCATGCCGGTGATGCGCTTGAACGAGCGGCCCGAGGTGCGCTGCTCGATTGTCGATATCACCTGCGATTCCGACGGCAAGATCAACCACTTCATCTCCCAGAGCGGTTACGACCAGAGCCTGTTGCTCCACGCCCAGAAAAAGGGCGAGGAGTACTATATTGGCTTATTTTTGACCGGCGCCTACCAGGACGTGATGGGCGACATGCACAACCTCTTCGGCCGGTTGAACGAGGTGCACATCTACTGCGACGACGACGACCCCTCCGATTTCTACATCGAGGAGGTGATCAAGGGCACCTCGGCCAAGAACGTCCTGGCCACCATGCAGTACAACCCGGAGATGATGGCCCGCGACGTCAAGAAGGAGATCGACCGCCAGGTCCAACAAGGCCGGATCCAGCCTCGGGAAGGGGTGAAGCTGGTCGATTTTTACGAGGATTGCCTGGAAGGGTATACCTATTTGAAGTTTAGTTGATTTTAAGGCTGAAGACCGAAGGCTGACGGCTGACGGGAGAAGGAGCGAAAGCCCGGTAACTCGTCATTGCGAGGAGCGCAGCGACGAAGCAGATAAGCGCAGACTTCGATCTTCCGGAGATTGGCAACCATCTGGGTGAAGGCTAATACAATCGTGCCCCCTTCTTGAGATTGACGAATACAAACGCGGCATTCATCGGGCTGATTACGGCTGCACCTAATCCGCCCGACACTGGTTTGTGTGGAAGTCCAAGTGGGAAAACAGGTCAGCAAACAGCTTTTTTATTGACCGCGCCACCAAATTGACGCACATTGTATGCAAATGTCTTACATGGAGGTCAATTATGCTCAAAGCAGCCAGTCTGACTGTTCGCGTTAAGCCGGACACCCGGGATCGCCTTGACAATCTGGCTCGGATCACCCGCCGTTCAAAATCCTACGTGATCGAGGAAGCCCTTGAACAATATCTTGCGGTGAACGAATGGCAGATTCAGGGCATCAACGAGGCGCTGAGCGAAGCGGATAGCCCTGGCGCGGTTTTTGAAGAACACGACGCAGTTCAGGCCAAGTGGGAGGCCAAAGTTGCGCGTAAGGTGGCTTAATCGAGCGCTTCTTGACCTGGATGCCGCCGAGGCATATATCGCCCAGGATGACCCGCAAGCGGCAGCCACGGTTGTCCTGAGAATCATCCGGGCGGTATCGTTGCTACAGAAACAACCTGGCCTCGGGCGGACCGGTCGCGTCCCGGGCACGAAAGAGTTGCTTGTCCCCAACACCCCGTACATCGTGCCATACCGGGGCAAGGATGAGGTCGTCCAGATCTTGCGGGTCTATCATTCAGCCCGGAAATGGCCGGAGGGCATGTAGCAAGCGAAGTGGTGGGGCGGGTCACACCCGTGATTGCACCTATGGCATTGAATGGCGGATGACCCGCCCTACCAACTGCTTTTCTGAACTCATCCGGCGCAATGCGCTACGCTTATTGGCGCTCTACAAAGTGGAGCAGTTTGCGGGTTACGAGTTGGCTTAATTTGCAGTTGGCGTGGTATCTTTATCAGGTAACCAACTCGGCAACCGCGAAGGATATTATGAAGATAAAAAGACTACCGGCCTTGGCTCACGTCTAACCTGGAACGTCAACTCGGAAGGCGCATTCGCTTCCGTCAGTCCCGTAGGTCGAGTTAGCGTAGCGTACCCGACATTTTAAGGTTCGCGGCAGGTATGGCGATGTTGGGTTACGCGATGAAACCGCTAACCCAACCTACGAAATCGAATTTTCACGGAGTGAAAAACATGTCCAAAAAAGTTCTGATCATCGGGGCCGGCGGGGTCGGCTCGGTTGTTGCCCAGAAATGCGGGCAGGTGCCGGAGGTGTTCGGCGAGATCTGTCTGGCCAGTCGAACCAAATCCAAGTGCGATGCCATCGCCGCGTTGATTCCCCGGCCCATTCAAACCGCCCGGGTTGATGCCGACCGGGTGCCGGAGATGGTCGCCTTGATTAAAGACTTCCAGCCCGATCTGGTCTTGAACGTCGCCCTGCCCTACCAGGATTTGACCATCATGGACGCCTGCCTGGAGACCGGGGTCAACTACCTGGACACCGCCAACTACGAGCCCCTCGACGAGGCCAAGTTCGAGTACAAGTGGCAGTGGGCCTACCAGGAGCGTTTCAAGGCCGCCGGGTTGATGGCTCTCTTGGGTTCCGGATTTGACCCTGGCGTCACCAACGTCTTCTGCGCCTATGCCCAGAAGCATCTCTTCGACACCATCAAGACCATCGATATCCTCGACTGCAACGCCGGCAGCCACGGTCACGCCTTCGCCACCAACTTCAACCCGGAGATCAACATCCGCGAGATCACCCAGCGCGGCCGCTACTGGGAGAAGGGGCAGTGGCTGGAGACCGATCCCCTGTCGAAGCGGATCGACTTCGATTACCCCATCGCCGGGGTGAAGCCCAGCTACCTGCTATATCATGAGGAACTGGAGTCCCTGGTTCTGAACATCAAGGGGCTGGAGCGGATCCGCTTCTGGATGACCTTCTCCGAAAACTACCTCAAGCACCTGGAGGTCTTGCAAAACATCGGCATGACCCGCATCGACCCGGTGGAGTTCGAGGGCCACCAGATTGTGCCAATCCAGTTCTTGAAGGCGCTGCTGCCCGACCCGGCCTCCCTGGCTGCCAACTACACCGGCAAGACCGTCATCGGCTGCATCTTTGGCGGCGTGAAGGACGGGAAGACTGCGCAGAAGTACATCTACAACGTCTGCGACCACGCCGAATGCTATCAGGAGGTCAGCTCCCAGGCCATCTCCTACACCACCGGGGTGCCGGCGATGATCGGCGCCAAGCTGATGCTGACCGGGGCCTGGCAGGGCGCGGGCGTCTTCAACATGGAACAGCTCGACCCCGATCCCTTCATGGCGGCACTGAACATCCACGGACTGCCATGGCAGATCACCGACTTCAACGGCTCAATATAAAGACGCCCTGCTACCTGGTGGAGCGGCAGCTGGTCGAGGCCAACTGCCGGTTGCTCGCCTCGGTGCAGGAGCGGACCGGCGCCAAGGTTCTCCTGGCCACCAAGGCCTTCTCGATGTTCAGCCTCTTTCCGCTGATCCGCCAGTACCTGCACGGCACCTGTGCCAGCGGGTTGAATGAGGCAAGGCTGGGGCGGGAGGAGTTCGGCCGGGAGGTGCATACCTTCTCCCCGGCCTACCGGGAGGAGGAGTTCGCCGAGATCGTCCGCCTCTCCGACCACATCGTCTTCAACTCCTGGTCCCAATGGCAGAAGTACGGCCCGCAAGCCCTGGCGGCCGGCCTAAAATGCGGTCTGCGAATCAACCCGGAATACTCGGAGGTGGAGGTGGCCTTGTACGACCCCTGCGCCCCTGGCTCGCGGATGGGCATCCGGGCGGCGGACCTGGTGGGCAAGGATTTAAGCGGTATCTCGGGGTTGCACTTCCACGTGATGTGCGAGCAGGGGGCCGACACCCTGGGCCGCGTGCTCGAGCATGTCGAAGCCAGGTTCGGTCACCTGCTGACCCGGATGGAATGGTTCAATTTCGGTGGTGGTCACCACATCACCAAGCCCGGCTATGATGTCGAACTGCTCTGCCGGTTGATCGAGAAATTCCGTGATAAATACCAATTGCAGATCTTCCTGGAGCCGGGCGAGGCGATTGCCCTCAATACCGGTTTCCTGATCGCGGAGGTTTTGGACATCGTCGAAAACGGCCTGCAAATCGCCATCCTCGACACCTCGGCCGAGGCCCACATGCCGGATGTGCTGGCCATGCCCTACCGGCCCCAGGTGATCGGCGGTGGTGAGTCCGGCGAATTCGCCCACACCTACCGGCTGGCCGGTAACACCTGCCTGGCCGGCGACGTGGTCGGTGACTACTCCTTCCCGGAACCGCTCAAGCCCGGTGACCGGCTGGTCTTCACCGACATGGCCCATTACACCATGGTCAAGAACACCACCTTTAACGGCATCAACCTGCCGAGTATTGCCATCTACGATTCAGAAACCGGCCAGCTGGAAATGGTGCGGGAGTTCGGCTACCAGGATTTCAAGGGAAGGCTTTCCTAAGGTTCAGACCAGGCCGAGAAGGAATTACCCACATGCTGCGATTGACCGAACTTCGATTGCCCTTGGACCACGCCGAGGCTGACCTGCGGGCGGCCATCCTGAAAAGGCTGGGCCTGGCGGCGCAAGAGCTGGTCGGCTACAAGATCTTCCGGCGGGGCGTCGATGCCCGCAAGCCCCACGCCATCGTCTTCATCTACACCCTGGATCTGGAAGTGGCCGACCAGGCCGCCCTCCTGAGCCGGTTCGCCCACGACCAGCACCTGAAGCTCGCTCCCGACACCAGCTACCATTTTGTTGCCCGGGCGCCTGAAGATGGGCTGCCAGAGCGGCCGGTGATCGTCGGCATGGGCCCGGCCGGCCTCTTCGCCGGGCTGATCCTGGCCCAGTCCGGCTTTCGGCCGCTGATTCTCGAGCGGGGCAAGGCGGTGCGGGAACGGACCCAGGACACCTTCGGTTTCTGGCGCAAGGGCGTCTTCAATCCGGAATCCAACGTCCAGTTCGGCGAGGGCGGGGCCGGGACCTTTTCCGACGGCAAGCTGCACACCCAGATCAAGGACCCCAAGCATTACGGCCGCAAGGTGCTGGAGGAATTCGTCAAGGCCGGGGCGCCACCGGAGATTCTCTATGTCAGCAAGCCCCACATCGGCACCTACCGGCTGGTCGGGATGGTGGAAAAGATGCGGGCCGAGATTCTGGCCTTAGGCGGCGAGATTCGCTTCCAGAGCCGGGTGGACGATATCGAGATCGCAGATGGGCAGGTCAAAGGGGTGGTGTTGGCCAGCGGCGAGCGGATTGCCACCCGCCATCTGGTCCTGGCCATCGGCCACAGCGCCCGCGACACCTTCGCGATGCTGCACCACCGCGGCGTCAGTCTTGAGGCCAAGCCCTTCTCCATCGGCTTTCGCATCGAACACCCCCAGTCGCTGATCGACCGGACCCGCCACGGCAAAAACGTTGGCAACCCGCAACTTGGCGCCGCCGATTACAAGCTGGTCCATCACGCCAGCAACGGTCGTTCGGTCTACACCTTCTGCATGTGCCCGGGCGGCACCGTGGTTGCCGCCACCTCGGAGGCGGGAAGGGTGGTGACCAACGGCATGAGCCAGTATTCCCGCCAGGAACGCAACGCCAACAGCGGCATCGTGGTCGGCATTGACCCGGCCGACTATCCGGGTGGACCGCTGGCCGGTATGGAGTTTCAACGTTTCTGGGAGGCCCGGGCCTTTGAGCTGGGCGGCTCCACTTATCAGGCCCCGGTCCAGCTGGTCGGTGACTTTCTGGCCGGCCGACCCTCCACCGAGCTAGGCAAGGTTAAGCCATCCTACACGGCTGGGGTACACCCGACCGATCTCGCCACCGCCCTGCCGGACTACGCCATCGCCGCCATCCGCGAGGCCCTGCCCGCCTTCGCCCGGCAAATCAAGGATTTCGATTTGCCGGATGCGGTGCTGACCGCCATCGAGTCGCGCACCTCCTCGCCGCTGCGGATCAAGCGGCACGACGGTGACCTGCAGAGCCTCAACACCAAAGGCTTATACCCGACCGGTGAAGGGGCGGGCTATGCGGGTGGGATCCTCTCCTCGGCCGTGGACGGCATCAAGGTTGCCGAAGCGGTGGCCTTAAGTCTGCTGGCTGGCGGCGGCACCGGCCAGCCCCGCGATTAGCCGGCGGAATTATCTGCCGGGGCCTGAAGATCGATCAGACTTGGCGGTAGATTTTTTTTGGATAAATTCGACCTTCAGCTCCTGCCAACCAGCCAGTTGCGGCCTTGTTCGCGGCGCACACTCTCACGCTCATTCAGGCAACGCAGTGGCAGGCCATCAGCGGATCATGCCTGCCGTTCAACTCTCTGAACCAACCGGTTAGCAACCGGTACCTTCCTCGATTGTTCCGCCCGCTTATGCTCCATGACTTGACTTTATAGCAAATTGGGGGGCATCCTGAATGAAGTTCTGTAGTGTCTAGGGGTCATTAGACCTGTTTCGGAGGAAATCATGACGGTTGATAGAGATATTGATGTGGTCGGCAAGGCCTGTCCCTTTCCACTCATTACGGTCGCCAAGGAGGTTCTCACCATGCAAAAAGGCCAGTTGCTAAGGATCGTTGGTAATGACCCGCTCTTCGAGGTAACGATCCTGGATTTTTGCCGGGAGTGTGGCCACGAAGTTCAAGAGACCGACCGCGAGGGGAAAAAGGTGAGCATCACCTTGATGGTCTAGATGAGTTAATCGTTGCAAGAAGGATCGGGGGGGATCTGATGAATAAAAAAGTTACCATACTCTTGCAAAGCGGTGACATGGACAAGGCGCTTTGTGCCTTTATCTTTGCCAATGGCTATGCGGCATTGGGGGTGGAGGTCAAGATGTGGTTCATGATCTGGGGCCATAATTGCCTCAAGCGGCGGAAAGGTCTCTTCGGGTTCCGCCGGAAACCTGACCCGGTTCGGGATGGCGCCTACCGGGTCTTGGAGACCGACAACATTATGCAGCCCATGCTCGAAATGCTCAACCGCGGCGGCGCCAATCATTTACCCCTTTCGCGCTTCAATCTTATGGGCTTCGGCCCATGGTTGTTAGGGAAAATGCTTAACAAGAAAGGTATTCCCAGCTTGGAAGAGCTGATCAGAAGCGCCGATGAACTGGGCGTTCAATTCAAGATGTGCCAGATCTGTTTCGATGTCATGGGGCTGAGCGTCGACGATCTGATCGTCCCGCATGTCGAGGTGGCGGGGGTCACCGCCTATGCGAAAGATACCATGGAAGCGCACGTAAATTTGTTCATCTGATCAGCGGAAAGCATTTATGGATGCCAAATCATCTTTGAATAACCTGGGTAACATGGATCGTTTGCTCGAAGAAAATGCCTTCCTGCGCGCGGCCCTGGCAAAGAGCGACCCGGGTAAAGAGCTGATTCGGCAGCGGGAGGAATTTTCACTTATTTTGACCCTCAGCAAGCTCATTGTCTCGGAGCTTGATCTAGGCAAAGTTTTTCAACTGGTCGCCGACCAGGCCCGGGAGTTGGTGCAGGCGGAAATGTTGTTGGTGCCGATGTTGAACGAGTCCCGGGACCGGTACACCTATAAGGCCGCCGCCGGTGCCGATGCCGGGGCGGTCCTGGAATCGAGTTTCCCGGTTAGCACCGGGATGTGCGGCTGGGTGTTGCAGAACGAACAGAGTCTCTTGTTTGGCGAAGCAAGTCCGTGCTGGCTGGATGAAACAACCGCCTGGGAAAAGGGTCAGCAATCCGCCGTGCTGGCCCCCTTGTTCGGCCGGAAACAGATCATTGGCGGCCTGTCGGCCCTTGGTAAAAAAGGGGGAGGCAGTTTCACCCAGCATGACCTCGAACTGCTGACCATTTTTGCCAACCAGGTCAGCACCGCCATTGAAAATGCGATCTTGTTCCAGCAGGTGCAAAGGGAAGTAGAGGAACGCAAACAGGCGGAGGAATTGCTGCGCACCAGCGAGAGTCGCCTGCATCTCGCCACCAGTGCGGGGAATATCGGCATCTGGGATTGGGATGTGGTCAAGGATGAACTGCTCTGGGACGACAGCATGTATTCCCTCCACGCCATGCGCCAAGAGGATTTTGGCGGTGCCTACGAGGCCTGGCGCAATACCCTGCACCCCGATGATCGGCAGTTTGCCGAGGGGGAGATCCAGGCCGCTCTGCGTGGCGAGCGGGAATATGCCCCCGAGTTTCGGATTGTTCGTCCCGACGGTGCCATCCGGATCATCAAGGCCGATTCCAAAACCATCCGTGACAGTAGTGGCAAGGCCCTGCGCATGATCGGGACGAATATCGATATTACTCAGAGGCGGCAGGCGGCCGAGGAGCTGGCCGCCGAAAAGGAGCGGTTGACTGTGACCCTGCGGAGTATTGGTGACGGGGTCATCGCCGTGGACACCAACAATAAGATCGTGGTGATTAACAAAGTCGCCGAGGAAATGACCGGCTGGTCCCAGCCCGAGGCCCTGGGCCGAACCTTTCAGGAGGTCTTCCGGATTGTCAACGAACAGACCCGGCAGCCCTGCGAGAATCCGGTTGAGCAGGTTTTGCGCACCGGCCAGATAAGTGATTTGGCCAACCATACCATTCTTCTTGGTAAAGACGGCTCGGAGCGCAGTATTGCCGACAGCGGGGCGCCGATTCGGGATGCGAAAAGCCTGATTATTGGTGTCGTCCTGGTGTTCAGGGATGTGACCGAACGGGAAAGGATAGAGAAGGAACTGCTCAGGATCCAGAAAATCGAATCGGTCGGCGTGCTGGCTGGTGGTATTGCCCATGATTTTAATAATATTCTCGCCGCCATCCTTGGGAATCTCTCTCTTTCCCTGGCTGCTGATGGGTTGAGTGCCAAGATCAGAGGGTATTTGCATGGAGCGGAAAAAGCCTCGTTGCGGGCCCGAGATCTCACCCGGCAACTCCTGACCTTTTCCAAGGGCGGCGCGCCGGTCCGGGAAGTCTCTTCGCTGGTTGAGGTGATCACAGACTCGGCCAACTTTGTTCTGCGCGGGAATCAGGCCACCTGCCAGTTCTCGTTTCCTGACGACCTGTGGCTGGTGAACATTGATAAGGGGCAGATCAGTCAGGTTATTCAAAACCTGGTCCTGAACGGTTGCCAGGCCATGGTCGGTAGCGGCGTCATCCGCATTTCCTGCGCCAATGCCGAGGAGATTGTCGAACTCAATCACACCGGGCAACGAGAGGGCAAATACATCAAAATATCGATCAGCGATAACGGCATTGGTATCCCGGCCGATGTGGTCGGCAAGATCTTTGATCCATATTTTTCCACCAAAAAGGATGGCAGCGGTCTCGGTCTGGCCATTTGCCACGCCATTATCACCAAACACGAGGGGCAGATCTTTGTTGCCTCCAAGCCCGGTGAGGGTACCACCTTTACGCTCTATCTGCCTGCCACGGCCAACGGCAAGATCAGCCCGCCGGAAAAAGGAGCTGGCACTGCTCCGGCTGGGGGTAAACGAAAAATATTGCTTATGGATGATGATGAGATGGTCCGCGATGTGGCCACAGCCATGTTGAACATGCTTGGCCATGAAATCGTCCTGGCCTCGGATGGACGTGCAGCCATCGAACTCTACAAAAAATCAGGAAATACCATCGATCTGGTCATTATGGATTTGACCATTCCCGGCGGCATGGGTGGCAAGGAGGCGGCCCGGGAAATTCTTACAATCAACCCTGAAGCTAAAGTTATCGTCTCGAGCGGTTATTCCAATGACCCGGTAATGGCCCGCTTTGGTGAATATGGTTTTTGTGCGGCCCTGGTAAAGCCGTACCAGGTGGACGAGTTGAGCAAAGTGATCAATCAATTGGTGCAGAGCTGAGTTCGTGAACCTGCGCTTATGCAACCGATTGATGGGAAGAATAAAGACAAGATTTGCCGGCCACATCCTGGTTGGAATGGAGGATTTTTTCCATGGCCGGGAGGTTGGCCATGAAGCAGTCCAGGATCTCCGGATCAAAATGAGTGCCCTTCTTCTTGGCCATGATCCCCAGCACCTCTTTTTCCGGGTACATGGCGCGATAGACCCGGTCATTGCTCAGGGCGTCATAAACATCGGCAATGGCCACCACCCGGGCCGCCTCCGGAATATCCTTGCCGCTGAGGCCCGCCGGATAGCCGCTCCCGTCCCATTTTTCATGATGGCATAAGGCGATATCCGCGGCGGTCTGGAGCAGTGGAATCTTGGATCCGCCGAGAATGCCGGCCCCGATCCGGGGATGCTGTTTGATGATCTGATATTCTTCCGGAGAGAGCCGGCCGGGTTTGCGCAGAATGTGGTCCGGGATGCCGATCTTGCCGACATCGTGCATCGGCGCCCCGACCCGGAGGTGTTCGATCCTTTCCTCATCCCAATCGAGATTGGCGGCGATCACCACGCTGTACAGGCCGATCCTTTTGATGTGTTCCCCGGTTTCCTCGTCGCGATGGCCAGCCGCCGAGATCAGGCGCAGGGCGATCTCCTCCTCCCGCTTGCGCACGTCGGCCGTCCGGGCGAGAATCTCCGCTTCGAGAATTTGCCGGCATTTCCGGTTTTCCTGGGTCAAGCGGCTTCTTTCCAGGGCGTTGGCCACGTTGATCAGGAATTCATTGAGCGAGAAGGGTTTGATGATGTAGCCGTAGGCCCCGAGCTGGATGGTCTCGATGGCCGTCTTCCGGTCGTCGAGACCGGTGGCCATCAGTACGGCCAGGTTGGGGAAATTCGCTTTGACCCGGGCCAGGAGCTCGAGCCCCGACATATCCGGCATCATGACATCGGAGATCATCAGGTCATATTTATTCTGTCCGAGCATGTCCAGGGCCTGGTGGGCGCTGACCGCCACATCACAGTCATAGCCGCTTTCCGTCAGCCAGAGGGCAACCATCTCGGCGACAAAAATTTGATCATCAACCGCCAGAATCCGCTGTTTCATCCCTTCCTCATAGTTATTCCGCCGATTTAAGTTCTCCGGGTTAAAACCCCGCAGGGTTTTCTTCATCAAGAAACATGCCAGTGAACGTGGATATAAATGACATTTAAGTAAGTCCGCAAAGAGCTGTGTGAACCAGGCATTGGGCACCGCTAAATGTGGTTTGACTGCTATTGGCCGGTTTCGGGTAAGTGGAAAGAAACCAACCACACTGGGTGGTTTCTTTCCACTTATTGTCCAGCCGCAGCGGTAAAGGGGGTAAGTCGCCGGGGCCGAGTTAGCGCCGGACCAAGCACAAAGACAGGGTGATTTGTGAGGCCCCATTTCGTCTCCTCAAAAGCGAATTCGGCCACTGGTTTTCGACTCTGGCCGCTCGGTGGGCAGAAAAAATATTTGACGGCATTTGCGAAAGAACTTAGGATTGAACGCTTGTCTTCACAGAGGTACAAATCTGATCCAATTTTTTGGGGGAACAGTCCAAGATGCTTGATTTTTTCCGGAAAAAATCCCAGTCAACCGTGATCCAGTTGGCCATTCTCGCCATTATTCTGGTTTTCATCTTCTGGGGGGTGGGCGGTCAACAGGGCAACGAGGTCAACGCCTTGGCCACCGTCAATGGTGAGAAGCTTTCCACCCTCGAATACCAGAGGCTCTACGACCGGAAGCTCAATCAGCTGCGCGACCAGCTGGGCGGCGAGATTCCCGCCGGGCTTCTGGAGGCCATGGACCTGAAAAAGCAGGTGGTGGACGAGTTGATCAAGGGCAGCTTGATTCGCCAGGGCGCGGCGGCCTCAGGGCTGGCGGTCAGCGATGTCGAAGTTCGTCAGGCCATTGAGGAAATGCCGGCCTTCCGGAACAACGGGGTCTTCGACGTCAAATGGTATAAGGATATTCTGGCCAGCAACCGGATGAGCGTCACTGATTTTGAGAATTCGCTGCGCGCCGATCTCCTCACCGCCAAGGTTTTTGGGCATCTGGCCCGCTTCGGCGGAATCTCCGAGGCGGAATTGAAGGAACGCTTCGGTTTTGACTTCCGCGAGAAGAAATTTTCTTACGTGGCCTTTGGCGCTGCCGAGTTTGAAAAGAGGGTTCTGGTTAGCGACAAGGAATTGGCCGATTATTTCGCGACCCACAAGGACAAGTACCTGGGCCAACCGGAAGTGGATTTGAAGTACGTCCTCTTCCCCTTTGACGGCAGTGCGGCCACGCCGGTGTCGGATGAGGAAGTCGCTGCCTATTACGAGCAGCACCGCGACGAATTTGCCGATAACGAGACCAGGCGGGCTCGCCACATCCTCTTGCGGGTCGGGGCGGACGCCGCCGGCGCCGAATTGGCCGGCCAGCAGGCCCGGGCCGAGGCGCTGGTCAAGGAGGCCCGCTCTGGTAAAGATTTTGCCGACCTGGCCAGAAAGAATTCCGATGACAAAGCTTCCGCCGTCCAAGGCGGCGATCTCGGCTATTTCGGGCGCGGCCAGATGGTCAAGAATTTCGAAGAGACGGTCTTCGGCCTGGCCAAGGGTGGAGTAGCTATGATCCGGACCGATTTCGGGTTCCATGTGATCAAACTCGAGGATGTTCGGCCGGGCCGGGTCAAGAGCCTGGCTGAGGCCAAGGATGCGGTGGTGGCGGCGATCCGCAAGACCACGGCCAAAAATCTGGCCTTCAAACAGGCCAGCGATTCCTACGAAAAGATCATCCTGTCCGGCAGCCTCGACAAGTTTGCGGCCGGCGGCGGCATCACCATGAAGCAGACCGGACTGTTCAATCTCGAGACCCCTCCGGCCCTGCTCAAGGACGAACCCGCCTTCCAGTTGGCGGCCGCGAATCTGAAGAAGGGTGAGTTGAGTTCCATCATCGACGGTCAGTCAGCCTATGCGGTTTTTTTCGCCCAGGAGGTCAGGGCGCCGCGGACTCCGGATTTGTTTAAGGTGCGGGAGCAAGTCAAGGCGGATTTTGCCAAGGAACGGGCGGTGGAACTGGCCCGGGCCGGGGCGGAACGGTTTCTGGCTGCCTTGAAGGCGGGCGGGAACATGGCCGGCGAGGCCCAGAAAATCGGAATGCAGCCTCAGGAGTCGCCTTACATCTCTCGGGCGGCCTTGGCCGGCAGCCAGTTGCCGGCCGGGCTCATGGATGCCGGGTTGTCTCTGACCGCCGCCAATCCCTATCCCAAGAAAGTGGAACAGGTCGACAATGCTTTCTACGTCCTGGCCTTTGCCGGCGACAAGGGTGCCCCGGAGAGTTTGCTGCAGCAGAGACACGAAGAATTGGCCAAGCGCTTGGGCGACGAAAATCGGGCTCGCCTGGTGGTGGCCTGGGAGTCATACCTGCATGACCAGGCCAAGATCGAAATCAGCCCGGCCTTTGCCAAGGCCGATGCCCCGGTGGAAAAAGAGGCGCCGGCCAAGTGACGAGTGATTGTTAAGGGAGTTGCGGGGGAGTGGTCGGGTAACGGCTACTCCCCTTTTTTGTGGGATCTCGATGGAAATCCGGGGTTAACTCTGGCCCTTGCCCCAGAGCGGGTCGTTGCCGAACCTGTCCATCCACCATTCTTCATCGTCTAGTGGCGCTCGGTCGGGTTCCAGAGGGATCGGGTAGTTGAGGCAGTATTCGGTGAGGAGCTGGTAGGCCTCGGTCAGCTGGTGCATTTCAAGCCTTTCCCCATCCTCGGTTCGGGCCTCGGTCAGATCGGGATGATGCGCTTTGGCCTTGCGGCGGTAGGCCAGCTTGATCTCCGCCAGGCTGGCGCAACGGTCCAAACCAAGGAGTTCCCGGGCGGACCTGAGTTGCCCCCTTTTATCGGGCTTTTTCCGCATCGCTCTTCTTCCAGCTTTTTTCCTGGCCCCGCAGCAGCCGGGCGATGTTCTCGTGGTGTTTAAGCCAGATTACTGCCCCGACCAGGGCGGAAACCCCGGTCAGTTCAGGGGGCCCGCCCGCCAGCCAGATCAGCAGGGGCAGGGCGGCAGCGGCGGCGAGTGAACCCAGCGAGACATAGCCGGAGAGCCGGACGGTAGCCGCGAACAACGCCACCCCTGCCAAGGTGGGCAGCGGGGCGAGATAGAGATGGAGGCCCAGGGCGGTGGCTACCCCCTTGCCACCCCGAAATTTCAGATAGACCGGGAAGCAGTGGCCCAGGAAGGCGGCCCCGCCGCACAGCATCACCCACTCCTTCGCCCCTGGCTGGTCGCCCAGCAGTTTGGCGGCCAGCAGCATGGGCAGGATGCCCTTGAACAGGTCGCTGACCAGGGTGAGGGCGCCCAGTTTCTTGCCGAGCAGACGGCCGACGTTGGTGGCGCCGATATTGCCGCTGCCCTGACGGCGGACATCGATGCCAGCCAGTTTTCCGTAGAGCAGGCCGAAGGGGATCGAACCCAGCAGATAGCCGATACTGATCAGAAGGTAGGTCATGGTCGCTCTGGTTGTTCAATGATTCTGGGGTGTTAGTGAAATGACGGCCTGATCATACCGTCTGGCGGCGCGGAGATAAAGCGAATTCTCTCGGGACGCCGGGCCGGAAAAATGTAAATGTGGCTTGAAGTGTCTCTACGATGAGGTAAATTAGCCTTCCGAACCGGTATTGTTTGATCTTAATCAACAACTGGGTGTGCGAAGTTCCTGCACTTCCGCGTCGTTTCGTTTCAAAGTGAGGTAAGTATGGACAATGGATTTTTGACAGAGGCCATCCGCCTGTCCGTCGATAAGATGCAGGCTGGTGAGGGCGGACCATTCGGGGCGGTGATCGTCCGATGCGGGGAAATCATCTCCCGGGGCTGGAACATGGTCACTTCCACCAACGATCCCACTGCCCACGCCGAGATGGTGGCGATCCGCGAGGCCTGTCGGATTCTGGAGACCTTCTGGCTGGGTGACTGTGAAATCTATGTGAGCTGCGAGCCCTGCCTGATGTGTCTGGCCGCCATCTATTGGTCCGGGATCCCCAAGGTCTTCTACGCCGCCACGGCCGAAGACGCCGCGGCTGCCGGCTTTGCCGATGCTTATATCTACCGCGAACTGGCCAATCCGCCGGCGGAAAGAAATCTTGAGATGCTGCAGGCGCAACGGCTGGAGGCCTTGGTTGCCTTCCAGCTCTGGGACGAGAAGGCGGACAAGATCGAGTACTAAGGTGTATCTGGGGAAATAATGCTCCCGGCGGCGTAGCTGGGCCGGTTCTTTACGAGGGCGTGGGAGCTATCATTAAACAACATAATAAGGGAGGATGAAGCATGAGCAAAGGCACAGACATGAAGAAGGCCGTCAAGAAAGAACCCACCAAGACCCTCAAGGAGAAAAAAGAGGCGAAAAAGCTGAAGAAGGAGCAGAAGAAAAGCCAGTGATCCTTGCTTCCCCCCATTCTGCCGGCCCGGAGCGGTTCGCGGGCCGGCAGCCACCCCTCTTGCCGTTCCCCGCGACCCCGCCCTGGTCGGATATTTTTGCAGATTATCCCCGTTCGTTGATCTAAGTCAAAGTCTCCCGCCGTTCTTTCCAGTATCCTCCAGTCAAACGATACGTTCGCTGCCCCAGAGATGGCGGCCGGAATAGTTTGTATTGCCGAGAACTTTACAGCTAGAATTTCAATAAGTTCAGGAATTAATTAATTTAAACGGAGGATGTGAAATGTTTTGTTTCCAATGTGAGCAGACGGCCAAGGGTGGATGTACCTCAATCGGGGTGTGCGGCAAGAGTCCGGCCGCCTCGGATCTGCAGGATCTTTTGATCCATGCCCTGCAGGGTTTGTCGCTTTACGCCGTCGAGGGCAAGAAGGTGGGGATCAGCGATCCCGGCCTGGGGCTGTTTACCTGCGAGGCGGTCTTTTCGACCCTGACCAACGTCAACTTCGACCCCGAGCGTTTGGCGGCCCTGATCCGCGAGACTGTGGCTCACCGCAAGGCCCTGCGTAGCAAGGTGGCAGGCGCTGGCGGCAAGGTCGACTTTACCGAGGCCGCCGCCAACTTCGAACCGGCTGACGATACTGCCGGCATGGCCGCCCAGGGCATTCAGGTGTCGCTGGTCGGTGATCCCGCCGAGAACGAGGATATCCGCTCGCTCAAGTTCACCCTGCTTTTCGGCCTCAAGGGACTGGCCGCCTATGCCGACCATGCCCGGGTTCTGGGCCAGGAAGACCAGGCCGTCTACGACTTCATCCACGAGGCCCTGGCGGTGCTGCTCAAGGACGGCCTGGCCGCCGGTGATTGTGTCGCCGCAGCCCTGAAGTGTGGCGAGGTCAACTTAAGGGCCATGGAACTGCTCGATGCCGGCAATACCGGCACCTATGGCCATCCGGTGCCCACCACCGTGCCGCTGGGCGCCAAGAAAGGCAAGGCGATCCTGGTTTCCGGCCATGACTTGAAGGACCTGGAGGCAATCCTCAAGCAGAGCGAGGGCAAGGGGATCAATGTCTACACCCATGGCGAGATGCTGCCCACCCACGGCTATCCGGGCTTGAAGAAGTACCCCCACTTTTATGGTCACTTCGGGACGGCCTGGCAGAATCAGGGCAAGGAGTTTCCCCAGTTCCCCGGGGCCATCGTCATGACCACCAACTGTATCCAGAAACCGGCCGACTCCTATATGGACAATATTTTCACCACCGGGATGGTGGCCTGGCCGGGAGTAGCCCATATCGGCGTCAACAAGGATTTCTCCCCGGCCATTGACCATGCCCTGGCCTTGCCCGGCTTTACCGAGGATACCGATAAGGGTTCGGTAATGGTCGGTTTTGCCCGCAACACCGTGCTCTCGGTGGCCGATAAGGTCATCGCCGCCGTCAAGAACAAGGACATCCGCCACTTCTTCCTGGTCGGCGGCTGTGACGGCGCCAAGCCGGGTCGCGACTACTACACCAAGCTGGTCGAGCAGATTCCCGCCGACTGCATGGTCCTGACCCTGGCCTGCGGCAAGTTCCGCTTCTTCGACCAGAAACTGGGTGAGATCGGCGGCATCCCGCGCTTGCTCGACATCGGTCAGTGCAACGATGCCTACTCGGCCATCCAGATTGCCGTCGCCCTGGCCGGGGCCTTCGAGTGCGAGGTCAACGACCTGCCGCTGTCGATGATCCTCTCCTGGTACGAGCAGAAGGCGGTGGTCATCCTCCTGACCCTCTTCAGCCTGGGGATCAAGAACATCCGCCTTGGGCCGACTCTGCCGGCCTTTATCACCCCGGGCGTCCTGCAGGTGCTGGTCGACAATTTCGCGATCAAGCCGATCACCACCCCGGAGGATGACTTAAAGGCCATTCTTGGTTAAAGTGTTAAGTTGAATCGGTGGCCGGCGGGAGGATTTTCCCGCCGGCCACTTTTGAAATGCAAAGGAGGACGCCATGCAATGCCCCGGACAAGACAGTCGCTACTGGGATGGGGCCGCGGTTTTCGAGGCCCCTTGCCACAAGTGCGGTTCGGTGGTGGAGTTCTTCAAGGACGACAACACCAGGAAGTGCGGTGGGTGTGGGGAGAAGGTCTTAAATCCCCGGATGGATTTTGGCTGTGCCGCTTACTGCCCCCACGCCGCCCAGTGTTTGGGCGAATTGCCGCCGGGGCTGTTGGCCGGCAAGCAGAACCTGCTTCGGGAGCGAGTGGCCATTGAGATGAAGAAGTACTTCGGCCAGGATTTTCGCCGGATCGGCCATGCCAGTCGGGTCGCCCGCTACGTCGAGGAGATCGGCAAACTATTGGCCGCCCAGGTGGACCCTCCAGCCGATTACAACCCGGCCGTGGCGGGGATCGTCGCCTATCTCCACGATATCGGCATCAAGGAGGCGGAGCGCAAGTTCAATAGCTCTTCTCCCCATTACCAACATCAGGAAGGGCCGCCGGTGGCCCGGGAAATCCTCACCAAACTGGGGGCGCCGCAGGGGCTGATCGATGAGGTCTGCGAGATTATTGGCCACCACCACCATCCCCGGCCCGAAGAACCCACGAATTTCAGGGTCCTCTACGATGCCGATCTGATCGTCAATCTGGAGGAAAAGCAACAGGAAGAACCATCCGCCCCCGGCCATTTGGCCAAGGTGGTGGCATCCTCCTTCCTGACCGAGGCCGGGGCCAAAGTGGCGGCCCGGGTCTTTGCCCTGTCTCAAGCGAGTTAATCAATTACCCAAAAGGCGGCACCATGAAGGTTACCAGGAAAATTATCGAGATCGACGAAACGCTCTGCAACGGCTGCGGCCAGTGTGTGCCCAACTGCGCCGAGGGCGCCCTGCAGATCATCGACGGCAAGGCCCGGATGCTGGCTGAAAAATACTGTGACGGCCTGGGCGCCTGTCTGGGTGAATGCCCGGTGGGGGCGTTACGGATCGTCGAGCGGCTGGCCGAAGACTTTGACGAGGCGGCAGTTGAGGAGTTGTTGAAGAATCGCCCGCCGGTCGCAGTGGGCCAGCTGCATTCCCCACCTCCCGGCGGTTGTCCTTCCGCCAACCTGCAGATGTTTGGTAGCCAGAGCCCCTGCCAGGCGGCCAACCGTCCGGTGGCCACCGCCCCGGCCGGCGCCTCAGCCTTGAGCCACTGGCCGGTGCAGATCCGGCTGGTGCCGCCCACGGCGCCTTTCCTCAAGGGGTGCGATCTATTGGTGGCGGCCGACTGCACTCCTTTGGCCTACCCGGATTTTCATCGGGATTTTCTGGCCGGTCGCATGGTGCTGATGGGTTGCCCCAAGTTTGACGATGCCCCTGCGTACGTGCAAAAATTCAAGGAGATTTTCGAAACCGCCCAGCCCCGGTCGGTGACCCTGTTGATCATGGAGGTGCCTTGTTGCGGCAGCATGCGCAACATTGTCACCGAGGCCCTGAAGCTTTCCGGGCTGGCGATCAAGGTTTCGGAGGCGGTGATCGGGGTGCGCGGCGAGGTGGTGTCGCGGCGGGACTGGTAGGGTTCTTGGCTTGATCCGGGCAAACCGTCGCTAATCAAATATCTGACTACCACTAATCTTCAGCCCGGTCTTCCGCGTCATCGCGTCATTGCGAGGAGAGGGCGGAGCCCCGACGTGGCAGGTAAGCGAAGCTTCCATCTCCTGTTGCAGGCACGGTAATCTTTAGCTGAATGGGATCAGGTTGCCAGACTTCCATGAGATCGAAGTCTGCGCTTATCTGCTTCGTCGTTACACTCCTCGCAATGACGAATTTCCCTCGATTTCGCCAGAAACTACTAGGCCTGCTTTAAATACTGGCTGAAGTTCGATGGTAATCAGAATCAAATAACGGTCGTATTGGGACGCTAGAGACACTGGCAGGAGCCATCAGGAAGTGGCCATGAAGGTGCTGGTTATTACTGCCAACCGCTAAAATACTTTCGTCCGGAACGGAAAGAGATTATCTTGGCGGACAACAGGGCGCGCCGTTGTTGCCGTCCTTTTTCCTCCAAAGATGAAGAGGTTCACTATGCGGTCTGGCATGAGCAAGATGAGTAGGCGGCTACAGTTCGGGTTGCTGTCATTAATGATGGCGGTGCTGTTGGTTGGCCCGGCCATGGCGGCCAAGAGGATGCCGGATTTTTCCGGAAAAACCGTCAACGATCAGGGTAAATTCGATAGCGCCACCCTGCGGGGTAAAGTGGTTCTGGTCAATTTCTGGGCGACCTGGTGTCCGCCCTGCCGTAAGGAAATTCCCTCCCTGCTGAAACTTCAGGAAAAATACCGCGACAAGGGCTTCGCGGTGGTCGGGGTTTCCATGGATGAGGGCGGCAGCACGCTGGTCGGCAAGTTTCTGGCCAAGCAGAAGGTCAGCTATCCGGTCATTATCGGCGACGCCGAACTGGCCCGGGGCTTCGGCGGCGTTATCGGCGTGCCGGCCACCTTCCTGGTGGATCGCCAGGGCGAATTAATTCGCCGCTACGACGGATTTGCCTCCGAGGATGAGTTGCAGGAAGAGATCGAAAAGCTCTTGAAGTGAGGCGGTACGAGGAATCCGGCGCCGAGGATTTTCCCCTTGACAGTGGTTCGCTATCTTGTATAACTTCCGGCTCGGGAAGAGGCACCTGATCAAAAATTTTTATTGGAGAGAAAAGTCATGAGCAAGAAGATTGTTGCCCTGGTTATCGCTGCTGCTTTTACGGTCGGCTTCGCCGGCGTCACCTTGGCCGCCAAGAAGAAGGTCGCCTGTGAAGTTAAGTCCGTCGAGGGTACCACCGTAACCCTGACCTGCACCGATGCCGCCGATTTGAAGGCCGGCCAGAAGGTCAATGTTGCCGACGCCACCAAGAAGGCGGTTGAAGGCTGCTGATCCGCATCATCTGTAATTGTTTTGTAGGCTGCCTGGCCACATGTGCCAGGCAGCCTTTTTTATGCCCGGCGCCGGCAAAGTCACTCCGCCCGGACCGGTTTTTCCTCGGTTCAGACTGGCTTGCGATCCATCCCGCCCATCGCCACCTGGCCATGAGTTGAACCGCTGGCCTTTTTGTTTACTTTTGCCAGCCCCTTACTTATAGTGCCAACCCATGAATCTTCTCTATGCCATACTGCTCGGGGTTCTTCAGGGAGCCACGGAATTCCTGCCGGTTTCCAGCTCCGGCCACCTGATCCTGGCCGAACATTTCCTGGGATTTTCCGAGGGGGGGCTGGCCTTTGATGTCGCTCTGCATCTGGGGACCCTGACGGCAATCCTGATCTACTTTCGGAAAGATTTCCTGCTGATGGCGGCGGCCTTGTTGCCGGGTCGTGGTAGCGATGCCGAGGGTGCCCTGCACCGGCGGCTTTTTTTCTTTCTGGCCCTGGCCACCGTGCCGGGCGCCTTGTGCGGGCTGTTACTGGAAAAATCGGCGGAAACCCTGTTTCGCAGCCCGATTCTGGTTGCCACCACCATGGCCGGGGTGGGGCTCCTCCTGCTCTGGGGTGAACGGGCCGGCCGGCGCAGTCGGGATATCCGCATGCTCACCCTGACCGATGCCCTGCTGATCGGCCTCTCCCAGGCCCTGGCCGTGGTGCCCGGGGTGTCGCGAAGCGGCATTACCATGACCACCGGCCTCTTCCTGGGTCTTAACCGTGAAGCTGCGGCCCGCTTCTCTTTCCTGTTGTCGGCGCCGATCATCTTCGGGGCTGGGCTGCACAGCCTGCCCAAGATCATCAAGCAGGGTGCCGATGGCGGCGAAGGCGGTCTGTACTTGGCCGGTTTTCTGGCCGCCGCCCTCTCCGGTTATGCGGTGATTGCCTGGCTGCTGAAATTTGTCCGCACCCGCAGTTTCGATATTTTTGCTTACTACCGTCTGGCCCTGGCCGGGCTGGTCTATCTGAGCCTCTTAATGTCCTGAGTCAGTCATGAATAATCCTGTTCTGCCCCCAGAAACCAAGGAAATTCTCCGGCGCCTGCGCCGTCGCTACCGCCCCGAGTTCGATACCCTGCGCCTTCGGGATCGGGAACTTAAACTCCTGCAGGTTGCCGATATCGAGCCGCTCCTGAACGGCCGCGACCCCTTCGAGGATGTCAGTAATTTCCCTTTCTGGGTGCGGCTCTGGGAGGCGGCCCTCTTGTTGAGTGACCTGATGTTGACCCAACCGGTTCCGGCCGGCGGGCGGCTCCTGGAATTGGGGGCCGGGCTGGGGGCGCCAGGTCTGGCCGCCGCCCTGGCCGGCCACCGGGTGACCTTGAGCGATTACCAGCCGCAGATCCTCGATTTTCAGAGGGTCAGCGCGGCCGCCAATGGCCTGACCGGGATCGAATTCCGGCTGATCGACTGGCTCAAGCCCCCGCATCTGGAGCGCTTCGAGACCATCATCGGGGCCGAGATCCTCTTCCGGGCTGACTTTTTTGCGCCGCTCCTGAAGATTTTCCGTAATTATCTGGCCCCCGGCGGCACCATCTATCTGGCCCACGATGCCAGCCGCCGCAGCCTGGGGGCCTTTCTGGAACTGGCCTCCGAGCATTTCACCATCGGTACCATGCCCCGGAAAATTTCCGGCGACGATAAGGAAGTCACCATTGTCCTGAACCGTTTGCAGCTCAAGGTCCAACCGGTCCGGAGTAACTAAAGATGGGTGGTTTTGCGGAGATCGACTGGAACCGGATCTGGCGAGAGACCCGGCAACAGCGGA
Source organism: Deltaproteobacteria bacterium (assembly GCA_020056965.1). Taxonomy (GTDB): domain Bacteria; phylum Desulfobacterota; class Desulfobulbia; order Desulfobulbales; family JAGXFP01; genus JAGVGT01. Next base: position 25,727 of record JAGVGT010000089.1, read on the forward strand.
CCTGCAAGGCCAAGGGCAGCCAGGACTGGGACCGCAAGGCCGCCTCCTTCGCCCGGCGCAATCGGCAAAGCCCCTACATCGACCATCTGCTCACGATCATCAACCCGGAGCCGACCGCCACCGTCCTCGATGTGGGCGCCGGTCCCGGCACCCTGGCCATTCCCATGGCCCGCCGGGTCCGCCAGGTCACCGCCCTGGACTTTTCCACCCGGATGCTGGAAGAGCTGACGGTCGGGGCGGCGGCGGCCGGGCTTGGCAACATCACCACCGTTCGGGCCGCCTGGGAAGATGACTGGTCGGCCCTGGGTCTCGTCCCCCACGATATCGCCGTGGCCTCCCGCTCCCTGGCCGTTGACGACCTGGAAGCGGCCTTGGTCAAACTCAACCACTTTGCCCGGCAGCGGGTTTACCTCACCGACCGGGTCGGGGCCGGGCCTTTCGACCCGGAGGTCTTCGCTGCTGTGGGGCGGACCTTCGAGTCCGGGCCGGACTACATCATTACCCTCAACCTGCTCTATAGCCTGGGAATCCACGCCCGGGTCGATTTCATTCCGGCCGAATATTCGGCCTGCTATGCCAGCCGGGCCGAGGCGGTGGATTCGCTCATCTGGATGCTCGAGGAGCTGCAACCCGGCGAGGCCGAGAAGTTTGAGACCTACCTGGCCGAGCGTCTGTCCTGCCAGGTCGATGGCACTTGGACTGTGGCCCGCCGCCACCGGCCGCTCTGGGCCGTGCTCTGGTGGGAGAAAGAGTGATGGTCGCCAGGCCTGAATATGAAGTGATCGTGGTAGGGGCCGGCCATGCCGGCTGCGAGGCGGCCCTGGCCGCCGCCCGTCTGGGCTGCCGCACCCTGGTGCTGGTGATCAACGTCGATACCATCGGCGCCATGTCCTGTAATCCGGCGATCGGCGGGTTGGCCAAGGGCCATCTGGTCAAGGAGATCGACGCCCTGGGCGGCGAGATGGCCAAAAACATCGACGCCACCGGGATCCAGTTCCGCCGTCTCAACACCAGCAAGGGACCGGCGGTCTGGTCCTCCCGGGCCCAGGCCGACCGTTTGCGCTACCGGTTGCGGATGAAGGAGGTCATGGAGGGCCAAGCCAACCTGGAGATTCGCCAGGCGGTGGCCGACCGCTTCCTGATCGAAAATGGCCGGGTGGTCGGGGTGGTTACCTCCCTGGACCAGGAACTGCGGGCCAAGGCGGTGGTGGTGGCCACCGGCACCTTCTTGAACGGCCTGATCCACATCGGCCTCAAGTCCTTCCCGGCCGGGCGGATGGGCGATGTTCCCTCGCGCAGCCTGGCCGGTGACCTCAAGCGCCTCGGTTTCAACGTGGGGCGGTTGAAGACCGGCACCACCCCGCGCCTGGACGGCTCCTCCATCGATTACTCCGGGCTGGAGGCGCAGGCGAGCGATGCGCCGCTGCCCCTCTTCTCCTTTGCCAGCCAGGGGGCGCTGCTGCCGCAACTCCCCTGTTATGTCACCTACACCAACGAACGCACCCACGAGATCATCCGGGCCGGTTGCGACCGCTCGCCGATGTTCACCGGGATCATTGAGGGGGTGGGAGCCCGTTACTGCCCCTCCATCGAAGACAAGGTGATGCGTTTTCCCGACAAGACCCGCCACCAGATCTTTCTGGAGCCGGAGGGACTCGACACCGTCGAGGTCTATCCCAACGGGGTGCCGACCAGCCTGCCCATCGATGTCCAGGAGGCGATGCTCAAGAGCATCAAGGGGCTGGAGCAGGTGCGGATCATCCGGCCCGGCTACGCCATCGAGTATGACTATGTCGATCCCCTGGAACTGCTCCCCAGCTTGGAAACCAAGCGGCTGCCGGGGCTGTTCCTGGCCGGGCAGATCAACGGCACCTCTGGTTACGAAGAGGCTGCCGCCCAGGGCCTGATGGCCGGGATCAACGCGGCCCGCCAGGCCCGGGGAGCGACGCCGCTGGTGCTGGATCGCTCCCAGGCCTACATCGGGGTGCTGATCGACGACCTGGTTACCCTCGGCACCAAAGAGCCCTACCGGCTCTTCACCTCCCGGGCCGAATACCGGCTGCTGCTGCGGGAGGACAACGCCGATCTGCGCTTGAGCGAAATTGGCCGGCGGATCGGCCTGGTGGACGACCAGGCCTACGCCAGGTTTCAGGAAAAACAGCGGGGTTTTACGGCCGGTATCGCCTGGCTGGAAAACACCACGATCAGTCCCACCGCGCTGGTCAACGGCCGACTGGCCGAGCTGGGCAGCGCCCCCTTAAGCAAGCAGGTTGCCCTGGCCGAGCTCCTGCGGCGCCCCGAACTCGATCTGGCCAAGGTCTGCGTGGCGGCCGGGGTCGAAGACCTGACCCCCGGAGATTGCCGGGAGGAGGTGCAGCTCGAGGTCAAATACTCCGGCTATATCCAGCGCCAGCAGGAGCAGGTGGCGCGCTTCCGCCGCTTCGAATCGTTCACCTTCCCGGCCGATTTCGTATATCGCGGTCTGCCCGGCCTCTCCGCCGAGGTGGTCGACAAACTCAGCCGCATCCGCCCCTTAAGCCTGGGCCAGGCCTCGCGGATCTCCGGGATCACCCCGGCCGCCATCGCCATCCTCCAGGTGCATCTCAAGAAACTCGGGCGGCACTGAGGCAGGGCTTCATTCTGCGCCATGGTCGTTTCGAGCTTGTGTATAACTACGACCACTGGTTCTGCCCAGGAAAAAACTGGCTTGGGGGGTTAAAGGCAATCTCCCCGTTGCCCGGTGCGATCGACCGGGCGAACGGGTGGAGGTATTCGGGGTCGAGTTGCCCCGTAATTCCAGAGCTTAGAGGATGTGAGCCGAATTATTTGAGGCCCTTGGCCATGCGGTAGTTTTTGTGAAATACCGGGTTGTCCGGCCAGAGGGTGATCGCCTTGTTGAAAAAGAAGATGGCCGAGAGATTGTCTTTTTTGCGCAAAAAGGTGAGCCCGGCCTCGTTGTACCTTTCGGCCTCCCGTTGTCTGGCCTTGCGCTCCTTCTCTTCCTTGGTGATCGGGGTGCTCGCCACCGGCCGGCCGTCTTGATAAGTCACATGAAACTCGTTACCGTCCGCATCGGTGTAAATCCCCTCGCCGTCCGGATCGGCGACGGCGAAATGGCCGCTGAACTTGGAGCCGTCATTCCACTGGAAGGTGCCATAGCCATTCTGGCAGTCTCCTTCCAGACAGGTTCCCGCCGTTGCCACCTCGGCCATCATCAACAATAACCCGGTCAAGATGATGATTCTACCCACTTTCCCCTCCCCATGATTTATAACCACAACGGGTAATGCTTACTTCTTCAACGCCGGGTGGCAGGCTGAACTATAGCGCACCAATAACGAAAACGGCAGCCATTTTCCCCAGCGATCTTTTGTTCATGCCGGTTACTGTTTACGACGGGGGTGATGGGCCGGATTGGGTCGGGTGAGCAGCTTGCCGTCTTTATAGAGCACCACTTTGTAGGTGCCGTTGGGCGCAGTATAAATTCCCTGGCCATCCGGGAGGCCATTGACGAAGTTGCCGGTGAACTTGGAGCCGTCATCCCACTGGTAGGTCCCGCTACCGTCCTGGCAGTTTCCTTCCAGGCAGGTACCCGCAAACGCTATATTGCCGAGCAGCAACAGACAACCGAGAAAGAAGATGATTTTGCCCATTTTGACCTCCGTTGTGCGACCACTGTACCGTGGCTAAGCCTGAATTATAGTGCATCCGGGGCCAAAATTTCAGCCATTTTCTCGCCCGGCGATCTTTTCAATCAGGCCGGTGGTGGAAAAATCCGCCACCAGGGGGATGCTCAGCACCCGTCCTCCAGCAGCCAGCACCTCCGAGGCGCCGACGATCTTCGCCACCGGCCAATCGCCGCCCTTGGCCAGCACCTCGGGCAGCAGGGCGTTGATCAATTCCTGCGGGGTGTCTTCTTCGAAGAGGACCACGAAATCGACACAGCTTAAGGCCGCCAGCACCCGGGCCCGGGCGTCCTCATTGTTCACGGGTCGGGAAGGGCCTTTAAGGCGTCGCACCGAGGCATCGGCATTCAATCCCACCACCAGGCAGTCGCCCAGTCGCCGCGCTGCCTCCAGATAGGTGACGTGCCCCCGGTGGAGGATGTCGAAGCAGCCGTTGGTGAAGACCACCTGGCGGCCCAATTTACGATAGGAGGCGCGGATCTCCAGCAGTTCCTCCCGGCTGACGATCTTCTCCTGGTCGGGGAAGCGGTAGGGAGAAGCGGCGGCGGCAGTGAAAAGTTTGCGGCTGCGGCTGACCAAGGCCGGATCGAGTTCGACCAGTTGGGCGGCTGCTGTGCTCCCCGCCTCGGCCAGGATGGTGCCATCCGGGCCGACAATCAGGGAGTGGCCGCCAAACTCGGTATCCTCGGTGGTTCCGCAACGGTTGCAACCGATCACGAAGAGCTGGTTCTCGATGGCCCGGGCCTGCAACAGCACTCGCCAGTGTTCGCGGCGGGTGGCGGGCCACTGGCCGCTGACCACCAGAAGCTGGGCGCCCCGGGCCGCCTGGCTGCGGGCCAGATCGGGAAAACGCAGGTCGAAGCAGACCTGGCCGGCCACCAGTCCCAGCTCGGTGGCGACGGGCTGGGGATTGTCGCCGGCGGTAAAGGGACCGGCCTCGCCCATGGGGGCGAAGAGTTGTTGTTTGCGGATCATCCCGGCCACGCCGGTCGGGCCGACGATGTAGAGGGTGTTGTAAACCAGCCCCGCCGCCGCCTCGGGCAGCGAACCGGCCAGATGAATGTTGTAGCGGGCCGCCTCCTCTTGCAGAGCGGCCAGCAGGGTTGGGGTCTGCTCGGCATGGGCGGCCAGGTTGGGGTAGTCGAAACCGGCTCCCCACAACTCCGGCAGCACCAGCAGGGCGGGGCCGGCCGGGTTGAGGGTGGCCAGCCCCTGGCGGACGGCGGCCAGATTGGCCTCACTGTCGCCCAGCTTTACGTCGAACTGGAGAAAGCCGGCCCGGCAGGGCTGGAGTTCGCCGGTATACATCGGCTCGGTGGTCATATAGTTCTCATTATCAAGGGTTGTTTCACGGGCAACATCAGCATACCCTGATTCCCGGCGGCCATCAAATGCTATGACCATCTACCAGGTGTGGATATCGCCTATATCACAATAACACCGGCGTGTTCTCTGGTTTTACAGCTGCGATATTAAATCAGGCTGGTCATGATTCCGGCCAAAAGGATGGCGACCCGGAGATGGCGATTTTCGGCCGGGAAAGGGGGTTGGCGAAGGCCGCGATCGAAGCGGTTCGGGCCGCACTGGATCCGAGCCGACGTCAACACCGATCCCTCCGGATGTGCTTGCCCGCATTAAGAGATGGTCTGGCAACAAAGAAAACCTCTTGAAACAATATCTCCGGTCAGTTAGGTATCAAAAAATAGTTAAGGGGACACCTCTGATCGGCGTGCGGCCTTCCCGGCGGCCCCACGATCTACAGCCTTGAACAATAACCACACAGCCATTGGCCAGGTGCAAAGCCGATGGCAGCGGGAGGAGAACGGTTGCTACAGGAATACTTCAAGAGAATCTACACCAGGACCATGCAGGAAGCCTATCGCACCGCAGCTGAGAATATTGTTGCCTCTCTGCAGGGCGGCGGCAACCTTCTCGACTGCGGAGCCAACAGCGGCCGGATGTATGACATTTTGGGCCAGGATGTGACACTGTTATCTAGCCAATACTTCGGGGTGGAGTGGGACCGCGAAAGCGCCGAAGAAGGGCAAAGGCGCGGCCTTCAGATCGCCTGTGCGGACCTGAACAAGGGCATTCCCCATGAGAGTGCGACCTTTTCTTGCGTGTTCGCGCTGTCGGTCCTGGAACATTTGCTCAATGGCTGCAAATTTCTGAAAGAGTGCCACCGGGTGCTCCAGCCGGGCGGGAAATTAGTGCTGCTGACCCCCAACATCAGCACCTACTTCACGGCAGCCCTTATTTTAATGGGGAAGATGCCATCCAGCGGTCCCCATCCTGATTCCGATGCCCTCCTCCAGGCGGAAGAGGTGTTCAAGGTCAGCAGCGACCATCTTCATTTCGATACCGAGCGGGACACGCCCGTGCACCGGCATCTGGTGGTGTTCAGCTATCGAGTGTTGAGGGATTACCTGACCATGCTCGGCTTCAGCGAAGTCCGCGGTTACGGTTTCGGCCTGTACCCGTTTCCCAATTCCCTGCAGCCCCTGCTGGAACGTCTCGATCCCTACCATTGCCACCAGATGGTTTTTGTGGCCCGAAAGTAGGTTGGCCGGAATATCAGGCGGCCGGCGCAATGGGCCGGGAAGTGGGGTATAGGTGGGAAGCCATGAAAAAGCGCCGGATTGTGACCAGGAGATGCAACTCATCCGGCGCAATGCGCCGAATGAGTTCCGCCCGGATTTCCGCGTGGTCACAAAAAGCCTGCCAGTCCAACATTTTCTTACTGATCCCGCTTCACATCCCGCAAAGACCGTTTGAAGGCCTTTAAATCCCTGGCGGCAAACATCTGGCTGCGGCCCACCCGATGGGTAGGCTTGAGCTTCCCGCCTTGCACATAGCGACGGAAGGTGGGGATTGAAACCTCCAGGTATTCTGCCGCTTCCGTAGCGGTAAACTCAGCCTCGGCGAGGTGCCCGAACAGCTGTTCGTGGCTGGAGTCGTCGCCCTGGAATAATACCTCGCCCAGCATGGCAAAAAACCGGCTCCGCTCGGTGGCGGGCATGGTTTTCATTTCGGCAAAAAGATCTTCGGCTGTTAAAGCATGGCTCATGAGCACTCCTCCTTCAGATACGCTTCAGCCTTACGCCTATATGATCACGTAGTCATAAGTGGCCAAGTCCCGAACGTTTGGATCCAATCCGCCTCTGAATAAGCGGCATTGGCATTGGTAAAGTGACCACCTGCCGGACGGCGTGTTTGCATGCCAACGATCAACGCATCGAGTCGTATGGTGAGCCGGCCAACACGCCGTTGGGATGTCTGGCAGGCGAGTCTAATAACCTCCGGTGCGTGTACTGCGTTTCGCCAAGCTGCGTATGGCCCGACAATACGACGATATGCCTCCGAGTAGGAGATCAACCTTGGAGGGTTCATTTCGTCAAGCAGGGTGGCAAACAACTCCTCAGCCCTTTGAATCTTTGCATCTTCGCTATCGCCTGTGGCCGTGGGCGATCCGAGAACATTGCTTTTCTTAACTGAGGTTACCATTTCTGCTCTCCCTTCTCTTGGCATTGTTAATTCACGGTTCTGGGTAGCGAGTTGTTGCTCAAGGTTTGCGACTCGTAGTGCCAATTCAGCAAGTCTCTTTTCCATGGTGGTAGCCATAATGTCCTCCTGTAAGATTATTAGCATGTAGTCTCCTAGTGCACTAGAGTAGTAGTGGGCTATTGCGCTGTCAAGACAATTTTGAGGCTGTAGGTGGATGAAGCGAAGGGCATCCACCATTTGGCACCGATGTGTCATAGCCCAGATTGGTTGAATCGCTAGGCTTGTTCCACCTTACGTCTTAGGCAAACCCTCAGTAACTGTTGGGGTTCGCTACGCTCACCGCCAACCTACGTTGCGCCATCCATCTCACCCAAAATCACCCCGTTCCGAGGTCGCTCTTTTCGATATTCTCCATTTATGTTAAATACTCCCATTCACGTCATTGTCATCTACGGAGCCAAACATAAATGACCCACGAAATTCATTTCCAGCCCGACAACGTCAAGATCCAGGTGGAAGAGGGCGCTAACCTGCTGGCCGCTGCCGCCAACGCCGGGGTTTATATCCATGCCTACTGCGGCGGGGACGGGGTCTGCGGCAAGTGCAAGTGCAAGATCGATTCCGGCGAGGCCCATATTTCCGGGCCGCCCGCCGATAAGCAGGGCTTCCGGCTGGCCTGCCAGACCAAGGTGAACGGCGACATCACCGTCTCCATCCCCGAGGTGGTCAGTAAAGATGGCCGGTCACTGAAGCGCAAGCCCAAGACCACCCACGCCATCTCGGCCCGCTCGATGTCGGCCCTGGTCGGCGAGTGGCACCTTGACCCGCCGGTCGAAAAACGTTTCCTGAAAATTGCGCCGCCCTCCATTGAGGACAACGTCCCCGATCTGCAGCGCTTGCTGCGGGCCATCCGCAAGGGCTGTTACGATTGCGCCGAGCCGACCTACGACCACCCGGAACTGCTGCGGGAGTTGCCTTTTACTCTGCGGGAGAAGAACTGGGAGGTGACGGTCATCCTGCTGAAGGGCAAGCGGGTCGAGGAGCCGGACCGGATCATCGCCGTCGAGCCCGGCAACACCACCGACCGGCTTTACGGTCTGGCGGTGGACATCGGCACCACCACGGTCTGCGGCCTTTTGATCGACCTGAACAGCGGCAAGGTGCTGGCCGACTCCACCTCCTACAACGAACAGATCCGCTTCGGCGAGGACGTCATCTCCCGGATGATTTACTCCCAGCGGCCCGGCGGCCTCAAGGAACTACAGGAGCTGGTGGTGCGGACCATCAACAAGGTGATCGAGGCGGTTTGCCATAAGGTGGTGATCAGCCCCAGCGACATCAGCTACATCATGGCCGCCGGCAACACCGTGATGAGCCAGCTGCTGCTGGGCATCAACCCCAAGTACCTGCGCGAGGCGCCCTATGTGCCGACCTGCAGCCAGATGCCGCTGACCCGGGCCGCCGCCCTCGGGGTTTACGCCCACCCCTCGGTGCGCCTCTTTCTCTACCCCTCCATCGCCAGTTACGTGGGCGGCGATATCGTCGCCGGCGTCCACGCTGCCCAGATGCACAAGAGCCCGGAGCTGACCCTGTTCATCGACATCGGCACCAACGGCGAGATCGTGGTCGGCAACCAGGAATGGATGGCCTGCGCCGCCTGCTCGGCCGGACCGGCCTTCGAGGGCGGCGGCATCAAGCACGGGATGCGGGCCAACACCGGCGCCATCGAAAACTTCCATATCCATCCCGAGACGCTGGACCCGATGCTGGTCACCATCGATATGTCCAAACCCTGCGGAATCTGCGGCTCGGGGCTGATCTCCATCGTCTCGGAGCTGCTGGAGGCCAAGGTCATCGACCAGCAGGGCAAGTTCGACCGCCACCTCGATCACCCCCGGATTCGCGACGGCCACGATGGCTACGAGTACGTGCTGGCCTGGGGCAAGGATTCCCAGACCGGCGAGGACATCGTCATCACCGAGGTGGATCTCGACAACCTGACTAGGGCCAAGGGCGCTATGTACGCCGGCTATCTGACCCTGCTGGAATCGGTGGGCATGACCTTCACCGATCTGGACCGGGTGATCCTGGCCGGCAACTTCGGGGCCTACATCGACCTGGAGCGGGCCATCACCATCGGCCTGCTGCCCGACATCGACCGGGAGCGCTTTTACTACCTGGGTAACGCCTCGCTGACCGGTTGCCAGATCAGCCTCTGCGACAACAAGCGCTTTCGGGAGCGCACCGAGGTGAGCAAGCTGATGACCAACATGGAGCTGGCCGAGAACCCCCAGTTCATGAACCACTACATGGCGGCGCTCTTCCTGCCCCACACCGACATGGAACTGTTTCCGACCGTGAAGGCCAAGCTGGCGGGGTGAGGGCGATTGGCCGCTGTCGCTAGTGCGGGGACTGCATTTTTGTGACGCCTGCCATGCTCAACCCCAGGCCATGAGGCAAGGGCATATCGCCCTGTGGGCTGCAAGGTGTTAGGGACGAGTTGCTCCAGGTAGAATTACTTGACAGACAAGTCTGTCCTGTGCTAACCAGGAGACATGAAAAAGAATCCCACCGAGAGCGAAGCCCGCCAAAGGATCATCGACACCGCCCTGGATCTCTTTTACCGACAGGGGTATCTGGCCACCGGCATCAATCAGGTCATCGCCGAGGCGGGAGTTTCCAAGAACACCTTCTACTACTACTTCCCCTCCAAGGAGGATCTCTGCGTCGCCTATCTCCAGGCCAGGCACCTGGTCTGGATGGGTTGGCTGCAGAACACCATCGACTCTTACCATACCCCCTACCCGCGTCTGCTCAGCGTCTTCGAGTTTCTCGACAACTGGCTGCGGGACTGCAATTTTCGCGGCTGCGCCTTTCTCAATATCGCCTCCGAGGTTCCGGATATCAACCACCGACTGCGCCGGGAGGTCATCAGCCACAAGGATGAGTTGCGCCGGGTGTTGACAGGACTGCTGGACGATCTGCGCCGCGATGACCCGAAATATGCGGGGCTGCACGTGGCCGGACTCGCCGACTCACTCTATCTGCTTTGCGAAGGAGTGATCAGCGCCTGTCAGAATTACGGCGATGCCGCCTTGATCGGCAGGGCGCGTGAGCAATTCGTCTCACAACTCAAGATGGGGAAATAGCGCGATATTTTTTTGTCACCAATAGAACAGACTTGTCTGTTCTGAAAACAACAGCCGGCATCATCAACCACCAAAGGAGCATGGATATGGCAAGAAGATTGGGGGTCTACATTTTTAACGGCGCCGAGGTCATCGATTGGGCTGGCCCCATCGGGGTATTCGCGGTGGCCCGGCGGCTGGAGCCGGAGCTGGAGGCTTTTTTGATCGGCGACTCACTCGCCCCGGTGATGGCCACCGGGAACCTTTCCGTCAACCCCAAGTATAGCCTGGACCAACACCCAGACCTGGACGCCTTTCTGATCCCCGGCGGCATCGGCACCAGGGCGGAGATGCATAACGGCCGGCTCCTGGACTATGTCAAGACCTTGCCAGCTAAGACCCTGCTTACCAGTGTCTGCACCGGCTCCTGGGTTTACGGCATGGCCGGGCTGCTCGACGGTCTGGCCGCGACCAACCGCAAGAATGGCGACCCCAGCGAAAAGCTCATCCCCCTGGACCGCTTGGCCCAAATATCGCCCCTCAAGCCATCATCGACCGCCATCGTATAGTCGATACCGGCCGGATTATCACGGCCGGCGGCATCAGTTCGGGGCTGGAAATGGGTTTCTATCTGCTGGAGCGCTTCGGATTTGCCGAGGAGTTCGTAAATACCGTGGCCCATATCATGGAATACGAGGCGCAGTGGCAATTGATGAAGGCGGATCGGCTGGTCTTACCGGGCTGACAACGTGGGCCGCATCTCAGAGCATAGCGGCGGAGCGATTCGCGACCGGGCGGTCGCTCCCACAGCTGGTGACCGGCAAATCCGCGCCAATACCTTCCGGTGGGAGCGGTCGACCGCGAATGCCCACCCTAATCGGCCGCCACTTGCCGCAAGCGCAGAATGTCCCGTAGCGGCGGAGACCCGAAATGGCGATTGTCTTCACGGCTGAATTGGGAAGGACTTTCGTCACCGACCTGAAAAACCGGGGTGGCGGCCTCACAAATCGTGGTGCCTGGGGGACGCCTGCGCAAGCAATTGTTGGTGATGTCGGGTCGCGAAACGCCACTCAAAAACCAGCACAATTAACCGGGGGTTACATTCTGCCCAGCTATCTGCCATACTGACCGTTAACTGACCACCGGAAACCGGTATCCGACCCTCAGCTACTGAATACCGCAGACACTTCAACTGGAGAAAACCATGCACAAAGCTAAAGCGTATTCCGCCGCCAGCGCCACCTCGCCATTGACCCTCGACACCATCCAGCGTCGGGAAACCACCGAACGCGACGTGCAGATCGAGATCCTCTTCTGCGGCATCTGTCACTCCGACCTGCACACGGTGCGTAACGAGTGGAGCAGCGCCATGGCCACCACCTACCCCTGCGTGCCGGGCCATGAGATTGTCGGCCGGGTGAGCAAAGTGGGTGCGGGGGTCACCACCTTCAAGGCCGGAGATCTGGTCGGGGTCGGCTGCATGGTCGATTCCGACCAGACCTGCCCGCACTGCCGGGCCAATGTCGAGCAGTTCTGCCCCAACTCGATCTTCACCTACAACTCGCCGGACAAGCATCTCGGCGGCGTCACCTACGGCGGTTACTCGGAGAGCATCGTCGTTGATGAGAAGTTTGTCCTCAAGGTACCCAGGAATCTCGACCTGGCCGGAGTGGCCCCGCTCCTCTGCGCCGGGATCACCACCTACTCGCCGATCCGCCGCTGGGGCGACATTACCGGCAAAAAGGTCGGCGTGGTCGGCCTGGGCGGCTTAGGCCACATGGGGGTGAAGTTCGCCCGGGCCTTCGGCGCCCACGTGGTGGTCTTCACCACCTCGCCAAGCAAGAAAGAGGATGCCTTGCGCCTCGGCGCCCATGAGGTGATCATCTCCACCAACGGTGAGGAGATGCATAAGCACGCCGGCACATTCAACTTCATCCTCGACACCATCGCCGCCGATCACAACATCGCCGCCTACCTCAACATGCTTGTTCTCGACGGCAACCTTACCCTGGTCGGGGCGCCGGAGAAACCGCTGTCCATTCCCGCCTTCGCCCTGATCTTCGGCCGCAAGAGCCTCTCGGGCTCGCTCATCGGCGGCATCAAGGAAACCCAGGAGATGCTCGATTTCTGCGGCCAGCACAACATCACCGCCGATGTCGAAATCATCCCGATCCAGAAGGTCAACGAGGCCTACGCGCGGATGGTCAAGTCGGATGTGAAGTACCGTTTCTCCATCGATATGGCTTCGTTGAAGGATTGAGGAGAATGCCCAATCTGATCGTTGTCATCGGCGCCGGTTTGATCGGCCAGGCCATTGTCATCTTTGAGCCCGGCGCCGCACCGCTTAGCACACCCACCCGCTGGGCCAGACCCTGATCGTCACCGCCGGTCGCGGCGGGTCCAGCGCTGGGGCGCCCCCGTCGAATAGATCCGGCCTGGCGAGGTGGTTTGGATCCCGCCGGGCGTGAAGCATTGGCGCGGCGCCGGCCACGGCCATGGCCCATATCGCCATGGTCGAAGAGGTTGACGGCAAGAGCGCCGACTTTGCTGGAAAAGGTCAGCAACGGACCATAGAGACGGATTGAGGGCAGAATGAAAGGTGACGCATGACTGTTCCTACCTCTCACGCCAGGCCTGAACTGAATACGAAGTCACGTCCTTAAGGCTGTTCTTCCGACTCACGATCCTGGCCCGATGGACCGCCCTTGCCCCGACGGGAACGCAGTTGACCCGGCAAATTCACCCTCCTGCCATATCCCGGTTGACAACCCGCTGTTTTACCGCTAATTTTGTCCCTCGCATTCGGCCAGGCTAATCTTGTCCAACCGGTTCCCCAGGAATCTGAAATATTAATGAACTAAGAAGGAGACCAAAATGTCCTCAAATCTGATTCTCGGCATTGCCGAAAGCATCAACATCATGGGTACCCGTAGCGGCACCGCCATGAAGGCCCGTGATAAAGGCCCGATCCAGGAGATGGCCAAGGAAGAGACCGCCGCCGGCGCTGCCTGGCTGGACCTCAACGTCGGTCCGGCCCGTAAGGACGGCACCGAGCTCTTGCCCTGGGTGGTCCAGACCATCGAGGAGGTCACCACCCTGCCGCTCTGCCTCGACACCACCAACACCGCCGCAATGGCCGCCGGTTTTGCCGCGATCAAGAACAAGAAGGGCGCCATCATGAACTCCATTTCGGCCCAGCCCGAGCGGATGGAGAAATTGATTCCGGTGGCCGCCGAGGCGGGCTGCAACGTCATCACTCTGCTCTGGGGACCGGAAGGCATGCCGCGCGATTCCAACGAGCGCTGCGCCATGTCGGTGGACCTGATGATGGCCTTGAACGAGGCCGGCATCCCCAACGAGAAGATGATCTTCGACCCGATCGCCACCCCCATCACCCTGGGCGCCGACCAGATCGCCTCCGGGCTGGAGTTCCTGAGCATGTTGCAGGAGATCGCCCCCGGCGCCCGCTCCACGGTCGGCCTCTCCAACGTCTCCAACGGCGTGCCCCACGAGCTGCGCGGCTATCTGGACCGCACTTACCTGATCATGCTGATGAAGTACAATCTGACCACCGCCATCGTCAACTCCTACGACCCCGAGTTGATCGCGATCTGCCGCGGCGAGCGCCAGACCATCGTCAACATGGTCCACGAGATGATCGACGGCAACGATCCCGACCCGTCCACCCTGGACCAGAAGGCCCTGGAGCACTATAAGTCCTATAAGGTTCTCTCCGGCCAGAACGTCTTTTCGGAGTCGTGGCTGACCTTGTAAGAGACGGCAACTCTCTGATGGTTTCAAGGGGGGCTGCCGGGCAGCCCCCCTTTTTTCGTTGGTGCTTAGCGCGAGGACGGTATGAGCGACATTCCATCCCACCACAGGATCCTCGGAACGCTGACCGACTTCGTTACCGGCGAGGAGCTGGTCGATACCGACGACGAGCGCTACCGGCAGAAGCTGGCCCGCTATCTGGTCGAGGTGAAGGGGTACGCCAAGGAAGAACTGGAGCCGCGCCAGAAGATCGAGACCCTCTTTGCCGGCTGTTTCGTGGTCTCAAAGATCGAATTGGTGGTAAGATTGGCCGGCCGCCCCCTGTTGCTCCTGCGCTACGGGCCTGGTTCCCTGGTCACCCGCGAACGCCCGACCCTGGCGGCGGCCCGGGTTTTGGAACCGGAGATGATTATTCCGGTGGCGGTGATCAGTAACGGTGAGGATGCCGAGATAATGGATACGGTGAGCGGCAAGGTTATTGCTACCGGCCTGGCCGCCATTCCCGACCGGGCGCAGTTGGCGGAGATGGCTGCGGCTACGCCACCGTTGCCGGGGCCAACCGGCGACCGGCGGGAAAAGGAACTGCGGATTTTGAACGCCTTCGATGTCGAGGGTTGTTGCGTCGGCGATGCGTGCGCATTGCCGCACGCACCGGAAGGTTAATGGCCTGGAAGCAAGTTTGCCAATGACCCTTCGATCCTTCGACAAGTTCAGGATCAGGGTGAACGGAATAATTGATTGTTGTGTGTAATATGAATGAAATATCTAGTTATTTATGATTACAGGTCGGAAGATGATTGACCATTATAGAAGTGAGAAATAAATGCTATGAGCCATATTTATTCAATTTCATTCATTGTTTTTGGATCTTTCTTTCTTGTTCTTTCATTTAGTGCGAACAATTATCAAAAACTGAAAAAGGACAATGGAGAAAAGTTTGCCAATCAAATTACAAAGGGTCTCATGGTGTGCGGAAGTCTCTTGATTCTGGTTTCAGCAATAGGTTTCTTATTGAGTCGGTCTGGTTAGCGCAGCGTAACCCGACGTGGTTCTGAAATAGTACTGCTTTGGCAATGTCGGGTTACGCGATAAAGCCGCTAACCCGACCTACACGGTTAGAGCTAATCATGAAGTTTTACGGAGATACAAAATGAGCACCGAGTGGTCCAAAACCTCCTGGCGGAATTTCCCCGCCCTGCAGCAGCCCAACTGGCCGGATAAGGCCGAGCATGAACAGGTGGTGGCGGAGATCGCCGAGCTGCCGCCCCTGGTCTTTGCCGGGGAGATCCGCGATCTCAAGAAACAGCTGGCTCTGGCCGCTGAAGGTAACGCCTTTGTCCTCCAGGGCGGCGACTGTGCCGAGGAGTTCGCCATGTGCAAGGCCCCGGTGATCCGGGAGATGCTGAAGGTCATCCTGCAGATGGCGGTGGTAATCAGCTACGCCGGCGGCAAGCCGGTGGTGAAACTCGGCCGGATGGCCGGCCAGTACGCCAAACCCCGCTCCGCCGACACCGAGATGGTGGGTGGTGTGGAGCTGCCCAGCTACCGGGGCGACATGGTCAACGCCATCGATCCCACCCCCGAGAGGCGGCGCCCCGACCCCCGGCGCATGCTGGAGGGCTACTTCCGGGCCTGCGCCACCATGAACATCGTCCGCGCCTTCACCCGCGGCGGTTTCGCCGCTCTGGACCGGGTCCATGCCTGGAACAATGCCTTCGTCGCCAATTCGCCCCAGGGACAGAACTACGAGAAACTGGCCAAGAACATCGACCAGGCCATCAACTTCATGAAGCTGATCGGCATCGACACTGAGATTCCCCAGATCAAGCAGGCCAGCTTCTACACCTCCCACGAGGCCTTGCTCCTGGGCTATGAAGAGGCCCTGACCCGCCGGGATTCCACCACCGGCGACTGGTACGACTGCAGCGCCCACATGCTCTGGATCGGCGACCGGACCCGCCAGCTGGACGGCGCCCATATCGAGTTCCTGCGCGGGGTCTTGAACCCCATCGGCATGAAGGTCGGCCCCAAGCATGACCTTGATGAGGTCAAGCGGATCATCCGCCGCCTCAACCCGGACAACGAGCCGGGCCGCTTGACCCTGATCACCCGTTTCGGGGCCAAGAAGATCGAGGAACACCTGCCGCAACTGGCCCGGGAAATGAAGCGCGAGGGCTTTAATCTGGTCTGGAGCTGCGACCCCATGCACGGCAACACTTACACCGCCGCCAGCGGCTATAAGACCCGCAATTTCGATGAGATTCTCCAGGAGATCCGCGCCTTCTTCCAGATTCACTGGAACGAGGGTACCGTCCCCGGCGGGGTCCATTTCGAGCTGACCGGCGAGAATGTCACCGAGTGCACCGGCGGCGGCCGCGAGATTCTCGATGAGCACTTGATCAACAACTACATGACCAACTGCGACCCGCGCCTGAACGCCGAGCAGAGCCTGGATTTGGCTTTCCAGATCGCCGAGATGCTGCGCTAAAAACGATCGGCTAGGGCGGTGGATTTATTTTCGCGGATGGGAAGTCCGGCAATACCGCTTCCAACATTAGCCAGGTATTGGTGGTGATGCCCAAGGATAAGGCCTTGCCCGCAGGCGGGTTGGCCGTTAAAATAAGTCGGTTTAGAGGTGGGGTTTTGCGCTCACCAGTCGGAATTTATAAACTTCATTGATGAGCCAGGGAGGCACCAGTGCGTCATATCCTCATGATCACCATCTGCGCTTTTTTGCTGGGCAGTTGTTCGGGTGGCGGAGATAAAACCACCACCCAGAGCCGCAGCGAGCAGGAACTATTGTCAAGCTATCTGGCCTATCATCAGAAAAAGGACCTTGCCGGCATCCTTGGCCTTTTTTATCTGAAAGATACTCCTCCGTTCGTCATCGACTCGGTCAAGAAACGCAGCCTGAAAAACTTTGAATTCACCATCAGTTCGGCCCAGATCGAGGAGATTCCGCCGGAAAAGCTGAAAATGGTCATGGCTGGCTTCCCATTTAACGGCAAGACCCTGGTTCCTAACCTTACGCCAATCAAGCAGATTGCCTTCAAATTCGCCCAGGCCGGGCAAACCCAAGATCTGCGGGCCGCTGGCGGCTCGATCATGTATGGCAAGATCGACGACATCTGCTACTTCGTCCTGTCAAAAGAGAAAGAGGCTGCAAAATGAGCCAGTGGGGGCTACCTGGTAAGGTGAGGAGCCGTGTCGCTTAGCGGCTAAGTAGTTGAACTATCCAGCAATGGCAGTAAGGCACCGGGGACAATGGACACGATCAGCGAGCAACTGTTGGAAGTGCGGGATCACGCGGGGGCTGGCTACCAGCCCCTGGTGGATTTCGCGGCCTGGCGTGTTGCCGTTCTCAATTTTGCCGATGAGTTGCGGGTGGAGAACCTCACCAGGATGCAGCGTCACCTCGAGACCGACGAGGTCTTCGTGCTGCTCAAGGGGCGCTGTGTTCTCTTTGTGGGCGAAGGGGAGGAGACGGTAACGGCGATCCATGCCAGGGACTTGGAGCCGCACCGGCTCTACAACGTCAAACGGGCGGTCTGGCACCATCACACCTTGAGTGAGGACGCCATGGTGCTGGTGGTGGAAAACCGTGACACCACCTACGACAACTCGCCGTTCTGCGCTTTGACCGGGCCACAACAGGAAAAAATTCGCGGGTTGACCAGGCAGTTGTGGCGTGGCCAGCCCTGATTAACCGGTCTGGACCAACCGTTCTTCCGGGCGGAACCGGTCACCCCTTGCGCTTGTTTTTTTCCGGTTTGGGCTCGAAATCGGCGTGGGTAAGTTTGAAATTTCCCCCTTCTTCCTTGATCACCTGCTTGAAAAAATCGCAGTCGAGGCAGTTAAACAGTTTCTGGGCGGCGGAGCCTTGCGGCTCACCGCCGCAGAGGGTGCCGGCAATGCGCCAGCAGAAGCGACCGCCATGTTTACCATGGTTAGCCCCCTCATAGTGGCCGGGCATGGTGACCGGGCACAACCCATGCTCGGCCACGTGGGCTCCGCCGGGTTGGCGGCCGCAGTTTTTGATTTCCCAGCAATTTTTTTTCCGATGCATATCTGGTGATTCTCCTAAAATGTTCTGGGCGGCAATGCGTTGCGATATTTTGAACTTCCTTCGGTTCCCGCCTCTATACCGGCATGCCATCGCGATCCTCGCTGGCTAAGGGGAATCGAGACGACGGAGTGCCGGAATATAGCCTGACTGCATGGTTTGATTAGGCGAGGTGTGAGCTTCCTCTGTGGTACTACCTTTGGGGTGGGAAACTGTCAATAGAAAGTGTAGGCTCTGGGCAAGCAGCAAAAGATCGAAATCAGGTGTCCATCCGCTGGCTACTCAAAGACGTAACTAAAAGAAGGGAACAAGATGATTTCAGGAACAATCAGGACGCGGTTTTTGGCCGGGCTGCTGGTGTTGGTGGCGGGTGCCGGTCTGCCGGTATCCTCCTTCGCCAAGGAAGGAGTCTGCCGGGAAGGCAATTGCGAAACCGGCAAGGGCCGATTTGAATACGACAGCGGCATGATGTATTGGGGCGAATGGCAGCGGGGCAAGGAGCACGGCCTGGGATTGATGACCATGCCCAGCGGGATCAGATACGAAGGAGAATATCGCAACGGTTTGCCGAACGGTCGCGGGAGCTATTCCCTGACCGATGGCCGCAAGTATGTCGGGGAGTGGAAGGACGGCCACCCGGAAGGGCAGGGCATCGAGACCCAACCGACCGGGATTGGCTACGAGGGGCAGTGGCGCAACGGGGTTCCCCACGGCAAAGGCATCACCCGGAAAGGGGGCAAGATCGAGAAGGACGGCTACTGGCTGGAGGGCAAGTTCGTCGGCAAGGACAAACCCCGGGGCTTGAAGTAGCTGGCCTGATCCTGATCGCAGGCCATCCTGTCACTTCCTTAATCAACCACCGTGCCGCTCCCGGCGGCCGCCGGCTTTTCGCGCTTTGGTCTAGCGCCGGATCAGGGCCAGCAGCTCGGCGGTTTTTGCCGCCAGCAGTTTCTGGTCGCCCCGGGTCTCCACGTTGAGGCGCAGCAGTGGTTCGGTATTGGACTTACGCAGATTGAAGCGGTAGGTTGGGGTGGCGAAACTGAAGCCGTCGGTGCGGTCGATCTCACCCACCTCGGTGGCGCAGAATTCTTCGACCCGGACCAGCACCGCCTCGGGGTCGGCCACCGTGCTGTTGATCTCGCCGCTGACCGGGAAGGCCGCGATCATCTCATCCACCAGCTCCGAGAGCTTCCGGCCGGTCCGGCTGAGAATGCTCGCCGTCAACAGCCACGGGATCATGCCAGAATCGCAGTAGGCGAAGTCGCGGAAGTAATGGTGGGCGCTCATCTCACCGCCGTAGATGGCGTTTTCGCTGCGCATCCGTTCCTTGATGAAGGCGTGGCCGGTGACGCTCATGATCGGCTGGCCGCCGGCTGCGGTGACCACCTTTTGAGTGTTCCAGATCAGGCGCGGGTCGTGGATGATCTTCTCGCCGGGATGCTCGGCCAGGATGGCCCGGGCCAGCAGGCCGACCACATAGTAGCCTTCCAGAAAGCGGCCGGTCTCGTCGAAGAGGAAACAGCGGTCAAAATCGCCGTCCCAGGCGATGCCGAAGTCGGCCCCGGCCTCACGCACCGCCCGGGCGGTGGCCTCGCGGTGGTCGGGCAGTAGTGGATTGGGGATACCGTTGGGGAAGGTGCCGTCCGGGGTGTAGTTGATTTTGATGAACTCAAAGGGCAGCTGGGACGCCAAGGCGTCCAAGGTCGGCCCGGCGCAGCCGTTGCCGGGGTTGGCGACGATCTTCAGGGGCTTTAGCTTGGCGGCGTCCACATAGGTCAACAGGTGCGCGACGAAGGCGGGCCGGTTGTCGCAGGCGCGTAAAATGCCGGGTTGGATACTGTTGACGAAGCTAGCGGTGGCGGTCAACGCCTCGATCTCCCGCAGGCCGCTGTCGGCGCCGATGGGCCGGGCCAGGGAACGGACCAGCTTCAGGCCGTTGTAGTCGGCCGGGTTGTGGCTGGCGGTAACCATGATCCCGCCATCGCATTCTAAATGCCAGGTGGCGAAGTAGACCTCCTCGGTGCCGCAGAGCCCCAAATCCAGCACCTCCACACCCGATTCCGTCAACCCCCGGGCCAGGGCGTGACTCAAGGCCGGGCTGGAGAGGCGGATGTCGCGGCCGATCACCATTCTTTTGGGGCGCAGATAGGCAGCGGTGGCCCGGCCGATCCGCTCGGCCATGGCCTCATTGAGTTCATCGGGCAGGCGGCCGCGAATATCGTAGGCCTTGAAGCACTTGAGGCGGGCAGGTCCGGGCATGGCTCTTCCTTGGTTTTTGGGCGGTGATGAAGTATGGTTCTCTTTCCCCGCCGGTTGAAAATTTCAGCGGCGCTTGCCCCGAAGATAACAAAAAAACGGCGATCTGATGAGTGATAATCTGCTTACCCCCGAACTGTCCGCCCGGCTGGCCGCTCTCTATCAGCGCATGGAAACTGCCTATGATCAGGTCGCGGGGGAGTTGGCCTTTTCCTGTAGCGGTTGCCCCGACAACTGCTGCGACAGTTTCTTCATGCACCACACGGTGAGCGAGTGGAGCTATCTCTGGCAGGGGCTGGCGGCCTTGAACTCGGACCATCGGGCCCAAATCCGCGGGCGGGCCGAGCGCTATCTGGCCGGGGCCGCCGCCGCCATCGCCCGCAACGAGCGGCCGCAGCTCCTCTGCCCCTTGAATGAGCAGGGGTTGTGTACGCTTTATGCCCATCGCTTGATGATCTGCCGGATGCATGGGGTGCCGTCGGCGGTGACCCGGCCGGACGGGCAGAAGCAGACCTTCCCGGGCTGTTATCGCTGCCAGGAGCTGACCGAGGGCCGGGAGGCGGTTCCGGAGGTTGAGCGCACCGAGCATTACCGGGAATTGGCTGAACTGGAGCGGGAGCTGTTAACGGCAGTCCAGTGGCGGGGCGGGCGGGTCAAGATGACCATCGCCGAGATGATCCTGGCCGGGCCACCCAAATAAACCATGACCACCAACCTAGATCTCTGGAAACTCCTGGCCGGGCTGGGCATTTTCCTCTTCGGGATGTACCAGCTGGAGGATGCGGTCAAGTCCCTGTCCGGCAAGGTTTTCCGGCGGATGATCTCCCACTGGACCCGGGGGCGCTGGCGGGCCGTGGGCAGCGGCACCCTGGTCACCGTCATCCTGCAGTCCAGCTCGGCGGTATCGCTGATGGTCCTGGCCTTTGTAGGGGCCGGGGTGCTGAGCATGGAGAACGCCATCGGGGTGATGCTGGGCTCCAACATCGGCACCACTTTTACCGCCTGGATCATCGCCGCCCTAGGCTTCAAGCTCAAGATCGAGACCTTCGCCCTGCCCTTTGTCGCCGCCGGCGGTCTGCTCCTGGCCTTCAGCGCCCCGACCTCGCGCCCCTTCCAGATCGCCCGGTTGCTGCTGGGTTTCGGCTTTCTCTTCCTGGGGGTCGATTACATGAAGGGCGGAGTCGAAAACCTGGCCGCCGGTATCGATCTTGGCGACCTGCCGGCCTTCGGCCTCTGGTTTTACGTGCTGGTCGGGGTGGTGCTGACCGCCCTGATGCATGCCAGTTCCGCCAGCATCGCCATCTTTCTGGCCGCCCTGCACAGCGGCCTGATCACCTTCGAGATGGGCGCCGCCCTGGTCATCGGCGCCAACGTCGGCACCACCGTCACCGTGCTGCTGGGTTCCCTGGGCTCCACCCAGGCCAAGAAGCGGGTGGGGATGAGCCACCTGCTCTTCAACGGGGTCACCGGAATCGTTGCCTTGGCCGGGCTGGGCGGGCTGATCCGGCTGGTCGAGCTGCTCCTGCCCGGCCAAGGCGGCGGGGTCATGGGGCTGGCCCTCTTTCACACCCTCTTCAACGCCCTCGGGGTTATGCTCTTTTTCCCCTTCATCGGGCAGCTGGCCCGCCTCTTGAACCGCCTCTTCCCGGACCACAAGACCGTGCTGACCGTCTACCTCAACAACACCCCGGTCGAGGTCCCCGCCGCCGCCGAAACCGCCCTGCGCAAGGAGATCCGCCATCTCCACGACGAATGCCAGCTCTACCAGCTGCGTCTCTTGAAGATCGACGAAAAGCTGATTTTTCTGGAAGCCTTACCGCTGGAGCGCAAGTCCGGCAAGCGGTTGACCCTGGAAGAACTCTACGAAGACATCAAGCTGCTACACGCCGAGATTTTCTCCTTTTATTCTCGGCTGCAGAGCCAGAAGTTGGAAGTGGGCGAGGCTAAGGAGCTGGAGCGGCTGATTTATGCCTCCCGAAACATCATGAACGCCCTCAAAAATTTCAAGGGCATCCGAGGCGATTTGGACGAGTTCGATGCCTCGGAAAACGGTTATGTCGAGGCGCAATACCAGCTTTTCCGGCAGCGCCTTTCTGCGTTGGGCCATGACCTGCACCGGTTGTCGGAGGTGGCGGACCCGGAAGAACTTTTCCGGGACCTGCTCAGAACTTATCTGCGGGTGGAAGCTGCCGACCGTCGCTTCATTAAGGAAACCATGCAGGCGGTGGCCGCCAGGCAGATCCACGAAATGGAGATTGCCTCTCTGCTATTGGCCAACCGTCTCTTCACCCAGGCCTGCCGGCTCCAGGTTTTCGGCCTGAAGGACTTGTTGCTCTCCCAGCCCCAGGTGCTCGATTTCGACCGCGCTTTGGATATGAAGGAACTTGTCGATGAGGAACAAACCCAGAATGGTCTGCGGGCGGGCTGGCCGCAACTGCCTGGACAACCACCGAACGCCTGATAGGAAGTGGGGCTGATTAGGCGAACCCTTAATTGGCCAGGCAGCCTGGGGGCCAGGGTGAAATTGGTTTAACCCTGGCGGGGGTTGCTTAAAAATGATGGGGAGATTGCGTTGAGCTCGGTAAGGGCAGCGGCGCCTCACCGGAAAGCCTCCTGATCACGTTCAAATTAGTGATCACCAGATGATTGTTGGGGTTCATGCTTAAATATTTTTCAAACATGCCTCTGGCTTCCAAGAGCTGGCGGCGCTGCAGATAAATCAGCCCCAGATTTTCATAATAATTCCAGGTGGCTGGGTACCTTTTTGTCCCGGCCTGACTTTCGGCGAAAATCTCATCCAGCACGCTCTTTTGCTTATCGAGGAGGCGGGCGCCGTACAACTGCCGATTTTTCGGGGTGTCTCTAATAAAGACCATGGCGGTGCCGTCCTGGTAGATGGCTTGCCAGCCCGGATCGCTCATCAGCTGATAGGTGAGCGGCACAATACTGCCGTCGCCGGAGACGGCATTGGTCAGGATAAAATCAACCTGATATTGATCAAGGAGATCTTGCCAGAGCGGCTTGGCGTTCGGCCGGTCTTTTCCCTCACTGGCCGAGATGATCAGCTGATAATGGAGAAACGCTGTTTCATTCAAACAGCGGCCGTCAATGAAAACCTGATTCTGCGGCAGGTTCCAGATCAGATACCCCCCCCAGTTGTAGGCATTAAACATGCGGCCTGCGAGTTTGTTCTGCTTAACGAACTCCACGGCCGCCTTAGGATAGGTATGCTCGACGATGTTGAACGGCATGATGCCGCCCTGCGCCGTGGTTCGCACGAAAATGGTCAGAAAAATGATGGCGATCACCACCTGCGGCGCCCCGGCGGCAAAGGCCAGCTGCAGTCTGGTCAGGCGGAGCAAACGGGCGATCAGCTCTCTGTCCTTAAGCCAGAAGATAATCGCCGAAAGATTGACGGCCACAAACACGGCGGCCGCCAGGGTGAAAAAAATGATCGCCCGGATGCCCATCTGGGAGGCGATGGCCAGAAACAGGACGGGGAGAGAATCAGCCGGGTCGAAGGCTTTCAAACGGATCAAGAAA
This sequence comes from Deltaproteobacteria bacterium, assembly GCA_020056965.1. Lineage (GTDB taxonomy): Bacteria > Desulfobacterota > Desulfobulbia > Desulfobulbales > JAGXFP01 > JAGVGT01. Next base: position 49,678 of record JAGVGT010000089.1, read on the forward strand.
ATTAACCCGGCCAGCCCTAGGAGGAACCAGTAACCATGATACTCATAGAGCATCGGCCGGGCATATTCCTCAATTCCGTTAAAAAATATGCTTTTCTTGATGGCGAAAACCAGTAAAAACGGCACGAATCCGTTGGGATTGGCCAGGCTGACCAGTACACTCAAAGCGGCAACGAAGAGGAGCAGTTTGACGCTGCCCTGGTAACGACAACGGAAGATTTTCCAGCTGATTTTTTCGTCGACCAGGGACTTGAGTACGACACCAAAGACAAAAAGAAGCAGTACGGCAACCCCAATAACGTAGCCGCCATGCGTGTTGGCCCAGAACAGAAAAACCAGGGGGAGGAGAAAAAACCGCCGCCCCCCCTGTTGCCAGTCGATTAATAAAAAGTATTCCAGAGCAAAAAAGAGAAAAGAAAAGATCTGGGTCCGACTGTAGTTGAAATCTTTGCCGATATATGCCGCCAGCGTGAGAACCATAAGAGACACAACCGGGTCGGCGCCACCGCGAAGCATGGCCCGGTAAAGAACAAGACAGGTCAGGGTCAGGAGAATGGATTTGAGAATACCCACCCCCTGCAGCCCGCCCCAGTGATAAGAGAGGTACAATAAAACCTGACCGAACCAGGAATTACTGAGGTTTGCGTGCCAGTATGGAAAATCGGAGGGGGGATTCGCCAGAGGGTTGCTTTCGATCCCCACGCCCCGGAGCTGTTCCGGTGTAATGGTCGAGTAGGCAAAGGCATCTACGGTCGGGATGGCCAGGGTTTGGACAATCCGTTCGCCGCTCTTTAGATGCCACCAGAGATCAAAGTCATCTACGCGTTTGGCACTGGTCGTGAAAACCAGCGCCAACAACACGAATAGCGAAAAAATTGCCGCACCCTGTTGAACGAAAGACTTTTTCAGTGGATCCATTAGGCAACTGGTTATTTAGGGTTATCAGGGAAATTCGTGAATTCCAAATCATGTACTGACACCATACATAATTATTTGATTTTTTGGACCAGGCTTTTGCCTTTCGAGCCAGCGCACAGTCAATTTAATGGGTTGAGAAGATATTTTCCCTCCGACGTCCCCGGTTCATTACATGATATCAGGCGCCGGGGAATTCTATGCGTAATGGTCTGGACATGATGAAGGCTAATCGAGTTGGAGACAAAAGCCAAGAGCGGACTTGACCCCTTTTTTGTTGGTCAACGTAGCTGCTTTCTTGTTTTCCAGTTTTGCTGCCAACAGATACCGGCTTTTCCGTTCAACCATAGTCGCGATATAACCACTGCTCCTTTTGCCCTCAATGGTGTCGCCTTCCCAATCGCCATACCTTTCTTTGCTATCAACGACCCCGGGCCGCTGGGTTATGCTTTTGCGATCCGCGAAGCGACGTCCTGATCCATATCGCTTCTGCCTGCGCCGTTTATTGCGTCCGCGCCTCAGATCCCTATATAGATCCCCTCCAACGCTGGCATCGAGATAAACCCAGCGATAGATGGTCTCATGGCTGATGCGCATACTTTCATCGTCAGGGTAATCGACTCGAAGGCGTTGAGATATCTCATCCGGGGACCATCGTTTGTTGAGCCTTGCCTCCACATAGCGCATCAAACGCAAATTCTTCTGCCGACGATAATGCCGGGCCTTGCTCGTTCTCTCTATAGCTAGAGGCTGAGCCCAATAGTACCAGTAAATTGCGTCCGGATACCGGGCCTTTGCCCTCTTGAGTTCTCTGGTAATTGTCGTATGGCTGCGGTTTAATCTGCGGCCTATTTCACGGTTACTAAATCTAGCCGACTTTAAATGGCTGATGACATATCGTTCTCGTTCGGTAAGATGGCTGTAGGACATGGCAGGCTCCTTCTGGGTGTGAGTTGGTCGTGCTTCTCAACATACCAGAAACCCTGTCATGTCCTGCTTTTAGCTCATGTGGTGCACTTTGAAGTTGAATTTACCGACCCCTTTCCGCGACCAGAAATATTCTGGAAGATGGCTCGTGGTGCATTTGCAATTTTAATTCACCTACCAGGTTTTATTATCGAAAGCCCATTGCTACACCATAAGTAATTTTTTCTTTATTCATCGTCTCAATATTTAAAATATTGACTTGATGATGTTCGTATTTATTGTCAGTATATAATATATACTTATCATCTGGCGACCATATAAGGGAACTATAAGGTGAGATAAAAATCTCATCAGATATTTTATTACGTCTTCCTGAAGAAATATCATATATATAAAACGTATAACTATAAAACAATGTAGACAATTGTCCTTCTTCTTTTTTGTTATTTTTGGACATATAGACGTCTTGGTATTCTTTCATTGATATTATTTGGTAATTAATCATTTTCGATTTAACGGAAGCATCAACTTCTTTAGATAAATAAATTATTTTTTTACCATCGTGAGAAACTGATGGTGAGGTGCCAAAATCAATTATTCTTTCTCCATCACCAGTTATTATGTCAATAATGTATATACCGAAATCCTTTGAGCCAATAGCAATCCTTTTGCCGTCTGGAAACCATGAAGGTTTATGGTTTACACATGAAAGGTTAGAGACCTGTCTGTCAGAAGATCCATCATGTTTGACAACATAAAGATATCTGTCGTCGATACGATATTTGTGTTCTTCTTTATATTTAGTAGAAAGATATGCGATAAATGTTCCATCTGGAGAGAAAGATGGAACACTGGTGGAGGAGTTTTTTTTAATAAGTCTCTTTAACTTTTTGTCATCTGCGGTATAAACAAACAATCCCTCATCTGTCTCAATCACTTTTTCTTTTCCGCTATGTGAAGTGTCGAAGCTATACAAATAATTACCGTGCTCCTGACTCAGGACATCCTGTATCTTGCCAGTCGCAAGCTCAATTATCTTGATAGTATTATTATCTACAAGTATTTCTATACAACCTGATAGTTTGTTGTCCATATTTCGTATGTCCATGGCATATACCGCTGTTACTATCACAATTGCAAGCAAGCTAAATGATAAAAGGCATATTGAATTTTTCATCATAAGCTTGCTCCCAGTACATAATTAGCCCAATTATAGCAATTATGAAATTTTAAACTGTATATATGCCATGTACTCTTTTCCTTTTGTATTTTTTCCTTGATCTTTTTTTCCATACAAGAATCATCCGTAACGAGAGTGCACGAAATCATTGCACCTTCTGGTTCGATCCAACCTGGCACCGGCGTTATTACGGCAAGATTTTCATATTTTTGCTTCGGAGCAAGCCCCCAACCGCCAATTCCATCTACCCACAAATATCTATGACCTATTCCAAGGTAATCATATACAACATGCGGTACTCCTTTGAGAGGTCTTGTGCAAAGATACACACTCTGTCCGGTTGGATCGGTGTTGTTAATCGGATTTTCGGCAACGTACGAAAATTGGTTGATCCCGCCCTCAAACCCGATCGGATCTTTCGAAATAAACCTCCCTACCTTGGCATCATAGTATCTTGCCCTGTAGAAATACAACTCGCTTTCCTTGTCCCACTCACGGCCGGTGTATGTATATGGCTGCTTCACCCGGTTCATCTGATCGTGCAGGTTACCGAAGGAGTCATACTGGTACTCCTGCGCCCCCTTGCCCTTGGCGTCGGTCAACGCCACTATACTCCCCAACCCATCGGCGTGGTAGTAGTAGGTGGACTTGCCCTGAACCAGCACCAGCGGCTCGTCGATGCCGGGGCCGTGGAGGTATCGATTGGTGATCTTGCCGGTGGCATCGGTTTCCAGGAGGATGTCTTCGTTGTCGTAGAGGTAACGGGTGACGCGGGTCTGGGGCTTGCCGTCTTCCCGTTCGGTGACGCGCTTTTCGACTCTTCTGCCCATGGGGTCGTAGGCGAAGGTGACGGTTGCCGCCTCATCATCGCCGTGCTTGACCACCTCGACCAGGCGGTTCTCGAAGTCGTAACGGTAGCTCCAGCGCTCATCATCGTCGTCGCCATCCTTGCCGGCCTTGGCGATCAGGTTGCCGTTACGGTCGTACTGGTAACGGTAACGCTGGTCTTCCCGCAAGCGATTGGTCGCATCGTAAACAGAGCCGGGCTGGTGTTCATGGCTGGCCGGACCGCTCAGCCGGTTGCCCACCGGATCGTATTTGTAGCGCTCACTGTTTCCGTACCCTTCGCCCTCGCCACGCCCATCGTCATCCTCGTCATCGTCCCCGTCATCATCGTCTTCGTCATGCTCGTCGTCCCCACCCGGCCGGGCCGAGAGCAAGCGGTAGATGGAGTCGTAACCATAGCGTAATTCCTCCCCGGTCGTGGCCTTACTCAGCCGGTTGCCGACTGCATCGTGACTGTACGCGCTTTTGGCCACCACCTGCCGGGCCGAGTTCTTGTGAACCAGGCTGGTCAACCGGCCGCCATCGTCGTAAGAATATGCGGCAACCACGCCGTTGGGATAGGTGAGGGAATTCCTGCGTCCGGACTGGTCGTAGCCGAAGACAAAATCCCCACCGCTACGAATCTTCCCCAGCCGCCCGGCCGGGTCATATTCGTAGCCGATCACCTTGCCATCAGGCCCGGTCATCTTGACCTTGCGCCCGGCTGTGTCGTATGCGTAAGCGATTTTCCGGCCCAGCCGGTTGGTGACGCTGGCCAATCTCCCGTTCGTGTCGTAGGCATAGAGATAGCTTTCGGCGGTGTTGGCGGCGGTCAGGATATTGCCCCGGGCGTCGTAGCTGAAAATTTCTTCGCTGTTGTCCGGATAGAGCCTCTTCAGCAGCCGCCCCAGCGTATCATAACTGTAGCGGATAGTCGCCCCGTTGGCGTCGGTCTTTGCAGTCAAATTACCTTTGGCGTCGTATAAATAGGCAGTGACATTGCCCAGGGGATCGACTTCCTTGACCAACCGCCCGAGGCTGTCATAATCGAAGGTGGTGGCGTGACCGTTGGCGTCGGTCAGGGCGGTGAGTTTATTCACCCCGCCGGAACAGGTGGCGCAACCGCTGCCGCCGCCGTAGCTGAAGATCGTGACTTGGCCTAAGGCATCGGTGCTCTTCACCACCTGCCCTTGGGCGTTGAAATCGTAAAAAGTGGCATTGCCGTTGGCATCGATCTGGCTGGTTCGGTTGCCGTTGGCGTCGAAGCCGGCACTGGTCACCCCGCCCAGGGGATCGGTGGTGGAGACCAGATTCCCGGCGGCGTCATAGGTGAAGGTGGTCACCCCGCCCTGGGGATCGGTCTGGGTCAATAGCCGCCCAGCTGCATCGTACTCCATTGAGGTCTTGGCCCCGGCCGGATCGGTGATGGCGATCAGGTTGCCCGCCGCATCGTAGGCCATGCTGGTGACGCCGCCAGCTGCGTCGGTGACGCTGGTTACTCGCCCGGCGGTATCGTAAATATAGACCGTTGTGGCCCCGGCCGGGTCGGTGATGTTCAGCAGGTTGCCCTGCTCGTCATAGCTGTAGGAGGTAACCCCGCCCGCCGTGTCGCTAACGCTGGTGGTCTGGCCGGACTCGTTGTAGGTGTAGGCGGTGGTCTGCCCGGCCGGATCGGTGGTGGAAAGCTGATTGCCAGCAACGTCATAGGTGTGGCTGGTCACCCCACCGTCCGGCCCGGTTTCGGAGAGTTGGTTGCCGGCCGCATCGTAGGTGTAGCTGGTGCTGTTGCCCTGGGGATCAACCTTGGTAAGGAGATCGCCGTTCCCGGTATCGTAGGTGTAGCGCCAGACTCCGCCATCCTTTTCGACCAGCTCGCTAGTCAAGATCTGTCCCGCGCCGGTCGGGTAGTTGATGGTGCGCACCCGCCCCTCGGGATCGGTGGCGGTCAGCACCCGGTACTGGTCGTCATAGGTGTAGGTGGTGAGGTTGCCGTTCGGGTCCATCTTGCTCAGCAGGAAACCGTTGGCGTCGTATGTGTAATCCCAGAAGCGGGCGCCGGGATAAGCGGCCCCGACCAGTTCCAGTCGGTCGCCGACCACCGCGAACCGGTAAACCTGGCCGTCCGGGGCGGTGATGGCCGAGAGCTTGGCGTTGGCGTCGTAGGCGAAGGTGGTCACCCGTTCTGCCGAGTCGCTGATGGTCGCCAGCAGGCTGTTGTCGTAGGCGAACTGCATGGCGTTGCCGTTGCGGTCGGTGATCGTTGCGATCAGACCGTCATCGTTAAATCGGTAGGTCTGCCCATCCGGGCGGGTCAAAGCAAAGGTGTTGTCGGGGTTGCGGCTGAGCAGCGAGTAGTCGCCCCGCGGGGCCAGATAAATGCCATTGGCGTATTGGTAGAGCTTGTAGCCACCGTTGCCGGTCCGGACCAAGACATCGCCGCTGGCCTGTTCGGTCAGGGTGATATTGTAGCTGTGACTCCAGCCCATCCCCAAGGGTCCGTTATACGGGTCGGTACTGTTGTAGTAGAGACTGAGATCGGTGCTCAAGCCGGACCCGGGCAGGGAGAAGACCTCCTGGCTGTGCGAGAGATTGCCGTTGGCGATATTGGCTGAGGAGCCGAAGCTGACCTTGAGGTTGCAGCTATTGGGATCTTCGTCGACCTTGATGGTGGTTGAGGAGCTGGCGCTGCAATTGGGAATGGAGTTTTTGCTGATTGTCAGGGTGGCATTATAGGTGCCGGGAGTAATAAGCTTGCCTCCCAACTTGCCGTTCCAGACCCAGCTGTTTTCGAGTATTTTCACCCCATTCACGCTTATTGCCGCCGTGTCGTAGGTGCCTGTGGTGGATTTGGTAAATCGAATCTTGTCCCCGGTGGTTCGTTTAAGGGTGGTGGTGTTGCCACTGAATTTGTTGATCTTCAGATCACAAAGTTGTTTACAAATCCCGGTGTCATTGAGGCAATTGTAACTGTCAGCTTGGCCGCTCAGGCAATTACTGGCGATCCAGGCCGCTTTCTTTTCGGCGCAGGTGTAGCAGTCACCGGTATTGCTCGGGCAATCGTAACTGCTCAGCTGAGCGCCGGGCTCGAAACAGCTTGCGGTCACCCAGGCGTTTTGCTTAGCTATGCAGTCATCGCAAACCCCGGTGTTGGTGGGGCAAGTATAAGAGGCCAGAGATTGGCCAGGGCCGGAGCAATAAACGGCAACCCAGGTGGCTTGCTTTTCGTTACAGACCATGCAGTTGCCGGTATCAGACGTACAATCGTAGCTGATCAACTCAGCGCCGGGCTCCGAGCAGTTCGCCGCCACCCAGTTGTTTTGCTTGGTTATGCAGTCATCGCAAACCCCGGTGTTGGTGGGGCAGTCGAAGGAAAGCAGGGACTGACCCGGGCCGGAGCAATTGGCGGCAACCCAATCGGCCTGCTTTGCGGAACAGGTCAGGCAGTCGCCGGTGTCGGTTGGACAGTCGTAACTGAGCAGCACAGCGCCGGGCTCCGAGCAGTTTGTTGCCACCCAATTGTTTTGCTTGGTTATACAGTCATCGCAAACCCCGGTATCGGATGGGCAGTCATAAGAAACTAACGATTGATCAGGACTGGAACAATAGACAGCAACCCAAGCGGCCTGCTTTGCGGAACAGGTCAGACAGTCGCCGGTGTCGGTGGGACAGTCGTAGCTGAGCAGCTCAGCGCCGGGCTCAGCGCAGTTTGCCGTCACCCAGTTGTTTTGCTTGGTTATACAGTCATCACAGACCCCGGTATCGGTGGGACAGTTATAAGAAACTAACGTTTGATCAGGACTGGAACAATAGACAGCAACCCAAGCGGCCTGCTTTGTGGAACAGGTCAGGCAGTCGCCGGTGTCGGTTGGACAGTCGTAGCTGAGCAGCTCAGCGCCGGGCTCAGCGCAGTTTGCCGTCACCCAGTTGTTTTGCTTGGTAACGCAGTCATCACAAACGCCGGTATCATTGGCACAATCATATGACACAAGGGTTTGACCTTCTCCAGAACAATTAGCTTCAGTCCAAGCGGCTTCTTTTTTTGTACAATCACAAGAACCAGTTGTTATCGACTGCATCCCCGGAGCCACACACCAAATACGATAGCCTAAACTCGTGTGAGTAGTAACAGGAAGCTCGCCCGGAACATCAGAATAATAAGTTATGTCGTAATTATAATTCTGACTGCCTTGAATACATCCTAAACCAGGAGAATCGGAGGGAGAAGAAAGAGCGCTAGCAGTACAATTATCAAAATAGATGTAACCACGATGATTTTCTCCACACCTGTATATATAGCTTTTGATGTCTTGATCAATTTCTGCTTGGGTACGGTTACCGTAAGGATTTGTGCCAGCGATAACACAGCCATTGCCGACAGATATGTTAGTGATTTGATAATACCCTTGCGCGAAACACCACTTAGCAAAGCCAATCAGCAAAAACAACGTGAAAAAACCGATGACAATGGCAACCAGACGGGGCTTGAAGAAAGACAAAAGCTTCATGGACATAGCTCCTTAGGCAAAGAGAACATGCAGTAGTTAGGCAAGTGTCCAGCTAACATACAAATGATCTTGTGACAACAAAAAAATGCTCCTTTGCCCGAGGGGTTCGGCTACCGATGAAACCTCCGCCATTACCAGCCACAACCTTGACTTGCCGACCAGCTTTTACTCTAGTAGAATAGCGCCCACGCGACCGCTGCCGACCACAGCATTTTCGCGCCGCCTAAACAAGGGGGAAGGCATGGACAACCAGAAGCTTTACTACAAGCTCAACGTCATCTTCGTCATGCTGCTGCTCTTTCCCTGCGCGGGTTTCCTCTATTTCGGCTACAAGTATAACTTCCTCAGAGACACCTCGATCAAACTGATCGTCGTAGTCGGGCTGGTTTACATCTTCGTCGGCTACACCTTGCTGCGCCGGCTGTTCGACAGCATCATCAGCATCTCCCGAACCCTTAGCAGCAAGATCAACCAGGAGATCGCGGTTGGCACCATCGACCACAACCAGAGCGAACTTCAGCAGATCATCGCCTCCTTCAACGCCATCGAACAGCGCTTCCGGCAGAGTACCGACCGGCTGGCCAAAAAGTCGCACGAGGTCTCGGTCCTCAAGGAACTCTCCGATCTCTGCTACGTCACCTTGGACCCCTGGGAGATCCTCCAGGTCACCCTCGAACGGGCCCTGACCCTGACCGGGGCGGACGTCGGCTCGGTCTTGATCCTCGACAAAAACCGCCGGGAATTTGTGGTCAAGGCCAGCATCGGCCTGGGTGACTACGTCAAGATCAACGACCGGATCGACTTCGAGACCTCGATCGGCAAATACGCGGTGATCAACAAGAGCCCGCTGATTGTCGAGGACATCGAAAAGGAGCGCCGTTTCGGCCGCTCCAACCGGCTCCACTACGGCACCAAGTCGTTTGTGATCATGCCGATCAAGACCATCAAGGACGTCATCGGCGTGCTGTCCATCTCCCGGCGCGACGAAAATGCGGTCTTTCTCCAGGAGGAGGTCGAGGCCCTGACTCCGCTCTTGAGCAACGCAGCTTTCACCTACGAAAACATCCGTCTGATCAGCGAACTGGAGATGGAAAAGGACCAGATGAACGCGGTCCGCAAGATCTTCAAATCGCTCAACTCCAGCCTCAAGAACAGCGAACTGCTGCACTCAATTTTGAACGAGATCCAGGAGATCATCCCCTTCGAGATTGCCCTGGTTCTGGTCCGCGACGAAAAGCGGCCCGACCAACTCAAGGTCATCGACCTGGTGGCCAACGAGACTGTCGATATCTCGATCGGCGCCCAATTTTCCTGCAAGGGCAATATCATCGACCGGGTCATGCAGCAGGAAGCGGTGCGGATTATCGACACCTCCTCCACCCTGCACCAGGAGGTCGGGGAGATGCTGCTGCCCGGCGCCCTTCACAAGCCCTGCATGCTGGCCCCCCTGGTCATGCAAGGCAAGGTCGGCGGCGTCGTCGTCCTCTACGCCAAGGAATGCCGGATCTTCCACGAGACCCAGGCCATCTCCGAGTGCATCGCCAATATCATCTCCTTCGCCATCGAGGAGAGCCGCCTGACCACCTCGGTGGCCAAACGCAACCAGGAGCTGGAGGCCATCAAGCAGATCGGCAGCGCCCTGGCCTCCGCCACCTTCGACATTCATCGGGTCCTCGATTACACCATGGACATGATCCGTTCATTGATGAACGTCGAGGCCGGCTCCCTCTCTCTGGTCAAAAACGGGGAGCTGGAGTTCGCGGTCGCCTTCGAGATCGATGTGGCCAACCTCCAGAAATTCCGCCTCAAATTGGGCCAGGGCATCTCCGGGGCCGTGGCCTCGAAGGGTGAGGCCATCATTGAAAATGATGTCGTCAATTCCAGCCACTTCTATGGGAAAATCGACGATCTGACCGGCTTTAAGACCCGCTCGGTGCTCTGTGTGCCGATGATCTCCCAGGGCCGGGTGATCGGGGTGATCGAGGTCTTAAACCGGCGGGAAGGCGACTTCAGTGCCAAGGACAAGGATCTGCTCCAGTCCATCGCCACCTCGGTCAGCATCGCCCTGGAAAACGCCAGGTTGTACAAGGAAACCGTGGCCATGGCCGACAATGAGCGGGGCATCCGCAAGATGTTCCAGAAGTTCGTGCCCAAGGAGATCATCAACAAGATTGTCGGAGCCGGCGCCGAACAGGCGATTGTCGAGGAGTTCAAGGCCATCACCCTGCTGAATCTGGATATCCGCGGCTTTTCGGAGATGACCAAAAAGATCGGCCCGCACAAGAGCGTCGCTCTGCTCAACTATTTTTTCTCGGTGATGGGCGGCATTGTCTTTAAGAATCACGGCATCGTCGATAAGTATCTGGGCGATGGCTTCCTGGCCCTGTTCGGGGCTCCGGTCTCCTCGGCCCGCGACGCCGAAAACGCCGTGGCCGCGGCCCTGGAAATGCAGGCCGCCATGGCCGCCTTGAACGAGGATTTCGTCAAGGGCCAGCTGGACAGCGAGCTGAAGATCGGGGTCAGCATCTATACGGGGGAGGTGGTTCTGGGCAATATCGGCTTCGAGATGAAGATGGACTACACGGTGATCGGCGACCCGGTCAACAAGGTTTTTGAACTGCAGGAGTACACCCGGCCGGTGCCCAACAGTATCATCATCGATGAAACGACCTGCCGGGCGACCATGAGCCAGCTTAAACTGCGGGAGCTGGCGGAGCGGTTGGACGAGACCAAAATTTATGAGCTGCTGGGCCGGGTCGGCCCGGCCTAGCAGCTGGGGTCACTTGTTGATCCCCAGCCGCTCCGCCAGGGTGCCGCTCATGGTCCAGAGGACGATCCGGGAATTATTGGTCTGGGGCTGGGCATACATGACCATGTGGTTCAGACTGCCCAGCTTATCCGTGGAATCGACGGTGAGCTTCAACCGGTCGGCCAGCATTTCGACCTGGAAGTGCCGAGTATCCGCCCCCACCACCATGGCTGGGAACTCAGCCGCCGTGGGCAGGGCCGTCTGGGTGGCGTAGAAAAGGGCGATATTGGTTTCGATGGCATGCAGCCCCGGGTAGATATAGGTTACCACCTTGGCCCGCTGGACATGGCTCATATAAAAGGGGATGGCCACTGCGCAGAGAATGCCGATGATGGCCACGACGATCATCACCTCGACCAGGGTAAAGCCGCCGTTGTGACGGGACACCCTCAGTAACCTTCGGAAAATCCTCGCTCTGCCAGGTCCAGCCGCTTTTGCCGCCATTTTGAGGCTCCCGTCAACCGCAAATTTCATTTGTCTCGCCGGAACGAATAGCGCTGCATCTCTCGACAGAATTTCTCCCGATCGCCTTTCAGGCGCACCAACAGCTTGGCGATTTCCGGACTGTCCAGGCGGCCGCTGTCGATCTCCCGCTCCAGCGCCTCGCCGCACTCCCCCATGCACCGGCAGCCCCGCTCCAGATCGATCAGCAAGCGCTCCAAGTTGTCGGCCATGGCGTTGAAATTATGGTGGAACTCTTGCAGCTCGTCGCCCTTGCGGATATGGGCGCGGACGGTCAGATTGCCGGCGGCCATTTCGCGGATGGTCCGATCGATGGAAAACAGGGGCCCGACAATCTTGTGGGTCACTAAGATGCTGCCGACCCCGAACAAGGCGATAACCGCCAAGGCCGCCGGCCAGAAGGTTTTGTGCAGTTCCATGATCACCCGGGCATCATCCGCCTTCCCGGCCAGCGTCAACTCGGCCGCGAATTCCTGCATTTGCGGGACGAAGATGGCTGCCAGCAGGAACAAGGTGTAAGCAACCAGCACGGCCACGGTCAGGAGCAAGTACTTGAGCTGGATCTCCCGGTTGATCAGGTATTTTTTCCTGCTGAATTTCTGCGCCATCTCTCCCCCCAAGCAGCTTGAAGCCGTGGTCAACCGACAATCTGGTCATTCTGAGTGGCCTAAACGGCCTAAGGAGCCGTAAAGGAATGGTCAGAATCAGACAAGTTATTTCTTGGCGGCTCCTAAACCAGTAACCTCAGATAAAGCCTTCGCTAACGACTTTGTCAACAAGACTTTGCCACCCGTCCGGCCCCACGGTTGCTGCCGGCTGCCGCTCTGATCGCCCGCCCAAATCAGTGGCAGGCCGGACCATTCGCCAAGCCGTGAGCCCGTCGGGCGGGCCTTTCAACCGGTTGATTTATCGTTACCCCAGTTGATCAATTTAGACTTATTACCCCGCCGGGGGTTTATAAAGGCAAAGCCCTCAAGTGTCCGCCAGGTTTTTGCCGGTGGAAAGGTTGACCACCAGCGGCACCCGCAGTGCCATGACCGACTCCATGGCCGGCCGGACCAGTTCGGTGACGGCCGCGATTTCATCCTCCGGTACCTCGAAGACCAGCTCGTCGTGGATCTGCAGGAGCAGCCGCGCCCCGCTGCCCGCCTCGCGCAGGCGGTGGTCGGCCGCCAGGGTGGCCAGCTTGATGATATCGGCGGCGGTGCCCTGAATCGGGGTGTTGATGGCGATCCTTTCGGCTCCCTCGCGCTGGACCCGGTTGGAGCTGTGGATTTCCGGCAGGTAGCGCCGCCGCTGCAAGAGGGTGGTGACGTAACCGTCGCGCCTCGCCTGTTCGACGATCTCCTCCATGTAGCGTTTGACCCCGGGGTAATGCTCGAAATAGCGCTCGATGAAGGTGGCCGCCTCCTTGCGGCTCAGATTAAGGCGGGAGGAGAGGCCGAAGGCGCTGATCCCGTAGACGATGCTGAAGTTGATGGTCTTGGCCACCCGTCGCATCTGGTCGGTGATGAAGTCGGCGCTGACCCGGAAGATCTCGGCGGCGGTCTGCCGATGGACATCGCGGTTGGCCCGGAAATCCTCGACCAGGGCCGGGTCGCCGGAGTAATGGGCCATGACCCGCAGATCGATCTGTGAGTAGTCGGCGGCCAGGAAGACGTAGCCGGGCGCCGCCACGAAGGCCTGCCTGATCCGCTGCCCTTCCGGGGTGCGGATTGGAATGTTCTGCAGGTTGGGGTTGCTGCTTGACAGCCGCCCGGTGGCGGCGACCATCTGGTTGAAGGAGGTGTGGACCCGGCCGGTTCGCGGATGGATCTGCCCCAGGAGGTTATCGACGTAGGTCGATTTGAGCTTGGCCAGGTTGCGGTGGTTGAGCATCGCCACCGGCAGGTCGTGGTAGCGGCCCAACTCTTCGAGGACCTTGGCGTCGGTGGAGTAGCCGGTCTTGGTCTTGCGGCCCTGGGGCAGCTTCAATTTCTCGAAGAGGATCTCGCCCAGTTGCTTGGTTGAGCCGATATTGAACTCCTGCCCGGCCAGCCGGTAAATCTCCTGCTCCAGCTCGGCCAGGTTGTGGCCGAACTCCTCGGCCAGCCCTAGCAGCAGCTGCCGGTCCACGGTGATCCCCGCTAGCTCCATGGAGGCCAGGACCGGGATCAACGGCGCTTCCAGCCGCTCGAACAGTTCCAGCATGCCCAGTTCGGCCAGCTTGGGCCGGAAGTACTCCCAGAGCAGCCAGGCCGCGTGGACATCCTCGCATGAGTAGTCACCGGCGGCCGCCGGGGCAACCAAAGCGAAATTGACCTCGTCTTTCCCCTTGCCCTGGCCGACGGTGACCTCAGCGAAGCTGGTCAGCTTGACCTGCAGTAACTCCAAGGCCAGATCGTCGAGTTTGTGGGAACGGCGGTCGGGATTGACCAGGTAGGAGGCGAGCATGGTATCACGAAGCGGCCCGGCCAGGGTAATCCCGTGCGCCTTGAGAATCGCGTAGTCAAATTTTAGGTTATGACCGAGCTTGGGCAGGTGCGGATCTTCCAGGAGCGGCCGGAGCAGCTCCAACACCTCAGCCTGGCTTGGCTGACCGGCCACCAGACAGCCGGCGCCATCGCAGTGGGCGACCGGAATATACCAGGCCGCGGCGGCGGAAACGCAGAGTGAGATGCCGACCAGTTCGGCGCTCAACGGATCCAGGCCGGTGGTTTCGGTGTCGACCACCAACTGGGCCGCCCCGGCCAGATCATCCACCAGCCGCCGCAGTTCGGTCGGATCGTTGAGGAGCCGGTAGCAACTTTTATCCAGGGGCGGACTTTCGACCTGGCTTTTCAACAGCCGGGAAAAACCCAGGAAGGTGAACAGTTCCTGCAGCTTGGCGTTGTCCGGCTCCGGCAGTTGGTAAGCCTCGGCCGCGGCCGGCACCTCCAGATCTTCCCGCAGGCGGATCAGGTCGCGGGCCAGAAAGGCTGACTCCCGGTGAGTGGCCAGTTTTTCGGCCAGTTTCTTCTGTTCAACCTCACCCAGCCGACCATAGAGGTTGTCCAGGGAGGCGAAGGTGGCGATCAATTTGGCGGCGGTCTTGGGGCCGACGCCGGGGACGCCGGGGATGTTGTCGGAACTGTCGCCCACCAGGGCGAAATAATCGAGGAGATGGGCCACCGGGACCCCGTACTTGGCCAGCACCGCCGCCGGGTCCATGACCCGGTCGTTCATGGGATCCCAGAAGGTGATGCCCGGGCCGACCAGCTGCAGGAGGTCCTTGTCGCCGGAAACCACCACCACCTCGTTCCCCGCGTCGCGCAGGCGGTGGGCCGCCGAGGCGATCAGGTCGTCGGCCTCGTAGCCCACTTGTTCCAGACAGGTAATATTATAGGCCTCAACCACCTGCCGGACGTAGGGCATCTGACAGGCCAGGTCCTCGGGCATCGGGGGCCGATTGGCCTTGTAATCCTTGAAGAGTTGGTGCCGAAAGGTCGGACCCTTGAGATCGAAGGCCACCGCCAGATGGCTGGCTGTATTCTCGCGGATCACCCGCAGGAGGATGTTGATGAAGCCGTAGACCGCATGGGTCGGCAGCCCGGTGCTGTTGGAGAGCGGGGTGATGGCGTGGTAGGCCCGGTAGATATAGGCGCTGCCGTCCACCAGGTAAATCGGGGCGGTTTTTTTCATGGTCTCTTGCTGTCTTGGCCGGAAGCGGCTCTAATCTGATCTAGGTAAGAGATCGCCGAGTATGCGGCGACTTTAGAAGTTCCAATCTACCATACCCCATCGAGAACGCCATGATCTTTCCCGAGCCGCTGCAGCCCGCCATTCTGCTGCGCCGCTACAAGCGTTTCCTGGCCGATGTCCGTCTGGAGGACGGCCGTGAAATCACGGTTCACTGCCCCAACTCCGGCAGTATGCTGGGTTGCGGCGACCCGGGCCTGGAGGTCATGATTTCGCGGGCCGCCAACCCCAACCGCAAGTATCCGCAGACTCTGGAGATGGTTAAGGTGGGAACAACCTGGGTGGGGGTCAACACCGGGCTGACCAACCGACTGGTCCGGGAGGCCCTGGAAGGTGGGTTATTCCCGGAACTGGGCAAAATCACGGCCATCCGGCCGGAGGTGAAAGTCGGCAATAGCCGTCTGGACTTTCGCCTGGAGGCCGACGGCCAACCGACCTGGCTGGAGGTCAAGAACTGCTCGCTGGTCGTAGGCCGCACCGCCCTCTTTCCCGATGCGGTGACCGAACGCGGTACCCGCCACCTGCGTGAGCTGCTGGCCCTGCGCCGGGCCGGCCAGCGGGCCGTCATCATCTTCTGTGTGCAACGGGAGGATGCCGAGGGCTTTGCCCCGGCCGCCGCCATCGATCCCCTGTATGCCGCCACCCTGGCCGAGGTTATCGGCCAGGGTGTGTTGGTCCTGGCGGGCCGGACTGCCATCTCGCCTACAGCCATTACCATCGACCACCGTCTGCCGGTGGCCCTGGAAAAGCTACCCCGCCAGGGTCGAAAGAACGGTTAGATCGAGCGGTTGCGAACCGTTCGCAAAGCCCCGTTTCCCTGGATTAAGCGACTGCTCCGGGCAGCAGTTCCCGCAACGGGCAGGTATCGCAACGGGGCTTGGTCTTGCGGCAGAACTCCTTGCCGACCCGGACGATCAGGGCGTGGTACTCGTTGAAAAGGGCGACATCTTCGGGCAGGGCGGATAGGAAGAGCTCCTGCATCTCGTAGTAGTCGGTTTCCTCCCCGATCAGCCCGTGGCGCAGCAGGAGCCGATGGGTGTAGGCATCGATCACGAAGGTCGGAAAACCACCGGCATAGAGCAGGATGGAGTCGGCGGTCTCCGGGCCGATGCCCTTGACGGCCAGCAGTTGTTCGCGCAGCGCCTGAAGGTCGGCGGCGAAGAAGCTCTCCAGGCTGGCGTGTTCGGCGGTGATGGCCCGAAGCAGATTGTGGAGGCGAACCGCCTTCAGGTTGTAGTATCCGGAAGGACGAATCAGCTCGGCCAGCATGCCGGTGGAGGTTGCGGCCAGCCGGTGCAGCTCGAGCAGATCGGCACCCTTCAGGTTAGCGATGGCCTTTTCGACGTTCTCCCAGTTGGTGTTCTGGGTGAGGACTGCCCCGACCATGATCTCCAGAGGGGTGTCGCCGGGCCACCAGTGCTGGGGCCCGAAATGGGCGAGCAGGCGGCGGTAGATTTCGTCAAGCGGCTGGGGCATGGCGCCGGGCGAAGTTCCTTACTCCGCTTTGAAGAAGATCAGATAAACGATGATGCCCAGCACAGCGCAGGCCCCGCCGACCAGGGGCAGGACGGCCTCGAGTTGGATTTGCTCCTGCGACAAGATCCCCTGCATGTAGGGGGTGCCGAAAAAGGCCCAGCTGCCGGTGAAGAGCAGGATGATGATGATGGAGTAAACCTGCTGTTTGTAGATGTTCCAGGCGATTAAGGCCAGGTATGGCGCCAAAAACCAGCCGTTAGCAAAGAGCGCCTTGTAATCGATGTTTTCGACCTGCTCCGGGACCTTGGTGGCAACGGCAAAATCCAGGACCGGCTTGAAGAAGAGAAAGAAACCCAGCAATGATTCCCAGACAGAAGCGACGATGTCCCCCATGTTATTCCCTCCTGTTCACCAACCACTTCGGTAGATAACAACAAGACCTGAGCCAAACCGATCCGAGATTCTTGGTGAATTTACTCAATTTGTTTCTCAAAGGGAACCTTCGTGATGAAGATCGTTACGCAAATTATTGATCGCACGCCGGATCACCTCGCGGTCTGCATCGCTGCTGATCTCGAACGCTTCCGCATACGACTGGAGTGCTTGCTGTTTCTGCCCGGCTTTTTCCAAAGCCCGACCGAGATTGAAGCGGTAACTGGCGTTAGTCGGGTAGTTTTGGGATAGCTCGCGAAAACTACGGATTGCCGTTTCAAAGTCGCCGGTCTCGGCGCTGGCAATGCTCAAAGTTACCAGCGCTTCTTCCTTGAAGGCTGGATTGCGCATGGCAATGCGGGCGGCTGCAACGGCTTCAGGATACTGTTTAGTTTCTAAATAAGCGATGCTGAGCGGATAGTAGATGTTTTCTAAGCCGGGCATCAACCTGGTCGCCGTTTTGAAGTTGGCAATGGCTTGGCCGTAAAGGCGGTTCTTCAGGTAATACTCTCCTAGATTTAAATAAGAAAAAGCATTGTTGGGGTCGAGCTCTTTGGCATATTGGAGTTCGCGCAGCCCTTCCGCCTGGTCCTGCGATAAATTCAGCAGAGCCTGCCCAAGCATACTGTGGGCGCGGGCCTTGTTGGGGCTTTTTCTGACGATATCCCGGTTCAGGGCCACCCCGTCGGCCCAGAGTCGGTTGCGTTGAACGGTCCAGGTGGCGAAGAGGAGCAAGAGGGCAATAGCGGCGGTCAGGGCGTATTTTCGGTGCCGCTCGGGCA
>JAGVGT010000003.1 GCA_020056965.1 Deltaproteobacteria bacterium
GCCGGCGTTGAGCAGCACCATGTCCAGACAGGGCCCGGCCTCGCCGGCCAGAATCCGCCGCAGATGGGCAGCGGCGGCGGTGGCGTTTCCCTCGCCTTTGATCTCGGCCAGGGTGGCGCGCTGCAGCCCCACCGACTCCGGGGTGACCCGGTAGGTGCGGAGCTGGCCGTCCGACCATTCGGACACCTCGGTGGCGCCGGTGACGGTCAACTCGTCCAGATTGCCTTCGCCGCAGACCACCAGGGCCCTGCGGGTGCCGAGCTGGCCCAGGACCAGGGCGAGCTTTTCGGTCAACTCCGGGGCAAAGACCCCCATGACCTGGACGTTGGCCCCGGCCGGGTTGGTCAGCGGTCCGAGGATGTTGAAGATGGTGCGGATGCCGATCTCCCGGCGCGGGCCGATGGCGTGCTTCATCGTCCCATGCAGGGCCGGGGCGAACATGAAGCCGATGCCGACCTCGCGGATGGCCCGGCCTACTTCAGCGGCGCTCAGGGCCAGATCGACGCCCAGGGCCTCCAGGACATCGGCGCTGCCGCACTGGCTGGAGACCGAGCGGTTGCCGTGTTTGGCCACCGGTACCCCGGCCCCGGCCACCACAAAGGCGGCGGTGGTGGAGACGTTGAAGGTCCCGGAACAGTCGCCGCCGGTGCCGCAGGTATCGACCAGCACCCCGGAGCCGATCCGGGCCTCGACCGGGGTCGCCTTGGCGCGCATGACCCGGGCGGCCCCGGTGATCTCGGCCACCGTCTCGCCCTTCATCCGCAGGCCGGTGATAAAGGCGCCGATCTGGGCCGGGGTGCACTCGCCGCCCATGATCTCATTCATCACCTCGACCATCTCGGCCTCGTCGAGATCGACGTTGGTGACTACCTTGGCAATGGCTTCCCTGATCATGTTGATTTTCTCCTATCTCCGCAACATTTCCGGGTAATCCGGGGCAATGAAATTCTTCAACAGCTGGACGCCGTCGGGGGTCATGATCGACTCGGGATGAAATTGCACCCCTTCCACCACCAGGGTCTTGTGGCGCAAGCCCATCAGCTCGTCCTGATCGGTGCGGGCGGTGATCTCCAGACAGTCCGGCAGGCTCGCCTGCTCCACGACCAGCGAGTGGTAGCGCATGGCCTCGAAGGGGCTGGGCAGCCCGGTAAAGACCCCGCGCCCGTCATGGAAGATCGGGCTGGTCTTGCCGTGCATCAAGCGGTCGGCCCGCACTACCTTGCCGCCGAAGGCCGCGCCGATGGCCTGGTGGCCCAGACAGACCCCCAGCACCGGGATCTTGCCGGCAAAGTGCTTGATGGCGGCGATCGAGACCCCGGCCTGGGCCGGGTCGCAGGGGCCGGGCGAGATCAGCAGCCGGTCGGGGTGCAAGGCGGCGATGCCGGCCACGTCGATCTGGTCGTTGCGGAAGATCTCCATCTTCGCCCCCAAGCCGCCCAGGGTCTGGACGATGTTGTAGGTGAAGGAGTCGTAGTTGTCGATGATGACGATCATGGTTTACCCCACTTCTCGGCCAGTTCCACGGCCCGCCGGAGGCCCATCGACTTGTTGATGGTCTCCTCGTATTCGCTCTGCGGGTCGGAATCGGCGACGATCCCGGCCCCGGCCTGGATCCACAGGTCGCGGCCGCGCATGATGAAGGTGCGGATGGTGATGCAGAAATCCAGGTTGCCGGAAAAGCCGAAATAGCCCACCGACCCGGCGTAGGGGCCGCGCCGTTCCGGCTCCAGCTCCTCGATTATCTCCATGGCCCGGATCTTGGGGGCGCCGCTCACCGTGCCGGCCGGGAAACAGGCGCGGATCACGTCGAACTGGTCCAGACCCGGCGCCAACCGGCCATGGACGCCGGAGACGATGTGCATCACATGGCTGTAGCGTTCGATCACCATCAGGTCGCGGGTTTCGACCTGGCCGTGTACCGCCACCCGCCCCACGTCGTTGCGGCCCAGATCGACCAGCATCAGGTGTTCGGCCCGTTCCTTGGGATCGGCCAGCAGTTCGCGCTCCAGGGCCAAATCCTCCTCCGGGGTCTGGCCGCGCCGCCGGGTGCCGGCAATGGGCCGCAGCTCGATCTCGCCCTGCTCCAACCGGACCAGGATCTCCGGCGAAGAGCCGATATGGACCAGATCGCCCTGCTTGAGATAGAAGAGATAGGGGCTGGGATTGATGTGGCGCAAAGCCCGGTAGAGCTGGAAGGGGGTCAGATCGGTTTCGGTGTGGAAGCGCTGCGAGAGCACGACCTGGATGATATCGCCGGCCAGGATATATTCCTTGGCCTTGGCGACCATGGTCCGGAAATCCGGCTCGCTCATATTGGCGGTGAATTGGTGCGCCACTTCCTCGGCCGGGGCCGGGGGCTGGGGCAGATATTCCCGCAGCCGCGCCACCACGCCATCGATCCGGGCCACGGCCTCTGCGTACTGCTCGGCCAGGGGGCGGGCCCGGTCCACCTCCACGCAGTTGACGATGGTCAAGACCTGCTTGAGGTTGTCGTAGATCAGGACCAGGCGGGGGATCATGAAGGAGCTGTCGGGGAAACCGGCCAAGGGCGGATTGATTTCCGGCAACCGCTCCATGAAGCGCACCATGTCGTAGCCGAGAAAGCCCACCGCCCCGCCGAAGAATCTGGGCAGGTAGGCGGATTGGCCGTTGACCCGGAAGGAGGCGAGCAGATCGCGGAGCAGGTCGAGGGGGTTGCCGGTCGTCTCGCTGGCGACCCCGGCCCGGGTCAGCGAAACTTTCTCGCCCCGGCTCTCGAAGATCACCAGGGGATCGTAGCCGACGAAGGAATAACGGCCCCATTTTTCGCCACCCTCAAGACTCTCGAAGAGAAAGGCGTGCGATTGATCGCCGGCCAGCTTGGCGAAGATGGTCAAGGGGGTGTCGAGATCGGCGATGACCTCGCGGTGGACCGGGATCAGACCAGCCTCACCAGCCAGATCGGCGAAGACGCTCAGGGACGGCTGATGCATAAGGTCTCCACGGGACATTGGAAAAAATAGCTACGACAACAAAAAAGCCACGGAGCACCCAAATCGGGCCCCATGGCTTTTTTAACTTGGCGGAATCGGTGCATGACCTCGATCATCACATAATCCGTCCGCGCACCGGACCGGCAGCTTTGACGCCCACCGGGACGGAGATCATCTCTCCGCCAGGAATTACTGGGCGGCGTTCAGGGCATTGACCTTGCGGGTCAACCGGGAAATCTTCCGGGCGGCGTTACGCTTGTGGATGGTCCCCTTGACTCCGGCCCGGCTCAGCATGGAGCTGGCCGCCTTCAGGGCCGAGCGCAGGGCCTCAGGGTCGCTGTTCTGCTCGATGGCCTGATGAACACCCTTGACGGCATTCTTGACCTGGGTCTTGACCACCCGGTTGCGTAAGCGACGCTCAAGACTCTGACGATGCCGTTTCAATGCTGACTTATGATTAGCCAATTTGGCCTCCTGCGTTATTAAGTGATAATTTCAAAAAAGTGACCACGGAGCCTACCTTGGAAATCCCGACCGGCACCGTGAAAATTATTTGCTACCCCTGTGAAAGAAGGCGAGAATAAATAAATCAGCGGAAAATGTCAAGCAGCTAAAAAGCGGATTGTTTTTTTACCACTCCGGACAAACCGCAACAGACTTCCTCAAAAGCCCCCGTTATGGCAATTTATTTTTATAAATCAGCAGTTTATCCTTGCCCTGTAAACTTTGCATGGTTTATAAAACATTTGACACCTCGCCGTACCGGCGACCATTCCCGGCCATCCTCCACGGCAGCGAGGTTTACCCTAAAACCAGTTGCCGACCGCCACAAAAATAGATGCTTGAACTCTTAAAATCCCTCCGCCCTCAGGATTTCATCGATATCCTGATCGTTTGGTTCATCATCTATCGGGTCATGCTGATCATTCGAGGGACCCGGGCGGCCCAGATGCTGGTCGGCATCGTCGTCATCATCGCCGCCTATTTTGCGGCCCGGCAATTCGAACTACTTACCCTCTACTGGCTGCTCAGCACCTTCCTCAGTTCCTTCTTCCTGATCGTCATCATCGTCTTCCAGCGCGACATCCGGCGGGCCCTGACCCAGGTGGGCCGCACCCCCTTCAGCCGGGGTTCCGAGGAGATGGTCCATTCCATCGATGAACTGATCGGGGCCGCCACTGTCATGGCCAGGAAGCGGATCGGCGCCCTGATCATCCTGGAACGGGAAACCGGACTCAAAGACTATATCGAGGCCGGCCACGACATCGATGCCCATCTGAGCCGAGAGCTCTTGATCAGCCTGTTTCTGCACGAATCGCCCCTGCACGATGGCGGGGTGATCATCCGCCGGGGCCGCATCCTTACCGCCGGCTGCGTCTTGCCATTGACCAAGAATCCTTACATCAGCAAGCGCTTGGGGACCAGGCACCGGGCGGCCATCGGCCTGTCCGAGGAGACCGACGCCGTGATCATCGTCGTCTCGGAAGAGCGGGGAAAAATCTCTCTGGTCCAGCACGGGGCCATCACCGCGGATCTCGACGAAACGGCGGTCCGCAACCGCTTGGAGGCGATTTTCGTACCGCATGAAGACCAGGTAAATATATGGAAAAACTGGCTAGGCAAGCCATAGTCCGCTACCGCTGGTTCCGGGGCCAGAAGTGGGCCAAGGACTGGGGTCCCAAGGTTCTCGCCCTGCTGTTCGCGGTGCTGATGTGGTACTTCGTGGTCGGCGAGGACAAGGTGGACATGACCGTTTACGTGCCCATCGAGATCACCAACCTGCCCCAGAACCTGATCATCGCCAACCAGTATAAGAAACAACTGGAAGTGGTGGTCAGCGGCCCCCGGGGCTTGGTGCGGACCATCAGCAACCAGCGGATCAGCCGGTCCATCGACCTTGCCGAGGCCCGGCCCGGCACCCAGATCTTCCAGAACAAACCGGAGAGCATCAAGTTCCCGCGCGGTATTATCATCCAGCGGATCCAGCCGGCCAACATCACCCTGACCATTGACAACCTGCTGGAACGGGAGTTGCCGATCAAGGCCGTGGTCACCGGCGAACCGGCCGTCGGCTTCCGGGTGGTCGCGATTACTACCAAACCGCCTTCCATCAGCCTCAAAGCGCCGATGGAGGCCCTCAAGGTCACCGACTACCTTTCCACCAAAACGGTGGACCTCACCGGGATCACGGCCAGCATCAGCAAGCAGGTAGATCTGGACGTCATTCCAGAAATCGAGGAACTGGTTGGGGAATCGGTCATCACCGTCAATGTCACGGTCAAGGAGAAGATGATCCCCCGTGAGTTTGTCGGCATCCCCATAGAGTTCATCCATGCCGGCAAGTATTTTGCTTACCGGCTCAGCAACCGGCAGGTGACGGTCAAGGCCGAATTGCCTTACCGGCTCTCCCAGACCCGAACCAAGATCCCCCGGGTCACCGCCACGGTGGATGCCGGCAGTCTGCCGCCCGGCAAGCATGAGCTGCCGGTGACGGTCATCCCTGATACCCCGGGGGTAACGGTCACCGAGGTCATCCCGCCCACCATCACCGTCACCATCAGCCCCTCCGGGCCAGTGCTCAAACGCAAGACCGCACCGGCCGTGGAGATGATTCAGGAGGAAAAATCGTGAGACGCCTGTTCGGCACCGACGGGGTGCGCGGGGTGGCCAACGTCCATCCGATGACCACCGAGATCGCCATGCAGATCGGCCGGGGCTTGGCCTACCTGGTCAAGGACATGAAGCTCGACCACCGGATCGTCATCGGCAAGGACACCCGGCTCTCCGGTTACATGCTCGAAAACGCCCTGGCCTCGGGGATCTGTTCCATGGGGGTCGATGTCCTGCTGGTCGGCCCCCTGCCCACCCCCGGCATCGCCTTCATCACCACCTCGATGCGGGCCGACGCCGGGGTGGTGATCTCCGCCTCGCACAACCCCTTCCAGGACAACGGCATCAAGATCTTCGCCCGGGACGGCTTCAAGCTCCCGGACCGGCTGGAACTGGAGATCGAGGAACTGATCTCCTCCGACCGGATCGACGCCCTGCGGCCGGTGGCTGAAGAGGTCGGCAAGGCCTTCCGGCTCGACGACGCCAAGGGCCGCTACATCGTCTTTCTCAAGAACACCTTTCCCCGCCAGTACAGCCTGGACGGCTTCCATATCGTCCTCGATTGCGCCCACGGCGCCACTTACGGGGTCGCCCCCCACGTCTTCGAGGAGCTTGGGGCGCAGGTCACCGCCCTGGGGGTCTCGCCCAACGGCCGCAACATCAACCATGAGTGCGGCGCCCTCCATCCCGGCTTGATGGCCGCCAAGGTCCGGGAATTGGGGGCCGATATCGGCATCGCCCTGGACGGCGATGGCGACCGGCTGATCGTCTCCGACGAGCAAGGCAACATCGTCGACGGCGACCACATCATGGCGATCTGCGCCGCGGAAATGATCACCCAAAAACAGCTGCGCAAAAAAACCCTGGTGGCCACGGTGATGAGCAACCTGGGGCTGGAAATTGCCATGAAACGGCTGGGCGGCAAGCTGATCCGGGCCGGGGTCGGTGATCGTTACGTGGTGGAAGAGATGCGGCGGGGCGGCTACAATTTCGGGGGCGAACAGTCGGGCCATTTGATCTTTCTCGACCACAACACCACCGGCGACGGCATCCTTGCCGCCCTGCAGCTCCTGGCCATCATGATCAGGCGTGATCAGCCCCTTTCCGAACTGGCCAGGGTAATGGAGTCCTGCCCCCAGGTCTTGAAGAATGTCCGCACCACTCGCAAGCTCAAGCTTGATGAGATCGGCGGCTTCTCCGCGAAGGTCGCCGCCCTGGAAGAACAGCTCGGCGCTACCGGCCGGATTCTGGTCCGCCCTTCCGGCACCGAGCCGGTGATCCGGGTGATGGCCGAAGGCGCTGACCTCCGGCAAATCGAGGCCATGGCCGATGAACTGTGCGAGCTGATCGCCAGAGCCGATTGTCATTAGGCTAAAGGTTAACGGCCAACCAATAATGAAGCTCCGCCTGGACCGACTCCTGCAGTTGCGCGACCTTGCCCTCACCCGCCAGAAGGCCCAGGCCCTGATCGCGGCCGGCCAGGTCCGCGTCAATGACCAGCTGGCCGACAAGGCCGGCAGCCTCTTTCCCGAGGATTGCCGGATCGAGATCAAGGGCAACGACTGCCCCTACGTCAGCCGGGGCGGGCTGAAACTGGCCGGCGGTCTGGATTATTTCACCATCGATCCGACCGGCCTGGTCTGCGGGGATATCGGCGCCTCCACCGGCGGGTTCAGCGATTGCCTCTTGCAGCGCGGGGCCGCCAAGGTTTACGCCATCGATGTTGGCTACGGTCAGCTGGCCTGGAAGCTCCGTAGCGACCCCCGGGTGGTGGTGATGGAGCGGACCAACGCCCGCCACCTCACCCCGGCCGACCTGCCTGAACCCTTCGACCTGGCGGTGATCGACGCCTCCTTCATCTCCTTGGATATCCTGCTTAAACCGGTCATGGCCCTGGTCCGACCGGGCGGCGGAATCCTCGCCCTGATCAAGCCCCAGTTCGAGGTGGGCAAGGGCCAGGTCGGCAAGGGCGGCGTGGTCCGCGACCCGGAACTGCACGAAGCCGCCATTGCCAAAATTGAGGCTTACGGCCTTGGTCTTGGTCTCGTCAGCCACGGCCACTGCCCCTCATCGCTCCTCGGTCCCAAGGGCAACCGGGAATTCCTTAGTTACTTTACCCTTCCGTAACCGCCGCCATCTCCGGCCCGGCCCCATCCGTCCCGCTCCAGGCACCGACATAAAAAAAGCCGGGTTCGTTTCCGAACCCGGCTTAGGCAAAGCTGGTATATCAATCAGATATAGATCCGACCGGCATTACTACCAGGTCTTGTCCCCATGACAGGTGGTCTTGCAGGTGGTGCCGTCGTAGCTGGTCACGCTGGTGCTGCCGCCACCCACCGTATTCCTGGGGACAAGTTCAAAGGCCTGGGTAGCCAAACCACTCCAATGGGTCGGTCCGACCCCGCCGACGCCACTCTGCAGGACCGTGGGGTTATGGCAATCCACACACAGCTTGTTCTCTTCAGCGATATGCCTGGTGTGCCGTCCGGAAGAAAAACCGTTGTACTCGGCGGTCCCGGAGACATGGCAACTCAAACAGTAGGTATTGTTGACGGTCGGGGCTGTGCCCGGCAAGGCGCCGCCATACCAGTTCGGGGTGGTGATGCCGCCATGGCAGCTGATCTTGGCGCAGGTGTGGGCCGCCACGCTGTAGGTAGCCGCTCCGCTCTTGGCATTGTAGGCCGCCAGGGTGCTGACCTCCGCCGGGTAGTTGGGGGTGGTTTGATTGACCCGATCATAATGGGTCAACGAATTGCTCCCGCCCCCCTGGTGACAGGCCGTGCAATCGGTGGTGGCGGCGGTGAAGCCGGAGTGGCCGGCATGGGTTCCGGCCCGGTTGGGCTGGGTTGCCGCCGGAGTTACACTGTCCGGGGGATAACTGTGACAGGAAGGACAACCGGTATTGGTCAAATCCATCTTAGGGGCCACGTTATGGCAGCCCTGACAAGGCGGATCGATCCCCCCGCCGGTCTGGGTATGACAGCCGACACAGTTGAGGGGGCCGTTGACCGCTTGGGTGGCGTGTTGGGATAAGAGTAACCAGTTATCGCCGACCGCGTGCGGCGCCGCTCCGACCCCGTAGTCGCCGAAGGCGACCGGCAGAGTTGAATCGCTGAGACGGTGCGCGGTATCGTTGAGATGGCAGGCCAGGTCGCAGCCGAAATTGGTGGAGTTGTAGCGGGTTCCACCGTTCAACCCCGAACCATTGCTCGGATCAAGGGCGGATGGCCCGTTCATATTGATCTTGCCGTCCCAGTGATCGCCAATGGCATCGGTGCTTTTGTTGAAGGCCAGATAATTCGCCGAGGGGTTGAGCTTGCCGGTAAGTCCGGTTGGCCCGGCGCCGCTGATTTTAACCCCGTGACAGGTGGCGCACTGGTCATGACCGGCGTTTGCCACCACGGTCCTATGATTGACCAAGGTGCCGCCGGCGGCGGTGATCAACGGCTCGACCGTTACCCCATCCGGCGGGAACCCGTGACAGGAGGTACAGTTAAGGGTGAAATCGGTGGTTTCGGCATGACAGTCTTGGCAGCTGACCGCGCCGGCTACGCCGCCAACCCCGTTAAGGGCGGCCCCGTGGCACAAGGTGCAGGCGGCCTGGATATTCTGGGCCGAATAATGGAAGGTGCTGTTCGGCGGCGGCCCGGCCCAGCTGGCCGGATGGGCTTGATTGACGCCGTGGCACTGTTCGCAGCCGTTGCCCGGAGACGCCGATGCCAACGGGTTGTTGATGCCGACATTGAAGCGGGGGTTGCTGCCCGGTCCACCCGCGGGATTGCTGGAATGGCAGGCCTGGCAGAAGGTCAAATCGGCTTTGGCGATCTTGCCGTGGACGCTTCCCAGCAGGAAGGAGCCATCCAGGGGGTGCGGGGCCTGCCCGGGTCCATCGGCATGACAAAATCGGCCGTCGAAACTGACCGAAAAACAGCCGGGCGGCGCAATCGGTCCGGGCAGGTTCTTGACCACATGGCAACCGCCGCATTCAGTGGCAAAGACCGTACTGGTCGTGGTCGCCCGGTGCAGTAGATACCAGTTGGTCGGGTGGATCTGCGCGGGGGCCTCCGGATTACTGCTCGAACAGCCGCTCACCAACGTGATCACGGCAAGGCTCAACAGGGAACAACAAAGCAATTTGCGCATCTCGATTCCTCTCCTTGACTATCCGTGACAGGGCACGCAGCTGCTGGCGGTTTTGGGGTTCTTGTGACAACGGATGCAAGCGGTCGGGTCGAGGGCACCCTCGATCCGGTGCCTGGCGAGCCAGTCGCCGCGGTGCGGCGAACGTCGGTAGGTGGCGGTCTGGTCCTTATCCGA
Organism: Deltaproteobacteria bacterium; assembly: GCA_020056965.1. GTDB lineage: Bacteria > Desulfobacterota > Desulfobulbia > Desulfobulbales > JAGXFP01 > JAGVGT01. Next base: position 9,900 of record JAGVGT010000003.1, read on the forward strand.
AGGCTTCAGTTCCACCCGGGTCGCGTGGCAGTCATTGCAAAAGCTCGGTTGGTGACACATATTGCAGACCCGACTATCCTGATGGGCCTGCTGCCGATGATTTTCACCAAAATAGAGGTCGTGATTGAAGCGTTGCCAGTTGAACTTTTCATCCTTGGCCGCATGGCAGTCGGTACAGATGGGCGGCCGCTTACTCAATCCCGCATCGGTCGGGTGCTGAAGTGGCGGCATCCAGTCGGCCCGGTTGGAGACACAGGCCGGCAGCAGCCAAGTCGAGAGCAGCAGTAAAAACACCATGGTTATTTTTTTCAGCATCTTGATGGCTCCTGTCAAATTATCCATGCCGGCGCACTATTTCTTGCTGTAGCGGTAAGTGACGGCAAGCAGACCCCGCACATCTGAATCGAAATAAGGGTCACGGCTGTAGTCTCCGGAAAGCTTAACCTCAAGGGCATTGTCCAGAAAGTTTCGGCCGGTTCCCAGAGAAAGGAACAGCGAGTTGTCCCGGCCGTAAAGGGACTCCTTATAGCGAGCCCACATCAAATCTCCGGAGAAAAAACCGATGCCGAAACCGGACGGGGCTTCCCAGTAGCCGAACAGGCGGGTCAGCAGATATTTCTGCTTGTCGAGATCGCCGTTCATGTATCCGACCTCGACCCCGGTCTGGCTGAGCTTGTCGCCATGCCAGACCACCAGGCCCGAGGCATAGCTGGAGCCGTTGGTCCGGTCATAATCGTTGCCCTTTATCTTTACGCCCAGATCCAGGGAACCGGAATATCTGACGGTGGTGTCGAGACCGATCACCCGCAACTTTTCACCGTTGATGGCCAGCACCCGAAAGGGATTCACCGTATTTACCCCGGTCCCGAAGTAATGCTCGTAATCGTACTGGCCGAAATAGGGGCGGAAGCTGACGGTCTTGAACGGAATCCGCAATTCGTAGGAATGTTCCGCCCAGCCTTTGCTCTCAAGATTGCGGGAAGACATACCGTAGATACTGATCTCACCGGGCAAGAACAGGGAAAGATCCAGACCCACGGTCTCTTCGGCGGTCACGCTGTCATTGTCGCTGATCTTGCCGGAGACCCCAACCTCGCCGTATTGCCTTTGCCGATAGCCAAGGCGGCCGCCATATATGCTGTCGCCGGTGCGGCCGTTGACGGAGGTGAAGCCGACCGGTTGTCCTCCGTAAGCGCTGGCGACTAGCCCGGCCCCCAGATCACCGCTGACCTGCAGGCCGTCGATCACATCGTTACCGACCCCGACCGCGATATTCTGGCGGCCAACCTTGAGATCAAGGGCGGTGGCCGGGTCGGCATATTGCAGGTAGCCGTAAAGCAGTTCACCGTCATCCCTGTTGTCAAAATAGAGACTATCGGCAAAATCGAAGCGGCCCCACCCGTAGCTGTGCAAGGAGAAGCCCTTTTCAGTAAGTTGGCCGGCATCGACCTGCAGATATTCATATCCGGGGGTCACCGACTTGTCTTTGACCCCACCGATATCCCTCTGCATGCTTCTGATCAGGGTATCAGATTGCACCCTGAATTCGGTGGCGGAAAGGGGCGCCGGCGCCCAGACAGCCAACGCCACACTGATCGGCAAGAGCGTCAGGGCCCAAGAATGTCTCGGTTTCATACGGTTAAAACCTCCATTTTTTGAAACCTTACAGGCAGATCAACGATTGTGGGAACTAACGGGCCATGGACCTTGCCCAGAAGGCCGGAGCCATCGGGCCGGGTACCAGGCCAGAATGCAAACAGGAAGAATTACTGCTACAGGTTATTAAAATTTTTCGTCGATAGGCAAGGGCTTTTTTTACAGAAGAGGTTAATAATTCTTGGGGGTTCTCTGGTTGGCAAGGTGCAACGCGCAGGGCGCTCTAATTAGTCAGTCATTGCGGTGGCGATGACTACCTGGCCGGTCAGTTAGAGGTAATTTATAGAGGAATTAAAGGGGAATGACGGCCCGGATCTCAGACTGGCCGGGGGCATGCGGCTGGGGCTTGATCGAGGGCTGCTCTGACCCTGATTAAGCCCCAGCTTGAGGTGGGCAATGGCCAGGTCGACAAGGGCGCGGGGGCCGTGACCGGAACCCCCTTAAGCCGCCAGCGCAAAATTGCGGCATTCGGTCTTGGCTTCGGCCCCATCAGTCACGGCCACTTCAGGGCCACGGTCTTCACAAAGGAATCACCATCTCCAGTTCCTGGTCGGCGAAGATCCGGCGGGGGCGTCGGATCTTGACCTTGACCTGGTCGCCGCCGTGTTTCTTGAAGAACATGACCATCTTGATGTCTTCGATGGTCATGATCGGTTGGTCGTCGAGGCTCACGAAGATATCGCCCTTCTTGAGGCCCATCTTCATCCCCTGGCCGTGGGGAGCGAGATCGTCGATCAACACCCGGTCGCCTTCCTGCTTAAGAACCACGCCCATCATGGCCGGCGGCGGCAATTCCGCCGGCGGCGAGAAGAGCACGAAGTCGGCGGAATCGCCGGTGATCTCCTTGGGCTCGGCGTTGAGCAGGACGGCCTGGCTGACCGCCAAGCGCCGGTTCAGCCGGGGCGGGATGCCGTTTTCCTTTTCCACATGGCCCCGACCGGCCAGCACCGCCAGCCGCCGTTCCGGGTGGGCGGTCAGGTAGTCGGCCGCCGTTTCGGCCATGGTCTCGTCCCAGATGGCCTGGGCCTCGAAGAAGTCGTTGAACTTGTTCTCCTGGCCGGGCTGCTGCGGGTGCATCATGAAAAACGAGCTGATCCGCTCCCGGTAGTCGGGCAGGGAGAGATCGCGCTCCGGGGGCAGGCTGTCGCGCAGCTCCTTGGCCAGGCCGTCCAGTCCTTTGTCCCGGTATATTGAACTGACCGTCTCCTTGTCCAGGTTGAGGGCGAGCACTGGGATGCGGTTGGCCCGGGCGAAGTTGACGATGTCGCGATAGTTGCGGTAGTCAAAACTCCACTTTTCGAAGTAATGGCTCTGGCGGAGAAAATCAACCTCGTCGATGGTGTGATCGAGGACATAGCGGTCGAGGACCGGCTGGTCGACGTGGTTGAACATCTCCATGCCGATGGCCAGTTCCGGGTTCTGGTGGTACATGGCCCGGATCATCCGCAGTTGCAGGAGGTGGTCCTCGTAACGGCTGTGGCTTTCGCCGAGATAAACCACCCGGGTGGCCTGGAGTTTGGCGGCGATGGCGTCGAAGGAGAGCCGTTCCGGCAGGGCCAGTCCACCGGGCGGATCGTCGAAGCTGAAGATTTGGCCGGTCTCGGTTTCGGCGATTTTCTTCTCCCGGATTTGGCCGGCCACAAAGTGCAGATAGCTGTATTTGCCGTAATGGCGAAGCTTGTAAGCGCCCCGTTCCACTTCCTCGGTATTGGCTGCATTGACCAGAACGGCGGTTTCCGCGGGGTTGAGGGGATTGGCCCGAACCTCGACGGTCAGGCCTTCGGCGGGAAGAATCGGGGTGGCGAAGAGCCGCCGGGCCGTCTTGGAGCCGGTGCCCAGAAAGATCACCGCCCCTTCGGCCAGGTCGGCTTCCTTGACCTCCTCATCAGCCACCACCCGGCAACCCAGTTCTTGCAAGACGGCGAGCAACGGCGCGTAGAGCGCTTCGCCACCCGGCGCGACCACCGCCAGCTTTTTGGCCGCTCCGGCAAAGCGGCTCCAGACCGGCGCCAGCTCCCAGCTGTTCAGCTGGCGGGGCAGATCATAATCCTCATCCAGCACCACGGTGCGAGGCTGGGCGGGCAGGGGAATCTCCACCTCGTTGTCCTTGCCGGTCATTTCGACGCTGCGGGCAACATCCCCGGCATCGGTGGTCACCCGCACCGCCATGGTCAGCCGGTACGGGGGGGCGTTGATCTGGGAGATGGTCAGGTGCAGGACCGGTTTGCCTTCTTTCTCGTTGACTCTGACCTTGCTGATCCCCACCGCCGGGAGGTCGGCCCGTTCCAGCCACTGCTTGAAGAAGTCGTCCAGGGTGGCGCCGGAGACGGTCTCAAAGCTGGTCCGCAGGTCGGACCAGCCGGCTTGTTGGTGCTTGAAGCGCTGGTAGAAGTCGCGCAGGCCGGCTAGGAACTTGTCGTCACCCAGCTGGTTTTTTAAGGTGTGCAGGACCATGGCTGCCTTGGTGTAGCCCACGGCGCGGGTTGCTTCCTGGCCGGCGAGCAGATGGCTCTGGCCGCCGCTGAACTGCGCCAGGGTCAGGGTGTTGTCGGCGTGGACATAGCCCTGATAGGCGGTGAGCTGCTGTTTGCGGTATTCGGCGCCCTTGCCCTGCTCGGTCTGGTAGAGCTGGTCGGCCAACAGGGTGGCCAGCCCCTCCGACCAGTTGCCGCCTTCCTGGTCCGGCTGGACACTGTTGCCGAACCACTGATGAACAATCTCGTGGCCCAGGGAGGTGTCGGTGATGAAGGGCAGCCGCACCACGCTCTGGCCGAGGACGGTGAAGGTGGGCATGGCATAGCCGGTGGGCAGCCGGTTTTCGACGATGCTGAAGCGGCGGTATGGGAAGGTGCCGAGCATCGTCTCGTAGCGGGCCAGGTAGGCCAGGGCCTTGTCGCGGTACCCGGCAGCCAGATCGCGATCCTCGGCGAAGAAGTAGGTGAAGAGTTCGCGTCCCTCGCCGAAGGGGGTGCGGCTTACCTCATAAGGTCCGGCGATCAGGTTGAGGCCCGACCTGGGGTGGTCGAAGGTGAAGGTCGCCGTGTCGCCGTCCGGACTTGGGTTGACCGCGATCTCCTCGGCCTCCGAAACGGCCGAAAAGCCGGGGGGCAGCACGGCCTTGAGGCGGAAAAATGCTTTCTGATGGAGAAGGGGGTGCCAGAGCCCGGTCAGTGAGATGCCGCTTGGCCCGATCAGATCGCCGGTCGGGCCGTGCCTTTGCTCCAGGGTCAGGGTGTAGGCGATCTTTACCGTTTGCGGCCGGGCGGCCGGGGCGATGGCGATTTCGTGGTCCGGGTCGGCGAAGTAGGGCTGGCTGCGGTCGTCCAGGTTGATTTCCCGGCCGTCGAGCCACAAGCCGCTAACGGCCAGCCCGGACAGGTGCAGGAGTTCACCGGCCTGGGCGGGGAAATCGATGGTCGCGACCCCGCTCAGCCGGGCCTGGGCCGGGTCGAATGAGACCTCCAGGCTGACCACCGGCGGCTGTGCGGTGAGGTGCGCCGCCCGGGCCGAAAGGGGCAGCAGCGTCATGACCAAGGCGGCCAGCAGCAGCGCGAGCGGCGGCAGGGATTTCTCATAGCGCCGCGGTTCGGCGCCAATTCTCCAGGGCGAGCAGGGCTTGTTCGGCACGGTATGCTCCTCGGTTCTTTTTGGGCATCTTCAGGTTGATGGGCGGGAAGAGGCCGAAGTTGATATTGGATGGCTGAAAGTGTTTGGGGTCGCTGCTGGTCAGGTGGACGATCAGGCTGCCCAGGGCGGTCTCCGGCGGCGGGGTGACCGGGGCCAGCCCGGTCGCCAGGCGGAAACCGTTGATCCCGGCCAGGAGTCCCATGGCGGTGGATTCCACATAGCCTTCCACCCCGGTGAGCTGGCCGGCCAGGAGGAGGTCCGGCCGCATCTTGCATTGCAGGGTCGGCTCCAGTACCAGCGGCCCACAGACAAAGGTGTTGCGGTGGATGGAGCCGAGCCGGGCGAACTCGGCCCGCTCTAGGCCGGGGATCAGCCGGAATACCTCGGTCTGGGCCTGGTAGGTCAGCTTGGTCTGGAAGCCCACCAGGTTATAGGTGGTGCCTTCGCGGTTTTCCATGCGCAGCTGGACCACGGCGTAAGGATCGCGGCCGGTGCGCGGGTCGGGCAGCCCCACCGGCTTCATGGGCCCGAAGCGCAGGGTGTCGTCGCCCCGGGCCAGCATCACCTCGACCGGCAGGCAGCCCTCGAAGTAGCGGGGTTCCTCGAAATCTTTGAGCGGCACCTTGGCCCCGGCGGCCAGGGCGGTGATGAAGGTCAGGTATTGCTCGCGGTCCATGGGGCAGTTGAGGTAGTCGCCCGGGCCATCGTCGTAACGGGAGGCCTGATAGATTACGGTCCGGTCCAGGGAATCGGCGGTGACGATGGGGGCAATGGCATCGTAGAAGGCCAGGTGCTTGGCCCCGGTCAGTTCGGCCAGGGCGGCGGCCAGCGGGTCGGAGGTCAGGGGGCCGGTGGCCATGATCAGCGGGGTGGTGGTCGGTTCGGGCAGGGTGGTAATCTCGTTGCGGTCGATGGTGATGTTCGGCTGGCCCTCGATCCGGGCGGTGACGGCGGCGGCGAATTGGGCGCGGTCCACGGCCAGGGCCTTGCCGGCCGGTACCCGGGTTTCCTCCGCCACCGCCATCAAGAGTGAGTCGAGACGGCGCATCTCCTCTTTCAGCAACCCCACCCCCGAGTTCCGGTCGTCCGAACGCAGGGAGTTGCTGCAGACCAGTTCGGCCAGGTCCGGTGAATGGTGGGCCGGGCTGAACCGGTGCGGCTTCATATCGTAAAGGCGTACTTGGCCGCCGCGCCGGGCGATCTGCCAAGCCGCCTCGCAGCCGGCCAGGCCGCCGCCGATGATGGTGATTGGTGTTGTGGTCATGGTTTACTGTCCCTCGCCGAGGTAGGAGAACTTGGATATAGTCTGAACTCTTCGATCCCTACGATAATCTCAGGATTAGGGTGATTCGTATCTACGGTTACATTCCCTCATCCCAACCTTCTCCCGGAGGGAGAAGGAGACGATCCCCTCTCCTTTCGGGAGAGGGTCAGGGTGAGGGGATTTATCAGTGTTGCACAACAACAAACGGACAAATAGATCGGGTGGTTACCGCGCCATTTTCTGCCGAAGGTTCCTCGTCTGATGTCAGCCCGTTACTCTAATCCCACCACCCACCAAAGACAACCTCGGACATAAAAAAACCGGTTCCGCCACAAGGACGAAACCGGTTAGCAAGCGCGATCGGAACTGCTGTTACATGCCCAGCTCGGACTTGATCGCCTCGACCACGGCGTCACTGGAGGTGCCGGTGACGGTCTTCATGATCCCCTCGGTGCGGTAGAAACCGACCAGGGGGGCAGTCTTCTCGTTGTAGGTGTCGAGCCGGTGGCTGATGGCCGCCTCGGTCTCGTCGGCGCGCTGGATGATCTTGCTGCCGCACTTGTCGCAGATGCCCTCGACCTTGGGCGGCATGCTCTTGACGTTGTAGATCGCCTGGCACTGGCTGTTCTCGCAGGTGCGGCGGGTGCAGAGCCGGTCCAGGATCACATCGCGGGGCACTTCGATATCGACCACCATGTCGAGCTTGATGCCCAGCTTGGTGAGCAGCGCCTTTAAGGCCTCGGCCTGGGGAATGGTGCGGGGGAAACCGTCGAGCAGGAAGCCGTTCTTGCAGTCGGCCTCCTGAAGGCGGCCTTCCATGATGCCCATGATCAGTGAATCAGGAACCAGATCGCCGCGATCCATGAAGCCCTTGGCCTCTTTGCCCAGCTCGGTGCCGGCCTGGACGGCGCCGCGCAGGATGTCGCCGGTGGAGATCTGGACCGAGCCGTCCAGAGCGGTGAGCCGTTTAGCGACGGTGCCTTTGCCGGCGCCCGGGGCGCCCAACAGGATAATTTTCATGATGTGTCCTCCTTGAAGTTATTGAATGTCGTTGATTTATGGGGTTTTAACGAAAGGCGGCCACTATAACCGATTTTTTTGTGGCTGCACAGGGCAAAATGGGGTGCATTGGGCCACTAAAGGAGTTGCAGGGGACAATAAACCCTTCGACAGGCCCAGGGTGAACGGAATTACCGTTGATAATATTCTGCTACCGGGCCATTGTAATAGTATTACCGTTCATCCTGAGCCTGACGAAGGATGGCCCAGCCTCCAGTGGCGATCGTATGGCAATCTGGCGATATCCCTTCAGCGCATTAACGTGAAAGCTGCTCATTTCTCAGAATTCTTCTTGAGCGCGGGGATCGAACCGGCCACGGCCTTGATCTGTTTTAAGGCTTTGTCGAAATCGCTCTCGAACAAGCGGTCCTGAACAATGCGGTACTTCTCAAACTCACTTTCGGCGTGGGTTCTAGCAATCTCGGCCGTTACCCTGCCCGCGTCCCGCAAGATTTCCCGATCCCAGAGCTTAAGAAACCCGCTCAGGCGCTCTTCCCAATCCGCCATGGTCATGGGAATACGGCGCATGGTCTGGACTTCAGCCATATCAAGGTAGGCGGAAACAATCCGCTGCATCTGTGCCAGCTCGAATCCGGAGAGATAGTTCTTGGCAATGGATACATCGTATTTGTGAATTTTTCCATCAGGCGCGCCTTCCCAACTGGTCAGGCCCATGTTCTCTTGCTGGTGATCGGCACGATCCACGATGACTTCCGCAGCGGTCTGGCCGTGAATTGCGTAGTGCATCTTGTTCTGGACGGCGGCAAAGAAGCGCTTGGTCGCCGTGGCTGTGGGATCGTAATCGAGCGAGGTGGCGTAGATATCGGTGATCTTCTGGTAGAACTTGCGCTCGGAAAGCCGGATTTCCCGGATCTTTTCCAGTTGGCGTTCAAAGAATTCATCGGTCAAGATGCTGCCGCCGTGCTTGAGCCGTTCCACATCCATGGTCCAACCCTGAATCGTGTAATCCTTAACGATCCGGTTGGCCCACTTGCGGAACTGCACGGCGCGCTCGTTTTCAATCTTGAAACCAACGGCGATAATGGCCTGCAGGTTGTAGTGTTTGACCTGGTATTTTTTGCCATCGGCGGCAGTTATTAAGTATCGCTTAATAACTGCCGCCTCTTCGAGTTCGTTGTCAGCAAAAATGCGCTGCAGGTGCTGGTTGATGGCTGGCACCGAGACATCGTAGAGGGTTGCCATCATCTTCTGCGTCAGCCAGATGTTCTCGTCTGCATAGCGCATTTCCACGCTGGTTTCCGAGCTGCCGCCGGCCGCGACAAAGGTCAGGTATTCGGCAGCCGACGAGCGGACCAGGGAGGTCTCTCTTTTCTTGGGAATTTGCGGATTCTTTTGCCTGCTCATCGTACGCCTCTCCGGTCTTGCTCAAGGGCCGTTTTAACCCTTCGCTTACCCCTGCCATCCCCAACCATCAAAAGAGAAACATCGGCTAACGTTAGTAAACTTATAATCTTATGGACGTCCCACTGTTACACGCCACTCGTCATTCCGGCATGTTTTTAGCCGGAATCCAGTTTTATGACCCTCACGACGACTTCTGGATGCCGGATCAAGTCCGGCATGACGAATCGATAGCGATTCAATTCAAGTTATTCGGAATTTCCTAACGACTGAATCCCGCTGAAGCTCACCAGCAGATAAGATGTTTTTCAGATGCTCATTAACGGTTGGAACGGTGACCTCAAAAAGTTGCGCCACCAACTTCTGCGTCAGCCAGATGCTCTCATCCTCATAGTGTGCTTCAATGCTCTATTCGCCGGTCTGCCCGGTGAAGATCAGGAATTCCGCCGTGCTGTTGCGGAGTTGCAGTTTTTTCTCTTTGCTCATGGATGGTTTCCTAAAGCTGACCGGTGAAGGCGTGGTCGAGGTGTGATCTTTTCAGGGTCGAGAAAGGTCAACAGCAGATCCGACCCCTTCCTTTTGATCACCCCGCTCTTTTAGTCAGGTCTATTCCAACAACCGTTATGTCGTCTACCTTTGAGAATTTCGGAGAGATCTGTAGCCAGTGGTCATGGAGAGCCGCAGTCAATCCTGCAAAATCCACGCGATTGTCGCTGTCGGGTACATCCCAGCCAGGCTTCTTGCCCCGATATACGAGCACAAAGATGCCTCGCCCTGAGCGGTTGTCGCGCAGATAGTCACCGCAAAGCTGGTTTTCGAGGCGCTCGAACAGATCCGGGCCGGACCAATTGTCGGCGAGCTTTAGCTCGGCAGGTACCGGTCCATCGAAACCCACCCCGTGGAATCTTAGGTCTGGCCTCTTGGCATCGGCAAATTCCTCTTCCTGTGGAATGGAATATCGGCCAAATGCTTTATCGCGCAACTCCCGCCCAATGTATTTGCGAATGTCGGTTTCATGCGTAACTGTTTGCAGAATACCAGCGATGCTACTGTCTCCGTTTTCCAAGTCGTCCTTAAGATCGAGGAGCCGCAGGACGGCGAGTTCAGCCAATTCCCTGTGATTGCATGGTGTACGCTCCAGCTTGTCGTGGAAATCTCTAACCTGCGTGGGCATCCAGGCCTTAGCATCGCCGTCCTGTTCGGCCTTTGTCTTTGCCAGATGCACATTATCCATGGCCGAGAAGCTTCTTCTGGATGCACTTTAGCGATGTCCATAAGCGCCAAAAACGATTCCTTGCCAGGAATCTGATTCAGCAAGTTAAACAGACCATTCCGGGCATCCTGTGCATTGTCGCGCAATCCTGGAGAATAGACTCCTCCTTCTGCACGATTGATATCCTCTTGCCTACGGATGTGCTTGTGCATCAGCAGGTAGAGTGACTTTAGGTATTCCGGCGTATTAAACGCGTTCCTTACGGCAGTCCCTTCTCCTCTGCGATCGCCCAAAAGATGAGTTACAAAGGTCATTGCAAACAAAGTTCGTTTCTGCCGGTCAACTATCTTTCCAATTCGGGCTTTAAGAGCTGCAATTGCGGTGTCGGGGGCAACTCCGGTCCAAACCGCAAACCAGCGAGCTAAATGATCAAGCTTCTTAATTGTGCGGCATTTTATGGACGACAACTCTTCAATCAGATCATCCGACAAAGCTGATCCCTGAACAATCTTAAGTAGCCTGTCCAGGTTACCAAGGTTCTTCGGCTCCGTTTTCTTCAGGACATCGTAGATGGTGGGAGCAATTTGATCCCAAGCCCACTGGCCCGAACAACTCAAGTCGCTTAGGACGTAGTGTGTTTCAGTCTCTGGCTTCTCTATCGACAACTCGTATCGGACTTCTCGCATGAGGAAGTCGCGCACAATCTCCGAGTGGATCTCGAAAAGCTTGGGAAACCATGTGGGGAAACCGTTCAGTTCAAAGGAGGCGTATCGGCACGCGCGTTCAACTTCCGTAGGGCTTAAACCCTTAGGCCAGCCTTTAGTTTCATGGGCCTCGATTTCAAGGCCAATGAGACCAATGATGACGGCCATGGGCGTTTGGTTGGGCGGAGCACCTTCCGATCGTAACTTTGGCTCATGATGCCGCCACAAAGAAACTGCGCCATCCCTATAAAAGCGTGCAACTTCCTCTCCGTAATCCGCCCGCAACGTTTTCCAGTTATACTCGGTCCAACGCCCTGTCTTGCCCTCCCTGTCCCGAGTTTGCTCAAAGAGATAAAACAATGGGTTAGTGATGGTCCCAGGATTGTCACGAAGGGCAGTTCGGGACACTTCGAGATTCTCAATGAGGTATTTTTTCCAACCCGTATGGTATTTCTCTTTTTTCTTCCGCTGGGCTTCGTCGCGCTTTTTCCATTTGGCTTCCTGGGTCTTCCAGCGGCGCGAATCCCGACTTTGAGCTGGTGGCCTTAAATAGTTCCCAAGGCGTTCAGACAGCTCATTATTGCCTGAAACCAACTTCTTTAGTTGCTCCCGCCATATGCGTGGTCGGGCCGCGGCACTATAGAGATTAAAGGCAAGTGACAAGGCGACCAGCTTGTCGTCAAGGAACGGTTGGCATGAAATCTCCTCAGCTACGTACTCAAAATCGCCTTCCTCAAATCGCCAGAACGACCCGTAAATCGAGGCGTGCCAATAGTTGGTCAGCCGTTCTCCACGCTTCTTATCAACGGCCTCCCTCGATCTTTGAACTTCATGCCAGAACAATGCCCGGTTAAGCCCCGACCATTCGGGAACAAGCTTTGAGAATTCGGTCTTTACTCCAGAAAGATCATGGCTCTCATAACCACGCGTAGCTGAGACTTTGTGCAGAGTTTCAAGTGCATCTGGTGCTAGTGATGCGGGATGGCGTACCAAGATAAGTCGCTCAACAGCTTTGGATGCCGGCGCCATCAACCACTGATATTTCTTTGATACTTCGCAAAGCCGGTGTTCAATCACTGGCGGAAGACTGAGCAGCTTGTTCAGGCCGCTAACAAGCTGCGGAAGAAGCTCAATGTCAGCGCTCTCAACAAATTTTGCCACGCCGTCCGAAAGATGATCAACGCTGTAGCGCTCTTTCTGTTCGCTCTTTTCCAGGCACGATAAGAGCCAAACCAAGGTATGTGCTAGCGGCTGGAGACCAGAGAGAAGCTCAGCAAGCCACTCCCGCTTAAGCTCAGATGTCTCGGCCAAAAAGCAATGCCGAACAAGCTCTTGATCCTCGTCAGAGCCGATCGCCATGACGGCCCTGAAAGCCGTTATGCGGGCGTACTGCTCGGCAGTTGGCTTTAGAGCCACGTTAATGGCTTCGGGCAGAGCAACCGTAAGCTGGCCGAGCCATACCATGCGGAGAAGGAATGCCGTAAGATCATCGTTGTCCGCATACTGCTTGAGCAAAGCGCGAACGTCATCGGTCAGATCAGGGTTTGCGAACCGTTGGACTGCTGCTTTGTCTCGCATCGAACGGCCAGTGTCGCCGGCGGCCATTTGCTCGCATACTTCGTGCAGTATGTAGCGACGAACCTCTAGGGGCAGCTGGCTAGGGTCGCCTCCTTCAAAGATAATCTCAGGCGCGACTTTGCGGACACGCTCCCGGATCTTCTCGTCCAAAATTGCCAACCAAGGCAAGATTGGACGTAGCGTAGGCACAACAATGTCCAAGCCATACTGATTGCGAAAAAATAGCCCTTCAATGGTTCGACGCGATGTTTCGCGCTTGAGTAGTTCGGCAAACCACTCGGCGGCAAGGTACTCACGTACCGAGCGATGATGGAAGCGCACCGTGCCATAAATCGCCTCGTCGAATATGGGCCGCGACAGCAAAATCGACTGATCCTTACCGTCCCAATCGGTAAGCACGGATTTAACGGCGATCCCTTTGGAGTTCTCAGCTCCATCAGGAACCCTGATTGTTGGATCCTGAGTCAACGTAGTGGCTGCCGCTAATAGTCTTGATCCAAGACGGGCGCGCTCTGCCGAAAATGGTCGGGCATCGTCACGACCTTGGTCACGTTCAGCAAGCCTTCGATCAATGCTGTTTCGCATGATCTCAAGGCGATTTCCAATCCGACCTTTGTCAATCCAGAATTCGGTAAGTTCCTCCAAGTCCTGAGGCCGCGACGTGAACGACCAAGCGTCTGCGCGTTCCACTGCATCAAGGAAGGCCTTGCTATCTTCAATACCTCGAGACTTGGCAAATAACGCGATCTGATCAGACGTGAGATTGTCGAGCGCGACAATCTTGAAAACCTGTTTGGTTCCCCCCTGAGTTACAGTTTCAGTCTGCAAGTTTCCCTCAGGGGTATCCTCCTCAACCTGCGAATCACGTTCCGTTGTGGCAGTCGCCGCATAAGGCAACTGCGCCGTACAGTAGACAAGATCCGTCTTAGGACGCCATGCCGTTGTCCGACCGGTTATGACTATATGCGTACGGTCCATGGATGTACTGATCCGCCTGCTCAGCTTGCGGATCGCAAGTTCAAAGTCACTCGGATTTCTAAGTCGCGCTTCATCCACCGAGTCTAGGAGAAGCCATCCCTCCTCACCAGAGGCCAACCATTCTTGAAAGGACTCATACGTTCCAACCTCGAAGGCATCCTCGAAATCTCCGGGAATATGTTCCAGACGAAGGAAGAAAGCCGGCTTTCCTTGTTCCCCAAGGGTGTGTGCGATGTTGCGGATTTCGGCAGTTTTGCCAGACCCAGCCTCGGACAAAATGATCAGGCGGTATTCCTTGATGAGATTTGACCAGCGAAGATGATCGCCGACGCCGAACACCAGGCTGAAATCTACGTCGTCGTTGTCACTGCTATTTTGCGACAGATCACGAAAAGTCCTTTGCAGCTCGATAAACTCGTAGCTTGAGCCGAAGATGGTTTTCTGAACCATTTTGTCATCGCCTTAAGTTTAGGATCAGGGTCAGGGACAGGCTTCTAAGTTGCCAAGTTACTTCTGGATCAGGGAAGATGTTGGGGTTCGCAAGCTCACCGCCAACCTACCAGTCATCGGACTTCAATCGTGTCGAAGTTCACCGCCCCTGCCAAATCCGCCTGGTGAGCCGCAAATCGGCTGTGGTAATAGCTACCTGACAAGCCGCAATGTATCAAGGGATTTGTCTTTTAGGCGACAACTCAGGTGGGGTAAAAAATTCGGGGGGCCGTGCATGGGTAATTCTGGGCTAGTGACGGCTTAAGCAGGCTGACTGTGGAACCATCCACCGAACGTAGGACGTAGGGCAAACATCTCTTGAGGAATTCCCGTTCAGCCCAACATAAACTTCTGCTGTTCACGGTCGGGGTGAAAGGTCGCATTCGATGAGGCCGAGATCGGTAATGGCGTCATCGGTGGTCGGGACGATGATCTTAAGACTACAGGTTTGCCCTTCATAATTCGCCGTGGCCTGGTAAGTGCCCGGTTCGATCACGCTGCGCCCCTGTTGCTGTTTTTTGGCGATGGCGCGGCAGTTCTGGGCCTCTTTGCCGGCCTGTTGGCGCTCTTCCGGGAAGGTGTTTTCAAAATAAAATTCCCCGCCCTTGCCGGTGGGGATGGTCAGGGTGCGGTGGCCGACCACCATCGCCACTTCAATAAACTCTAGAGGCTTGCTCTCCGCACCCTTGCGGACCGTGAGCATGCCGGTCACCGCCCGCAGCCGGGTCACCCCGAAAGAGAGACACGAGCCGCTCCAGGGTGAGGGCGAGACGTTGGCGCTGACCCCGGCAAGGCTGTAGTCCATGGCAATATTGGCGGAATCCATGCTGACTTGGTTCAGATGATAGCTTGACAGGTTCGGGATCACCAGCCGGCCGGAACGGTTGGTCTGGCCGATCTCCTGATTGTTCAGCAGGACTTTGACATCGGTGAGGCCATCGGCAAAGACCAGACTGAAACTGTCGCTGACCGGGCGGGCCAGCTCCACAAAGCCGCCGGCATAGAGCAGGGAGCCGGCGGCGCTGGCGTTGATCTGCCCCGTGTAATCGCCGTCCAGCCATTGCAGGGTGGCATCGGTCGAGTAAATTCCGTAAGGCCCGTTGTATTGTCCGTAAGGGTTAATGGTGGTGGTATCGCTTGCCCCCTGTCGGGAGTGCTCCAGGTTGGCCCGGTAGCCGAACCCCTCGCCGACCGGCGTGTTTTTCTGCAGCTGCACGGCGCCGGAGCTCTGAGCTTCCGAATGCTGGTAGCGGACGTTGCAGGAATGGTTGCTGGCCGGGATATAGTTCAGGGTGGCAATAATTTCGAAGTCGTCGGTGGCGTCATGGATGGCCCGGGCCGTCAGCATGGACCAGAGGGTCTTGCTCAGGCTCCGCGAGTAGGTGGCCGAGCCTACGCTCTGGGTGGCGCCGGAATATTTTTCCGTTACCGAATAGCCTAGGGAGATGCTGCCGTGGGCCAGGCTGGACAGGTTGACCCCGGCTTGCGCCTCGTAGCGGGTCCGCTCCTCTGTGGGCTGGGGGGTGATGGTCACGTAATCGCGGGTGAAGCCGCGCAGGCGGAAATTCGTGCCGATCTGCCGGAACTGCAAGGTATGCGTGAGGGAGGCGGCCGCCCCCAGTTCGCTGTTTTCCCGGCTGCCGGCAATAATCGTACTCACCACCCCGGCCCGTGGGAAAAGTTGACTGACTTGAACGGTGGTGTTGGTGATTTCCTCGGTCCCCTCGGCGCCGGCGCCAAGGTTGAGGGAATTGTTGACCCCGTACCGGTGGAAGGCGGAAAAGGCGAGTTTGCCATAGAGGTTGCTGGCCAGGCCGTACTCTTCCCGAAGGAAGCCCAGATTGTAGCTGTATTCGTGCAACCCCTCCTGGAGGAGCAGGTCCGAAAAATACATGGGGTTGCTGAATCTTTGCTCGTTGCCGTAAGGATCGCGGATTATCACCTCGATCCGGCGGCCGCCGCCGTAATAGTTGAAATTCTTCAGCTCAAACTCGCCGGGCAGGACGTTCTGTTTGTTGACCAGAATGCCGTCCAGATAAAGCTCGACCTGGGAAGCGGTCGGGGCGACCCCGACGAAGTTGAAGGTCGGCTGCCGGGTGAGATAGGGATCCATGCGATAGACCTTGGTCAGGCCGATCCCGCCGAGATTGATGCTGCTGCCCATTTCGCCGGAAGAGGCCAGCATGTCGCCCCCCACCAGCCACTGCAAGTCCTGCCGCCGTTCGTAGGTCAGGTTGCTCATCAGCCGGACGAGACTGTCTTCCTCCTCGGTTTTACTGTACTGGCTGTCGGTCAGGAACAGCAGATTGCCGGCGCGGAGGCCCAGTTTGTCGGTGGCCGTGAATGACTGAAAGCCGCTCGAATCGCGATGGGAGTAGGTCAGGCCGTAATTAAGGAAGGCGCTGGTCTCGCGGGGGTGATAGGCCGACTGTAGTTGCGGGGGCGGCGGGTTCAGGTCGATGATGGTTCGGGGCGGTGGCAGCAGCGGGGCGGTGATGGATAAGGTCAGGGCCTTTTCGTCGAAGGAGAGTTGCAGAGCAGGCAGGCTCCGCAGGGAAATATGTGGCTCGCCTTCAAACTGGACCTGGCGGCCTTCGGGCGCGGCCAGCCGGAACGACTCCAGGTCGGCCTTTTTGATCAGAAAATCTCCGGGGTCGGTCCGCACGACAAAATAGTCGCCCCGCAGCTCGTTGTTGAGGAACAGGCGGAGAACCAGGACTTCGTCGGCCCGTACCGGTGCGGCGGTCAGTTGCAGGCAGAGTACCGCAGTCAGGCAGATCAGCAGGCAACGCAATACCAGCGGGCGCCGGGCGGGGCGAGACCGATGGTTATTGGCTGCACATCTCCGGAAGAACATGCACCACCCTGTTGAGTGTTAATGTTTCCGTTTTCAGTTCGACTTCGACCGTCTGCATGGCCTGGCAGGCTTCACTCGGGATGGTTGTTTCATAGGTCCGGGAGGCGCCGTTCAACAGATACCAGCCGGAAATTTCCTTGGTGAACACGGCTTGGCCGTCCGAACCCATGCCACGCATGAGCACGGAGGTGATGGTGACATGGATATTGCCGCTGTTATTGACGCCCAGCTTGAAGACCCCTTTGACGAGTCCGGCCTCGGTGAGCGAAACAGCGATCTTCTCTGAGTCCGGCCGGATGAAAATCGGCGGCGCAAAGCGGATGACGATGTTGACCTGCGATCGGCCTTCCTCGGCTTTCTGCTGGACCGGAATCTCCTCGATGAACAGCCGGTAGGTTTTCTCCCTGGGTGGGGGCGCTCCCTTGCTGCCCGCCCTGATCACTTGCTGCTCGGCGCTCTCCAGGGTCATGACCTTGGGATAGAAGACCACGTCGCTGGTCGGCGTATAAACGTCCTTGCCCTGCTCGTCCTGGGTCCACTCCATCACTGAAATCTGCAGGGTGATTTTTTCCTTCCCCTCGTTGATTACGGTCAGCACCCCGCTTTTTACGGCCCGGCTGAAGTCGAGACGGATCGGGGTGACCCGGAATTCACCGGCCGAGGCGGCGCTGAGGGTTAGTAACAGCGAGGCCAGGGTAAGGACGCCGAGCAGCAGGAGGGACCGCATTCGGTAATCGAGGCATTTGCCCATGCTCTGGCTCCTAAGGGGATTCTGATTAGCAGGCCGGCCACTGCTCATAAGGTCCGCGCGTTCAGGGTAAACGGCCAGGCATAGGTGCCGGGCTGCATGTTGTCATTGAGGGCAAACCGGTAACTCAGCGGTAATGCCACCGTGCCCAGGCCCTGGTGGGCAAGCATTCCGCCGCCCGGGCCGATGGCCACCTCGCGGCCGAGGATGTTGACGGTGGCTTCCCTGAACGGCAGGTCGTGGGTTTCGAAGATCAGCAGACAGCCGTGCGAGCTGTTGTTTTTCAATTCGATCAGGGTGGCGTCCGCCACCTCGACAAAGCCGCGCTGGACATCGGCATCGGTCACGACGATGGTCGGAACCTGCCTGATGACATTGATGCTGGCGCGGGCCGGAATCACGGCGCTGACCATGACCCGGGCGGAGGCCGATGCCTCCTGGACGGTAGAGGCCTCCACGGAAGGGGCCGGAGCAAACAAACTGAGGGCCGCAGTCAACGCCGCCGCCAGCAGCATGCTCTGGAGCCGAATCCCATGCTCGATCTGTCGGGGCTGGGCGTGGCCGGCCGCAACGAGCAGTTCTCCCAGGCGCTGCTGGCTGTGGCGCTGGCGGTCGAGTGCTTCTTCGAGTTGCGGGCGGGTGATATAGCCGGCGGCGATCAGAACCTCGCCGAGTTTGAGCCGATTGGCCAGGGGCGGCGGCGTGGTCCGATGCTGCTGGACCATGAGGGCCGCGTCCAATTCCCGCCGATTGAGCAGCCCCCGCTTAACTAAAATTTCGCCAAGCTTGGCCCCGGATTCCCGCTGTTCTGCAAGGGCGGCATCAAGCTGTTCCGGGGAAATGCGCTGCGCCTGCACCAGGATTTCGCCGAGCATCTTCCGAACTCCGGCGGCCAACTGGGCGGCGCGGGCGCCATCGGCCAGGTCCTCCTGGAAAGAGAGAACTACCTGCAGGTCCGTCGACTCAATCTCGCCGAAGCGGACCAGGATTTCCCCAAGCAGCTCGTTGGTGCGGTGCTGCTCAGCCAGGGCATCATGAAGCTTTGCCTCGGGGATGAATTTTCCATCGACCAGGATTCGACCCAGGGGGCGCTTGAGCAGGGTCAGGCGAGAGGGGATGGCCTTCCTGTCTGCCCCGGCCCAGCTCTTTTCGGCTAAGCTGTGGTTCATGGTCTCAACCTCGTCTCATGGGGTGACCGTGAAGGTGACGGTGTCGGCGTAGACCCCGAGGCAGGCGTCTTGGTACACGCTGCCCAGAACCGTCCCGGTGACGGTCATCGTAATGGTTTGGTTTTTCTTTCCAGCAATCGGGGAAACGTAGGTGAGGCTGTATGGGAGATAGGTCGTCCCGAGCGGACAGGTGAGATTGATCATCCGATTGGCGTTCACCCCGGTCTTGTAAAGGCCGTCATCATCGCTGAGCGCGATGGTGGGGGGAGCGCCGGAGCCGGCGCAGAGGACAGTCAAGTTGGCGGTAACCACCACGTCGGCGCCGATACCGGGGTCAAGATTACCGAAGCTGAGCGGTTGAGGCGACGAATTGAAGGTGCAGGTGGCGGCCGTGGCCGTGCCGGCGTGGCCCAGAAGCAGCAGGGCCGCGAAACCGATTATTTCGAGTTTGATCACGATCTTCCGCCTCCCCCGAGTGGTTTCTGTTCATGGCCGCCGCAAAAAAATGGCCGGTACCGCTGGGATGTTCCCTCATCGGCACCGGCCTTCAGTATATCTGTAGTTTTAGACTCAGGTACAGATATAAAATAATTACGGGGCGATGGTGAACACCACGTTACCGGTGTAGTTACCGGCCGGTGCATCAACATAGTCGGCGTTGGCGATGGATGCGTTGAGGGTGGAAATGACGGGAACCGTTTTTCCGCCACCACTGCCAGTGTCGTTGTTGTAAACGATGCTGTAAGGGATCGAGTCCGTACCGTTGGAGATGGTTCCGGCATACGCCGCCGCAGCTGCATCGGGGTCGGTCAAGGTATAAGCGCTATTTTTAGTGCACCAGAAACTCAAGGCGCCCGAGGCGGTTGCCGCTGCCGCCGAGGTCTGGTCCAAGGCTCCAAAGGCCAGAGTAGGTGTCGAATTGAACCTGCAAGTACCGGTGATATTTGCGGAAACATTTACAGTGGTGGTCGCCGCCGCTGCATTGCCGACGACCGCAAACATCACTCCGGCAATGCCAAGACCCAACAATGCATTCTTAACCATGATCTTACCCCCCTTTTGTTTTGGCCCCGATTCGTTTGGGGACCGTGTTGTGGTTAACATATAGGACTATAGTTGTCCTTTATATTTAAGTCAAGAAAAACTTTAAATAATTCAGCTAATATACTGAATGAGCGTTCAACTTGCTTCCGCGTCGTTTTTTAGGGTGATCAATTTGTCGGCATTTGTTTCTGGTAATAACAATCATAACTGTAAGTATTGGGAGTTGTGGTTTCAAGGTGTATCGGAAAATAAAATTTCAAAACATGGATGAGTGTTTAACTGGCGGTCGGGGGGCTGGACAAAAGCGGCTGCCCCTGGGTGAGAGTGTTGCCCGTGATTCCTGCGGCCGGTTCTGGGGGAGGGGGAGAGCTTTTGCTCTGCTGGGCGTTGGGAAAATAGGGGGATCAGAGAGTGAAGTTATGGTGCCACTGTAAAGGTAACGGTTCCGGTATAGGCTCCAGCCGGGGCGTTAACGAAATCGCCGTTCAAAATCCTTGCGGTCAAACTGGAGGTAAGCAGGTTGGTCTTCCCGATGCCGGTGCCGTTAAAATTGTTGTAGCTGATGGTGTAGGGGATGGTCTGGCCGCCGTTGCTGATGGCGCCGGCAAAGGCGCCGTCGCCCACGGCCGGATTGGCCTGGTCGGAGAGGGTATAGGCGGCCCCCCTGGTACACCAGAACTGGAGATTCCCGGCGGCACTCACATCGGTCGTCAGGCTTTGGTCGAGAACCCCGAAGGCCAAGGAGGGGGTTGCGGTAAACTTGCAGGTGCCGATCAGATTGGCGGAGGCCGTCATGGTTTCGGAGTCAGCCGCCAGGCCGGCGGGGTTGAATGCCAGCAGGACCCAGAAAAAGCCGCCTCCGGAGAGGATAATTTTCAACATGCCAAGCCTCATTCCAGCGATTGAGTCCAAGCTTAACCCCCTGTAACGGCTACCGTGAGCAGATGGTTGCTCGCCTTTGGTTAAGCACGAGGTGAAGATTAACCCTTGTGACAGCAGGCGCCGGTCTTGCCGCAGGTGGAGATGCCCAGCAGTTGGTAGGGCGGGCACCAGCCCACCAACCCGGTCAAGATGGGAACGATGCCCAGGTAGCCCCAGGGAGTGGCCGGACCGATGAAGGCTAGGGAGAGGATGGCGGCGCCGACGACGATGCGGGCGATTCTTTCGATATTGCCGATGTTCTGTTTCATTAAAATAATCCTCAGTTCAGGTGGTATTTAGGATGAACCCGAAGTCTCTTGGCTCCAAAGCACTATAAGCAGTAGCCGGGAATTGGCCAGTACTCTTCGCCCCGAAGTTTGTTGCTGGTGGGGCAAAGTGGGGCTGGGCCTCACTCAATTAAATTGATTCCTTCCTTATCTCCCGGCCCGCTCATCCCGGCCGGCGAAAAGCCGCCTGACCTGCTCCACTCGCCGTTTGTTTACCCCCAGGTCCCAGATGCCGGATCGGGAGGCCGAGCGCACTTGGATCAGCGAGGCGGCTTCGTCCAGCCGGAACTCCAGGTCATCCTCAAAGCGCAAAACCTGCGAGGTGTAAACAGCCCGCAGGTAGCCGGTCTGATTGTCGACGATGACTCCCTCGGTATCCTCGATGGTCTTCTTGAGGTTTTGCCAGGCCAGGGCGGTGGCACTGGTGTAAGGAATGGGCGCGATGTAGGCCGCGCCGGACGTCTCGCTGTTCAGGCAGTTGGGGGTATTGGGGCAGGGCCGCAAGTGGCCGTCAACCAGGCCGGATTTCGGCGGGGTGCCGGAGCAGGAGGAAATCCCGAAGAGCAGCAGGAACAACGGTAGCAAGGTGAGGCGGCTGGGTATTTTTCGATCCATGGTTGATCTCCAATGTTTTGGTTTGTCTACATGAATTTAGAATAAGTCATTTAGCCGGGGGCTGGCAACCGGGATGTGAGATCGTCCCGCCTATTCCGATTGATTCGCCCAGTCAATCTCCTGGCCAAGCAATCTTGACGATTTCTTGATGCCATTGACCCTTGTTTTGAACCCTTCTTTATGTGCAGGATAGTATATTCCAGGCCATTAACAATACTCGACCAGTTACCAGTTATGGGAACCGCCGGCGGCTGCCGGTGACAACTCGACGGTCGGGATGCCAGGCACGGAGGGTCGATTGATGAATTTTGCGGATGTTGTCCAGGTTCTAGCCTGTCTGGGGCTGGTTATCCTGTTGGTCAAACCGGTCGGCGCTTTTATGGCCCTGGTCTATCAGGGCGAACGAACCTTTCTTTCTCCGTTCCTCGCCCCCGGCGAGAAGTTCCTGTACCGGATTTGCGGGGTGCAGCCGGAGGAGGAGATGGATTGGCAGCGCTATGGCTGGGCCATGCTCCTCTTCAACCTGATGCTTTTCGTGGCGCTCTTCGCCATCCTGCTGCTCCAGCACCTGCTGCCGCTCAATCCCCAAAATCAGCCCCCCTTCTCCTGGCAACTGGCGCTCAACACCGCGATTAGCTTCACCACCAACACCAACTGGCAGAACTATGGTGGTGAGCAGACCGCCAGCTACTTCACCCAGATGGTCGGGCTGACGGTGCACAACTTCGTCTCGGCCGCCACCGGCATGGCGGTGTTGATCGCCTTGATCCGCGGCTTTGCGCGGCGCAAGACCGCAATGCTGGGAAACTTCTGGGTCGATCTGACCCGTGGCGTCCTCTACATCCTGTTGCCGCTCGCCCTGATTGCCGCCATCCTCTTGGTTTCCCAGGGGGTGATTCAGAACTTCAGCGACTACAAGACCACCCCGCTGGTCCAGGCCACCAACTATGATCAGCCCAAGCTGAACGCCCAGGGCGCCCCTCTGAAGGACGCGGCCGGCAAGGCGACTACCGAGACGGTGGCGGTCTTGGCGGTCACCATCCCCATGGGGCCGGTGGCCTCCCAGGAGGCGATCAAGGAGTTGGGCACCAACGGCGGCGGTTTTTTTAATGCCAACTCGGCCCATCCCTTCGAGAATCCGACCCCGTTCTCCCACTTTCTGGAAATCCTGCTGATCCTACTGATCCCCGCTGCCCTTACCTACACCTTCGGGGTCATGGTTGGTAACCCCCGTCAGGGCTGGGCGCTGTTGGGGGTCATGTTGCTTCTGTTGGTCGTCGCCTTCACCGTCTTGCAGTGGGCGGAGACGAGCGGCAATCCCTTGGTGGCCAAACTGGGGGTGAGCGGCGGCAACATGGAAGGGAAAGAAGTCCGTTTCGGCATGGCCGGCAGCAGCCTCTTCGAGGTGGCCACCACCGCCACCTCCTGCGGGGCGGTCGCCGCCATGCACGACTCCCTGACTCCCCTCGGCGGCCTGGTGCCTTTGGCCCTGATCCTCCTTGGGGAGGTGGTTTTCGGCGGGGTCGGCTCCGGTCTCTATACCATGTTGGCCTTCGCCATCATCGCCGTCTTCGTCTCCGGCCTGATGATCGGCCGGACCCCTGAATATCTGGGCAAGAAGATCGAGGTGCGGGAGATGTGGATGGCCATCGTCGTCATCCTCACCGCCGGGGTGACGGTGCTGATCCTTTCGGGGATTGCCATGGTCACCCCGGCGGCGGTGGCCTCCATGGCCAATCCCGGCGCACATGGCCTCTCCGAGGTACTCTACGCCATGGCCTCGATGGCCAATAACAATGGCAGCGCTTTTGCCGGCCTGAACGGCAACGTCAACTTCTATAACCTCCTGGGTGGTCTGGCGATGTTCCTGGGCCGCTATGTCCCGGCCCTGGCGGTGCTGGCCTTGGCCGGGGGGCTGGCCGAAAAGAAATATGTCCCGCCCAGCCTAGGCACCCTGCCCACGGACAAGGCGCCCTTTGCCCTCTGGCTGACCTTGGTGATTTTGATTGTCGGGGCGCTGACCTTTTTCCCGGCCCTCGCCCTGGGGCCGATTGTCGAGCAGCTGGTGATGGTGGGGTAGAAAGGTAGGATGGGCAAAGCGCAGCGTGCCCATCGCTTTTCTGCAAAGGCATAATGATGGGCACGCTGCGCTTTGCCCATCCTACACCTTAAAGACGAACCGCAGAACCGTTGAACAGCAGAATATCCAACCGCAGAAGTGAAGAACGGAACTTTGGAGGATGTCGCTTACGTCTTTCACTTCTACATTCTGCGGTTCAGCGGTTCGATATTCTGCGGTTCGCCGCTAATCTTACTCCCTATCGACCGCGAAACGCTTGAGGGGGAAGACGGTATCTACACAATTCATGGCAAAACAATAAGCTGGGCGCGGCAAGCAGCGCCCTTACGGAGAACATAGCAATGTCAAAACATCCTCAACCGCCCCAATCGGTCTTCGATGGCGTCCTGTTGCGGGGCGCTCTGGTCGGCTGCTTCAAAAAACTCGATCCCCGCACCCTCTGGCGTAACCCGGTGATGTTTGCGGTGGAGATTGCCAGCGTCATTACCATGGTCACCTTCGTCATGTCGCTCTCCGGCGCCAACCGGGAGCCGGTCTGGTTCACCGGCCTGGTCTCGCTCTGGCTCTGGCTGACCGTGATCTTTTCCACCTTCGCCGAGGCGCTGGCCGAGGGGCGGGGCAAGGCCCGGGCCGCCTCGTTGCGCCAGTCGCGCACCGATGTCACCGCCAAACTCCTGGCCGCACCCGATTTCAAATGCCCCAGTAAAGTGGTCGGGGCCAGCGAGTTGCGCAAGGGCGATCTGGTCCTGATCGAGGCAGGTGAGATGATTGCCGGCGACGGTGACGTGGTGGCCGGGGCCGCCCTGGTCAACGAGTCGGCTGTGACCGGCGAGTCGGCCCCAGTGGTGCGCGAGTCCGGCGGCGACCGCAGCGCCGTCACCGGCGGCACCACGGTCATCTCAAACAGCATCATCATCCGGATCACCGCCAACCCGGGCGAGACCTTCCTCGACCAGATGATCGGCCTGATCGAAGGGGCCAAGCGCCGTAAGACCCCCAACGAGGTCGCCCTGGAGGTGCTGCTGATTGCCCTCTCGATGGTCTTCCTGCTGGTCTGCGCCAACATCAGCCCGCTGTCAATCTATAGTGTGGCGGCGACCGGGCAGGGGACGCCGGTATCGCTGACCATCCTGGTCGCCCTTTTCGTCTGTCTGGCCCCCACCACCATCGCCGCCCTGCTGCCCGCCATCGGTATCGCCGGTATGGACCGGCTCTTTCAGAAGAACGTCATCGCCCTTTCCGGCCGGGCCATCGAGGCGGCCGGCGATGTCAACGTGTTGCTTTTGGACAAGACCGGCACCATCACCCACGGCAATCGTGAGGCGGTGGCCTTCATCCCGGTGGGCGGCCACAGCGAACGCGACCTGGCCGAGGCGGCGCTGATGGCCTCGCTGGCCGACGAGACCCCGGAAGGGCGCAGCGTGGTGGCCCTGGCGAAAGAGAAGTTCGGCCTGACTAGGGAGACGCCGCCCGAGGCCGAGGTGGTGGAATTTAACGCTGATACCCGCCTCTCCGGGATCAACCTGGCCGGGATTCGCTACCGCAAGGGCGCCTCCGACTCGACCATCGCCTTTGCTAAGCAGCTGGGCGGTAAGGATATCCCCAGTGATTTGACCGAAGTGGTCGGTCGGGTTGCCGGGGGCGGGGCCACCCCGCTGGTGGTCTGCAAGGATAGCGAGATCCTCGGGGTGATCAACCTCAAGGATATCGTCAAGGCCGGCATCCAGGAGCGCTTCCAGCAGCTGCGCAGCATGGGGATCAAGACGGTGATGATCACCGGCGACAACCCCTTGACCGCCGCCGCCATCGCCGCCGAGGCCCAGGTGGACGACTTCTTGGCCCAGGCTAAGCCCGAGGAGAAACTGCGGTTGATCCGCGAATATCAGGAGCAGGGTTACATGGTGGCGATGACCGGCGACGGCACCAATGACGCCCCGGCCCTGGCCCAGGCCGATGTGGCGGTGGCCATGAACACCGGCACCCAGCCGGCCCGGGAGGCGGCCAACATCATCGATCTGGACAGTAACCCCACCAAGCTCCTGGACATCGTCGAGGTCGGCAAGCAGATCCTGATGACCCGCGGCAACCTGACCACCTTTAGTATCTCCAACGACGTGGCCAAGTACTTCGCCATCGTCCCGGCCATGCTGCTCTCGATCTATCCCCAGCTGGAGGCGCTGAACATCATGCACCTGGCCAGCCCCTATAGCGCGATACTATCGGCGGTGATCTTCAACGCCATTATCATCCCGCTGCTGGTGCCGCTGGCGCTGAAAGGGACCAAGTTCCGCCCAATGCCGGCCGAAAAATTGCTGATCCACAACCTGATGCTCTACGGGGTGGGGGGGATGATCGCGCCCTTTGTCGGGATTAAGGCGATTGATCTGCTGGTGGGGGTGTTTGTGTGAAAAACATAGGACTTATAGGTCCCATGAAACCTATAAGTCCTATGAAACGAAGTCTATTGAGGAATTAGCCATGAAAGATCTAAAACCGGCCATCCTGCTTTTTCTCGTTTTTACTTTCATCTGCGGCGGAATCTATCCGGCGGTCGTCACCGGTATCGCCCAAAGCCTCTTCCCCCGGCAGGCCAACGGCAGTCTGCTGGTTGACCGGAATAACCGGGAGACCGGCTCCAGTTTGATCGGCCAGCCCTTCTCGGCGCCGCAATACTTCTGGCCGCGGCCCTCGGCTACGGGCGGTTTCGGCTACAACCCGGCGGCCTCCGGCGGCTCCAACAGTGGCCCCACCAATCCGGCTTATCTCCAGACCGTGGCCGACCGGGTCCAAAGGTTGCGAGACTCCGGCCTTACCGGCGAGATCCCGGCCGATCTGGTCCAGGCCTCGGCCAGTGGTCTCGACCCGCATCTCACCCTGGAATCGGCCCGGGTGCAGATTCCCAGGGTTGCAAAGGCCCGTGGGATGAGCGAAGATGAGGTGGTCCGGCTGGTGGCCGGCCAGACCGAAGGGCGCCAGTTCGGCCTGTTGGGGGAGCCACGGGTAAACGTGCTGGAATTGAACCTGCGACTGGATGCAAGCAAGCCGGAGTGATGATGGTCGAAACTGACGATAAACGTCCTTCTCCCGAAGCCTTGCTGAAACTTGCTCAGGCTGAGGAAGTTGAGGCCGGGCAGGGGAAGTTGAACATCTTCCTCGGTTATGCCGCCGGGGTAGGCAAGACCTATGCCATGCTCGAAATGGCCCGGCAGCGGCGCCAGAGCGGGGCGGATGTGGTGGTGGGCTACGTCGAATCGCACGGCCGGGCCGAGACCGATGCCCTGTTGGCAGGGCTGGAGATAATCCCCAAGGCTGCCATCGTCTATCAAGGGGTGAGTCTGCCGGAACTGGATCTGGACGCGGTGCTGGCCCGCAAGCCCCAGATCGCCCTGGTCGATGAGCTGGCCCATAGCAACCCCCCCGGTTCCCGCCATGAGAAGCGCTGGCAGGACGTGCTGGAGATCTTGAACGGCGGCATCGACGTCTACACCACGGTCAATATCCAGCACTTCGAAAGCCTGAATGATGTGGTGGCCCAGCTCACCGGGGTGGTGGTGCGGGAAACGGTGCCCGACCTGCTGCTCGACCGGGCGGCGGAGCTCCGCCTGGTTGATATCACTCCGGACGACCTCTTGCAGCGCTTGCAGGAGGGCAAAGTCTATGTCCCAGAGCAGGCCACCAAGGCCATGGAGAAGTTCTTCCAGGCCGGTAATCTGATCGCCCTGCGGGAATTGTCCATGCGCCACGCCGCCACCCGGGTGGACGATCAGATGCGCGCCTATCAGGAAAGCCGCGCCCTGCCCGGACCGAGATCGGTGGCCGAGCGGTTGCTGGTCTGCATCAGCGGCAGCCCCTTCAGCGAGCGGTTGCTGCGGATCACCCGCCGTCTGGCCAACGAGATGAAGGCACCCTGGTATGCCGTGTATGTCGAACCTCCCGGCAGCGACAAATTCGCCCGGGAAAACCGCGACCGAATCTGGCGCGACCTGCGCCTCGCCGAAAACATGGGCGCCCAGGTGGCCAGCATTACCGCCACTTCGGTGGCCGAAGCCCTGGTTGACTACGCCCAGCGCCACAACATCACCAAGATGGTGGTCGGCAAACCGGCCAAGTCGCGCTGGCGGGAGCTGCTACGGCCGCCCATCGTCGATCAGGTGATCCGCCGCAGCGGCCAGATCGATGTCTTCGTGGTCTCTATCCGGCCCCTGGAAAATCGCCCCAGGGAATTGTCCGGCCCGCGCCCGAAAATTCCCTGGTCCGGCCATCTCGGCGCCCTGGGCCTGGTGCTGGGGGCGTCACTGTTCTGCGTGCTGATCCGCCCCTTCTTCTCGCCGACCAACATGGTGATGATCTACCTCCTGGCAGTGGTGGTGGCCGCGATCCGGCTGGGGCGGGCGCCCGCCATCCTCACCGCCTTTCTGGGGGTGCTGGCCTTTGACTGGTTCTTCGTGCCGCCCGCCTTCACCTTCGAAGTTGCCAACAGCGAGTATCTATTAACCTTCGCGGCGTTGTTTGTCGTCGGTGTAGTGATCTCCACCCTGGTGGCCCGGGGCCGCGAACGGGCTGAGGCCATGTGGCTGCGCGAGCTGCAGACCGCCAGCCTCTACCACCTTAGCCGCGACCTGGCGATGGCCGCCGATACCTTCGCCATTATCAAGGCGGTTCAGCGCAACCTGACCGAGAGCCTGAACGGTGAACCTTTATTCTTTCAGCCCATCGGCGAGCAGCTGGAATTTGTCGATTCCGGCGAAGGCCCTACCCCTGACCTCAAGGAACAGGCGGTGGCGGCCTGGGCCTTCCGCAATCAGCAGTCGGCCGGGCGCGGTACCGATACCCTGGGTTCGGCGGCGTTCCTGTATTTACCCCTGAAGGGTTCGGCCAGCCTGATGGGGGTGCTGGGCGTCAAGCTGGCCAAGGATGACGATTACACCTCCCAGCAGCATCGGCTGCTGCTGGATGCCTTCGCCGGGCAGACCGCCATGGCCCTGGAACGGGTGCATCTCACCCAGCAGGCCGGGCAGGCCCAGATTCTGGCTACCCGGGAAAATCTGGAGCGGGCGCTCTTGAACTCCATCTCCCATGATCTGCGGACCCCGCTCTCTTCGATAACCGGCATTCTCACCAGCCTCAGGGAGCCGGGTAACGGTCTGAGTCCCGAGGGCCGAAATGAACTACTGGCCACCGCCTGCAGTGAGGCCGCCCGCTTGAACCGCTTTGTCGGTAATCTGCTCGATATGACGCGGATTGAAGCGGGCGGAGTAAAGTTGAAACTGGAGCCCTGCGATCTCCAGGACCTGGTCGGTTGCGCTCTGGCCCATCTCGAATCCCGGTTGGCCGGGCGGCCGGTCAACGTCGAGGTGCCGGCCGATTTGCCCTTGGTGCTATTGGACCTGGTACTGATGAACCAGGTGCTGATTAATCTGCTGGAGAATAGTGTCAAATTTTCCCCGGTGGGCAGCGCCATCGACCTGGCCGTCCGGATTGACCGGAGCGCTTTGCTTATCGAAATTGGTGACCATGGCCAGGGGCTGCCCGAACCGGAGCTCAAGAAAATCTTCGACAAGTTCTACATGGTGCCGAGGCCGGAAGGCGGCGGTGGTACCGGCTTGGGGCTGTCCATCTGCAAGGGGATCGTCGAGGCGCACGGTGGCACGATCCGGGCGGAGAACCGGGACGGCGGCGGCCTCAGGATCATCGTCCGGCTCCCTCTGAAGCTGGCGCCGGAGGAGGGTGAGTCACATGGACAGTAGCGGGGTTGCGACCGGTGTCAGGATTCTGGTGGTGGACGACGAGGTGGCGATCCAGCGTTTCCTCAAGACCGTGTTGGGGAGTGAGGGGTTCAGCGTCCACCAGGCCGAAACCGGCAAGCTGGCCCTGGTGGCGGCGGCTGTGGTCCGGCCGGAGCTGATCCTGCTTGATCTGGGGTTGCCCGATCTGGACGGGGTTGAGGTGATCAGGCGGATTCGCGAGTGGTCGCCGGTGCCGATCATTGTTCTCTCGGTCCGGGAGCGGGAAGACGATAAGGTCCAGGCCCTGGACGCCGGCGCCGACGACTATCTGACCAAGCCTTTCGGGAGTGGCGAACTCCTGGCCCGGATCCGGGTGGCCTTGCGTCGCGCCGTCCAAGAGGCCCCGGAGCCGGTCTATAAAATTGGCGAATTGGAGGTTGATCTGGGCCATCGCCGGGTCACGGTGCAGGGCAGGGAAGTGCAGCTCACCCCCACCGAATACGATCTGTTGCGCCTCCTGGTCAGTCATGCCGGCAAGGTCCTCACCCACCGCCAGATCCTCAAGCAGATCTGGGGGGCCGGTTATCTGGAGCAGCCCCATGTGCTGCGGGTCAATATCAGTAATCTCCGCCACAAGCTTGAAACGGATTCCTCCCGCCCCCGCTACATCCTCACCGAGGCCGGGGTGGGTTACCGGCTGAAGGGTGATTACTGAAGGGCGAACCGGAGAACCGCAGAATATCGAACCGCGGAACCGCAGAAGTTTAAAGATGTAGCGAGGGCAGAACGAAAATATAACCCCTTTTTCCATTTGTCGTTGGTTGCATATTCGTGTTTGACCGCACTCCAGGTGTTTTGTGGCAATTGCCAGCTGGGCACCCTTCGACAGGCTCAGGGTGATCGGAGTATCTGTTTGAAAGAGTAATAACCGTTCATCCTGAGCCTGTCGAAGGGTAGCCCAAATTAGCCACATTCTCCGAAAGAACTAACCAAACGGGACACTGGCTGGATCAATCGCCAGGTGGAATCTTGACAGTCACCCCGGCCGTGGTTAAAAATCGCAGCAGTGAGGTGATACTGGCCGCTTGCCTATTGGAGGCCGTGATAATCATCCAACCGCGCCCGGCTGGCGCCGCTTTTTGAGTTAAGGAGAATCTGAAATGAAACGGGTAATGTTGTTCCTGGTTACCAACCTGGCGGTGATCGTGGTGCTGTCGCTGGTCGCCAGCCTGCTGGGGGTCAATCGCTTCCTGACCGCCAACGGCCTGAACCTCGGCATGCTGCTGGTTTTCGCGGCGGTGATGGGCTTCGGCGGCGCCTTTATTTCTCTGCTGCTTTCCAAGACCATGGCCAAGTGGTCCACCGGCGCCAAGGTCATCGAGACCCCCGCCAACCAGACCGAGCGCTGGCTGGTGGACACCGTCCGCCATTTGGCCGGTAAGGCCGGGTTGGCCATGCCCCAGGTGGCCATCTATGACGGCGCCCCCAACGCCTTCGCCACCGGTGCTACCCGCAACAACTCGCTGGTGGCGGTCTCCACCGGACTTCTGGACAGTATGACCCGCGAGGAGGCCGAGGCGGTGCTGGCCCATGAGGTGAGCCACATCGCCAACGGTGATATGGTCACCCTGACCCTGGTCCAGGGGGTGATGAACACCTTCGTGATCTTCCTCTCCCGGGTGATGGGCTATCTGGTGGACAGCTTTCTGCGCCGCGGCGATCGCGACTCCGGCCCCGGCATTGGCTACATGATCAGTGTGATTTTCTTCGATATCGTCTTCGGCATCCTGGCCAGCATCGTGGTCATGTACTTCTCGCGGCAGCGGGAGTTCCGGGCCGATGCGGGGGCCGCCCAACTCCTGGGCACCCCGAGCCCAATGGTCGCCGCCCTGCAGCGGTTGGGCGGGATCGAGGTGGAGCCGTTGCCCCAGAGCCTGGCCACCGCCGGGATCACCGACAAGAAAAGCATGTTCTCCCTCTTCGCCAGCCACCCGCCCATCGAAGAGCGCATCGCCGCCCTGCGCGGCCGCTGATTTGTTGGTTGGCCTGGTCGGATTTGTCCGACCAGGCCGACCAGGATGACCAGTTCAACTTGCAGTCTCCGAGTCTTTCCCGACCTCCCGGACAAATTCTCTTTCGCCCATAAATCAGTTTTGTGGCCGGCGCCACGGTGTGATACTTTTTCTTCAGGTGTGTGAAGGATTACTGAAAATGTCCCGGCAATCAGTCCGGCTTTCAGACCGGTAACATCTTGGAGGAAGGTGATGGCTCGTCTCGAAAAAAAGCAGATCGGCGATGAACTTCTGGCGCGGATTCATGCGGAGATTATTCCTCTGTTCGGCCTGGCCATCAGCGATCACGAGGTGATTTTTGTCAATCCGCATCTGCCAAAATGCTGGGAAGTGGAGAAATGCGAAAAGTACGGGTGTCCGATCCATGGTCATGAGCAGCAGCGCTGCTGGCAGGTAGCCGGCACCTTCTGTGGCGGTGGCACCCAGGGCGACTTTGTTGACAAATACAGTTCCTGCGTGAAGTGCGACGTTTTCAAGAAGGCCTGCCCCAGCCTGGTCGAGGAACTGGGCGAACAGCTGAACAACATGCTCTTCCTGCTGCGCAAACAGCGGCGCCGGACCCTTGAAGAGATCGGCAAGATCGGCTACCTAAACCGGGAGTTAACCACCTCCCTGGAAAGCCTCGACGCCAAGAACCGGGAAATCCAGGAAATGGTGATTACCGACACCCTGACCGGCCTTTATAACCGCCATTATCTGTTTACCGTGCTGGAAGACGAGGTTGCCCGCTGCTATCGCGGCACCAGATATACCTTTTCGATGCTGATGATGGACGTCGATAACTTCAAAGCCTTCAACGATACCTACGGTCATCCGGAAGGCGACCGGGTGTTGAGTTCCTTCGGCAAGTTGCTGAAGGAGGTTCTCCGTAAATCCGACCGCGCCTTCCGTTACGGCGGCGAGGAGTTTGTCGTGATTCTGCCCGACACCGACCAGACCATTGCTTATATCATCGGGGAGCGGATTCGCTGCGCTTTCAGTGAGCGGGCGTTCCTGGTCGGCCAGGGTTTTGACGGCGGCGGGTCGGTGTTCAAGACGGTTAGTGTCGGTATTGCCTGCCATGAACCTGGTCTGGACGGCAGTCAGCTGTTGGCCAGGGCCGATGAGGCCAT
Source organism: Deltaproteobacteria bacterium (assembly GCA_020056965.1). Classification (GTDB taxonomy): domain Bacteria; phylum Desulfobacterota; class Desulfobulbia; order Desulfobulbales; family JAGXFP01; genus JAGVGT01. The sequence goes on from JAGVGT010000003.1 coordinate 42,461, forward strand.
GTACCAAGCCAAGAGCCGGGGTAGGGATCAGACCGTCCGCTACGGTGAGGGGGGAGGGGGAGAAGTAAACCTTGGAGCTGCCTAGCCTTGGCCCGTTCGGGCTGGGGTACTTCCTGGCCCGCCGATGGAATCGTAAACGCAAAAAGCCCGGAGGAGCGCGTGCTCCCCGGGCTTTTTGCGTTTTGGTGCTAAAACTGCTTAGGCCAACTTGGACATGATTGCTTCGCTGACCTCCGGGATCGCCGAACGGCCGTCCACGGAGATGACCTTGGCGGTGCCGAGGCCCTTGAAGTAGTTGACGGCGGCCATGGTGCCGGTCTTGTCGTCGTAGTAGATGTCGTGCCGCTTGTCGATGGCGGTGTCGTCCTGGTCGTCGGCGCGGGTCTTCAAGTCGCCGCCGCAGACCCGGCAGACGATCTTGCCGTCTTTCTCCACCGGCTTGATGGCCTCGAAGGCCACGTGGTTGGGGTGGTTGTTGTCGTTGACGCAGAGACGGCGGCCGGTGATGCGCAGCTTGGCGACGTCGCGGGGCAGGACGATTTCGACCACATAGTCGAGCTTGATGCCGGCGTCATTCAAGGCCTTGGCCAGGGTCTCGGCCTGTACCTTGTTGCGGGGGAAGCCGTCCAAAATCCAGCCCTTCTTGCAGTCGTCTGCCTTCAAGCGGTCGAGGATCATCGGGATGGTGATGCCATCGGGAACCAGATCGCCGCGGTCGATATATTCCTTGGCCTGTTTGCCCAGCTCGGTGCCGCCGCCGATGTTCAGGCGGAAGATGGCGCCGGACTCGATGTGGGGGAGGTTGTACTTCTTCTGGACGATGGCGCCCTGGGTGCCCTTGCCGCTGCCGTTCGGTCCGAATACCAGGATGTTCATGACTGCTCCTTTGTGCAATTGGGATTGAAGTATATGACTTTCCGCCTCGCTGAACCCTCAGCGGGACGAATAAACGTGGCCGGTTTTAAGGCGGTCGGCGGACTATAAAATAAATAATTCGGCCTGCCAATAATTAACCTGTGTAATTCCCGCGGTGTCCCGAGGCTTTTCGAAATCGTATTGTAACATGGTCTTTTGGAGCCGGTTTTGTGGCCGGTTGGCGGGCGCTTGGTATTTGCATATTCTGTCGGCTGTAGCTCGATAACTTGGGTAGTGGCTAGTGGTTTTTCCGGATTTGTGCTATTAAACAACAACTGTCGCCCGGTTGTTAGAGAAGGTTTGACCAATATAAGGTTCTTGCCATGTTTGACCGATTTTCCATATCACCACCCCTGCAGACGACCAGGCGTTTCGCCGTTGCTTTTCTGCTGCTGGCGGCGCTTCTGGCCTTCGGGACCACTGGTTTCATGCTGATCGAGGGCGGGGCGTTTCTGGACAGTCTGTACATGACGGTGATCACCATCACCACCGTCGGCTATGGCGAGATAGTCCATCTGAGTACGGCCGGCCGGATTTTCAACATGTTCCTGATTATGATCGGGGTGGCCTTTGTCCTGTATATGTTCAGCAAGATTACCGAGGACGTGGTGGAAGGCGGCCTGCGGGCAACTATTGGGAGAATGAGGATGAAGAAGGATGTCGCCAAGCTGCGCAATCATTACATCGTCTGCGGTTACGGCCGAATCGGTAAGGTGATCTGCAAGATTCTCGAGGACAACAATCGGTCGTTCGTGGTGATCGAGAAGAGCACTCACAAGATTCCCGCCATCGTCGAACAGGGCTATCTGGTCCTGGAGGGGGAGGCCTCCGATGATCAGATTCTCATGGACGCCGGGATCATGAGAGCCAAGGGATTAATCGCCGTGGTCTCTTCCGATGCCGACACCGTTTACATTACCCTCTCGGCCCGCGGGATCCGGCCGGATTTCTTTATCATGGCCCGTTCGAGCGGCGAAGAGGGGGCCGAGACCAAGCTGATCCGGGCCGGGGCCAACAAGGTTCTTTCCCCTTACTATATCGGGGCCACCCGCATGGCCCAGCAGCTGGTGCGGCCGACAGTCATCGACTTCATCGATCTGGCCGTCCACGGCGGCGAACTGGGTCTGCGCTTGGAGGAGATGGTGGTTTCGGCCGATTCGAAACTGGCCGGCTCCTCCCTGATGGAGTCGGGGATTCGCAAGGATTACGACCTGATTGTGGTGGCGATCAAGCGGACCGGTGGTGAGATGCAGTTCAACCCCAGCCCCAACACCCCGATTTCTGCCGCCGACACCCTGGTGGTCCTGGGTAACCACAAGGACATCAAGGAACTGGAGGAAGCTTTGCGGGGGTAGTTAACCCTGGGCGGTTCCTCGCCACACGCCAGATGCACGGTCTCGTTGCGTGCGCTTGCTTCCTGTTTCTATTTTGATTTGAAATTCTGATTACCATCGAACTTCAGTAGCCGTAGAGGGTAGGTCGTGTTGAGGAACGAAACGCGACGATCTGGCATGGTGGGATTAACTTCGGAAGTGTTGCGTTACGCGATACAGCCGCTAACGCAACCTACACCTTTGATTTGAAATTGGCATTACCCGCCTGGCTTGGCGAGCCGTGCTGATACAAAAAAACCGGCGCACCCCAGTTGGGGACGCCGGTTTTTTTTGTGCGGAGGTAATGGTTAGAGCAGCGCCAGCATTTCCCGCACCGCCTGATCGAGGCCGACGAAGATCGCCCGGGTCATGACGGCGTGGCCGATGCTCAACTCCTCGATCATCCCCAGTTCGGCGATGCGCGGGGTGTTCAGGTAGTTCAACCCGTGACCGGCGTTGACCCGCAGGTCGGTCTCGTAGGCCGACTCGGCGGCCGCGGCAATCAGCTCGAACTCCCGGTCGGCGATCTCATCGCTGGTCGCATCGGCGTAACGGCCGGTGTGGATCTCCACAAAGGTGGCGCCCACCTCTCGGGCCGCCGCCACCTGCACCGGCGCCGGGTCGATGAACAGCGAGACCGGGATGCCAGCCTTCTCGAATTTAGCCACCACCTTCTTGAGCTTGCCCTTCTGACCGGCCACGTCCAGGCCGCCCTCGGTGGTCAACTCCTGGCGCTTTTCCGGGACCAGGGTGATCATGTCCGGCTTGAGGGCCAGGGCGATTTTGATGATCTCCTCGTTGGCGCCCATCTCCAGATTGAGCTTGGTCTTGACCAGTTCCCGCAGCAAGCGGACATCGCGGTCCTGGATGTGGCGGCGGTCCTCGCGCAGGTGGACGACGATGCCGCCGGCCCCGGCCAGTTCGCAGATCCCGGCGGCGGTAACCGGATCGGGCTCTTTGCCGCCCCGCGCCTGACGCAGGGTGGCGACATGATCGACATTGATGGCCAGATTGATCATTCCGTTTCTCCTTTCGGTATTTTTAAGTTCCTGGGCGAGGAAGTCTTCCTGGGCCAGCATCAGCCGGTATTCCTCTTCGGAGCGTTCATGGTCGAGTCCCAGCAGATGGACCAGGCCGTGGATCAGCAGGGTGCGGCAGTGGCTATGGGCGGTGATCCCCTTTTCAGCGGCCTCCCGAACGGCAGTGTCCAGGGAGATGACGATGTCGCCCAGCAGATAGCCGCCGGTGGGGTCGTCGCCGCCAATCTGGGGGAAGGATAGGACATTGGTGGACTTGTCCTTGCCCCGGTAGTGGCGGTTCAACTCGCGCATTTGGGCATCGTTCACCAGCAGCAGGCTCAACTCGGCCTCGTCGCGGCCGGTGATGATCAGCAGCGCCTCGGCGGCCTGGTGCAGCCAGGCCAGGCTGACCGGCGAGCGGTGCGGATGTTGGGAACTGAGGAGTATCGGCATGGTTCAGGTCCAGAAAGCTTGCTTATGGGAGGAATTGGTGCCAGTGGGTAACGGCAATTCATTAGCGAGATGACTTTACCAACTGTTGGGGTGAATTTTCAATGGTTATCACCATTGTCACCTATCGTTGTGACAGGTTCCGGAACCATCCCGGCGGCGGGAGTTCCGCTCATCAAATGTCTCCCCGCTTTATCACGTTCCTCTTTTTCAATTGAGCTTGATTGTATGGCGGTAAGGGTCGGATCCAATTCGGCGGACTCGGTGGTGTATCCCTCGTTAAGCTCCTGAGTGATGTGGTCGGTGGGGTGTTGCTCAAGATATTGGGCAACCGCTTCGGCAAAAAGCCGGTTGCGCGAATAACCATGGTTTTTGGCGTATCGGTCGGCGGCACTAAACAAATTGTCGGGGACGGAAATCGCGATCTTCATATGACCGTAGCAATACTGTGAGTCAAAACGTATTTTGTGGGAGGGGTGAAGCCGGTTTCTGAGTGAAGTTAATTGCGCCAGCTGGGGCAAGTCACATGGCGTCTCGTATTAGGGAGAGGACAGGAGCAGGATCAGCCCTTCTTGCGAGAAGGGAGAAACTTCGCTGAGTTGACGGCGCGGCTTTCGCTCTGACGTCCGTAGGCCAGGATAATCTCCTGGACCAGGGGATGGCGGACCACGTCGATTTCGGTGAAGTAGGTGAAGGCCATGCCCGGAATATCCTTGAGCACTATTTGGGCGTCGATCAGGCCGGAGTGTTTGTCGGCGGGCAAGTCTACCTGGGTGACATCGCCGGTGATCACCGCCTTGGAACTGAAGCCCAGGCGGGTCAGGAACATTTTCATTTGCTCGGGCGTGGTGTTCTGGGCCTCGTCGAGGATGATGAAGGCGCTGTTCAAGGTGCGGCCGCGCATGAAGGCCAGGGGGGCGATCTCGATGGTGCCCTGCTCGATGAGGGCGGCAGTCTTTTCCCGCCCCAGCATATCGTTGAGGGCGTCGTGCAGGGGGCGCAGGTAGGGGTTGACCTTCTGGGCCATGTCGCCGGGCAGGAAGCCCAACCGCTCGCCGGCCTCCACCGCCGGCCGGGCCAGGATGATCGACTTGACCTGGTTGGCGGTCAGCGCCGCGATGGCCATGGCCACCGCCAGATAAGTCTTGCCGGTGCCGGCCGGGCCGATCCCGAAAACAATGTCATGCTGGCGGATCGCCTCGATGTATTTCTTCTGGTTGATGCTCTTGGGGGCGATCCGGCCCTGGTTGGCGGTGATGAAGACTTGGTCCTGAAAGATCTCCTTGAGGTTGGCGTTCGGCGCCCGCGAGAGGATGCGCAGGGCGTAGGCGACGTCCTGCTGGTAGAGGGGGCTGCCGAGCTGGATCATCTCGTAGAGCTGGCGCAGGGTGCCGGCGGTGATTTCCAGGTCGTGGGGCGCGCCCTTGATCAACAACTCCGAGCCGCGCACGGCAATCTTTACCCCCATGGCCTGTTCAATCATGGTCAGATTGCGGTTCAACTCCCCGTAGAGCAGCCGGGCGGCCTCGTTGTCGGTGAATTTCAACTGCAGCTCCGACAAGGGGGCGGCTTTAACGCCCGGCTGACGCGGCAACGGTCGGGCGATGGTCATTTGGCCTTGCCGCGTTTACGGAGTTCCTGGTTGATCATCTCCTGCATCGCCTGGGGGGAGCGACTTTGGACCAGCAGGCCGTTGATGAACATGGTGGGGGTGCCGCTGACCCCGGCCAATTGGGCCTCGCGTTGGTCGCGGTTAATCTGGGCCTGGACCTTGGGGTCGGCCTGGTCTTTATCGTAGCGGGCCATGTCCAGCTTCAAATCGGTGGCGATCTGCTTGATCTTCTCCGGGCTGAGGCTGCGGAAGTCGGCGAAAATCTTGTCGTGAAAATCCCAGAAACGGCCCTGCTTGTTGGCGGCAAAGGCGGCAATCACTGCCGGCATCGACATCTTGTGGCTGGGCAGCGGGTAAGCCTTGTAAACGATCTTGAGGGTGTCGGGGTTTTTTTCGAGCAACTGCTCGAATTGCGGCCTAAGGCCGGCACAGTAAGGTCATTGGAAGTCGCTGAACAGCGCCAGCACCACCGGCGCCTCAGCCTTGCCCATGAAGGGCGAGTCGGTGTAGTCAAAGGGGAAGCGGTAGCTGATCGAGATCTGCTGGGCGACGCTGTTCTTGTGGCTGCTGACGATAATCAGGTTGCCTTCGCCGGTGCTGGTGATCCGATCCATCCCCGGGTCAACCTCGATGGTGTCGCGGTTCTGACCGGCCTGATCAAAAATCTGCACCTTGCCGCCCTCGACCAGAACAAAGGTTCGGCTGCCGTCGGCCGAGGTGGCCACATCCACCGGTGCGGCCGTGGTCTTCAGGGTCGGTCCGGCCTGCCATTCAATATCGGCGGCGGCCGGGCTGGCCGCCAGGCCGAGGCAAAGGAGGAGGAGCGGGAGGAAATGTTTTTTCATGGGGATCTCCGGGGTTAATGATGAACGGCGCCGGGAACGCAAGGATGCCCGGGGTTGTTGGTCACACCGGCCAGGAAACGACCGGAACGACAGTAAACATTATAACGGGCCGCGACTTTTCCGCAAGGGCGGAACGCCAGGGGTGGGAGAGGCCGATCTCCGCCCTGGGGCGTTCAGGGTTGGGTCGTTATGGTATCGCCAGGCCGGGCCAGACCGCCGCGCACGACCCGAGAGAACAGGCCTTCCTTGGGCATGATGCAGTCGCCGGTGGTCTTCTTGATCACGCAGCCTTGATTATGGCACTCCTTGCCGATCTGGGTGATCTCCAGAATGATCTCCTTGCCCACCTGCAAGCGGTCGCCGACCTTGAGGGTGGTGAGGTCGATGCCCCTGGTAATGATGTTTTCGGCAAAGGCCCCGTTCTTCAGGGTGGGCAGGACCTTTTTGACGTTATCGATGGACTCGCCGGCCAGGAGCGAGACCTGCCGGTGCCAGTCGCCGGCGTGGGCGTCGTTCTCCATGCCCCACTCGGCTTTTAGGACCACTTCGGCCCGTTCTCTCTTGACCATGCCTTTTTTCTCGCTGATACAGACTGCTTCCACGTGGGCCATTGTCGTTATCTCCTTGTCGGTTCAGTGCGAAAATCATAGGAATAGACCAAGATCGGTTCCCCGGCCCGGAGCGATTGCCCGGGCCCCAGGATGACATAGCCATCGCCTTCGGCCAGGGAGGTGAGCATGTGCGAGCCTTGCTTTTCCCCGCTGCTGACGGTATATCCGCCCTCCCGGTCTCGGCCCGTCCGCACCCGCAGCATGTTTGGTCGCCCGCCCCGGTTGGCAATCTCCTCCGCCGCCCGGGCGGTGAGGGTCGGCCAGCCGAAGGCGCGGCCGGAGAGGGCGCCTATCAAGGGGCGTACATAGTGGGCGAAACACATGAAGGCCGAAACCGGATTGCCCGGCAGCCCGAAGAGGAGGGTCCGCCCCTTTCTGGCCAGATAGAGGGGCTTGCCAGGCTTCTGGCGGACCCGCCAGAACAGCGGGGTAAAGCCGTTCGCCTCGGCCGCCTCCTTGACATGGTCGTGCCGACCCACCGAGACACCGCCGGTGCAGATGATGATCTCGGCCGCCGTTTGACCGATGGCGTCAATGGTCGCCTGCCGGTCGTCGGAGACCCTGGCGCAGGAGACCAGGGTTGCCCCGCTCTCCTGGACCGCCGCCCGCAGCATGGTCATGTTGGAATCGCGAATCTGGTGGGCGGCGATGGTCGCCCCGGTGGCAACCAGCTCGGAGCCGGTGACCAGGAGGGCAACCTTGCCGGGGCTGAAGACCCTGACCTGCTCGAGGCCCACCGCCGCCAACAGGGCCGCCTGGGGGGCGGCGATCCGGACGCCCCGGCGCAGCAGGAGGTCGCCTTCAGCAAACTCCTCGCCTCGAAGCCGGACATCCTGGCCCATTTTATTGGCGGCGCTGATCAGAACGTTCGGCCCTTCCTCCCGGGTATCCTCGACCCGGATCACCGTATCGGCACCAGCGGGGAGCATCGCCCCGGTGCTGATCCGCACCGCCTGGCCGGCGCCCACCGTCCCGGCAAAGGGCAATCCGGCCCGGCTTTCACCGATAAGCGCCAAGGTCGCAGGGTGCTCCGGGGTCGGCTCGCCGAGATCCGCCCAGCGCACCCCGTAACCGTCCATGGCCGAATTGGTGTAGCGCGGCGAGGGTTCCGGTGCCCGGATATCCTCGGCCAGGTAGCGTCCCACCGCCAGGTCCAGCGGGCATTCCGCCTGCGCTGGGGGAGGGATATTGTCCTTGATGATGGCAATCGCTTCGTCGATGGAAATCATATCCTTGCCTTTGACTTTAAACTTATTATTTGACTCTAAACAATTTCCAGCCAAGCCTGTAGGAGC
>JAGVGT010000076.1 GCA_020056965.1 Deltaproteobacteria bacterium
AAAATTCGCGGCTGAAGCCGCTCCCACAATGGACACCAGCCAGACGCGTCATTGTTAGGCCCCTGGATGGGTATTGACCATGACGACTTAATCAAGAGTTGCACAGGTGTGAGATGCGCATTCTTCTGACCATACAGGGTGAGGTAATCGCCCCCCGCTTCGATCTGGCCACCGAGATTCTGATCGCCCGGGCCGAGCGGGGCGAGCTGGTTGAGCCGCCCCGGGAGATCCTGTTGCCCGGGCCGTCCGGGGAGGAATTGTGCGGCATGGTGATCAAGGAGTCCATCACCCATCTGGTCTGCGGCGGCATCGAGGAGGAGCATTACCAGTATCTGACCTGGAAGGGGGTGGTGGTGCTGGACCGGGTGATCGGCACCGGAATGTTGGCCCTGCGCCGGGCCCTGGAAGGCAAATTGCAGGCCGGCGCGGTCCTGCGGGACCAATCGAACGGGAGGCAGGGATGATTTTTCGTTTGCCTAAAATTGAAAAAGTGCTGTTCGAGGGGCGGACCTCCCGCCATCGGCAAAACCTGAGCGCGGAAGGTCGTTACCGCCACCTGCGCCGCAGTCTGCTGGTCACCATGCTGCTGATCACCCTGATTCCCCTGGCGGGGACCTCCCTGCTCAGCTTTTTCCAGTATCGCCAGCTCATTCGTCAGGAGGCGATCAACAACCTGCAGTGGCACGGGGAAAGCACCCAGCGCTCCCTGGAGGTATTCCTCGATAAACTCAAGAATGCCCTGGTGGTGACCGCCAATTCCTATCCGGTCGGCGATCTGGTCCAGCAAAAGAACCTGGACCGGATCTTCACCGAACTCAAGAACGACCACCGGGGTCTGGTGGACTTGAGCCTGATCAACCCGGAGGGCATCCAGGTCGCCTACGCCGGGCCTTACAACCTGCTGGGTAAGAATTACCGCGGCAGCGCCTGGTACAACCAGGCCCTGGCCCGGAAGGTCTTTGTCAGCGATGTTTTCACCGGCTATCGCAACGTCCCGCATTTCGTTATCGCCGTCACCAAAAAGGAACCGGGCCAGAACGGCTATTGGGTGGTGCGGGCCAGCATCGACACCCGGACCCTGGAAGACTTCCTGGCCTCGGCCTGGGCCGAGCAGATCGACGAGCTGTTTCTGATTAATCAGGAAAATATTTTGCAGACCTCCTCCTGGCACTGGGGGCGCACCGGCGAAACCTTCCCGATCACCTTCAGTCCGATCCGCAAGGGCTTCAACCTGATCAGCGAACAGAGCAATAACGGCAAGGTGTTGCGGGCGGCTGGGGCGGTGGTGGGCACCACCTGGACCCTGGTGGTGGAACAGCGGGACAATGCCGAGCAAAAGAGCTGGCATTCCTTCCGGGACCAGCTGGTGATCATCTTCGTGATCACCGTGCTGGCCGCCGGGGTGTTGATCATCAATATCTCCAATGCCCTGGCCGCCAAGATCCGGGCCGCCGACGAGGACCGGGAGTTGTTTCTGAAAGATCAGGAGCACACCAACAAACTGGCCTCGATCGGCCGGCTGGCCGCCGGGGTGGCCCACGAGATCAACAACCCGCTGGCCATCATCAACGAGAAGGCCGGGCTGCTCAAGGACATTCTCAAGCTGACCCGCGACTTTCCCCATCACGATAAGTTCATCACCCAGCTCACCGCCCTGGAAAGCGCGGTGGAGCGGGCCCGCGCCATCACCCATCGCTTGCTCGGCTTCGCCCGCCGGATGGATGTGTCGCTAAAATCGGTCCAGTTGAATGAGATTATCCGGGAGGTTCTGGGCTTTCTCGAGAAGGAGGCCCTCTACCGCAATATCAAGCTTGAGCTCCACCTTCTGCGGGACTTACCGCCGATCAAAAGTGATCCGGGCCAGCTCCAGCAGGTTCTCCTGAACATCATCAACAACGCCATCGACGCCATCGACAAGGACGGCAATATCCGCATCACCACCCAGCAGCTCACCGCCGGCCGGGTGCAGGTGGACATCAGGGATGACGGACCCGGCATGCCCCACCATATTTTGCAGAACATCTTCGAGCCGTTTTTTTCCACCAAACTGGGCGAGGGCCACGGCACCGGCCTGGGGTTGTCGATCACCTACGGGCTGGTCAAGAAATTGGGCGGCGAAATCTACGTGGAAAGCGATGAGGGACTGGGCACCACCTTCAGCCTGGTCTTTCCCATCGATCAGCAACAGGAGAGGGGTTAGCGGTAATGGCGGAGATCAAGGTTCTGATTGTCGATGATGAAACGGAGTTTGCCGCCACCCTGGCGGAGCGGCTCGAATTACGGCGGATGCGCACCCGGGTGGCCGGCGGCGCCGATGAGGCTTTGGCGATCATGGGAGAGGGGTGGCGGCCGGACGTGGTCCTGCTTGACCTTAAGATGCCGGGGTTGGACGGCCTGCAGACCCTGACTCTGCTCAAGCAGCAGGACTCGGCCCTGGAGGTCATTCTGGTTTCCGGACACGGCTCGACCAGCACCGGCATGGAGGGCATGCAGAAGGGTCTGTTCGACTACCTGTTGAAACCGGTGGATATCGGGGTGGTGGTCGAAAAAATCGAACAGGCCTATCTTAAAAAAACCGGCTCAGCTCAGAGGGGAAAGGACTGAAGACGCCCGCGGGTCCGCAGGGATTAGGGGCGTGACGAGCCGGCGGCCAGATTTATCGTTGACAATCCATACCCCTGGAGAATATCTACAGAATATGTGCTATATTTAGTCCCATAGAGGTGTTGGGTGCCGGGCGGATCAGTCTGGTGATTCCGGGGTTGGCTTTCAGGCGGGGTTTGAAAAGAATGGCCGAGCAGGGTGCAAAGAAAAAGACCATCAAGGGCGAGACCCTGAAGAAGTTCATCATCAGTTTGCGCAAGGTCAGCGGTTACAAGGCCAGCGGGGTTCTCACTTACCAGGGCAAGATCCTGGCCCGCGATTCCGTGGACCCCAGAGTCGATCTGGATACGGTCGGCACCACCTTCAACGATCTCTTTCAGAAGGCCCATGAGGCTTCTGAAAACGTCGGGCTGGAGGCCTGCTACGAAACTGCCATCAACACCCCCAAGGGGATCATTATCATCCGTTGTTCGGGGCTGAACGCCCTGGCCCATTTCCACCTGATCGTCGTCCTGGGCGCCGAGGCCAACCTCTCCCTGGTCAAGCACGAACTCGACAAGTTTCTGGCCGTGGTCATGAATGAGTTGTCCGAGTAGTGATTCAGCCGGATTTTAATCGGGAACAAATGGCATCCGGGTCATTATTTCGTCATTTCTGCCTTCGGCCTCCCCTGGTTTTGTGTCGCGGTCGCTGTCCTCACCAGCCATTCCTGCCGAACTTTCTCTGGCGATAGTTTCTGCTTTTCCCTGGTTAATTTTTGGTTAATATCCGCCCTTTGGCCATTTGAGCTTGGCAATAATTCCTTGTCCTGCTAGTTTCATCTCCTGCGGGGCCGTACGGAAGTGGTTGTGGCGATAATTCAGATTATCGGGGAAAAGTAGCTTTCAATGAAGAGACTACAGAAACTATTCGCTTCCTCGCCCCAGGGCATCATTTTCACCAATGCGCATGGTGTAATTAGCGACTGGAACCAGGCGGCCGAGAATATCTTCGGCTGGTCCAGCCGGGAGGTGATCGGCCGGAGTCTGGAGGGGATCATTGCCAGCCAGTCTCCCGAGCTGGCCGCCCGTTGGGGAGACTGGGAAGATATTGCCGACCAGCCTTTGCAGGGCAAGGTAGTCAGTAGCTCCGGCGACACCCATCTGGTTGAGTTCCTGGTTGGCAAGAGCGAGGTTGACGAGCAGGGCGAGACCTTCCGGCTGGTTATCGCCAACGATATCTCCCATCAGTGGCTGCGGGAAGAGCAGTTGCAGAGATCCGTGCGCCTGCAGGTGGTTATGAACACCATTCTGCACGTGGCGATGCTCGACGAGCCTTTTCTCAAACAGTTGCAGATGCTTCTCGATCTGGCTCTGGCCATTCCCACCCTGAATATTCTGCCCATGGGCGCCATTCTGGTCGCCGAAGGCAACCCTCTGCACTTGAGCCTCAAGGTCCATAAGGGTTTGACCGAGGAACACATCGCAACCTGTGGGATCATACCCATGGGTAACTGTTATTGCGGCCGGGCGGCTGTGGAAGAGATGGTGGTCTATGAGGGCAACTGTATTCTCCCACCGGCATGGGGAGAAGCACCATGCCGGAAGCACTACCCGGAGGCGGTCCACTATTCGATTCCAATCCTGGCCGACGAAAGAAAACTGGGGGTCCTGGTGCTGTTTTTGGAGCGGCCGGTGGCCGGCCCGCATTCCGAGATTGAGACCATGCTGGCGGTGGCTAATGTCCTGGCCGCCGTGTTGGAAAGGGAGGAGTTGCGTCGTGAGCAGGATGAACTTATTGCCCACCTCAAGTCCTCCAACCAAAGTTTGCGGGATGAAAAGAAATTTTCCGAGTCCATCATCGCCAGCCTGTTAAACGGTTTGTTGATCCTGGACAACGCCGGGAAAGTGGTGGCCTGTAATCCCGAGGGGAGACACCTGCTCGGCCAGTTTTTTTCCGGAGAGTTGGTGGGACGGGGCCTGACCGAAATTGTCGGGGAGAACCTGGCTGAGGTTCTGCTGGTCGACTCTGCTGATTCCAAGCTGCCGGGCGGAATGCGGAAGAATCTGGAGTTCACCAGTGCCTCGGGCGAGGCCAGATTAATCGAGTATATTAACTTTCCGCGAGTCAACGCCGGTGGTGAGCGGGAGGGCAGCATCATCAGTTTCTCCGATATTACCGAGGCCGACCGCTTGCTTCGCAAGATGGAGAAGTTGAACCGCTTTAGCACCATCGCTGAAATCGCCTCGGCGGTGGCTCATGAGGTGCGTAATCCCTTGGCCGGGATCAAGGCGCTTTCTCAGGGCGTAGAATCACGGCTGGCAGCGGAGGACCCGAACCGTGAGCATCTGGTCCGGATCACCAATCAGGTGGATCGACTCAACGCTCTCTTGACGGACTTCTTCACCTACGCCAGACCGCCGCGGCCCCGGAAAAAGCTGGTATCCCTCGTGGAAATTATCGGCAAGGTCATCCCGCTGTTGCAATCGCGAGCCCAAAAAAACGGCGTGGTCATAATTAACCGTCTGGGCGACAACCTGCCCCTGGTGGTAGTCGATCCAAACCAGATGCAGCAGGTTTTCCTCAACCTGCTCTTGAATGCGCTGGATGCCCTGCCGGCTAACGGAGTGGTCGAGATGGTCGCCGAGGATATCGGCGTGGACCGGAGTGTCTATGACGAGCGGAGGTGTCCGGGGCTTCCCGTTGAGGTACCCTACCTGCTGGTGCGAATCAGCGATACCGGCAAAGGCATGTCCCGCGAGGTTCAGGAAAAACTCTTCGAACCGTTTTTTACCACCAAGACCACCGGTACCGGCCTGGGACTGGCGATTGTCATGCGAATCATGAAAGAACATGAGGCCTTTATCTATGTTGAATCGGTCAAACAACAGGGAGCCACTTTTTTCCTCTTTTTGAGGAAAGATTGATTTTTTAGAGTAAGATCAGGGAAATTTTCAGGATGGCACTTATGGCTAAAAAGGCGGCGGTGAAAAAGATTCTGGTGGTGGACGACGAGGCCGATATCCTCTGGTCCTTGAAGGAGTTTCTGGTCAACAAGGAACTCCAGGCCCAGGTGGTCACGGCGGCCTCCGGGGAGGAGGCGCTCGAAAAGCTGGCCCGGGAGCGCATCGACCTGGTCATTACCGACATCAAAATGCCGGGGATGAGCGGCCTGGACCTGCTGGTCGAGATCAAGAATCGTTTCCCCTACATCTCGGTCATCATCATGACCGCTTTCCCCTCCTCGGAGTTTAAGCGGGAGGCGCTGCTCAAGGGCGGCATGTATTTCATCGAGAAACCCTTCGATATCAAGAATCTTCGCGAAAAAGTCATGGAGGCCTTGCAAGAAACCGGTCAGTTTAAGGGGATGCTGACCGGCATCAGTTTGAGCGATGTGATCCAGATCAAATGCATGTCCGGGGTCACCGCCGCCTTGCGAGTGACCGAAGGAAATCGCCAGGGGATCATCTTTTTTCAGAAGGGTGAAATCATCCACGCCCTTTGTGACGAGCTGGACGGCGAAAGGGCCTTTTACGAAATAATTTCCTTCGCCCATGGGCATCTGGACACAGTCAACATCGCCGATCTGCCGGAGCGCACCATCTTCAAGCCCTATGTCGCCATGCTGATGGAAGGGTCGCGCCGCCAAGATGAGCAGGGGGGAGGGGGCGCCGAGGCAAGCCGGGAATCGGGTGGCGACGAAAGCGACAAGATGCACAACGAAGTCGAGAATATTGGTTTCGGCCAGGCCGCCGTGGCGGTACAGCCGGAGCCTCGCCCTTTATCCATGGCCGAACTGCTGGCGGGCTTCAAGACGATCAACGGCTATCGGGCGGCGGCAATCATGAAGGCCTCCGGCGAGATTCTCGCCCAGGACGCCATTAACAACAAGATTGACCTGCGGATGGTCGGTGCGACCCTGAACGATTTTTTTCGCAACGCCCGTGAGGCCACCGGCAAGATCGGCCTGGAAACCTGCCACGAAGCGGTGCTGGGGACGCGGAGTGACATTTTGATCATGGGTTGCAGCGGTGGGGGGGACGCCAGTCTAGTCCTGGCGGTTTTCGATGCCAGCGGCAATCAGGCTCTGGGGCGGCGGGAGATGCGAAAAGTTGTGGGGCGACTGGTGGCCGCAACGGCTTGAGCAGTTACCTCGACTCGTCAGACTCGTCAGAAGTTCAGGGTGCTTTACTGTTGCGGGACCTTGCCGGTCAGCTTTAGAAACCGCTCCGTTTCACTGATGTCCTTGTCGCTCAGTCTTCGGTCAAACTTGATATGCACCGAGAATTTTTCCAGGTTGTCCTTGGCGTCGGCGTGGTGTTTGACGCCAAGGGCCAGGCCGATCCGCTCGAATTCGACCATATTGGGCGGCATGTTGAAACGCAAGTGCAGTCGGTTGCCCAACAGCATCTGAGCATGTTCGCGGTCGGCGGCTTTGATGAAAAAGGAAACTCCGCCGATGGAGACGTCGCCGATCTTGCCCTGCATGGTCTTGCCCACCGGCACCCCTTCGGAGTTTACTACCTTGATCAACAGGCGGCCGGGGAAAATTACCCGGCGCTGGGTCCGCCGATCCATGGAGTTTCTTTTCAAGAGGTCGTTAATTTTCTCTTCCTTGGCACAAAAGCTCTTCAGCTTCCCTTCCAGTTGCGGCACCGTCGCCCGCCAGTGGCTTAAGGCCTCATTGGCAATAAAATTGGCCTTGACCCGGTCGATGGCCACCAGGGTGCTGGTACAGTGGCTGGCGTCGAAGAAGGTGTCCTCGCCGGCAACGTTACCGGCAACCACCCTTTTGATGAACATCTCCCGGTCGCCCTGGGTGTAGAGGTGCTTGGCCTGGCCACCATTGATGAAGTAGAGGTTGTGACTTTGGACTCCCTGTTCGAAGATCTTCTGGCCAGGCCGAAAGACAACCTCATGGGTCTCGTTGAAGAGGGCGTTGGCTTCATCGACGGTCAACTGGTCGTAGAGGGCGGACCAGACTTCCATGTGCCCCTTGTCGTTGGGTTTGAGCCTGGCGGTATCGATGATCTCCTGGGCCCGGATCGCCTCGCTTAAGGCCATGGGGTCCATGGAGATGATCTTTTCCCGGAGCGATTCGGCCCTGGCGAAGTCGTGCTTCTGGGCATACTTGGTGATCAGGAAGAGCAGGGAGGTGATGGCCTCCTTGACGTTGCCCTCCTTGCGGTACTGTTCAACCAGTTCTTCGTGTTTGCTGATTTCGCTCATGCTGTTTTCCTCGGGATTATGAACTAATACAAATTAAGTTCTTAATCACCCGAATGTAAATATAATACTCAATGAAAACAATTATTTTAACCAGGTAGGGGTCCTGTTTGGGAGCGGCGGGTAGCCCGGGCCGTCGATTGGGATGAGAATTTGTCAGATTACCAGTTAGTTATTGACAAGCTGGGCACTTGTCTCATATTCCTCTGTCAACTTGCGCTCCACGCGGGTCGGAGCGCCCAATCACCAGCATATAAGGACATCTTCAATGGCAGCGGAAGGCAACAAGATTATCTACTCGATGATTCGAGTCAGCAAGTTCTTCAACAAGAAACCGGTCCTGGAGAACATCTCCCTCTCCTACTTCTACGGCGCCAAGATCGGCGTGTTGGGTCTGAACGGTTCGGGTAAAAGTTCGCTCCTGAAGATTCTGGCCGGGGTTGATAAGGAGTTTAACGGCGAGATTCACCTCTCGCCCGGCTACACCATCGGCTATCTGGAGCAGGAACCCCTGGTTGACAGCGACAAAACGGTGCGTCAGGTCGTGGAGGAGGGGGTCCAGGAGACCGTCGATCTGCTCAACGAGTTCAATCAGATCAACGAAAAGTTCGCTGAGCCGATGAGCGACGACGAGATGAATGCGCTGATCGACCGGCAGGCCAAGGTCCAGGAGAAGCTCGATACTCTCGATGCCTGGGACCTTGACGCCCGCCTGGAGATGGCCATGGACGCCCTGCGCTGCCCGCCCGGCGACACCCCGGTCAAGATCCTCTCAGGCGGCGAGAAACGGCGGGTGGCCCTCTGCCGGCTGCTACTCAAGAAGCCGGACATCCTGCTGCTGGACGAGCCCACCAACCATCTGGACGCCGAGACTGTCGCCTGGCTGGAGCAGCACCTGCGCCGCTATGAGGGCACGGTCATCGCCGTCACCCATGACCGCTACTTTTTGGACAACGTCGCCGGCTGGATCCTGGAACTGGACCGGGGCAAAGGCATTCCCTGGGAGGGCAATTATTCCTCCTGGCTGGAGCAGAAGCAGAAACGGCTGGCCCAGGAAGAAAAGCAGGAGTCCGACCGCCAGAAGACCATGCAGCGCGAGCTGGAGTGGATCCGCATGAGCCCCAAGGGCCGCCACGCCAAGGGCAAGGCGCGGATTACCGCCTACGAAAAACTGCTGGAGGAAGGCAACCAGGAGAAGGTCAAGGAGATGCAGATCTACATCCCGCCCGGTCCCCGGCTGGGCCAGAAGGTCATTATCGCCGACCATGTCTGCAAGTCTTTCGGCGACAGGGTACTGATGGATGACTTGACCTTCGCCCTGCCGCCCGGCGGCATCGTCGGGGTGATCGGCCCCAACGGCGCCGGCAAGACCACCCTGTTCCGGATGATCACCGGCCAGGAGCAGCCCGATTCCGGCACCTTCATCGTCGGCGACTCGGTCAAGCTGGCCCACGTCGACCAGAGCCGCGAGGCGCTGGATCCCAACAAGTCGATCTGGGAGGTGATCACCGGCGGCCAGGAGACCATTGCCCTGGGCAACCGCGAGGTCAACTCCCGGGCCTATGTCTCCCGCTTCAACTTCTCCGGTACCGAGCAGCAGCAGAAGGTGGGATACCTCTCCGGCGGCCAGCGCAACCGGGTCCACCTGGCCCGGATGCTCAAGGAAGGCGCCAACGTCATCCTCTTGGACGAGCCGACCAACGATCTCGACATCAACACCCTGCGGGCCTTGGAAGACGCCCTGGAGGAGTTCGGCGGCTGCGCGGTGGTGATCAGCCACGACCGCTGGTTCCTGGACCGGATCGCCACCCACATCCTGGCCTTCGAGGGCGACAGCAAGGCGGTCTGGTTCGACGGCAACTACTCGGAGTACGAGGCCGACCGCAAGGCCCGCCTGGGCCACGAGGCCGACCAGCCGCACCGCATCAAATACCGGCATCTGACCCGGGCCTAAGAGTGGGGCGGCGGTCATCATGGGATCCATGAGTCTTATGGGGCGTATGGGTCACATGATAAAAGAGCCGGTCGTGAAGGGATCAGGCGATACTTCCCCTAATCAAGCCGCTTCGCAAATGCAGATCCGTTCCCGACTTGCCCCCACCCCCAGCGGCTTCCTGCATTTGGGCAACGGGGTCAATTTTCTCCACATCTGGCTGCTGGTCCGCCAGGCGGGCGGCGTCCTCAAGCTGCGGATCGATGATCTGGATGGCGACCGCTGTCGGCCCGAGTATATCGAGGACATCTTCCGCCAGCTTGACTGGCTGGGGTTGGACTGGGATGAAGGGCCCAGCGGCCCCGACGATTTCAGCCGCTACCACTCCCAGCGGCTGCGGATGGAACGCTATCGGGAGGTTCTGGAAGGTCTTCGGCAGCGCGCCCGGCTCTTTGCCTGCACTTGCTCCCGCAAGGAGATTCAACGCCGTTCTCCGGACGGCCTCTATCCCGGCACCTGCCGCCACCTTACCCATCGCTCGGGTGCGTCCCACACCCTGCGCATCCGGGTGGAGCCGGACGCGGTTCTGGAAGTGGCCAGCCAGACCATTGACTTATGCCGGGAGCTCGGTGATTTCGTGGTCTGGCGGCGCGATGATCGACCCGCGTACCAGCTGGCCAGTCTGGTGGACGATCTCGATGATCGGATCAACCTGATCGTCCGGGGGGAAGACCTGCGGATCTCCACGGGCGCCCAGCTCTACCTGGCGGCCAAACTGGGCCGGGATGAATTAGCCCGGACCAGCTTTATCCATCATCCGTTATTATTCGGGCCGGATGGGCGAAAACTTTCCAAATCCGACGATGCCCTGTCTCTTGCCGCCTTGCGGGTCCGAGGCGAGACACCCCGGCCGGTCTATCGCGCCGTGGCTCGGCAGCTGGCAATCAATCCGGCTGAAATTGCCAGCCTGGCCGATTTACTGGCCGCTCTTCCGGGCTGTTGAGGCCATGGACCCTATCCGCACTTGCCCGATGTTACCTAATGGAGTTTCTTCCGGACCCAAAAATTATACATCTTGAAAAAAGTCTCTGAATTCTGCAGTTCGTATTGATGCCAAAGGGTTAACGAGATCGCTCCGGGATCGTCAGGATGTTCCGCAAGGTAGGCGTTTTTAACCTCTATGCCGAGGTCAAAACCGAGAAATTCTAAATTGAATTTCTCGAGAAGTCTGGCAATCTCCGGCAGGGTAAATCGATGTTCCTGCACGTGAAAAATAAGATCACGAACGGTTGAGGCTGCATAAAAATCTTGGCCGATGCTGACCAGTTTCGCCGGATCATCGTCAGGCAGGGCTAAAAGGGCCTGCCGACCGGCCCTGATCCCCGCAATGGTTGGTGAAAAACCCTGATTCTTCACAAATTCACGGGCTGCCACCACATGCTGCCGGGCCAGTTCGCTGTATAAGCCTATTTTCATGTACCCTGACGGCCTGAGCAGATCCACCAGAACCCGCAGACCATTCTCCGGCTCGCTCATATGATGCAACACCCCGGAGCATTCAATGATGTCGAAGGTCTTGTCGAGGTTACCAAGGGCCAGAAGGTCGCCCTGGATAAATTCAATATTACTGATTCCGAGTTCATGCGCTTTTCGCTTGGCGTAGGCGAGACTCGCCAGGCTGAGGTCGATGGCGGTGAGCGATGAATTCAGATAGGCAACTGCACAGCGGATGGGCTGCCGGCCGGTTCCGCAACCGGCAATCAGCACCTCCGGCCGCTCGATGGGCCGGAGAACGGTCAGCGAATTCGGGGCAATTTCCTGCCTCAGGCACTCGATAAACGGCTGCGGCGGAACCATAGAGATACCGGTCCAGCGGGGGTAAGGGTTCTCCTCGTACTGCTGCTTGACCAGTTGCGAAACAGGATCCTTGATCTCTGAAAATGACTGAAGCCGCTCGAACAGTTCTTTCTCCTGCCTCGGCTCGACCAGCTGGATTCGGAGGAGTTCCGCAAAATCCCGATCGGTTATTCCCGCGAGGTCATGAATTTTCTCGGCCCGGGGCTGGGTATTAAGTGGTGCATAACAGGCCTGGATCGCTAGACCAACGAGCGATTTCTGGGCCGCAAAAGAACTCGCAACCTGCGGCTGCCCCGCGATCACCGAGAGGAATCCAGCCTCTTCTGCCGTGGTTTGAAAGACATATTCATTCCAAAAACACTGCTGGGCCAGGGCGCAGACCAGCGGGGTAATCCGAACGTAAAACTGCTCATCCATTCCCGGCATGGCCAGAAGCGTGGTCAACCCCTTCCTGAGACGGGTCAGGAATCTTTCGGCCAGCGGGTCGGCGACAATGGTCTTTCGGAGGACCAAGAGAAAAAGTGGCTCGGATAACAAGCGGCGCAGGGGCGAATTCTCAATGAAATGAAGATAGGACTCGGAATTATCTTCGGAGCAAATAAACCTTTGTGCTTCGCCAAAGTTATCGCCCCGAAATAATTCATGAAAAGACGCGTAGAAAAAGTTTTGCGATTCAAGATCGTCCCGGTTTAGACAATTAGTCAGGAGGTTTTTGCGGTCGCTGGCGGAGCCCAGCGAGTCCGGCAATATCTTGTGGAATTGCAGCAGCGCGGAAAAATTATAATAAGCCTCCCGAAAATCCGGCTTTAAAATCAGAGCCAGCCCATAACTGGTGATGGCGTCATCAATCCTTCCCAGGTTCCGGTAAACGATGCCCCGGTTGGCATGGGCCTCAGCATATCCGGGTTGAATAGCGAGGGCGCTTTGATAGCAATTCAGAGCGGCCTGGTATTGTCCGGTCGCCTCCAGAACTATCCCCAGATTGTTGTGCGCCATGGCGAAGTCCGGCTGGTAAATCAGGGCCTTTCGGTAACAAAAAATTGCCTGTTCATAACGACCACTGGCATGGTGAATGCTGCCGAGAAGGTTATGGGCCTCCGCGTAATCAGGCTTGGCTAGAATGGCCTTTTCAACCAAGGGCAAGGCGGCCGCGAGATTCCCGGTCTGATAGTAAAGCGTCCCGAGCAGATGGTTGGCCCTGGGGTTGCGCGGATCGGCCGTCAGGACCTGACGATAATATTCCGCCGCCTGTTGAAAATAGCCGCCTTGATGGAGTTGAAGGGCGGTCTGAATGGTCTGGCCCTGCCGGGAAGCCGCTCCGTCGGGATTCCGGCCTTTAGCCGGCCGATTGCCGCCGGCGGCAGGTTTTTTCTTCAAGCGGACCTTGTTTGACATGTTCGAGTCACTCCGGATTGTTTCGATGCTCACCAGCGGTCAGACTGGCAGGGGCAGGGCGGTTCATTTTCCCCGGGGTGCCGGGAGTTTGGCGGCCAGCAGCGCCCCGCCGGCGGCCAGGGCGGCGGTGAGCAGGAAGCTGGAGGAAAAGCTGCCGCTCCGCTCGGCCAGCATGCCGGCCACGGCCGGGGCCGAGATCTGCCCGAGCGAGAAGATGAAGGTGATGAAACCGAAGACCCGGGCGGCCCGCTGCGGACCGGCCAGGTCGCCGGCCATGGCGGCGATGATCGAGGGAATTGCCCAGGCGGTGACCCCGAAGCAGCCGATGGAGGCGTAGAGAAAAATCTCCGGCACCTGCTGGAGCCCGGCCAGCAGGTAAGCCAGGGCCTGGATCGAGAAGACCGTGGCCAGGGCCGCCCGGCGGCCGACCCGGTCGGACATGGTCCCGAAGATCGGCCCGGACAATAGGCTCAATGCCCCGACCCAGGCCCAGAAGTTGCCGGCCGACAGCTCCGAAAAGCCCCGGTCCCGGACCAGCGAGGTGACCAGAAAGGTGACGAAAACCACGTAGGTGGCGCCGAACAGGAAGTAGATGGCGCCCAGGTGCAGGACGGTTTTTTTATCGATCTTCCGGTCCATCTCCGGCAGGGGGAGATGGCCGACGGCCGGTTCGCTGCCGCAGGGCTCCAGGCCCAGTTCCCGGGGCGAGTTGCGCTGGACCAGCAGGCAGACCAGGGCCGCGACCAGGACGATGATACCCAGGGTCAGCCAGCCCAGCCGCCAGCCCTCGGCACCGCCCCGGGCGTTGAGCCAGGGAATCAGTTTTCCGGCCAGCAGGATGGCGAAACCACTGCCGATCACGGCAAATCCGGTGGCCCGGCCCCGTTTTTTACTGGCGAACCAGGACGAAACCAGGGCCATGGTCGGCACATTGGCGGCTCCCGAGCCCAGGCCGGTGAAGAAGTAGAGCAGGGGGATGGTCCAAAAGGTTTGGGTCCGGCTGATCAGCAGCATGGTGGTGCCGATCAGGGTCAGGGACAGAAAGATCACCAGCCGGTGGCCGAAGCGGGCGGTGAGCAGGCTGCAGCCCAGCACCGCCAGCAGATAGCCGGTGAAGTTGGCGGTGGAGATCAGCCCCATCTGGCTGTAACTGAGCCCCAGCGCGGCCCCCATGGCCGGCAGCAGCATGCCCAGAGCGAAGCGGCCCAACCCCAGGCTGGCGAAGATGGCCAGGGTTGAGCTCCAGACGATGTGCCAGCCGTAGTGGAGGCGGGGGGCCGAAGAGGTCATTCAGGAGAGATTTCCGAGATGGCGGGTGCAAGCACCGTCATTGCGAGTACCCAAAAAACGGGCACTATGTTCAGTCCCCCCTTGAGGGGGATAAACTGCGCGAAGCAATCTCCTCGAGAGGGCAAAGAATAGGCTTTCTTGCCCAGACCGAAGAGATTGCTTCGTCGTTTCACTCCTCGCAATGACGGGCAGCACAAAATCTTGTTCAATTTCACAGCGCTTTAGCCGCCGCCATCGCTCGTTTAAAGGCCTCGGCGGAACCCGCGATCACCTGGTCCTCCACGCAGAAGGCCAGCCGGAAATAGCCGGGCATCCCGAAGCCTCGGCCCGGCACCCCGAGGATCTTCTCGGCCTGCAACAGCCCGACAAAGGCGGCATCATCGGCAATCGGCGACATGGGGAACATATAGAAGGCGCCCTTGGGCGGTTCGAACTCGTAACCCGCCTCCCGCAACACCTGACAGAACAAATCCCGCCGCCGGGCGTAAACGCTGGTGTCGACGGTCACTCCCTGCAGTCGCGCCACCACCCGCTGCATCAGGGCCGGGGCATTGACGAAGCCCAGGATCCGGTTGGCCAGGGCCATGGAGCCCAGGAGCAACATCTTGTCGGCTGCCTCGGGATGGACGGCGATGTAGCCGATCCGCTCGCCGGGCAAGGAGAGATCCTTGGAGTAGGAGGAGACCAGGATGGTGTTGGGGCTGGCCTGGAATACCGAGGGCACCTGCAGGTTGTCATAGACGATCTTCCGGTAGGGTTCGTCGGCCACCAGGTAGATGACGGTGCCGAACTTCCGGCCGGCTTCGCCCAGCAAGCGGCCCAGGCCGGCCAGTTCTTCCCGCGAGTAGATCTGCCCGGTCGGATTATTGGGACTGTTGATGATGATCGCCTTGGTTTTGGCGGTCAGGGCGTTCGCGATGGCGGCCAGATCCAGGCTGAAATCGCAGGCAGTGTTGACGATCTTGGTCACCCCGCCGTGGTTGTCGATATAGAAGTTGTACTCGACGAAGAAGGGGGCGAGGATGAGGACCTCGTCGCCCGGATCGAGCAGGGATTTCATGATCACGTTCAGGCCGCCGGCCGCCCCGCAGGTCATCAGCAGCTCAGCCGCGTCGATATTAACGCCCTGCTCATGGCTGATCTGGGCCGCCACCGCCGTCCGCACCGCCGGGTAGCCGGGATTGGGCATGTAACCGTGCACCCCCGGTTTCTCTTCGGCCATGACCTCGGCCAGGGCCGTCAGGTATTGGGCCGGCGGCGGCAGGTCCGGATTGCCGAGGCTGAAATCGAAAACATTTTCGGCCCCGTGCAAGGCTTTCATCTTGGCGCCCTCCTCGAACATCTTGCGGATCCAGGAGGCGCGGGAGGCGAAGTCGAGCATTTTGGCGGAGATGGCCATGGGGGAAGTCCTTTAAGAAGTTAGTTAAAGTTTAAAGCGATAAATGATAAGTCGCTGTAACTACGATGGCTTTTTAGTTAAAAGTTGCCTTGAAGGTGAAGGCGAAGGGTCTTAACACTCAGGCTACCGTTGAGCGAAAGTACCAGATTTAGCGATTAAAGAAAGCAGGTTTGTCAGCCTCGCCAAAAGCGGCGAGAACAATGGACAGGTGCCAAGGTCGGGCGATTTCGCCGTTTGGCGGGACCGGCTATGGACGGGCGGCTCCGGTCAATGGGCTCTGGCCATCTCGCGGAGGGCCGCCTCCTCGGCCGCCTTGATCTGAAGGCGGTATTTACTTTTCACCTCCCGCCAGCGGCGGGCATATTCCGGCCAATAACTGCGGCGGGGTGGCCGCCACTGATCGGGTGCCTGATCGCCCTTGGCCCGGTTGGCGCCGGCCTCGACGGCCAGCAGATTCAAGGGGTCATTGGCGAAATGGCGCTTCTGCTGCCGCGACCAACCGGCCCCGCCGTTTCTTTGGGCGTGGGCCAAGGGCACGATGTGGTCGATGTCCAGTTCCGAGGCCTTGAGGATTTCCTCGCCGGTGTATGGACAGAGCCAGCGGCCCCAGGAGACGTTGCAGGGTTTGTTGCGCTTGAATTTGAGCGGGCCGAGGGAGTCGCGGATGAGAATTTCCGCCCGGGTATCCTGGCAGTCGCGATCGGCGTCGATCCAGTGCGGCCACTCCTGGCGATTATACTCAGTGGTCAGGCCGCCGTAGCCATTCCCTTTGGGGACAACTCGGGCATCGGCAACAGACGCTTGCAGCAGGATAAAACAGACTGTGGCAGTTAGAAGAAAACCAAGGAGCCTGCCGTTAAGCCGCGCTCCCATCGCTGCCGCCGCCAACCGCCCGTTTTATCGTCGCCAACCGCCAGAACAGTGCCATTACCCCCTTATTCGAGAAATACGACCACCGCGCCGCTCCGATCCCGCCCCTTCATCCCCCAGGAGTAATGGAGAATGCGGCCGGCCAGCTTGAGCTCTGCGAGGCAGCCATCCACCACCAGAGGCAAAACCGCCGGACCTTCGGAATGCAGCCCCTTGCCGGTGATGATCAGCACGGTCTTAAGCCTTAAGACCGTGACCCCATTGATGAAGGCGCTGGTCTTCCTGGTCGCCTCGTCGCCGGTGCAGCCGTGCAGATCCAGCTCTTCCTGGGGCGGCGGGTAGGCGGCCAATTTTTCCGGCAGGGTCGGTGGGCGGGCCACGCCGCCTCGCTTCTCGACCAGCACCTGAGCCAGATCAGATCCGGCCAGGCTGGCCTCGACCTCGCCGGCAAAATCAACCTTCACCCCGAAGAGCGTGCCCAGATCGGCGCCATCCGGTAGCGACGGCAGCACCTGTTTCTTTTTCCCGGAGCGCCGGACCATCTTCGCCCTTCGTCGGCTGAGGTTGATCTGAGACCGTCAATTTTAAAGGATTCCCGAAATTCTGCCAAGCCTGCAGACCGTTGCAGCCGCCGCCATAAAAAACGGGCGGCGGCCCCGGATCGCGCCGTCGCCCGTTTTCCCATGAGGCGGGATCTAAACCGGCTTTCACAGCAGCGGCGCACCGATTTGCTGATTGATGACGGCAATGCTGTAAGCCAGGCAATCACGGATGCATTTTACGAAGGTTTGATTCTTGACGTCGAGAATGTCGGCATGGTTGGCGGCCACCACAAAACGTTTAATTTTCCCGGTGATCAGGACGTCACCATGCTTTTTGATGTTGTTTAAGCGCGCCTGGCTGTAAACACAGAGCACTTCGCCTTGATAGGGCGGCCGCGGGTCATAGCTGTTGATGGCGATATTGAAGCCGATGACCACCTTGGCCGTCCGGCCCAGAGTCTCCGGATTATCCAGGTCAATCTCGATCTTGTCTTCCTCCGCCCGGTTTTTAAGGGCCACGGCGAATTCCTCGTACTCGGAGAAATCATGCTGCTCAAGTTGCGCATACATTTCGCGTAATCGACTCCGCAGCAACCCCGGCGCGATCGGTTTTAGCGAACGATGGGGCGGATCGATCAAGATGACCGGGGCGGTCAGGGCGCCGGTTCGGCTTAACTGTTTGACCATATGCAAGGCCACCACGCTCCCGGCACAGAGGCCGACAATGAAATAAGGCCCCTGCGGTTGCACGCGCCTTATTTCACGGATGTAATCGGCGGCCATCCCCTCAATGGAGGTGTTCGGTTCTTCTCCCGGCTGTAGCCCTTTCGCCCGGAGGACGTAGAACGAGTGGTTTTCCGACAAAAGACCGGCAAAATAGGGCGAGGTCAGGGCATGGCCGTCCCGCCCGTGAATCAGAAAAAGCCGGTAGGGTTTGTCGTGGACCTTCAAGGCGGTCAGCAATGACCGCCGCTCGCAGGTGGTTTGGCCACGGCTCCCGGATTTAGCAATGAAATCAGCCAGCTTCGCCACGGTGGCATCGTTGTGCATCAAGTCCAGGGGGACTTCGACCTGGAATTTTTTTTCCAGCCGCAGGACCAGATTCATCGCCGCCAGAGAACTGCCGCCCTGGTCATAGAAAGTCAGCTGGTGGTCAATGGTCGCTGTTTTCAGAAGCTGGGAAAAGATCTCGGCGATATCTTTTTCCAGGCTCCGGTTGCTGGCAGGCGTGGCTGTTGGCTGGTCGCGGACGGCCGGGTAAGCTTGCGGATCGAGGGCCTTCCGGTCAATTTTGCCGGTCGCGGTCACCGGCAGGCTGTCGAGGAAAACAAAACGGGCCGGCCTCATCGACTGGGGCAGGCAAGAGGCCAGGGCCAGCCGGATCGTCTGGTGGTTTAAGGCCTGCGGTTCCAGAAGCACCACGAAGGCGACGATCTCTCCTTCAGCCTCCGCCCCGCTTTTATGATGGACGGCGACCGCGTTGCGGACCCCGGCGAGGCTGTGGAGGGCGGCTTCGATTTCCCCGATTTCAATGGTCACCCCGCGAATCTTGACCCGGAAATCGTTGCGGCCCTGATAGTGGAGCTGGCCGTCTTCGTCCAGCCAGCCCAGGTCGCCGGTCCGGTAGGATCGGCAGCCTTCCGGGGTGGTGGAAAAGACCTTGGCGTTAATTGCCGCCAGGTTGTGATAGCCCGGGCTCAGATAGGGGCTTTCCAGGACAATCTCGCCGGTCTGACCGGGCGTTACCGGTTGCTGGTCCGTATCGACAATCCGGATGATCATGCCCGCTGCCGCCCGGCCGACCGGGACCACTCCCGGGGTCGACTCCAGGCTCGGATCCAGGCGCTGTTGGGCGATCACGCTGGCCTCGGTGGCGGCAAAATGATTCAGGCAGAGACAGTCGGCCCGAAAATGTTTTCTGAGCAGGTCGAGATCGCTGGCGAAAACCGCCTCTCCGCCCAGGTCGATCCCCCTGACCAGATCGAACCCATAACCGGCCGGGGCATTGGTGACCAGATTGCGAAAGATGCTCGGCACCGTGTGCAGGATGGTGATTCGCCGCGTCTGCAACCATTGGTAAAGCGCGGAGAGGCCTTTATTCTTGAGATCGTAGAGGCAGACGGTCGCCCCACTCAGCAGTCCGGCGAAAATATCCATGTTTGAGGCGCTGAAGTTTAACGAGTAGAGCATCGACAGGTTGTCATCGGCACTGATGGCCAGACTCTGCGCGTAGACGGCGGCGAAATGGGCAAGGTTGCCCTGGGTTTGCTTGACGCCTTTCGGTTTGCCGGTGGAGCCAGAGGTGTAGCAGAGGTAGGCGAGATCGTCAGCCGTTCCCAGATTGCCGCCCGGCGCGGTACCCATTTCGAGATTGGCGAAGTTGACGATTTCCACCCCGGTCGGGTCTGCTGCCAACCCAACATTGCGGCCGGTTATGATTAATGCCGCCCCGGCATCCTGGATAATTTCGGTCATTCTTTTGGCCGGTTCGTCGGCATCCAGGACCACATAAGCGGCACCGGTCTTCAAAACCCCCAGCATGGAGACAATGGCCTCGACGCTCTGGGGAAAAATCAAGGCGACCACCGCTCCCGGGCCGATCCCTCGCTGTCGGAGTCCGGCCGCAATCGCATCGGTCTTTTCCCGGCAGGCGGCATAGTTGAGAGAAATCTGCTCATCGCAAAGGGCCAGGTCGGCAGGGTGTTTGGCACCGGTTTCGTCAATCAGGGCCGTGATGCCTGGCGCGCCGGTCGGGTTCATCCTGGTCATCTCACAGCTCCTGCTTGGCTGAGCGGACCCAGCGGTCGCTGGTCTTTTCCAGAAAAATGACCTGCCGGGGCACCAGGCCCTGCGGCCGGTCACTGCCGGTCAGGTTGATCAAAATGGTGTCGTGGGCCGGCACAAAACCCTCATCCCGCATCTTGATCAGGCCGGCCACCGCCGTGGCGGCCGAAAAGCAGATATCGATCCCCTCGTGATCCAGCACCAGTTGACGGGCCTGCCGGATCCGCCGATCGGAGACCTTGGCGAAGCCGCCCCGGCTTTCCTTGACGATCTCCCGCATATAGGGATAAACCCGGCTCGGGTTGCCCCGCAGGATGGCCTTGGCGATCCCGACCGGGTTGGCGACGATGTGTTCGGGCCGGATCTTCTCGCTGTCCGCCAGCCAGGCGTCGACCATCGGCGAGCAGGTTTCCTGCTGGGCACAGAGCAGCCGCGGCACCCGGTTGATTTTGCCGAGCTGCCTTAATTCCTTGGCGCCTTTGTAGGTGCCGTAGACCCCCATGGCGCTGGAGACCCCCTGCACATACCAGTCAATATCCTGGTCGATCTGGTCGGTGGCCTCGAAAAAAGCCAGCTTCAGCCCTTCCCGGCGCCCGACATTGAAAAAGCCGCGCTCACTGGTATAGGCATGCTCGGCGGCAAAGACTGAGGCGCAATCAAAGGCCTCCACGAAGGTCCCACCCTTGAGGATGTAGTGATCGATTTGCTCGGTGTCGGCATAGTTGACCCGGCTGCGAAAGTCCGAGCCGGTGAAGAGCGACATCCGCAAATCGGGAATATTCTTGATCAGGGTGGCGTAGGCGGTGGAACTGTTGCCGGTCGAAGACGTACAAAAATGGCGGACCCCGCTTTCGAACAGGTAGGCCAGGGCCACCGCCGCCATCCGGTACTTGGTGGTGCCGGTGGCATGGACCGTTTCGTTCTTAAGGTACAACTCCGGGGTGCCGAGGATTTTCCCGAGGCTTTTGGCATGCACGGTCGGCGTATAGTCATACTCAGCCGGCAGCAGCGTCCGCTCCTTAACCGGCAGCAGCTCAAAAAACCGGGAGAAAGGGTTGGTGGATGCCGATAAGCGGACCGCGCTTAAATCATAGTTGATCTCGGTGAGGTAATTACATTTCTCGCAAAAAGGGGTGTACGCCTGGGGCTGGACCGCCCCGCATTTAAGACAGACAATCTCGAATTTCTTCATATTATTCCCCCGTGCCACCGGCTCACGCCGAGCCCATTTGATTGAAGCGGTCCGGAGCGAGAAAAGCCATCCCTTCCGGCCCCCGCTGGCCCATGATCATTTCCGCGATAACCCGGCCGATGCCGGCACTTAACAGCATACCCTTCGGGCCGGAGCCGCTGCCGATAAAGATGTGGTCGTACGGCGATAATTTTCCGACCACCGGCAGGCCATCGGGAGTGACGGCGCGAAAGGCGGCCTGGTGGTCGATCACCACACATTTATCGCCATTAGTCAGGATCCGGGCCAGGGTGGCGAGAATGGTGGCCCGGCCCGCGCCGGTGATGCTCTGATCAAAACCCTGCTCTTCATGGGTGCCGCCCAGCCAGTAGCGGCCTGGCCCGTGGCAGTATAGGCCGTTGGTTCGCCAGGTGATATCGTGCTTAAAGCGGGTATCGGGGAATTCGACCAGCAGCAATTGCCCCTTCACCGGCCGGATCGGCAGAGTGACTCCGAGTTGTTCGGTGAGAAAGGGCGCCCATGGGCCAGTGGCCAGCACCACCTGCCTGCTCTCATAAGAGCGGCCATCCGCCAGCTCGATCCCGACGCCACCGGCCGAAGCTTGCACCGTCTTGACCTGGCCGGCGATGAAGTCGGCGCCCAAGGCTTTCGCGGCCTCGGTCACCGCTTTAGTGTACATGCGGGCATCGACCGTCGCGTTGCCTTCCAGCAATAGGGCGCCGATGACCTCTTGGTGAATCAGGGGCTCCAGGGCATGGAGCGCCCCCGGCTCCAGCCATTCCGCCGAAAAGCCCGCCTGCCGGTCGTAGAGCTTTTTGTTTTCGAGGAGCAGCAGCTGGTCTTCCGGGCTGCGGGCCACGGCCAGGCGCGAGATCTTGCGGCCGTGGAAATCCAGGCCGGAAAGTTCGTGAATCCTTGACCAGTGCTGGCGGTGCAGCTGATAGGAATGGATGGCGAAGGTTTCCATCCGGCCCGGAATCTCTGGGCCATGCAGCGGGTTGATCCCGCCGGGATTGACCAGGGAGGCGGCAGGGCCGGCTTGGTCATGGTCGATGACCAGCACCGGCACCTGGTGGGACGCCAGGAAATACGCCACAAAAGCGCCGGTAATCCCACCCCCGATGACGATGACCCTGTCCATAAACGATCCCAACCTGGTCATGACAATTCCAGAGAACTGCCCTGCGATTTTGCAAATCCGCCGCTATCATTTTTGAAGTAAGGCGTTCCGGGGCCGCTGACTTGACCGCTGTTGCGCCCAGACCCTCGTTTCATGTATCAGAAATCGGGCGGATAAACAATCACAGAGCGGCTTTATTCTTAACTTTCAACCAGCTTTGCCGAGGTGGAGCCAGGCTGGGAAAATAAAAAGGGCGGGCGGCCCCGGTCAAGGAGTCGCCCGCCCGGCCGGCGGTACCGCGGGGCTTAAAACCCTGCGGAGTGAGACAGAGCTAGCAGCCTTCGACCGCCTTCTTGCTCTTGCCATGACAGGCCGCGCAAGCGGTCGGGCCTTTTTTGCCGTTTACTCCAGTCGCGTGGCATTCCTTGCAGCGGGCGTGGAAGATGTCCTTGCGCTCCCGCAATTCCGCCTTGGCGAACTTGTCGTTGTGGCAGCTGGCGCATTGCAGCTCGTCAGCCTTGGCCATGGCCCCGATCGCCTCGGCGCTCCGGGGCTGGTGCTTGGCGTCGTGGTGGCACTGGCCGCAGGTCACGCCCAACTTGAGATGAATCTGGTGGTCGAAGGCGACCGGCTTCTTGCCCTCGATGGTGATGGTGCCGGCCGGGGCCTTCAGGGTTTCGCCGGCCTGGACATTATTAATGTTCCAGATTCCGGTGATGGTCAGGGCGATGGCGGCGGCGACAAGCTTCTTGTTCAACATGATGTTTCCTCGCTTGGTTGAGTTTCGGTGCGGGCCTTCTGCCCCCCCGGTTGACTCCAAGATATTCCCGCCCGGAGCCAAAAAATAGCCGATATCGGCCGATGTCTACCCGACATGCCGGTTATTTCAATGAGTTACTGACCAGGAGAGTTTCCCGAGGCGGCGTCCTAAGTGGCGAAGCTTGTTTAAATGGTTGCCAGCAGGGGCGAGGAACTAGTAGATTTTGCCACGATCGGAGCAGATGCGATGACCAACCCCAACCCAAATAACGGCCCGGACAATAACCTCCCTGGCGGACCGCCCATGGTCAAGATCGACGGCGCGGCCGTCCGGCGGATCAGGGAAGAGCACGGGCTCACCCAGCTTTACGTGGCTACCGTGGTCCAGGTGACCACCGACACCATCTCACGCTGGGAAAATCGCCGCTACCCGTCGATCAAGAAGGAAAACGCCGACAAACTGGCCGAGGCCCTAGGGGTTGAACTGGCCGCCTTGCTGGAACGGGAGGAGGCAGCCCCAGTCCCGGAGGCACCTGGACCCGAACCGGGCGTGGCCGGGCCGGAGTCGTCCCCACCCGTACCGCCAGCGCCGCCCAGGCCACCCGGGCG
>JAGVGT010000077.1 GCA_020056965.1 Deltaproteobacteria bacterium
CCCTCGACCTTGCGCTGCTCGGGCAGGATGCCGATCACCGGGTGGCGGTTGAAGACCTCCGGCAGACCGTGGGTGAGGTGACAGGCCAGACACTTGCCGGGACGCTCCTGGAGGTTGAAGGCGAAGTGGAGGCTGCGCGCTTTCGGCGCATAACCCTGATAGGCGAGTTCGATGTTATAGGCCCCCTCCTCGGGGTCGCCGTAAAGGGCCTCGAAAAAGTTGTCGCTGCGGTCGGCCGGGAAGAGTCCCTGCAGGACCGCTGGGGTGAAGATTTCTTTATAGGGGTCGGTGGCCATGGTCTCGATTATTGTATGGTTTAGGTAGGTTCAGGAATTGGTACCACATAGATAACGATGGAACCCTCCGGCGTCAATGGCTAATTCGCCGCGTCCCCACCTGCCGATTGCCAGCCCTACCAGGCTGTGGTAGATTCAGCCCCTCCAGTGGCAATTACCCGGCCGGACGGTGTCGGCTCCAGGCTTCGTTACGGCCCCTTATGCCGATCACGTTAAATTAATATTACAGTAATTTTTAACAACGGCTTACCCCGCTTTTTCATTGCCCTTACCAGGTTCAAATCATGCAACAATCCCTGTTTCCTTCCGCCAATCCCGACCCGTCAGCGAGCCACGAAAAATTTAGCCGTAGTGATTTAAACGCGGCCCAGCTGGAGGCAGCGACCACCCTGGGGGTGCCGCTGCTGGTCATCGCCGGGGCCGGCACCGGCAAGACCCGCACCTTGGTCTACCGGATGGCCTATCTGATCGAGCAAGGGATCCCGGCCGCCAACATCCTGCTGCTCACCTTCACCCGCAAGGCGGCCCAGGAGATGATCGACCGGGCTGGCCGCCTCATTAGCGACCCCCGGCAACGGGTCACCGGCGGCACCTTCCACGCCATGGCCAATGTGCTGCTGCGCCGCCACGGCCACCATCTGGGATACAAGCCCAATTTTACCATTCTCGACCGGGCCGATGCCGAGGGGATCATCAACCTGCTTAAATCCTCCCTGGAAATGGGCGCCACCGGCAAGCGCTTTCCCTCCAAGCGGATGGTCTGCAACCTCTTCTCCCGGGGAGTCAATAAATGCCAGACGCTGAACGAGGTCATCGAGGATCAGTACAGCCATCTGGCCGAGTATCGTGACGATCTGGCCAAGATCCAGGAGCATTACCACCGCTTTAAGTTCGAGCACGGGTTAATGGATTACGACGATCTGCTGGTCAAGTTCCGCCAGGTGCTGAGCGAGTTTCCCGAGGTCCGGCGCGAGGTGGCCGGCCGCTTCCAGCATGTGCTGGTCGATGAGTATCAGGACACCAACCCGATCCAGGCCGATATTGTCCGGCTGGTCGGCGGCGAGCACGGCAACGTCATGGTGGTGGGGGATGATTCCCAGTCGATCTACAGCTTCCGGGGTGCCGATTTTCGCAACATCATGGACTTCCAGACCATCTTCCCCGGCGCCCGGTTGATCCGGCTGGAGGAGAACTACCGCTCCACCCAGGCCATCCTGGCGGTGGGCAACGCCATCATCGACCGGGCCCGGGAAAAGTACGAAAAGCGCTTGTTTACCAGCATCGCCGGCGGCCAGCGCCCCCAGGTGTACAGCGCCTGGGATGAGGCCACCCAGGCCCGCTGGGTGGCCGAGCGCATCGCCGAGTTGCTCAAGCAAGGGGTAGCCCGGGAGGAGATTGCCGTCCTCTTCCGGTCCGGTTTCCATTCCTACAAGCTGGAGCTGGAGCTGAACAACCGCCAGATCGGTTTCGAGAAGCGGGGGGGGCTCAAACTCACCGAGTCGGCCCACATCAAGGACGTCGTTTCCTACCTGCGGGTGGTCAGCAACCCCCACGACCATCTCTCCTGGAACCGCGTCCTGCTGTTGCTCGACAAGGTCGGGCCGAAAACCGCCCAGCAGGTGCTGGCCACGGTGCGGGGCGCGGCGGAGCCGCTGGCGGCCCTGCGCGAGTATCCGGCCGGCAAGAGCTGGCGGGGCGGCCTCTTGAAACTCCTGGATCTGCTGGAAACCCTGGGCGCCGGCGACCGCCAGCCCCTGGCGGTGTTCGATGCGGTGATGGAGTATTACCAGGAGCTCTTCGAGCGCATCTATCATGACGACTATCCGCTGCGCAGCCGTGATCTTGAGCAGATGCGGCTGCTGGTTGGCGGCTACACCGACCTCCAGAGCCTGATCGACGACACCGCCCTCGACCCGCCCGAATCCACCGACGAGTCCCTGGGCGGCCGGGTCGGCAAGCCGTCCGGGCTGATCCTCTCCACCATCCATTCAGCCAAGGGCTTGGAGTGGGACCATGTCTTTGTGATCCATCTGGCCGCCGGCCGTTTTCCCTCCTGCCAACCCTTCATGCGCGAGGAGTGGGAGGAGGAACGACGGATGCTGTACGTGGCCGCCACCCGGGCCAGGAAGATGCTCTACCTCACCTATCCCCGCGAGGTCCAGACCTTCGACAAGCAGGCGGCGGCTGGAGGCATCTCCCCTTTTCTGGCCGAACTGCCGGCCCATCTTCTGGAAAGCTGGGAGTCGCGCTCCGGGGGCGGCTATCCGGGCAGCCGGCTGGAAAAAGCTCTGCCGGCTGGCCCGGCCCCGGCCAAGGTGGCAGAGGTACCGGCGCTGGGAGGAAAGGTCCGGCACCCCTTCTTCGGGGAAGGCAAGGTCGAAAAACTGGTCGGCAGCCGGACCGTGGAGGTCAATTTTGCCCGCCACGGCCGCAAGACCCTGCATCTGGACTATGCCCGCCTGGAGGTACTCGATTAATGGATTACCAAGAGGCCTGGACCTATCTCAACGACCTGCAATTCTTCAAGATCAAGCTGGGGCTCGACTCCATGGCCGCTTTTCTGGAGAGCCTCGGCAACCCCCAGGACCAGTTGCGCTTCATCCACGTGGCCGGCACCAACGGCAAGGGTTCGGTCTGCGCCAATCTTCTGGAGATTTACAGCTGGGCCGGTTACCGGGTGGGACTCTACACCTCGCCGCATCTCTCCTCGGTGCGGGAGCGCTTCCGGATCAACGACCAGTATATCCCGCCGGAGGAGTTCGCGGCAAAGGCCACCGCCATCCGCGCCATCCTGGCCGGGCGGCAAATCACCTATTTCGAATTCACCACCGCCCTGGCCCTGCTCTGGTTTGCCGACCGCGAGGTGGATCTGGTCATCCTTGAGGTCGGCCTGGGTGGGCGGCTGGACGCCACCAACGTCATCACCCCCCTGGTGGGCGTGATCACCAACGTGGCCCTGGACCATGAGGCCTACCTGGGCAACACCCTGGCCGAGATCGCCGCCGAAAAGGGTGGCATCGTCAAACCCGGAGTGCCGCTGGTTTCGGCGGTGGCCGAGACGGAGAGCCTGGAGGTGGTGGCGAAGACCTGCCGCGAGCAGGGGGCGCCCCTCTACCTCCTCGACCGGGACTTTCGGCCCGAGCTTAATCCGGATGGGAGTTGGAACTATCACGGGATCAACCAGGAGGCGGATTTAGAGGGGCTGCGCTCCGGTCTGGCCGGCCGTTATCAGATCGACAACAGCGCCCTGGCCCTGGCGGTGGTTGAGTTGCTGGGGGGGCTGGGCTTGCCGGTGGCGCCAGAGGTAATCGGAACTTCGCTGCCCCGGGTGCGCTGGCCCGGGCGGCTGGAACGGCTCCGTCTGGCCGAGCCCGGTCTGACCAGGCTAGCCGATTTGCCTGCCCCCGGTGAAGCACCGGCCGATTACCGCTGCTACCTGCTGGATGGCGCCCACAACCCGGCCGGGGTCGAAAGTCTGGCCCGCTACCTTGAGGGTGAATCCTTTCGCAACCTGGTCCTGGTCTGGGCCAGCATGGCGGACAAAAACTATGTTGCCTCCCTGGCCCGAATCGTGCCCTTATGCCGCTGGATCATCTTCACCAGACCGGAGGCGGAGCGTTCCGCCACCCCGGAGCAGTTGGCCGATTGCCTGCCGCCGCCATTGCAGGCCAAGGTCCGGGCGGCCGCGGACATCGGCGCGGCCTTGGCCCTGGCCCGCGGCCTCACCGATGGGCGCGACCTGATCGGGGTGGCGGGCTCTCTTTATTTGATCGGCGCGGGGCGGGAGCTTTTGCTGGGAGGAGTGGCCCAATGAGCTGGGATGAATCGTTCTTTGCCGGGGTCGATGAAGAGGAGATCCGGCACGAGAAGGGTAAGGCGCGTGAACTCCGCAAGAGTCGCTGGTGGCAGAACATCCTGGCCGCGGGCCGCTGCCATTACTGCGGGCGCCCCACTCCGAAGACGGATTTGACCATGGACCATGTGGTCCCGTTGACCCGGGGCGGCAAAAGCACCAAAGGCAATCTGGTGGCCTGCTGCAAGGAGTGCAACAACCGCAAGAAGAATCTCTTGCCAATGGAGTGGGAGGATTATCTGGAAAATTTAGGGCCGGCGGGAAACGGAAGCCAATCTTAGGGATGGACTGCCCCTTATTATTGTTCAGTCCCCGTCAAGGGGTACCAAGCAGGTCAAGGCAATGCTACGGACAATTTTGCAAGACAGCTTAGTTATTACATTTGCCTCCCTGGCAGGAGGGGCAAACCCCGCAGAACGAGACGTGGTGGCCGGTGATCTGATAGCCGGTGGCCTCTTCCGCCTCAACGTCCAGGGGATGTTTGAGCGGGATAAAGACATCGCTGACCCGTCCGCACTTGGTACAGTTGACGTGGTAGTGAGGTGAGGAATTTCCGTCAAAACGTTTGTGGGATTCGCCAAAATCCAGTTTCTGGATGGTGCCGCAATCGTTCAGCAACTCGAGGTTGCGGTAAACCGTACCCAGGCTGATCCGCGGCAATTTGCGGCGAACCATCTCATAAACGTCGGCCGCGGTTGGGTGCGAAGTCACCTTGCACAGTTCTTCAAGGATGACCCGCCGCTGGCTGGTTTGCCTGACAATTTTACCGGAATTCTTCTGCTCGTTGCTCATAGTGTTTCCCCCACTAGTTTATGACTCGACTCAGTTATAGCGAAATTTTTTCAAATAACATCAAAATTATTTATCTCTAACAGTAATAAATACTATCACCTCAAGGGTTGTCGCCCAAACAAATTCCAATTTCTCTGGCAGTCAGGATTTTATCGCTGTCCAGGGGGACCTTCTTCCGTTGCTTGATGGCCTCAGCCAGTGGCACTGCCGCCATCTCGCCGTTGACCAGGGCCACCATCTGGTCGAACTGTTCCTGCTCGGCCATCCGCACCGCCGCCGCGCCGAAACGCAGAGCCAGCAACCGGTCGAAGGTGGTGGGTGAGCCGCCCCGCTGCAAGTGGCCCAGGACCATGGCCCGGGTGTCCTTGTTGGCGCAGGTGCGAATCCGGTCGGCCACCCACTCGCCGATGCCGCCCAAGAGTAGTTCCTGACGGCCGATTTCACTTCTGGCCTGGTCCCGGTGGATCCGTTCGCCTTCCAGGGCACAAGCCCCTTCCGCCACCACGATGATGGCATATTGCTTGCCGTGCAGTTCATTTTCACTGATCTTGCGGCAAATCGACTCAATGGTGAAGGGAATCTCCGGCAGCAGGATCACATCGGCCCCGCCGGAAATCCCCGAACTCAAGGCGATCCAGCCGGAGTCACGGCCCATTACCTCTACCACCATCACCCGGTCATGTGATTTGGCGGTGGAATGGAGTTTATCGATGGCCTCGGTGGCGGTAGAAACGGCGGTGTCGAAACCGAAGGTCATCTGGGTGGCCTCCAGATCGTTATCGATGGTTTTCGGCACCCCAATCACCGGCATCCCTCTTTCGGTGGCGAAACGGTGGGCAATCTCCAGGCTGCCGTCCCCGCCCACCGCGATGTGACAGGAGAAGCCCATCCTGGTGAAGTTCTTCATGACCCGTTCGGAGACGTCGCGGATCTGGACCTCGCCGGCCAGGTTTTCCACCGGCATGGCAAAGGGGTTGCCCTTGTTGGTCGAACCCAGGATGGTGCCGCCGGTGGCGGTGATGTCCTCGACCTTGTCGGCGGTCAACCGCACCAGCTCGTCGGGATCAAGCAGTCCCCGGTAGCCGCTGCGACTGCCGTAGACCTCCCAGTCACGAAAGAGCGAGGCCTTGACCACTGAATAGATCACGGCATTAAGGCCCGGGGCATCGCCGCCGCCGGTGGAAATTACAATCCGTTTCATGAATTCTCCAAGGCTGTTTAAGTGGGCTGACATCAGCCAATAATCTTATCTGGCAACGTTACCAGAAAATCGCTGGTCGGATTAAGAAAAAATGCACCCGGGCCGCCGATCTTGATGAAGCATTTAAATAATTTCTTAACCCCCTGGTTGACATTTATTGAGCGGAACCATATATGATATATTCGTCTGTGATAATCAGGATTGATTGGTATTAATCGGCCCCGGTAAAATCAGGGATGTCTCATCAAGAAATTTAACCTTGGCAAGGTTTTCTTTAATCAAAATAACGGAGGGTTCGGGTATGTTGGAAGTGACCAAAACAGCTATTAGTAACCTGAAGGCCTACCTGGAGCAGAACAGTATCACTTCTGCCCTGCGGGTGGCCCTGATGCAAGGGGGCTGATCTGGGCCCTCTCTGGGCTTGGCTCTGGATGAGCCAAAAGATAGCGATCTCAAGGTTGAGGAAGAAGGTTTGACCTTCCTTATTGACAATGACCTGATGAAGAATTGCGGCGATATCAAGGTTGATTTCGTCGAAAGCGGCATGCGCTCCGGCTTCACCATCTCCTCCCGGATTCCGGTGGCTGGTGGCGGGGGTGGTTGCAGCAGTGGCGGCTGTAGTTCCGGCAGCTGCGGCTGAGCCGTTTTTAATCCGTTGTCCCGAAGGCCCCCGGCGTTACGCCGGGGGCCTTTTTTGTTTGCCTTCCCGTCTTGCTGATCGGGTGGGCGTTTGCTCGCCTCAGGGTGCTGCCGTTATTGCCGCCCTCCCATGCCCACGTAAATGATTGCTTTGCACTTTGCCAATCTCCGGTAGAATATAGCCAAGGGGACAGCCAATCCATCGCGCGGGAGCAAAGAATGGCCTGGGATCATGCGTGTCGAACTCTGAAATGGTGGTTGGTATCTGGCGTTTTACTGCTGGTGCCGGCCAGCCAGCCTGGTCTGGCCGCCGAGGTGCGGCCGCCGGTCTGGGCCGGGAGCTTCTACCCCGCCGATCCGGTTGAGCTGACCGCCACCATCGACGACTATACCCGCCGGGCCGCCACCTCTGGCCTGCTCCTCCCCGATCCGGAGCGACTCAGGGCCATTGTCATGCCCCATGCCGGTTATCCCTATTCGGGTGGGACGGCTGCCTACGCCTCTCTGGTTCTCAAACCCGGCACCGTCCGGAAGGTGGTGCTGGTGGGACCGGACCACAGGGTCGGCTTCCAGAACGGGTCGGTGAGCGGGGCGGATTATTACCTGACCCCTCTCGGCAAGGTGCCCTTACACCACGATGCCAAGGTCCTGCTCGGTTCCCCCCAGCTGTTCCGCACCGTGGCGGCCGCCGACCGGGGCGAGCATTCCCTGGAGGTGGTTCTGCCCTTCCTGCAACGCTACCTGGGCGACTTCGACCTGGTGCCGGTGATTCTGGGCGAAGCCGACCCGGCCGCCATCGCCGCGGCCCTGGTCCCGCTGCTCGATCAGCAAACCTTGCTGGCGATCAGCTCCGACCTTTCCCACTTCCTGCCCTATGCTGAAGCAGCGGCCCAGGACCGGCGCACCATTGACCAGATCCTGGCCGGAGATGATGCCGCCCTCGCCGCCACCGCCAACAATGCCTGCGGCAAGGGCGGCATTCTGGTCCTGCTGGAGCTGGCCAAGCAGCGGAACTGGCAACCGGTGCTGCTTCACTATGCCAATAGCGGCGATACGGCCGGCGACCGTGACCGGGTGGTTGGTTACGCGACCCTGGCCTTTTATGAACCGGAGGTGGAGAAAACTATGCAAGAGCCTGGACAACTCAGCCCCGAACAGGGCCGTAATCTGGTCAAACTGGCGCGCCAGACCATCGCTGAACGTCTGGGTCAGCCGGTCGATTCAGGAGCCGCCGAAACACTGGCCGGGGCGCTGGCCGACCCAGCTTACCGGGAGAAGCGCGGGGTTTTTGTCACCTTGCACAAGCACGGCCAGCTCCGGGGCTGCATCGGCAGCCTGACCGGCTACCGGCCCATTGCCGAGGGGGTGCGGGAACACGCGCTCAACGCCGCCTTCAATGATCATCGCTTCGCACCGGTGATCGCCGCCGAACTGCCCGAGCTGGATATCGAGATCTCCATCCTGAGCGAACCATTGCCGCTTAATTATCTAAATGGTGATGACCTGGTCGCCCGGCTGCGGCCCGGAGTGGACGGGGTGATCATCCAGCTGGGCGGGCTCTCGGCCACCTTCCTGCCCCAAGTCTGGGAGCAGCTGCCCGATCCGGCGGCCTTTCTCTCCCATCTCTGCCAGAAGGCTGGCCTGCCTGCTCAGGAATGGCGGCAAGGCCGCTTGCAAGTGCTGACCTACCAGGTGCGCTACTTTGCCGAGGCCAAGTGACCGGGCCATCCTCCGGTTGATCGTCGCCACCGGGGTCGTCGCGGTGGTGGCGCAGCTGCTGTTGATCCGCGAGTTCCTCGCCCTGTTCCGGGGCAACGAGTTTGTCATTGCCCTGATCCTCTGCAACTGGCTGCTGCTGGGCGGTTGCGGCACCTTGCTGGCCCGCACCGCCGGTAGCCGGGGAAGTTCACGCCCGTTCCTGGCCGCGCTGTCGCTGCTCCTGGTCGCCCTCGCTGTCCTGCAGATTCCGGCGATCCGGCTGCTGCGGGAACAGCTCTTCATCCACGGCACCTCGGTCGGTTTTTATCCTACCTTTGCCTTCATTCTGGCCACCATGCTGCCCTTCTGCCTGCTGGTCGGCTTTCTCCTGCCTTACGCCCTTTTCGTGCTCCGCCAAGGCGAGGCGGGCTATCCGGGG
The DNA here is from genome assembly GCA_020056965.1 of Deltaproteobacteria bacterium. Classification (GTDB taxonomy): domain Bacteria; phylum Desulfobacterota; class Desulfobulbia; order Desulfobulbales; family JAGXFP01; genus JAGVGT01. The sequence goes on from JAGVGT010000077.1 coordinate 8,919, forward strand.
GAGAAGATTTATATGGCCGATATCCTGGGCGATGTCGGCGGTGGCGGGCTGTTCACCTTCGCCCTGGTTTATCTGGTTACCCCCTTGCAGGCCCAGGTTCTGGCCGGGCTGCCCCTGTTGTTCTGCACCGCTTTGCTCTTCACGGGCCGAGAGCGGCGCCATTGGCTGGTCCTGACTCTGTTGCTCCTCCCCCTGCTCGGCGCCGCCCTGCTGCTGGAGCGCCCCTCCCTGGCCCGGCCCGAGGGCGAGCTGGTCCATTACCAGGAGTCCCGCTACGGCCGGATTGAGGTATATCGCGACCGGGAGCTCTTCACCCTCTACCGGGACGGGGTGCCATCCTTCAGCGACCAGAACCGCAGTCGGGCCGAGGAGGTGATTCATTACCCTCTGGCCCAGCTGGACCGAGTGGAACGAGTCCTCTTGATCGGACCGGAAAGCGGGATGCTGGAGGAGGTCGCCAGGTACGGACCGACGGCAGTTGACTGGCTCGAACTGGACCCGGCCGTGACCGAGACCGAGTTGCGTTTCGGACTGATCAGGAAAATCCCCGGCCTCAACCTGATCCACCAGGATGGCCGAGCCTGGCTGGCCGCCACCGACCACCGCTACGACGCCATCATCATGAACCTGCCCGAGCCGGACACCTTCCAGGTCAACCGCTTCTTTACCGCCGAGTTTTTCACCGTGGTCCGCGACCATCTGGCCCCCGGCGGGGTCTTCGCCTTTGCCATGGAGGGTTACGACAACTTCCTGGGCGAACCCCAGCGCCACAAGCTCTCCTCGGTGTACAACACGGCCGGCCAATACTTCAGCAACCTCCTGCTCCTGCCGGGCGGCAGCGTCTATTTCCTCTGTCGCGACCGGCCCCTGAGCGCCGACATCCCCGGACGCCTGGCGGCCCTGGGGCTTTCGACCCGCTATGTGGACAACTATTTCGCCGGCGACCTCACCCCGCAGCGGGTCGCCTATCTCCGGGGCGAGCTGGAGACGACTGCCCCCCGCAACACCGACCTCAACCCGCAGCTGATGCGCCTGATGTTCGAACAGTGGTTCGCCCGCTTCCAGACCACTCCAACCTGGTTCTACGCCCTGCTGGGGCTCGCCCTGGCCGTCTACCTGCCCCGGCTCAAGGCGGCGGAGTTCGCCCTTTTTTCGACGGGATTTACCGTTATGGGTAGCGAGACCCTGGTGATTTTTACCTTTCAGACCTATTATGGTTATATCTATTCGCAGATCGGCTTGATCGTCACCGTCTTCCTGGCCGGCCTGCTACCGGGGGCCTGGTGGGCCGGCCGCCTGACCGACCGCCCGGCCCGGCTCATGGCCTGGGCGGACTTCAGTCTGATCTTGCTGCTCGGGGTGTTTTTGGGGCTGTTGGCCAGGGATGAGGTGGTACTCCCGGTGCCGATCCTTTTGGGCTTTGGTTTCGCCGTTTCGCTGCTCTGTGGCGCGCAGCTGGCAACGCTGCTGCGGATCAGCGACGCCGGCAACTCCGCCGTCACCAGGGTTTTTTCCGCCGACCTGCTGGGGGCCGCCGCCGGGGTATTGCTGACCAGTGTGATCCTGATCCCCTTGGTCGGGGTGGTGGCGACCATCATGGCCTTGATGGCGCTGAAGATGCTAAGTCTCTTGCTGGTGAGTCGACTATGAAGAAAATTGACCGTCGCCATCTGCTGGTGGGTTCGGCCGCCCTGGCTGCGACCTGCGCGGTCTCGGCCACCGCCTTCTGGCCGGGCCGCAAGGGTGGAGAAGATTCCGGCGCGGCCGACATCACCGGCCGGATCTTCCCCGGCGACGGCCCGGCCAAACCCTGGAAATGGTCCAAGGAGGGGTTTCTCTACGTCAAGCTCGACAACCAGCGGGTGATGTGCTCGATCTGCCCCAACGCTTGCGTCCTGGCCCCCGGCGACCGCAGCGCCTGCCGCTCCAAGGTCAATATCGACGGGGTGCTCTACAGCCTCGCCTACGGCAACCCCTGCACCGTCAATGTCGATCCGGTCGAGAAGAAGCCGCTGCTGCACTTTCTGCCCAGGAGCCGGGTCTTTTCCATCGCCGCCGCCGGTTGCAACTTCCGCTGTCTCAACTGCCAGAACTGGGAAATCTCCCAGATGAAACCGGAGGAGCTCAAGAGCTACGAGATGTTCCCGCCGGAGGTGGTCAAGAACGCCCTGGCCGCCCAGAGCCAAGCGGTCGCCTACACCTATTCCGAGGCGATCACCTTTTACGAATACATGCTCGATACCGCCCGGTTGGCCAGGACGGCCGGGCTCAAGAACCTCCTGATCTCCAACGGCTACATCAACCGGGAGCCGCTCCTGGAACTGTGCAAGGTGCTGGACGGGGCCAATATCAACCTGAAAGCCTTTGACGACCGGATCTACCGCAAACTCAACGGCGGTCGCCTCGAGCCGGTCCTCAACACCTTCAAGACCCTGCACGAACAGGGGGTGCATTTCGAGATCACCAACCTGGTGGTGCCCGGCTACGTGGACGACCCGGAGATGGTCAAGCGGATGTGCGGCTGGATCCTGGCCAACCTGGGCCCCGACCACCCCCTGCACTTCCTGAAGTTCGTCCCGAAATACAAGTTGGACCGGCTGCCGCCGACCCCGGCCGCAACCTTAAAGGAATTCCGGAGTCTGGCCATGCGGGAAGGATTACACTACGTCTACATCGGCAATCTTGACGACCCGGAGGGAGGCAACACTTACTGCCACCAGTGCGGCCAGCTGCTGATCGAGCGGCACGGCTACAACCTGCCGACCATCAATCTCAAGGGCAGCCACTGCAAGTTCTGCCGGGCCCTGATTCCCGGGGTCTGGCCGCCGGAAACCGCGACCTCGGCCGCCACTCCGGGGGCGGCATGAGCCAGGAGCAAGACCAGCAGACCTCCGATGCCCGCCTGATTCGCCTGGCCACCTGGGCCTCGGTGGCGGTGGCGGTTGCTCTGGTCGGGGTCAAGGCGGTGGTCTGGTTGCTGACCGGCTCGCTGAGCGTCCTGGCCTCGCTGGTCGATTCCCTGCTGGATGCGGTGGCCTCAGTGCTCAATCTGGTGGCGGTCCGTTTCTCCCTTAAATCCGCCGACTGGGACCATCCCTTCGGCCACGGCAAGGCTGAATCCCTGGCTGGTCTGGGCCAGGCCCTGCTGGTCGGCGGTTCGGCCCTCTTCGTGATCTCGCGGGCGGTGGAGCGCTTCCTCCATCCCCGGCCCCTGGAAGCGGTCGGGGTGGGGATCGCGGTGATGCTGGTGGCAGTGGTGGCCACCCTCGGGCTGGTCCTCTTCCAGCAGCGGGTCGTGGCCCGGACCGGCTGCACCGCCATCAAGGCCGATTCGCTGCATTACGCCTCCGATCTCTATACCAATCTGGGCACCGTTCTGGTCCTGGCCCTGGCCGGGCTGGGCTGGAACTGGCTTGACCCCTTGATCGGCGTGCTGATCGCCGGGGTGGTCATCCGTAGCGCCTGGCAGATTGGATATGAAGCGGCCCAGATCCTCCTCGACCACCACCTCTCGCCCGAGGCCGAGGCGGAGATTGCCCGGCTGGCCCTGGAAAATGAGCGGGTCCTGGGCGTCCACGACATCCGCACCCGCCGCTCCGGCCAGACCAGGATCGTCCAGCTGCACCTGGAGATGGCCGGGGAGTTGTCCCTGGAAGAGGCCCACCGGGCCACCAAGGAGGTGGAAAAGTGCATCCGGACAATCATGCCCCAGGCCGATATCATCATCCATCAGGATCCGGTCAAGCGATGAACCCGGCCCCCGCGGTTCCAGTTGGAGCAGGTCTGGCTCTCCTTCTCGAACCGATGGGCCAATGAGCCAAACCTGGAGATAGCGGTGGATAGCCTTAGCGAATCAAACCAGGAGAAGAACTTGCCGGTGGGGGATGGCACCCTTCTGCTGGTAGTTACCGATGACCCCGGGCTATTGGCGACCATCGCCGAGCTGGTCAGCGGTCTCGGCTATGCGGCGGTTACTGCGCTGGGCCGCGCTGAGGCGGAACAACGTCTGGCAGCCGGACCTTATGCCCTGATCATTACCGCTATCGTGGCAATTGAGGGAGTGGGCGACATGGCGTTTCTCGCGGCCATCAAGGCGACCAACCCGGAGGCCGGGATCATTGTGGTGGCCGACCGGCCCGAACGCTACTCGTTTGTTGATCTGATGAGCCACGGCGCGCCCTGCTGCGTCTGTCTGCCCTTGCGCCATGACGAGTTGGCCGCCAAAATCTCCCGGGTTCTACATGAGAAGCAGCTGCACCGGGCGCATCGGGACGAGCTGCAGACCCAGACCGTCTTGAACGGCCTGCTGATGCTGTCCATCGAAAATTGCCCGTTCCCGGAAATGCTGGAGCGCTTCCTGGTCCTGATTACCTCCTTTCCCCGTCTGGGCCTCAAGCCCCAAGGGGCCGTGCTGCTGGTCGACGAGCATGATCCGCAAAAACTGGTCATGGCCGCCCAGCACAACCTGGCTCCGCAACTTCTTCAGAGCTGCGCCGAGGTGCCGTTCGGCCGCTGCCTGTGCGGCCGAGCCGCCGCCAGCGGCGAACTGCTCTTTGTCAGTCACGTCGATGAACGGCATGAGAACCGGTTCGCGGACATGCCTGAACATGGCCATTACTGTGTGCCGATCAAGGCGGCCGGTGGACAACTGCTCGGCGTCTTCACCTTGTACCTGCCGGGCAACTTCGTCAAAAGACTGGCGGTTGAGGAGACCCTGCGGGCCGTGGCGGCGGCCCTGGCCGGGATCATTCGCCATCAGCGGATTACCCGGACCGTGGCGGAGAGCGAGGCGCGTTATCAGGCCATTTCCGATGCCGCCATGGACGGCATCGTCATGATGGATGCCCGGGGCCGGATCAGTTTTGTCAATCCGGCCGCCGAACGGCTGTTTGGCTATCCGGCCAGTGAACTAATCGGCCATGCTCTGCATGCGCTGCTGGCCGCTTCGCCTCCCGTTTTGAACTACCAGCCGGCCCTGGCCCCTTTCTTCGCGACCGGACTTGGCAAGACCATGGGGCGGACCATTGAGGTGCAGGGCCGCCACCGGGACGGCCATGCGCTGCCGGTCGAGCTGTCCATCTCTTCCTTGCGGCACAACGACACCTGGCAGGCGGTGGCGATCATCAGGGACATCTCCGAGCGCAAACGCCACGAAGCGGAAAAGGAGAAGCTCAACCACGAGTTGCTGCAAGCCTACAAGATGGAGGCCATCGGCACCCTGGCCGGAGGGATTGCCCATGATTTCAATAATCTCCTTACCGCCATCCTGGGCTTCTCCGAACTGGTCAAGGACGATCTCCCGGAAGAGAGCCAGGCCCACGCCGACCTGGAGAAGGTGATCGGGGCCGGCAAACGCGCCCGGGACCTGACCAGGCAGATTCTGGCCTTCAGCCGCCAGTCGGAACAGGAAAAAATGCCGGTGAAGATGCAGTTGATCCTGAAAGAGGCGTTGAAGTTGCTGCGGGCCTCCATCCCCAGCACCATTGCCATCGGCCAGGATGTTGAGCCGGACTGCCCGTCGGTCCTGGCCGATCCCGGGCAACTCCATCAGATCATTATGAACCTGTGCACCAATGCCTATCAGGCCATGAAAGCAACCGGCGGCACCCTGACGGTCGGGCTGCGGCCGGTGCGTCTTGACCAGGCGACGGTGGAGGGCATGGTCGGCTTAAATCCGGGTGAATTTGTGCAGCTGACCGTGGCCGATAGCGGCACCGGCGTCCCGCCCGAGGTGGCCGCCCGCATCTTTGAACCATTTTTCACCACCAAACCCCAAGGCGAAGGCACCGGCATGGGGCTGGCCATCGTCCATGGCATTGTCGCGGAACTGGGCGGCGCGGTGCAGGTGATCAGTTCGCCGGGCCAGGGCGCGGAGTTCCAGGTCTTTTTCCCGGTGGCGCCTGGCTTTGAGAGCGATCAAACCCAGCCCGACTCGGATGGCGGCCACCATGGCCATGAGCAGATTCTGCTGGTTGACGACGAGGGCAGCGTCTTGGAGATCAGCACCAGGAATCTCACCCGATTCGGTTATACGGTCACCGCTCGCACCAGCAGTACCGAGGCGCTGGCCGCCTTCCGGGCCAGGCCGGACAAGTTCGATCTGGTCCTGACCGATCAGGCCATGCCCAATATGACTGGCATGGATATGGCCCGGGAGATCCTGAAAATCCGGGCCGTGCCCATCATCCTGATGACCGGCTTTGCCGATGCGGCCACCTCCGGGCTGGCCAAGGCCGCCGGAATCTCGGAGGTGCTCGCCAAACCGGTTGAGCTTAACGATTTGACCAAGGCCATCCGCCGCCACCTAAGGGAATAATTACGTAAGTGAAAATGGGGTGTCGATTAGTTACGGATAATTATCAATAGATGCTTACCCTTTGTCGAATGCATGTTTCGATGGCCGGATTCGCGGTTTGCGGGCGGCGTCATCTGCTTCACCCGGAAGTCAATTACGAACAACCTAGTAAGTGAAGGAGATATCACCTTGAACCAGTTACCGCCGAAAATTTTGATTGTTGATGACGAGGAGAATGTCCGGCTCCTGATCAGCCGCATCGTGGCCGGCGAGGGTTATGTCCATGCGATGGCGGCCGGCGCCGATGAGGCTCTGGCCAAGCTCGCCGAGAGCGAGTACAGCCTGCTGATTTCCGACATCAACATGCCGGGCCAGGATGGAATTTCACTGCTGCGGGAGGTCAAGGAGAAGTATCCCGACCTGGCGGTGATCATGGTCACGGCGGTGGACAACCGCCTCACCGCCAAGGAAACTCTGGCCATGGGCGCTTACGGCTACGTAATCAAGCCCTTCGAGCGTAACGCCCTGATCATCAATATCGTCAACGCCCTGCGCCGTCGGGAACTGGAGATCGCCAGCCGTCGCCACAGCGAGGAACTGGAGGCCCTGGTCCAGCAGCGGACCGCGGAACTCTGGCAGTCCCGGGATGAAACCATCCAGAAACTGGCCAAGGCGGCCGAGTTCCGGGACAACGAAACGGCCCGGCACACCATCCGGGTCGGCGAGTATTGCGGGATCCTGGCCCGGGCCATGGGCTTGGCCGACGACTACTGCGAACGGATTCGTGCCGCCGCCCCCCTGCACGATGTGGGCAAAATCGGCATCCATGACAACATCCTTTTGAAACCCGGCCGCCTGACCCCGGAGGAATTCGAGGTTATCAAGACCCACTCCGAGATCGGCTACCGCATACTGGGGGATTCCCTCTCCGAGGTGCTGAACCTCGGCGGGGTGATCTCCCTGACCCACCACGAAAAGTACAACGGCAAAGGCTATCCCAACGGCCTGGCCGGCGATTTAATTCCCCTGGTGGGGCGCCTCGCCGCCATCTGCGACGTCTTCGACGCCCTGACCACCAAGAGGGTCTACAAGGATGCGATGAGCGTGGAGGAGGCCATGGTCATCATCAAGAAAGAGCGGGGCCAGCATTTTGATCCCGCGCTGGTCGATCTCTTCGAGGCCAACCTGCCGGCAATTATGGCGATCAGGGAAAAATTCGCCGATGTGACGGACCATTAACCACCGGGCCAGGCGCACCGATTCGCGCCGTCCTGTGGTATGTTGAGTTAGGGGCTGACGTCGTTGGGATTCGCTGCGCTCATCGCCAACCGACACGATCTGAACTGAAAGGGCTGGGGACATGACTAGAAGCATCGAGAACAAAATGGCGGTCGGCCTGGGGGCGTTGGCTTTGCTGGTCCTGGCCGCCCGGGCCATGCAACTGCTTTTGGCCAGCGCCGTTCTGGCCACCAAGAAACCGGCCAAATCCAGAGCCGCTGACCCGGGGGCCTGATCATGCGCGTGCGCGACCCGGCCCCTCCCCCGGTCCGACCAAGACGCTACCCAGGCGAACAGCCATGATTGAATATACCCAATATCTGAAGATCCTGGTGGCCCTGGTCGCCATCGTCAATCCCATCGGCGCCATTCCCATCTACGTATCGCTCTCGACCGAGATGTCGGAGCAAGAGCGGAGCCGGATGCCGGCGGTGATTTCCGTGGCGGTCGTGGGGATTTTGCTCTCGGCCCTCTTTTTCGGCGAACTGCTCCTGAATTTTTTCGGGATCACCATCGATTCCTTCCGGGTCGGCGGCGGCATCCTGCTGCTGATCCTCTCCATCTCCATGCTCCACGCCAAGAACAGCGCCACCCGGCACACCACCGAGGAGATGCAGGAAAGCGGCGACAAAGAGTCGGTGGCGATTGTGCCACTCTCCACCCCGCTGCTGGCCGGACCGGGGGCGATCAGCTCGGTGATTCTGTACTCCCAGAAAAGCAGCAGCGTGCTCAATTACACCTTGATCGCCGTCGACATCCTGATCCTGGGCTTCATGCTGTGGGCGGTCTTCAAACTGACCCCCTGGATCTCCAAAAATATCAGCAAGACCGGGATCAATATCTTCACCCGGCTGATGGGTCTGGTGCTGGCGGCAATCGCGGTGGAGTTTATCGCCAATGGCTTGAAGGGCTTGTTCCCGGTGCTGGCCTGATTCCGGCCCGCATTGCCGGTTCCCCGCCCGGAAAATCGCAAGTTGCCATTTGCCGGTCGCGGTGGTATAAAAGCCACTCTTTTCAGGGAATTTATCGAAAAGGCCTGGGTGGCGGAACTGGTAGACGCAAGGGACTTAAAATCCCTCGACCGCAAGGTTGTACGAGTTCGATTCTCGTCCCAGGCACCAACAAAACTAAGGGCTTGCAGGTTTTTTACTGCAGGCCCTTTTTGTTTGCGGTTTGATCGGGAACTCGCTCTAAAGTCATTCCGGCGAAAGCCGGAATCCAGGGGGAATGGCCAATCTCTCTGGATTACCCCAGGCCCCCTTGTTGGCAGAACTCTTGCCCCTGTAATTCCCTAATAATTTCACATCTTGTCGCAACATATCAGTTGTCGCCTTTTTGTATTGAATATATACTTTATTATGTATTCAATACAAAACAGGAGATTCTCATGGCTCTGAGCATTCGCAATCCATTGGCGGAAAGATTAGCCCGGGAAGTGGCGGGAAAAAGTGGTGAAAACATCACCCAGGCGATCATTCATTCCCTGGAAGATCGCTTGAAGCACCTTACAGGACGGCGCCGTCCGAGCGACCGTACCGATGACCTGCTCAGTATAGCCAAACGTTGCGCCGCCCTGCCCGACCAGGACCAGCGAACTCCCGATGAAATTCTTGGCTATGACGCGGACGGGGCCTGCCGATGATCATCGACACCTCGGCGCTCATCGCCATCCTGCTCGGCGAACCGG
>JAGVGT010000073.1 GCA_020056965.1 Deltaproteobacteria bacterium
AATTCCCGCGCCAATTTCGCCTGCCGCTTTTCAAGAGGCGGCAGACCATGCTTTTGCCGGCACAATCACTAATCAGCAGCCCGATCCAGCAGATACTGCCGACCAATCATCGCCTGCCCCAGGGCAATGCCGCCGTCACCGGCCGGCACCTGCCCATGGGCCAAAACCTCGAAGCCCCGAGCGAACAGGACCGCCAGCAGCCCCTCCAGCAGGAGGTAGTTATTGAAAACCCCGCCACTTAAGACCACCCGGCCAAGGCCGCTCTCTTCCCTGGCCCGCTCGGCCGCTCCGGCCAGCATCGCCACCAGGGTCCCGTGCAACCGCCGACTCACCTCGGCCGGTCCGGCCCCACCCCCGATTTCTTCCGCAATCTGCCTGATCAGAGGCCGCAGGGCAAGCCTGAAGATATCCTCTTCCTCGTAAAATTCCCACTGATACGGCTCAGCCAACCGGCCGCCCGCCGTCTCCATCAAGGCAATGGCCGCCTGGGCCTCATAACTGATCTCGCCCCGGAGGCCGCACAGCGCCGCCACGGCGTCAAAGAGCCGGCCGCAACTGCTGGTTTTGGGACAATTCAAGTCGCGTTCCAGCATCTCGAGCAATGGCCCGGCCGAGTAACCTTGCAGAAAGGGCAGTTCCGGAATCCGCCCGGCAAAAGCAGCATGAAGATAACCCAACCCGGTGCGCCAGGGTGCCTTGACGGCGGCATCGCCACCCGGCAGCGGCATGGGTTCGAAACTCCCGACCCTTCGACACTCCCGGTAATCGCCGACCAGAATTTCACCGCCCCAGATGGTCCGGTCCCAGCCGTAACCGGTGCCGTCCAGAATAATACCGATGACCGGACCGACCACCCGATGTTCCGCCAGGACCGAGGCCAGATGGGCGTGATGGTGCTGCACCGCCAGGGCCGGCAACCCTTGTTGCTCAAGAGCCCAGCGGGTGGAAAGATAATCCGGATGCAGGTCGTGAACCACCAGTTGCGGTTCGGTCGCAAAAATTTTTAACAGATGGGCAATGTTCTCGCGGAAAAAGTCGTAGGCAGGCAGATTTTTCAGATCACCAAGATGTTGCCCAAGGAAGGCCCGGTTCTCTTTAAGCAGACAGACGGCGTTTTTCAGCTCCCCGCCCACCGCCAATACCGCCGGGCCATCGCCTTCTACCTGGACCGGTTTTGGCACGAAACCCCGGCTGCGCCGCAGAGGCCGGAGCCGGCCACCCATCTGCATCACCACCGAATCATCACCCCGCACATAGATATCCCGGTCGTGCAGGAGAAAGCCATCGGCAATTCCGGCCAGCCGGGCCAGAGCTTCGCCATTGTCGATACAGATCGGCTCTTCGCTCAGATTGCCGCTGGTCATCACCAGGCCCCCGCCAAACTCACGCAGCAACAGATGATGCAGCGGGGTATAGGCCAGCAACAAGCCAACCCGTTGGCTATCGGGCGCCACGGCTCGGGCCAGACCATTCTCCGACCGGGCCAGGGCCAGGACAATGGGGGCAGCCGGCGAGGCCAATAACACCTCCTCATCTCCGGCCAGATCGGCCAGCTTCCGGGCCGCCGCCAGATCGGCGACCATCACCGCGAAGGGCTTTTCCTCCCGGCCTTTGCGGAACCGCAAACGGGCCAGCGCCGGTGCACTGCTGGCATCCACCGCCAGGTGAAAACCGCTCAACCCCTTGATGGCCAGAATCTTGCCGTCCCGCAGAAGTTCAATTGCCAGCGCGAAGGCCGCTTGCGCCCCGGCCAGTTCAGTACCAGCCGCATCGCTCAGCCAAACCCTTGGACCACAGACCGGGCAGGCCACCGGCTGGGCATGGAAACGCCGATCGCCGGGGTCGTCGTACTCCCGGCGGCAATCTTCACACATGGCAAAACGGCGCATGGCCGTGGCCGGCCGGTCGTAGGGGATGGCGGTGACGATGGAGTAACGGGGGCCACAGTTGGTGCAATTGATGAAGGGATAGAGATAACGCCGGTCGGCCGGGTCAAACATCTCCCGCAGACAATCCCGGCAGAGCGCCAAGTCTGGGGCGATCAGGGTGGCGGCTGGCCCGATCGTCCGAGAGCAGAGGATCTGGAAGTCAGTCTCCGCGCCCGGTGGCACGGAAGAAGTGCGCAATGAGAGAATCTCGGCCTGGACCGGGGCCTCCTCCCGCAGTGCCGATGTGAAGACATCCAGGACCTCCGGGGAACCCTGAACCTCAATCTCCACCCCCCTGGAAGTGTTGGCCACGCAACCGACCAAGCCATGACGGCGGGCCAGGTTAAAGACGAAGGGTCGAAACCCCACGCCCTGAACAACGCCGCCGATCTCGATTTTCCGTCGGACGGTCGTCCCGCCCCAGGGTTCACGCCCCAGGCCCATCAGGTGTTGAGCCCTTCCCGATGCTGCCGCAACCAGTCATACCAGCGCCCTACTCCCTCTCCGCTGACCGCGGAAAGCTCGATAAACTCCAGGTCAGGATTGACCTGGGCGGCCATCTCCCGGCAGGCCGTGACATCGAAACGCAAGTAGGGCAGCAGATCGGTCTTGTTGATCAGGCAAAGCGTGGCGGCCCGGAACATGTGGGGATATTTCTGGGGCTTGTCCTCACCTTCGGTGACGCTGATGATCACCACCTTGGCCGCCTCGCCCAGGTCAAACATGGCTGGACAGACCAGGTTGCCAACATTCTCGATGAACAGCAGCGAATCATCGTGCAGTTCGAGCTGCTCAATGGCCCGGGCCACCATCTGGCTGTCCAGATGACAGCCAGCGCCGGTATTGACCTGGACCACCTCGGCTCCGGTGGCGCTGATCCGCTCGGCGTCGCGCCGGGTCTGCTGATCACCCTCGATCACCGCCATGGCCAACTCGCCCCGCAGGTCGCGAATGGTCCGCTCGAGTATGGTGGTTTTGCCGGAACCGGGTGAACTGACCAAGTTCAGAGCGAGAATCTTGCGCCGCCTGAGATATTCCCGGTTGCGGGCCGCCAGCGCATCGTTTTTGGCCAACACCTCGGTTTCCAGGGTGATGGTCCGGAACTTGTGGTGCTGATGGTGATGATGGTGATCGGCCAGACCTGGCACCAGACGGGTGATGGTCACCCCACTTCCATCATCACAGCCGCAGGAATCGCACATTTTTTAATCCTCGATGGTCAGCGAACGGATTTTAAGTTCCCGACCACCGTTAAGGGAGACATCGTCACTGGCGCAGGAAGGACAAAGCACCAGAAAGGAATCGGCCGGGAAAGTGGCGGCGCAGACCCGACAATTCCCTGTGGCACCGACCTCGGTAATTCGAAAGATCGTATCAGCCAGACCATCGTCCTTCCCGACCGCCTCCAGACAGAACTGGAGTGAGTCAGCCAGAACTCCGGCCAGGCAACCCACCTCGATTTCCACCTCGAGAATCCGGACCGCGCCTTCGCGGGTCGCCGCCTCCCGGGTCTGCTCGACAATACTTAGGGCCAGGGACATTTCATGCATCGGCAGCCCAGGTGCAACTCAACCGGCTTTGGCAAAGAGAGGCAGATGCTTGGCGGCCATCTTGAACAGAAAGACCCCCAGAGACACCACTCCCAATGTGACCAAAAACTCCGAGAACGAAGGGAAATAAGAGGTCCCCTGGGCGCTATTGTACTCCTGCATGCTGAACAGGCAGACATTCAGCCGGTTGACCAGCACCCCGACGATCACCATGATATTGACCGCCATGATCGACCGCATTTCGCGCCGGAATCTCTCTTGCGCCAGCAGCCCCAAGGGGATGACCACCCCCAGCAAAATCTCCAGGAGGTACATGTTGCCTTCCAGTGAACCGTCAAAGGCCAGCCCCACGCCGGCCCAGACCAGGAAAACCAGCTTCAGGGCCAGATAGATCGAGAGGGTGATCATGGTGCCCCGGGCTAGTCCCCGGTAAATCTCGATATCGACGTGATGGTTGAACGCCCTGCCACTCAGCATCGCCTCGGTGCTGACCATGCACAAGCCCATGGCGATGGCCGAGATCAGGAACATGTAGGGCAGGAACCAGGAGAACCAGAGGGGCGACATCTTGGCCGGGGCGATCAAGAACACCGCGCCTAGCGAGGACTGGTGCAGAGTGGAAAGCATCACCCCGAAGACCACCGCCCCGATCATGATCTTGTTGACCGCCGCCAGCGCCTTGCTCTTGCCGAAGCGCTCCAGCAGCATCGGGGAAGACTCGATGGCCAGGGTGGTGGTGTAGAGGATGACGTGGATGGCCACCACCCACATGATCGAATGGACCTGCCACATCACCGAAGGATGCCAGAGCCGAAAGGGATGGCCGATATCGAGAAACAGCGCCGCCACCGCCATCAGATAGCCCAAAAAAGCGGTGAGAATGGCTGGCCGGCCGATGGGCTTGTACTTCTTCCAATTGAAAAGGTAGATAGCAGCAGCGATGATGAAACCGCCGGCAGCCATGGCCACCCCGCCCAACACGTCAAAGCCCAGCCAGAAGCCCCAGGGATAGAAGTCGTTTAGATTGGTCACCGCCCCCAGGCCGCTGAACAGCCGCCAGACCGCCACCATTCCGCCGACCAAAATGGCACAGCAGAGCACCAGCGTATTGGGAGTCCACATTCTGATTTCCTGTCCGGATGTCATGGTGTCGCCTCCTTTCCCCTTACGGGTTAAGATGTCTCGTGGACCAGAAGCCCGGCGGCCGGCTCGCTTCCGCCGCCAGAAGTTGGGGTTCCAGACCGTATCCTGCCAGTTCCGCCGCCACCGCCACCACCACCCGGGCCAGAGCTTGCTCCACCGACTCGGAAAGCCCCAGGCCCGTGGAAAGATCGCCTGGTTCCACCCCGAACAAGACCAGTCGCCCCGGCAACGAGTCCATCAGCCCCAGGGTGGCCAACAGGTCGGAAATTCCCAATTGATGGGGGGTGATCCGGGTATTAAAGTGGGCCGGCACCTCTCCGTCGGCCAGACGATAGACGCTGCCTGGCGGGCCGCCGTTTTTCATGGCATCAATGATGACCAAGAGGTCGCGGCCTTTCAGGTTATCCAGCAGTTCCAGACCGCAAGTGCCGCCGTCCACCAGCTCCACCTCCGGCGCAAAGGCGTAGGCCCGTTCCAGCTCCTCAATGGCCCGCACCCCCAGCCCTTCGTCGTGCAGGAGAATATTACCGACACCCAATACCAATATATTCATACTTACAGCACCTTGACCTTAACGATCTCCCGATTCTCGCCGTCCACCAGATGAATGGCGCAGGCCAGGCAGGGATCGAAGGAGTGCACGGTCCTTAATACCTCCAAGGGTTTTTCCGGATCGGCCACCGGGTTGCCAACCAGCGAGGCCTCGTAGGGGCCGGGGGCATCTTTGTCGTTCCGGGGTCCGGCGTTCCAGGTGGAAGGCACCACGCACTGGTAGTTCTTGATCTTGCCGTTCTCGATGACCACCCAGTGCGAGAGGGTCCCGCGCGGCGCCTCGTGGAAACCGAAACCGCGCTGCTCCCCGGCCGGAAAGGTCGGCTTATTGAAGGTCCGCACATCGCCGCTGCCGATGTTGTTGACCAGGGCGGACCACTGGTTGTTAAGGGTATCGTTGAGCACCGCGCAACGCACCACCCGGGCAGCGATCCGCCCGATGGTCGAATGCAGAGCGGGGATACCCACCTGGGTCTTAGCCAGACTGCTGACCGTCGCCAGAGTCTGGTCCACATATTTTTTAGTCGGGGCATGACCGGAAACATACATGGCCAGGACATTGGCCAGAGGCCCGACCTGGGCCGGCGCGCCTTGGAAGGTCGGCGATTTCACCCAGGAGTACTTGCCGTTGTCCTGGAAGTCGGTGTAGTCGGGCACCGTCTCTTCCTCATAGGGGTGGCGGTTCCAGTCGCCTTTATACCAGGAGTGCTTTATCGATTCCTTGACGTTCTTCTCGAAGAAGTCGTCGTGGTAACTCTTGATCGGGCTAAACTTGCTGATCTCGCCATTTTCGATATAACCGCCGGGCAGCTCGAACACCGTGCCCTTGGAGTCCATGGGCATGTCCGGGACCGACAGGTAATTCGTGACCCCGGCGCCGTAAGCAGTCCAGTCGGCATAGAAGGCCCCCACCGCCGCCACATCCACCAGCATGGCATTCTTGACGAAGTCGTTGACCTCGTCGATCAGGGTCTTGACGTGGAAGAGCTTCTCCATGTTGAGGGCCGAAGACGAATCCATGTTGATCGGGTTGGCCACCCCGCCCACCGCCAGATTCTGGATATGGGGGGTCTTACTGCCCAGGATCGCCACCACCTGGTTGATCTTGCGCTGATACTCCAAGGCCTGCAGGTAGTGGGTGGCGGCCAGCAGGTTGACCTCGGGCTTAAGCTTCATGGCCGGGTGGCCCCAGTAGCCGCTGCCGAAGGGGCCGAGCTGGCCGGAGCCGACAAAACCCTTCAACCGGTCCTGCACCGCCTTGATCTCGGGGTAACTATTGCCCTTCCAGGAGGAAAGGCTCTGGCCCAGCTGGGCGGTGGCCCGGGCATCGGCTTTGAGGGCGGAGACGATATCCACCCAGTCCAAGGCGCAGAGATGGTAGAAATGGACCATGTGGTCGTGGACCCCGTGGGCGCCGATGATCAGATTGCGGATGAACTGGGCGTTGACCGGTACCTCAAGGCCCAGGGCGTTTTCCACCGCTCGCACCGAGGCGATGGCATGGACGGTGGTGCAGACCCCGCAGATTCGCTGGGTGAACAGCCAGGCCTCCCGGGGATCGCGGCCTTGGAGAATCAGCTCGATCCCCCGCCACATCTGGCCCGACGACCAGGCCTTCTTGACCTTACCGTTCTCCACCTCACAGTCAATCCGCAGATGCCCCTCGATTCTGGTGACCGGATCAACGACGATTCTCTTAGCCATGGATACTCTCCTCAAAGGATTTGCTTATGCCAGAAGGATTCATTGTCGTCAGGATTTGCCGCCCGGCTTGCCGCCGTCACCATCCTTGTTCCTGGTGACCTGATAACTGATCGCCCCGGCGGCCAGGAGGGCGGCGATCAGCACCGGCACCTTCTTGATGTAGGCCCAGGTCAAGTCCGGATACTCCTGGTCGGTGATCCGCGGATTGAAGCCCAGCCGGTCGAAAGGCACCCCGGCCAGCAGCAGGTACTGGGTGCCGCCTGCCTCGCTCAGCCCATAGACTCGATCAAGATAGCGGCTGACCGTCTTGGGCATCCTGTGGGTGGAACCGACGGTCTGGGTCGGGTAGTCGTAACTGCTGCCGAACTTGAGGGCCAGACGGCGCTTGGCCTCCTCGCGCAACTCTTTTACCGGACCGAAGATGGAGGCGCCGGTGGGGCAATATTCGCAGCAGGCCGAGTAGCCGCCCGTGGCATAGCGATGGCTGCAGAGCTGGCATTTGACGATCCGGGG
This sequence comes from Deltaproteobacteria bacterium, assembly GCA_020056965.1. GTDB lineage: Bacteria > Desulfobacterota > Desulfobulbia > Desulfobulbales > JAGXFP01 > JAGVGT01. Next base: position 7,391 of record JAGVGT010000073.1, read on the forward strand.
GTTGTTGCTGGCCCACTCAAACTTGGGAATCCCGAAGGGACAGGCCACCTGGCAGTAGCGGCAACCAATGCAGCGTTCCTTTTTGTAGGTGACGGCGCCGCTGACCGAGTCCTTCACCAGGGCCGCCACCGGACAGACCGAGACGCAGGCCGGATTGATGCAATGCATGCAGTGGTTCTTGACAAAGGAGTAACCGTCAATCTCCTCACCGCGCTGGAGCCCGGTGCCGTTTTTGTAGGCGCTGATCAGGCACAGCGACTTGTCGGAGAGATTGGTGACCTCGTCCCAGGGACCTTCCGCATTTGCCCGTTCGTAGGGAATTTCACGGCCCGGCGTATAGAGGGCGCCGCCCTCCTCGATGCTGTTGAACTTCTTGCAATTGACCATGCATGACTTACAGCCGATGCAGAGGGTCGCGTCATAGAGGATGCCGACCGCCCCGGGGGGCAAGGGCGTGCTCTCGGCCGCGGCCACAGAGGCGCCGGCTGCCAAGAGCAGAGCTCCTCCGGAAGTCGCCTTAAGAAAATCTCGCCTGTTGATGGCCATGATTTGCCCCCATCAATCCTGGTTCTTCTTGTTAGCGCCCATGCCCAGCGCCGCCACCCCTGCCCCGATGGCCACCCCGGCCACCGCCGCCGCCAGGACGGTAGCGCCCTCGCCTTCATCCTTCTCAGTCTTGGCGAAGAAGGTGGGCGGGGTCACATAGATGGGCCGGGCTGGAGAATGGAGGGGCTCGGTGAAACCGACCCCCTGCTCCGAACAACCAAAACAGGGATGGCCGCAGCCCACCGGCCAGGTGCCCGGGCCGATATCGCCGAAACCCAGGGTCGGGCAATTGTTGAAGGTCTCGGGTCCCTTGCAGCCCAGCATGTAGAGACAATAACCCTGCCGATGCCCCTCGTCGCCAAACTCCTTGGCGAAACGACCGGCGTCGAAGTGGGGGCGCCGCTCGCAGTTCTCGTGGATCAACCGGCCATAAGCGAAGACCGGCCGCATCTTATCATCCAGGGTGGGCAACTTCTTGAAGGTCACGTAATAGAGCACAGTGGAGAGCAGATTATAGGGGTTGGGCGGACAGCCGGGGATATTGACCACGGCGATGTTCTTACCGGCCAGGATCTCATGGACCGGCTTGGCCCCGGTGGGGTTGGGAGCGGCCGAGGGGATACCGCCCCAGGAAGCGCAGGAGCCCATGGCGATTACCGCCGCCGCCTTGGGCGCCGTTTCGTTCAGGATGTCCAGCACAGTCTTGCCGGCCACCTTGCAGTAAACCCCACCGTCCTTGGTGGGGATGGAGCCATCCACTACCAGAATGAAGTTGCCCTGGTTTTCGGCGATGGATTTGGCCCGGAATTCCTCGGCCTGATGGCCGGCGCCGACCGAGAGGGTCTCGGAATAATCGAGGGAGATCAGATCGAGGATCAGAGTTTCCAAGGTGGGATGGTTGGCCCGGAGCAAGGTCTCCACGCACCCAGTGCACTCCTGGGCCGACAGCCAGATCACCGGAGGGCGCTTCGGGGAGGTAATCGCCTCAGCGATCTTGGGTGCCAGTTCCAGAGGCAACCCCATGCTGGCCGCCATCACCGTGCAGAACTTCAGGAAATCCCGGCGGGAAACGCCCCCCAGCCTGCTTCTTACCTGCTCAAAGCCACGCTCGTCCATGGAAGCCCTCTCTGATTAGGATTATAAGAGGTCTCGCGACAAGGCCACAGTCCGACAGGGCTGAAAAAATTCCGCAACTACCGCCAAGCCTGCCTCAACCTCTGAAACTTTATGATGACATCATGTTCAGAGTACTGCTGTCAAGGCGAAAAGATCGGATGTTTTGGAGAAAACCGGCCGACAGAAACAATCCAGAAAATGGCGCAGAGTGGATGACATGCATTCACCTCCATCATCACCCCGACTTCAGAGGGTGAACGGCGATGGAGTGTAATGATTTCATAAACAGCATGGCCTGCCGGCAAAGCCGCCGCGAATCCGCTACTCCCGGGCCAGATTCACATCATACGGACCCGGCCGCAGTCAGGACAGATCCAGGTGGGGCCGTTGCTCATCCCCCATTTGTTCTCGATGAAACAAACCTCGCAGATCTGAAAACCACAGGGGCAGTTCCAGCAAAACGGCAATACTTGCTTGCAGCAGTGGCACTGAAACTCTTTTCCACCCCGGCGCCGCTGGGAATATGATTCATTTTTGCCGTCTTTCATCTTAGCCTTCGCATATAATTACAATTTCGGAAGCAGTTCTTTGTATCTTTGAATTTTAGATTCTTTACTGATTAGGGCGTAACGAGGAGAAGGAGATGGTAGTGTTACAAGTTGAATGAAAGGATGGTCATTGATAATGCTCTTAAAATGCTTCTTGAAGCTACACTCGACAAATTTGCTGGTGAAAAAAATCATCTCAATTGGTGTAGTTTCGATAATTCCATCAATATCTTTGTTGTAAACGATGTTCAGCAAATTGGTATCAAGATTATTATTATCCTTCCTTTCGCACTCGCAAATTATGTCAGCTACAGCAATACCAAGTTTGGCTAAAAGCTCTTGCTTACTGGTTTTGTTTCTTAATTCGATTCCGTATACTCCTTCAAGTATTGACCAGAATTGATTTCTTTTTGTCCCATAGAACCAGTCATAGGAGTCATCAGTAGCGGCAGTGCCTTTCACTGCTTGTTTCCCTACAAAACTTCCCAGAAGAAGGTACTTTGCGTTTAAAGGGACAAAGTTCTCAAATGGATGCGTTTCTCGCATGCTAATCCCTGCTCAACCTAAGTTCGTGAGTTAATATGACACAGCGCCAGACCGGCCGCAAGATTGCCGGCATGATCGCCGCTTATTACAGAGCAATCCCCTTACCAGGATGAAACGACCGCCCCCAGACCGGACCAGGAATATCCGAGCCGGACTTAGCCAGCCCGCAAAAGATTGGACATCCGCGCCGCTTTTCAGTAAAGTCCGGTAACTTCTTAAAATTGCAAGGAATACCACTCTATGCTGCTTGCCATCGACATCGGCAATACCAACACCGTCATCGGCCTTTTCACCGACCGGGAGATCGCCACCCACTGGCGCATCCAGACCGCCCCCGCCGCCACCGCCGACGAACTGGCCGCCATCCTACAGGGGCTGTTCAACCTCGAAGGCTACGAATTTGCCGGGGTTGCCGGGGTGATCATCGGCAGCGTGGTGCCGTCCGTCCAGACGGCCTGGATCACCATGAGCCGCAAGTATTTCAAGGTCATCCCCCTCAAGGCTGGCCTGCACCTCAAAAGTTCCATCACCGCCAAGATCGACAACCCCGCCGAACTGGGGGCCGACCGCCTGGTCAATTCAGTGGCCGGTTTTGAGCGCTACCACACCGCCTTGATCATCGTCGATTTCGGCACCGCCATCACCTTCGACTGCGTCTCCGACCAAGGCGAATACCTGGGCGGCGCCATCGCCCCGGGGCTGGGCATCTCCCTGGAGGCACTGGGCAGTCGCACCGCCAAGCTACCCCGGGTGGACATCTCCAATCCCCCACCCCACGCCATCGGCACCAATACGGGCGATGCCATCAAGTCCGGCCTGCTTTTCGGCTTCGGCGGCATGGTCGAAGAATTGGTCCGCCGCCTTCGTCTGGAAATGGCCCCCGAGGTTCCGACCGTCATCGCCACCGGCGGCATGGCCGGGTTGATCGCCCCCTTCGCCCCCTCGATCAAGGCAGTCCTGCCGATGCTCACCCTCGAAGGACTACTCCTGCTCCATGAACGCAACAGCTAAACCCCTGATCATCCCGCCGCCGCTCAACCCCGGTGACACCATCGGCCTGGTCACCCCGGCCGGACCGGTCCGCGACTTGGTCGCCTTCGCCTTCGGCAAACAGCTTCTGGAAGATCGGGGCTTCCGGGTCAAGGCGCCGGACGATCTCTTCAATCAGCAGGATTTTCTGGCCGGTAGCGATCAGGAGCGGGCTTGTCAGTTTAAAACGATGTGGCATGACCCCGAGGTGAAGGCGGTACTGGCAGTGCGGGGCGGCTACGGCTGCCTGCGACTTCTGCCCCTGCTGGATCTGGCGGAACTGGCCGCCGCCCCCAAGGTTCTGGCCGGGTTCAGCGACTTGACGGTATTGCTGAACGAGATTACCCGATTGACCGGGCTGGTGACCTATCATGCCCCGGTCCTCAACAGCCTGCAGCGCTGCGATGAAACTTCCCGGGAGTCGTTCTGGCGGATGTTGGCGGGAGAAGGTGGCGGGATATTAAAGCCGGAGCGCCTCCAGGTAATTCGCCAAGGCTGGGGGCTTGGCCCCTTGACCGGCGGCAACCTGACCAGCCTGGTCCACCTGCTCGGCACCCCCCATGAAATCACTTGGCGAGGCAGCATTCTCTTTCTGGAAGATACCGGCGAACCGCCCTACCGGATTGATCGTCTCTTGACCCACCTGGCGCGGGCTGGATGCCTGCGAGATTTGGCCGGGCTGATATTGGGGACTTTCACTAACAACAGTGGCGAGGAGGAGGCGTGGACCGCCGCGGTCTGGACGCGGGTCCTGGAACTGGCCGGAGATAATTATCCGATCTGGGGCAACTTCCCGGTGGGGCATGGCAGCCGGAACCTCTCGCTGCCGCTGGGCGTCACGACAGAGATGGATTCCACCACCGGAACCTTGAGCTTGTCCACCGACTGAAGAAATCTTTTGCCTGGCTCAATTACCTTTGCGCAGCAAAAAGGCCACCCGGTCGTGGAGCAACTCGGCCAAAGCCTGTTTCTCCTTGGTGCTATAGTCCCGACTATCCACCGGCATGCCCAGCCGGATCACCACCTTCCCGGGCCGAGCCAGAATCTTCCCCTTGGGCAACACTTCGTGGGTGCCGCTGATCGCCATCGGCACCAGCTCCACTCCTGACTTGATGGCCAATTGCATGCCGCCGGCCTTGAAGGGCTGCAGCATGCCATCGGGGCTTCTGGTTCCCTCCGGGAAGATGATCACTGAGGCGCCGGCGGCAATCCTTTTGGCCGCCTCATCCAGACTCTTCAAGGCCTGGCGGCCGTGGGAACGGTCGACCGGAATGGAACCGGCCAGGAGCATGGCCCAGCCAAAGAAAGGCAGGCGGAACAGTTCCTTCTTGGCCAGCCAGCGAAAATCCATCGGAAAGAAACCGTCCAGAACGAAAATATCGAATTGGCTCTGATGATTGGCCACAAAAATATAGGGTTTCGAACGATCCAGCAGTTTCAGGCCCTCGACCCTGACCTGGACCCCGCTCCAGCCGGAAATCAGCCTCCCCCAGAAGCGCGGGACGGCCTGAATCTTGACGACCGGAATGCGCAACAACCCCCGGCCGATCAGCACCGCCACGCTGGCGGCGATGGTGAGAAAAGGGACAACCAGCAGAACCAGGATTGCGCGTAGACGATTCAAGTGTTCTTCTCGACTGGCAAAGGTAGTTTCACCCACCGCTGAAAAGCCCGCGGCAGGCCTTTATCGTGTTGATTTGATTGGCAATCGAAGCTAACATAGCCGCCTGATTCTGGCAAGGCAATAACCCGGTTCGGACCGGAAACACTTCGCCCGGAAAACCTTCAACCGCAAAGGCTGCTCTATGCTCCGCCCCCCTTATCAAAGATATCAACATCTGTACGTTTACCATCTCGACAGCATGGTCCTGCCCACCTTTGACGACCCCGACCTGATCGGCGTCTGGCTGGAAGACGGCTGCCCGATTCTTTTCTTTCACCAGGCCAAGGATGAACTCATCGCCAGCCTCTGTGCGGCGCATAACGGGCGGATCATCTACCAGGCCGATCTCGATTACACCGACTGGGAGGTCGGCCAGGAAATCGCGCCATTCACCCTGGGTGGATTGACGGTCGCCCCGGTCTGGGCCGAAGAGGAGGCCGATATCCGCCTGGACCCCAGCGTCATCTTCGGCACCGGCTTTCACCCCTCCACCCGCCTCTGCCTGGAAACCCTGAGCAAATACTGCCGGACCCCCGAGTTGGCGATCGGCTCCATGCTCGACCTGGGCACCGGCACCGGACTCCTGGCCATCGCCGCCGCCAAAATGGGCGTGCAAAAGATTACCGCCCTCGACCATAATCCCCTGGCCTGTGAAGTCGCCCTCCGGAACGTGGCGCTGAACGGCGGCACAACCCAGATCACCGTAAGCGAAAGCGACCTGCGGCTCCAGGAACCCGATACCAATGTGGACCTGGTGGTGGCCAACCTCTATCCCACTCTGCTGGCCGAACTCTTTGCCCGGCCCAGTTTCTGGCAGGGCAAGCTCTATCTGATCTCGGGATTTATCGCAGCCATGGAAGAAGAACTACTGGCCGCCCTGCCGGCCGGCAAAATCAGGATGCTGGAACGATGTCGCTCCGAGCGCTGGTGTCTGTGGGTGTTGGCCCCGATGGCCTGAATCGGCAAGGGAGGCCTGGAAAAGCGGGGGCGGGAGTTGAATCAGGAAGAGTGGGCTGAGCCGAAAGCTGACGCCCTAAATACCATCTCCCGGTCGGCGCCGCTCCCGGAAAACGGAGACGGCCGCCATGGCTGGGGTGGTATTTTGCGCAACTATTCTTTGCGAGTCTTGGCCTCCGGTTCCGGAACATCCTGAAGATTGCCGGCCATGGAAAAAACGGCCGGGATCACGGCGATGGCGGCGAACGGACCCATGATCAGAAAGAGCAGAAAGGTCACCCCCAGCCAGAGAAACTGGACACAATTCCAGATCCGTTCGCCGATTCCGGCCGTCTCTAAACCGCCGCTGTGTTCCTGCTGCCACCGGTGCCAAAGCTGACTTGCGCTGTTCATTGTCGCCTCCTGACAGTTGCTTGCGTGAGAACCAATCTTTTCAGGCCGCCAGATTACCGCTGGCGCTCTTCTTCACCACTTCCACCTTGCGGGGCACCAGGCCATTGGCCATGAAGGCGGTGCATTGCTTGCGCATCTCAAAGGGGCAATCGGCAATGTTCCAGCACGGGGTGTACTTCAGGAGCTTCTTGATGGCGGCGATACTGATACCCTGCTCATGGATCATGTTCCGCAAACACTGGATCCAGCGGATGTCGTCCATGGTGTAGTAGCGCCACTGCCCGCGGCGGAGGGGCTTGACCAGATTCTCCTCCTCATAGATCCGGAGGGTCCTGGGGTGGATTTCCAGCATGCGGGCCGCAGTACCGATGGTAAAGATCGCCTGGTTGTCGCTGATCATGACCTTCTCCCTGTTCGCTGCGCCGTGGGCCGGCCAATCCGACCCACGGCAGGTGCTTGTCGCTAATTAGTGTTGATCATGACCGTAGCGGAAGGCCTTGCCGAAGAATCTCTCCCCCAGCAGGAACCCGGCCCCGGCCAAGCCGATCGCGCCGAGGGCCACCAGGAACTCGCACAGCGACGGGACATAGTGCAGGTAGGTGGGCAGATCGTCATAACCGAAGAAATGCGGCACCTGCTGCCCGACCACGACCAGATCATAGCGTTGGAAGAAACCGCCGACCAGAGCCAGCAACGCCGCGGTGGACATGGCCTGGACACTGCGGAAGCCGGAGAGGAGCAGAATCAGAATGGGGATAACCATACCGATACAGATCTCGAAGACCCAGAAGTTGGTGGCCATGGGACCAGTCAGCAGGCTGTCAGCCGCCAGGCGGCCGGTCTCCTCGCCGCCGGTATAGAAGGCGATGAATTTCCAGGCGGTAGCCACCCCGATCAAAAAGAGCAGTCCGGTCAGCACCTTGGCGGCGGCCTGCACCCCTACCAGCTCCTGACCCTCCAGCTTCTCGCCCCGGATGCTGTGGGCAAAGTGGGTGAAGAGGATGATGGCGGCGGCGCCGCTCAAGAAGGCCGAGGCCAGGAAGTAGACCGGCAGCTGCGCGCCGTACCAGAAAGGATGGGCGGAGAGAGTTGCGAAAACCGCGCCAAGATTGGTGTTGGCCATCACCTCGGCCAGAGCGCCCATAACCCCAAGGCCTACAGCCAAGCCCAACCGGCCGGTAAGGATCAAGAAGAACTCCACCATCATGAAGGCTACGGCCATGCCGTACAAAGTGCCCATCCACCAGATATTGGAGGTCAGGTTAGGAGAGGTAATGTTGTAGATGGCCATGCGCCAGGGATTCTCCAGCTCCAGACCGATCATGAAGAACCCGGCAATGATGGTGACAATGGAGAGAAAGACCATCCGATTGGCCAGGGGAGCCAGCTTGTTGCCGCCAAAGATGTGGCTGAGGGCGGCCAGCAGACAGAGGCCCGTCGAGGTGATCGCGAAAAAGGCGTAACCGGCAATCAACAACCCCCATGGCATTTCGCGGGTATTGTTATAGGCGATATGATGACCGGCCACAAAGGCATAGATGCCGGCGCCCAAACCGGTCAGCAGCAGAAGCATGAACAACAAGGTGACCCGATTGATGGCCGGACGCCCCACCTTGGGCTCGGCGGCGGCGGCGATGCTGCTCACCGTGGCGGCTAGTGAAAAATTGCTCCCCATTTTTTTCCTCCTCATGTTTTTGAATAAGTGTCGCAAGTTAATGCCGGGGCCACCGGCTGCCATTCACATCATCTGCCCTTCTTAAGAGCAAGGGGCGTGCCACCGGCCGGGGCGCCACCACAAGCCGGCCGAGATGAACGCGGCTAAACCGCCTGATTACGGCTGGTTAAAGAAATTATCCGATAGTGATTTGCGGGGTTTACCGGCAATGGGGAAGGGGAGAATATTTGACAACTAAGACGCAGAACGAGCCGCAGCCCCAGGACGAACCCGGCGCAAAACAAGCCGTTACAGAGAACTCCACGGAAGCGATCAGGACATGAAGCCCCGCACAGGAAACAGCTGCAGATGTGCCGCTTTCAGGCTTACGACAATGAATTTACCGAATCTTCGTCAGAGGGTCGAACGAGGGAGGAAGGAGGGAGGAGCAACACTTGCAAACCAGGGCAACCGGGATGGTCAACGCCAGCCGGATTCTGCCTTGCCATTATCTTTACCGACGCCGGCCACTCGACCTGACCACGGCGGGCCAGGCCGAATCATTAGTCAATCGCGGTTGGCTTCGGCATCCTTGGCGGCCCGGTGGATCGCCAGATCAATGGCAATATGCAGCTCCCGGTCCTTGAAAGGCTTGAGCAAATAGCCATAGTTCTCTGTCTGCTTGGCCTGCTCCACCAGATACTGGTTGTCATAGGCGGTGAGGTAGATCACCGGGGTGCGCTGTTTTTTTCTGATTTCCCGGGCGGCTTCAATACCATTCATCTCACCCTTCAACATGATGTCCATGAGAATCAGATCGGGTTGATCGGCGACCGCCAGCTCCACCGCCTCCTGACCAGTAGCGGAGATGGAGGTCACCATGTATCCCAGATCGATCAAGCAGTTCTTAATATCATTGGCGATAATCCATTCATCTTCGACAATCATGATCCGTGGTCGCTTCATTACAGCCTCCTTGCCCATGCAGAATGAGGGAATTTACTACACATTGCTCTTACCCGGGTGCGCCTGGAAAAAAATCTTGAAAGTAACCCCTCCGGAATCACTGGCAACCTCCAGACGTCCCCAGAGTTGCTTTTCGGTCAAATTCATGACCAGCTGCAGCCCCAGAGAATTAAGCTCACGGATATCCATCCCCGGCGGCAGCCCCACCCCGTTATCGCTGACGCCCAAAACAAAACCGTCACCTTCTCGCTTAAAGGAAATTTGAATCTCACCTTTGCGCCCTTCCGGGAAGGCGTATTTGATGGAGTTGGTGAGCAACTCGTTTAAGATCAGGCCGCAGGGGGTAACGGTATCAATGTCCATGGCCACCGATTCCAGATCGGTCTTCAGCACAATGCGCTCGGGATCCACCTCATACGAGTCGAAAATACTCGAGGCCAGCTCCTTGATGTACTCCTCGAAATAGATGCTGCTCTGGTCCTTGGGCTGATAAAGGGTCTTATGAATCAGGGCCATGGCGCTGATCCGGTTCTGACTGTCACGCAGAATTCCGGCGGCCCGGGGGTCCTTAATCTTGCCGAGCTGAAGCCTGAACAGGCTACAGACGATCTGCATATTGTTCTTGACCCGGTGATGGATCTCCTTCAACAAAACCTGCTTTTCGTTCAAGGCGTTCAAAATCTGTTTTTCGGCCTTGCGCCTTTCCTCGATCTCATGCTGCAGTGAATCCCGCGACCGTTGCAGGCGCAACTCCACCCGGCTGATCACCCCGTAAATAAAGACAAAGACGAAGCCGCTCATCACCACGACCAGCGACACCAGCAGACCGGTCAACATCTGCATGGAATGCTCGGCCCCGGAAAAATCTTTCATGGCGACGATGACGCCCACCTCCTCGCCACTGGCCACAAAAAGCGGGGCTATTCCGGCCCGGTAATGGCGCCCATCATAAGACACGTTGTAGAACGCCTCATCACTCCCCTGCCCGCTATTCAGATCGGCGGCCAACTCCTCGGGCACCCCGGCGATGGTTCGACCCACCACCACATGATGGGGCAATTCATTCCAATCCCCCTGGCGGCCAATAAGCCGCTGCCCTTCCTCCCACTTGCCCCGGTTCAGACGGCTGGTTTCCACCAGCAGCAAGACCTCTACCCCAAGAATGCTGCTCAGGGAGGGCATAAATCCGTCAACCTCCTTACCGAGTTCCAGATAGCCCAATAACTTGCCGTTAACTATCCAGGGGTAGACCACCCGCAGGGACAAGGATCCGGAAGCCCCAAGTTCCACGCCGGTATGCGGCTCACCACTCTTCACGACCTGATCAAGGGTGTAGCGATTAATCAGGTCGCCATGGTGATCGGGATTATACATCCGCAGAAAACAGCGGCGCTCGGGATCAATAAAGTAGAAATGGGTTATGCCGTACTTCTGTTTTATCTCTTCAAAAACAGGACTGGCATAAGCGAAGAGGGCGCCCCGGTTACGGCTGGCAAAAAGTTCGATCAGCCGGGGATCATCTCTGTAAAAATTAAGGAGAACCTTGATCAGCTTGGACTCCTCGCGCAAGGTGCCCTCGTAAAGAATCCTGGTACTTTGGATGTAGGCCCTGGCCCCCTCCCGAATCTGCCGTTGTTGCAACCAGGAGATCAGCACCAGAGAAGCGACCAGAAAAACGACGATGGCGAATGCGACCGGGATCAGAATCGGCTTCTTGATCTTTTCAGGTGTCGTCTCGGGCATTTCCGCGCGTCCCAATGGCCGCCTCCCCTGCCTTAGCGCAGAGCGAAATCAGCAAATCATTTCTACAAAAAAGGTGGGAAGGCCCCTTGGCCCTCCCACCTTATCAATTCCCGCCCAAAACAGGGTAAGCCCGGCCTTCAGCTCATTCTCCGTGCCCACCGCTGCCAGCAGCCGGCTTGCCGTTCATCTTATTGAAACCCTTAACCCCGATGTGACATACCGTGCATCTGGTATTGGAGGCAAAGGCCGTACTGCCATCGTGACAGGCTCCGCAATACTTGCCCTTATACAGGGAGGCCATAGTGAAATCCTCGTTGGCTTCAGCAGTCCCGGTCGCCATCTCAAACAGACCGCTATGGCAACTGTCACAGTCCAGCCCCTGGGCAATATGGTTCTTGTGCTCAAAAACCACGGCCTTGACCGGTTTGGTGAAGATGATGGTGCCGCCGTCATCATCAGCGGCATTAACAATCGTGCCGCCCATAATAAGGGCCACCAGGGCCAAAACCGGCAGAACACTCAACTTACAAATGCTTCTTTTGCTGCGCTTCATATTCCCACCCTCTCAAGGTTAGTCGTTAACATAAAAGACATTCGGCATGGCCCCGGTTTCGGGTCGCAGCACCCAGACCAGTTTCTCGGGGGCGTGAACTAATTTATAGAGCTGGCTGTCGTAGTCGGTCAGATCCCCGAAGATCCGGGCCTCGGCCGGACAGGCCGCCGCACAGGCGGTCTTGGTCTCGCCCTTGGAGATGCGGGTGTCGAAACAGAAGTTGCATTTGTCCACGGCGCGAACCTCTTCGTTGAAATAGCGCGCATTGTAGGGACAGGCAGCCATACAGGTTTTGCAGCCGATACAACGGGCCTGGTCCATCATGACGATGCCGGTCTTCTTGTCCTTGTAAGTGGCGGAGGTAGGACAGACCCGCACACAAGGCGGGCGGTTGCAGTGGTTGCAGAGCACCGGCATGAACACTCTCTCCATCCCGGCCGGCCCCATATCTTTCTGCAACTCGAGGATCGTGGTTCTGTAACCGTAGGCGGGTACCTTGTTGGTGGCCTTGCAGGCCTCCTTGCAACGTTCACAGTCAATGCAGCGGTTCTGCCGGACGACCATGCTGTAGTGAGGTTTATAAGGGAACTTTCCGGCAGCCGGCACCGGGCCCATGTTCCCCTGGGCATTACGGGCGGAAGTCAGCGACAGAACCGAACCTCCCAGAAAAACCCCGGTCACGGCGAGACCGAATTGCAGAAACTTCCGCCTCTCCTCGGAAGGCAAGGACTCCGGTCCCTCATTCTTTGATTTTTCAAAATCAGTCAACTTCATCTTCTTTCCCCCTCAGTGTTAAATTTCCATGCCCCACGGGCTTTGTACTCCCAGCAAGGGCTTACATCCATAAACTTCCAGCAGCCATGCGCGGCCACCTGCCTCTCGACACAATTTTTAGATCCCGGCCAAAAATCACAACCAAGACCATACTGTTACGCAATGGGAGCATTGCAGAAATCCTGTCATTGTAATTTGGCAATACAACATGTCAAGACATTAATACTTCCACCTTGCGTACGCCAGTTGCAAAAATCGCCGGAATATCAAGCAAGAACAGCCGACGGCAGATATCCCGGCCACGGTCTGCCGGTTATGAGTCCTGCCCTATGACGACTTTCCATTTGACTTTTAAGGCTTCCTGCATTTAGCTGAACCAATTCGATTACCGATTCCCCCTCGTTATTTCAACTTGATTTCCATGGCCACCAACAACCGGCAGCAGACAGACCCCACGACACCCGCCGGACTTGAAGTCGGACAGATTCTTAATGGGGTTGGCGATGGGGTCATTCTTTTCTCAGGCGACCTGACCATCACCGCCCTGAACCGCAAGGCTGAAGAGTTGTGCGGCTGGAAGGACGCCGAATTGAGAGGGAAGAAACTCTCCTCCCTCTTCCAGGCCGGCGCAGGTCAGGCTCTGAGCTGGACCGAAAACATCGCCGCCCTTGAAGGCAACCGGAATTACCTCTCCTTTCTAAAAAACCGCGCTGGCGAAACGGTTCCGACCTCCATCTTTCTCTCTCCATTAACGGCAGGGCAAGGCTTTGAGCTGGGCGGAATCCTCACCTTCCGGGACGAGACCGAGGCCTTCCAGAACCGGATAATTCTGGCCAGCATCGCCGACGGCGTCTTCACCGTTGACCGCAACTGGCAGATCACCTCCTTCAACAGGGCCGCCGAGAAAATCACCGGCTGGGAGAGCGACGAGGCGATTGGCCGCTCCTGCAGTGAAATTTTCCAGTCCGATTACTGCGGCGAGAACTGCCCGATCGCCATGAGCCTCTACAGCGGGCAACCGGTGGCCAGTCACGTCATCACCATCACCAACAAGGAAGGCCGCAAGATCCCGGTCTCGGTCAGCGCCTCGCCCCTGGCCGACAACGAAGGCAATATCATCGGGGGAGTGGAGACCTTCAGAGACCTGAGCGAGGTCTATATTGCCCGCCGGCAACTTCGCAAACGTTCGACCTTTGGCGATGTGATCAGCAAGAACGTGGCCATGCAGCGCATCTTCGAGATCCTGCCGGAAATCGCCCGCAGCGACAGCAATGTTCTGATCCTGGGCGAAAGCGGGACCGGCAAGGAATTGATCGCCCGGGCCACCCACAGCTACAGCAATCGCCGCAAGTGCCCATTTGTCACGGTCAACTGCGGCGCCCTGCCCGACACCCTCCTGGAATCGGAACTCTTCGGCTACAAGGCCGGCGCCTTCACCGATGCCAAGCATGACCGGCTGGGCCGGTTTGCCACCGCCGAGAAGGGCACCATCTTCCTGGACGAGATCGGCGACATCCCCGCCTCCCTGCAAGTCAAACTGCTGCGGGTACTACAGGAACGGGTCTACGAGCCCCTGGGCTCTAACACCTCAATCAAAGCCGACGTCAGGATCATTGCCGCCACCAACCGGGATTTGCAGACCCTGGTCGAACAGGGGCTGTTCCGCGACGACCTCTACTACCGGCTGAATGTCGTCAAACTGCTGCTCCCGCCGCTGCGGGATCGCAAAGACGATATCCCCATGCTCTGCCAGCATTTCATCAAAACCTTCGGCGCCAGACAGAGCAAGGAAATCATCGGCATCTCGGAACCGGCCATGGAGATCCTGATGCGCTACAATTTTCCCGGCAATATCAGGGAGTTGGAAAACATCATCGAATATGCCTTTATTCTCTGCCACAGCGGCTTGATCATGCCCAACCACCTCCCCGAGCCGCTGGCGCCAAAAGTGACTTCGGCGAGGACCGACCAGGAAAGCTCCCGCTCCCTGGATGCCATTGAGAAACAGGCCATCCTCGCCGCCTTGGAGCGCAACTCCTGGCGCAAACTCATGACCTGCCGGGAACTGGGCATCTCCAAGGACACCCTGCGCCGCAAAATCCACAAGTACCAACTGGCCGGCCCGGAAGATCCGGACTTCCCGGAGGAATAAAAAAATCTGATCCCCACTAATCTTCAGCCAGTTTTTTCCGTCATTCCGGCGCAGGCCGGAATCCAGAGAGATTGGTAACTTTTCCTGGATTCCGCCTGCCCCGGAATGACTTTAAAACTAATGCCCAATTAGTGAAAAGTACGCATTATCGGCCAGACGGTAGGTGGGTCCGGCATACCGGCTGAAGTTCAGTGGTAATCAAATAAAAAAAAAGCCGGGCGTACCTGCCCCGGCTTTGCATACATCTGTATTTCACGACCGCTTTAGTGCCGACCCACCTTCTTGCGCTGTTCGGCACCGGGGCCGGCAAAGCCTCTACCCACCGCCCTTGCCACCTTTTCCGCCCCTTTGTCCCCAGCAATCCGAATAGTTCTAGGCGCCGCCCGGTCTACACTGGCCGTGCATTCGTCGCAGACACTGGCAGGACATTCGGCAATCTCCCAACAGGGGGCCAGCATCAAAAGCTTCTTGATCCCCGAAATACTGATTCCCTGTTCATGAATCATCCTCCGGAGACAACTAATCCAGCGGATGTCATTTTCTGAAAACATCCGCCGCTGTCCCTTGTGGGCCGGGGCGATCAGTCCCTCATCCTCATAGATCCGCAAGGTTCTCGGATGGACATCAAGCAACTGGGCCGCCACCCCGATCGGATAGATCGGGGTTTCCGGAGTCAGCGGCTGGATGTCTGATTTTCTTCTCGGTGTCATCGATGTCACTTGAACTTTATTCGGCGGCCGCCGGGCCTGGCATCACGCCAGACCCGGCTAACCGACCGGAGATTTTAATTTGCTTAGTGATCCTCGGACAGGTGGCCCTTGAAGAGCCGCTCACCCATCAGGAAGCCCATGACACACAGGCCGATGCCCCCCAGGGTCACCATGATCTCATGGAACGAGGGGACATAGGGGAAGTACTCGGGCATATCGATCACGCCGTACTCGTGGAAGTGGGGGACAATCTGGCCCACCACCACCAGGTCATAGCGCATGAAGAAGATGCCGATGACGGCCGAAACCGAAGCGAGAAAAAGCACCGGGATGTTTTTGGCCTTGACCGACATGATCAGGGTAAAGGGAATGACCATGCCCAGCATGACCTCGCCCGCCCAAAAGTTTACGGCATAGGGGCCGTTGATCAGGGCCATCACCGCCTCGTATTTTCCCGGCGGGTGACCACTGATGCCGGAGATCATCTTCCAGGTCGTGAAAAACATGATCACCACGGTCAAGGTGGCGCCCAGTTTGGCGGTGGTGAACAGGGCATTCTCCAGAGGTTCGCTCATCTTCCAGCCATTGGCCTTGTAACCGATCCAGGTGAAGAAAATCACCGCGGCGCAGCCGGACATCATGGCGGAGGTAATGAAATAGATCGGCATGTAGGGACCGTGCCAGAATTCGCGGCCGCCCAGGAGACCGAAAACCGCGCCCAGGTTGCTGTGGGCGGCGATACCGGAAATCACCCCGAGCAGACCCAGGATGCCGGCCTGTTTGTGCTTGCCCATCTGCAGCAGGGCAAACTCAATGGCCATGAAAAAGAGGTACGCCCCGTACAGGGTGCCCATCCACCAGATATTTGAGGTGGGATTGGCGGAAATCATATTGTAGATCGGCATCCGCCAGGAATTCTCAATCTCGAAGCCGATGATCAGAAAGCCGGCGACGATGGAAACGATGGCCATGAAGACCGAACGCTTGGCGATGGGCTTCAGAACTTCGACATTGAAGACATGGCCGATGGAGGAAACCAGGCACAGCCCGGTCGAGGTGACCACGAAGAAAACATAGGCCGCGATCAGCAGCCCCCAGGGCATTTCCCGGGTATTGTTGTAAGCGTGCTCATGGCCGATCAACAGGGCATGCAGCCCGAAGGCGATACCGGCCGCGGCAAACAAGCCACTGACGACCACCGCCAGATTGTACCCTCGGGAAGTGCTGACCTCCAGCCCTCCTTCCTGAGGCAAAATACTTGCTAACAGATTTTTCATGACCAACCCTTTCTCCTTAAAATTAGTTTGTTCTTCCCCCCCAACGGGAACCATCAACCCTAAAATCCCGGATAATCGGTCTGCTCATCCGAATCAGAACGGAAACCCGGTTTAATTTTCAGATCGTAATAAGTGTGCAGCAAAGAACAGCCAACCCACAGCAGCAGAAAAAGCACCCCTTCCATAACGCTTGCCCTCCCTCGACATCTTTGGTGTTCGGTGCCGAATCCTCGCCGGAGCAATCACCCTGGACCCCAGATATCAGCTTGTTTCAAGATGTGGCCATATTAAATTATGGAAACACCCATTGTCAAGAGTTAACGAAACAGATTCTTCGCTCAAAACGAAAACCAGCGATTGGCTTTCAGGTCCCGATTGAGCGGCGATTAAACCTACATTATCAAGGCGTTAATTGTCTATACCAATATCAAGACCCCGAAGATCCCAAAAACCCGGCCAAGCTATCTACCTGTTTATATTGAATATTATTTCACAGAAATTTTCGACGCAATTTTCGCCCGAATATTGATTACTAGCCCGGATTACCACCGCCAACGAATCCCATACGACCAACAGCGCATGGCCTTTCTGTCTGATAACTGGTCGTTTTTTACAACCACCGGCCTTCCGATTAGCCACAATCGTCGCCAATTTCGGCGGCACTCACAGAAGGACACGTTATGCGTCCTTTTGTGAGGTTATATATACATCCCACAGGGGTGACAATTGCTTTCGTTTTGATGGGCAATCAGCAAAACCAGCCGCCGCGAGCGGCCATAAACCACAAAGGCTTGACAGCAGGGACTCGGGGCGATACCTCTCAAACAACACTAGATTCTTTATCGTAGTTGTCGCCAGTTCAGCCCAAGCCACCTGAACCACCAGAAGATGCGCAACCACCCAGAAGAAAAGCCCCAGCCAGATCATTTCACCCGGGAACTTCGGAGGCTTAACGGCTATACGGAGGAGGAACTGCGGGAATGGCTATTGATGCCGGGGATGAAATTCGGTGATACCGAAAAATGGTGGCAGCCGGGAGCCACCAGAGATAAACCGCACGAGGGCGTGGACCTGCTGATCTTTCTGGACGGGAGCGGCAAAAGACATCTCTTGCCGCCCGGCACGGCAATCCCGCCGCTGCTGAGGGGAACCGAGGTGGCCAGGATCCCCGATTTTATGGGCGAAACGGTTATCCTCGCCCACGACACCCTGGTCGATGGTGGACGCCGCTTGCATACCTTCTATGGCCACCTGCAACCGAGCAACGCTCCGGCCAGCGGTAAGATCATGGCGGCCGACAGCCCACTCGGAAAAATTGGCACAGCGTTAAAGACGACAACCACCTGCCCGCCCCATCTGCATCTCTCCCTGGCCTGGATTGACGAATCCTACCCGATTCAGAACTTTCGCTGGGGTGGGTTTTGCGCCAGTGCAACCTTTAAGCCCGGCGATCCGTTGGCGTTTATGAGCCGAGCCGGAATTTAACAGCAGAAGATCCCGGGCACAAAAAAGGGTTGCAGACCGAAGTCGCAACCCCTTCAAAAAATCAATTGGTCGGGACGAGAAGATTCGAACTTCCGACCCCCTGAACCCCATTCAGGTGCGCTACCAGACTGCGCTACGTCCCGACCCTGTATTACTTGCTTAAGGCGGCAGAGAATAGCATGAGAGCCGCTGACTGTCAAGCCAAGCTCTCTTCAATCCTCCAACAGCTTCTTTAATTCGTACAATTCCTGCTTGAGGGAACCAACAAACTCGCTGGATTTTGCGCCCCCCTCATGGCCGGACCCGGAATTCACGACCGGATCCCCTTCCTTCAAGGCCTGCCTGGCCCCGGCGATGGTATAACCCTTGTCGTAGAGCAACTCGCGAATTTTCAGCAGGTTCTCCAGATCGAGCCGCCGATAGAGGCGCTGCCGGGAACCGGCCCGCAGGGGTTTGACGATCTTGAACTCCGCCTCCCAGTAACGGAGGACATGGGTGTCAACCCCGACTATTTCGCTGGCCTCGCCGATTTTAAAGTACTGCTTATCCGGGATTTGGCCGGGATTTTTACATTCCATGCCACCGCCTTTTTCCATCGGCACGGTCAAACGCCCGGCCGGCCGATCATTCGTTGATCCGCTCCCGCAAGCCTTTGCTGGGCTTAAAAGAAACCATACTGCGCCGACAGATCTCCATGGTATCACCGGTCCGGGGATTGCGGCCCACCCGGGCATTTTTCCGGCGAATATTAAAGGTGCCGAATTGGACCAGTTTAATCGATTCCTGGCGCAGCAACGCCCCCTTCATGGTGTCAAAAACGATATCGACCAGTTCCCCGGCGCTCTGCTTGGAAAAGCCCAACTTCTCGTTGATGGATTTGGCGAGATCCTTTCTGGTCAGATTGGCGTTGTTCATAATTTTTAATTCTCCCGCAGAGACCCGCCAAAACGGGTCCCGAGCATGTCAGTTATTCGCCGATGCACCACCTGAACATCGGCATCGGCCAGAGTTTTATCCAAATCTCGGTAGTTGATGGAAATGGCGACACTCTTGAACCCGGCGGCGATCTTGTCACCCTGATATAGATCGAAGAGCTCGACCTGCTCCACCAGACTCTCGCCCAGGCCACTG
Source organism: Deltaproteobacteria bacterium (assembly GCA_020056965.1). Classification (GTDB taxonomy): domain Bacteria; phylum Desulfobacterota; class Desulfobulbia; order Desulfobulbales; family JAGXFP01; genus JAGVGT01. The sequence goes on from JAGVGT010000073.1 coordinate 26,634, forward strand.
ATCGCCGCAATGATTTCGCCGCTGGCCACCCCTTCCGGAACCACCAGTGCCAAGTCCCAGCGGACGGCCGGGAATTTGGCCAGGGGCCTGAAACTCTTGGGTCGGGCTGCCAGGGCGCCGAGGGCGGTCAGATTGAGCTCCAGAAAGTACACCTCGGTCTTGATCCCGAAACCCTTCAGAGCATCGGCATGTACGCGCCCCAGACGACCGATCACCGCACCATCCGCGGCCAGCACCCCCAAGGCGGAACCAGAGTCAACATAACGGGGCGGCTGGCTTTCCGCCACCATTTTGACCCCGTCATAACGCATTTCCCGCAGCAACTGCTCGACCACACCCTTGATATCGAAAAAGTCCACCGCCCCCTGGCCGAAATGGAAAACCGGCGAGCCGGGATAGCGCCGCCCGGCCAGTGCCGCGGTCAGCCAGACCTCTTCCCGCGGCAGCTCAGCCGCGCCCGGGATAAAGACCTTGCCGGTTTCGAAAATCCGCAGGTCGGAAACCTGATGGTTGAGATTACGCCGGACGTTCTCCAACACCCCGGGCAACAGCAGGGTGCGCATCACGCTCTGCTCATCGTTGAGGGGGTTGCGCAGCCGGACCGTGGCCCGCAGCGGATCATCGGCGGCCAGACCCAGCTGGTCAAAATGCTTCTCGGTGACAAAACTGTAGTTGATGGCCTCGGAAAATCCTTGGGCAATCAGCAACTCGGCCACCCGCGCCCGCAGTTGCCGGGCGGGATCACGATCGGCAAAACTTAAGGGCACCACCGGCAGGGTGGTGGGCAGTTCATTGTACCCGACCAGGCGGGCCACCTCTTCAATGAGATCGATCTCCCGTTCCAGATCGACCCGAAATCCCGGCACCGTGACCTCCAGGGTCTGGCCGTCAAGCTGGCGGGCCGGAATCTCGATGGCGGCCAGGTGGGCGGCAATCCCCTCGGCGTCAAGCGCGATGCCCAGGAGCTCCGCACATCTCTGCACCCGCAGCTGGATGGGCGGGCGGGCCAGCAGCCCTTCCCGACAATCCACACCGCCGCCAACCACGGTCCCGCCGGCCAGTTCGACAATCAAACTGGTCGCCCGGTCCAAGGTGCGAACGGTGCCGTCCGGATCAACTCCGCGTTCAAAGCGGTAGGATGAATCGGTGGCCATCTTCAACCGCCGGGAGGTGCGCCGGATGCTCACCGGGTTAAAGCAGGCGCTCTCCAGAAGGATCTCGGTGGTGGCCTCGCTCACCTCGGAATTGGCGCCGCCCATCACCCCGGCCAGCGCCACCCCCTGTTCGGCATCGCAGATCAACAGCATTTCCGGCTCGAGCTGATGCTCGGTGCCATCTAGGGTCCGCATGGTTTCCCCGGGATTGGCCCGCCGGACCACAATTTGGCCGCCCGCCAGCTTGGCGAAATCGAAGGCGTGCAAGGGCTGGCCGTACTCGAGCATGACAAAGTTGGTAATATCGACCACGTTGTTGATCGGCCGCAATCCCACCGCCAGCAGGAGCCGCTGCAGCCACCAGGGCGAGGGAGCGATCTTTACCCCCCGGATCAGGCGGGCGGAATAGCGGGGGCAGGCCTCGCGGTCGCGAACTTCAACGGAGAAAGGCAGAGCCGAGCCGGTCAAGGCTGGCAGGGGGGCGGCAACCGGATGCTTCACCGTGGCGCCGGTAATCCCACCCACCTCCCGGGCCAGGCCGATGACGCTGGCGCAGTCCGGACGATTGGGGGTCAGATCGACCTCCACCAGGGTGTCCCGCAGCCCCAGGGCCTCGGTCAGAGGCTGGCCGGGCCGCAGATCGCCGGCCAGTTCCATGATCCCGGATTTGGCGCCGCCGATCCCCAGTTCGCTGGCCGAGCAGAGCATGCCGGTCGAGGCCTCGCCGCGGATCTTGGCGGCGGCAATCACCAGGCCGCCCGGCATCACCGTCCCCGGCATGGCCAGGGCGGTCATCAATCCGGCCCGGGCATTGGGCGCCCCGCAAACTACCCGCCGCACCCCTTCGCCATCGTCGACATCGCAGAGTTGCAAGCGATCGGCATTGGGATGGGGCTGAACCGCCACGATCCGGGCCACCCGGATCCCGGTCAGCTCCGGATAGAGGTTGGTCACACTATCGACCTCCAGTCCCAGCATGGTCAGCCGGTCGGCCAAGGCCTGGGCGGAGAGGTCAAAATCGAGATAGTTTTTCAGCCAGTTGATCGTGAATTTCATGGGGCCCGGAGTCTATCGGAATTTCCCGCTCTTTAAAACTGCGAGAGGAAGCGCAAATCGTTTTCGTAGTAGAGGCGGATATCGTTGATCCCGTACTTGAGCATGGCGATCCGTTCGATACCCAGACCAAAGGCGAAGCCGGTATAGACTTCCGGGTCGTAGCCGACCTTCTTGAAGACCTCGGGGTCGATCATCCCGGCCCCGAGTATTTCCAACCAGCCGGTCTGCTTACAGACCCGGCAGCCGGAGCCATGACAGATCACGCAGCCGATATCGACCTCGGCGCTGGGCTCGGTGAAGGGAAAGAAACTGGGGCGGAAACGAATGGGGGTGTCCGCGCTGAACATCCGGGAAATAAAGACCGACAGCACCCCTTTGAGGTCGGCGAAAGAGACCTTGCGGTCGACCAGAAAACCTTCGACCTGGTGGAACATCGGGGTGTGGGTCACATCGGAATCACAGCGATAGACCTTGCCCGGGGCGATCATCCGCAACGGCGGGGTCTGGTTCTCCATGGTGCGGATCTGCATGGGCGAGGTATGGGTCCGCAGCAACACCGACTCACTGACGTAGAAGGTGTCGTGCATATCCCGGGCGGGATGGTGGGGCGGGATGTTCAAGGCCTCGAAGTTGTAGAAATCGGTCTCGACGTCCGGCCCTTCGGCCACGGCAAACCCGAGACCCTCGAAGATCCCGCACACCTCGTTCATGATCTGGGTGACCGGATGCAGCCGCCCGACCGGAACGACGCGCCCGGGCAGACTCAGATCGCAGAGCGGCGCAACCGGACCTTGGCCGGCCTCCAGGGCCGCCTGCCGTTGCTCGTAAGCGCTCTCGATATCCTGCTTGACGCTGTTGGCCAGCTGGCCCAGGCGCGGCCGCTCGGCCGGATCAACCTGGCCGAGCTGCTTCATCAACCCGGCAAATTCGCCTTTGCGGCCCAGGTATTTAACCCGGAACTCCTCCAAACCGGCGATCTGGTCGATCTGCTCCAGTCCGGCCAGGGCCTCGCTCTTCAGACTCTGAAGTTCTGCTTCCATGGCCGGCTAAGACCAGTGAATCAGGAGGCCATCTTGGCGATCTGGCTGAAGGCGTTAGGATCGAGAATAGCCATATTGGAAAGAGACTTACGGTCCAGCTCGATCCCGGCCTTGCTCAGTCCGCCGATCAATTTGCTGTAGGAAAGGCCGTTCAGGTTGGCGGCGGCATTGATCCGGACGATCCACAGCTTGCGGAAATCACGTTTGCGGACCCGGCGATCACGGTAGGCATAGACTAGGGCGCGATCGACCGCCTCGGAGGCAGTCCGCACCAGACGGTGGCGGGCGCCGATAAAGCCTTTGGCCAGCTTAAGAATCTTATTGCGACGCTGCCGCGCCTTAAATCCGCGTTTTACTCTAGGCATCTTCTTCTCCTTGCAACAAAAACGGCCTGAATCAGGCCCTTGATCTAATTCGTCATGCACACCCGCTTTTTCTTCAGGGGGCGGCCATTACCGGCTACATGTAAGGCAGCAGCTTCCGCACCATCTTGATATTGGCGGAATCAACCTCGGCGGAGAGACGCAGCCCGCGCTTACGCTTGGTGGACTTCGAGGTCAGAATGTGACTCGCAAAAGCCTTCCGGCGCATGACCTTGCCGGTACCGGTTACCTTGAGCCGCTTGGCAGCTCCCCTATTGGTTTTCATCTTCGGCATCGCTAAAACTCCCATGCAATAATTGGCACCGGACAGGCCCCAGCCCGCCCGGCGAACTCTAATAAACTCAACCAAAACCAGCCCAACGGCCGGGTATCACTTTTTCTTGGGTCCGACAAACATCGACATCTGCCGCCCTTCCATCTTGGGCGACTGCAGAATTTCGGCCACATCAACCAAGGCCTCGCCCATCTTATTGAGGACATCCATGCCGATGGTATCGGCGTAGACGATCTCCCGGCCCCGGAAACGCAGGGTAATCTTGACCTTGTTGTTCTGCTCAAGAAACTTGCGGATATTCTTGATCTTGAATTCAAGATCGTGCTTTTCGGTCTTGGGCCTGAGCTTGATCTCCTTGATCTCGATCACGCTCTGTTTCTTCTTGGCCTCTTGCTGCTTCTTGTTCAGCTCGTACCGATATTTGCCGTAATCCATGATCCGGCAGACCGGCGGTTCAGCCGTCGGTGAAACCTCGACCAGATCCAGCGCGGCTTCCTCGGCCATCTTCAAGGCCACGGCCACCGTTTCAATCCCTACCTGGCTGCCATCGGCGCCAATGACCCGAACCTTGTCGCAGGTAATCTGGTCATTGATCCTGGCCCTGATTTCCTTGCCGACCTCGGCTTCCTTCTTCCGTCCTTTAATACTCCTACCTCCCGATGCTGATGGCTTCGCAATAAATCTATGTCAACCAACTCGGCCAACGCTTAAGCAACTGACCGATTGGTACTGGCCGTCGTTCTCACGGTTTTTTTACGAGGACGACAACGCTGATCTGGTTGGAATTAAAAGCAGCTGCTATCCATAGCATTAAGCCCATGGTTTTTCAACTTTTTAACACAGCCGGCCAAAATTACTAATCGGCCAGACTTTTCTCGTCAGCGCTCTGGCGCCGGACCATCTCGGCGAATTCCGCCACCCCCATGGGCGGCAGGTTACTGCCGTCGCGCAACCGTACCGTCACCTGGCCCGCCTCGACCTCTTGGTCGCCAATGATCAGCATGTAGGGAATCTTTTGCATCTGGGCTTCGCGGATCTTGTAATTAAGCTTCTCGTTGCGCAGATCCTTTTCCACCCGCACCCCCAGCCGCCGCAGTTCCCGATAAACCTGCTCGGAATATTCGAGCTGGGGATCAGTGATGTTCATCACCCGGGCCTGGACCGGGGCCAGCCAAACCGGGAAGGCCCCGGCGTAATGCTCGATCAGCACCCCGATGAAGCGCTCCAGCGAACCCATCAGGGCCCGGTGGATCATGATCGGCTGGTGGGCCTGGCCATCGTCGCCGGTATAGCTGATCTCGAAACGCTCCGGCAGATTGAAATCGACCTGGATGGTCGAACATTGCCAGGCCCGGCCTAGGACGTCGCGGATCTTGATGTCGATCTTGGGCCCGTAAAACACCCCTTCGCCCGGGTCGAGCTGGTAGGCCAGCCCCTTCTTCTCCAGGGCCGCCTTCAGGGCCTCGGTGGCCCGCTGCCAGTTCTCATCGCTGCCCACGTACTTCTCGGGGCGGGTGGAGAGATAGATATCGTACTGATCAAACCCGAACATCCGCAGGATGCGCAGATTCAGATCGAGAATATTGAAAATTTCATCTTCCAGCTGGTCGGGCCGGCAGAAGATGTGGGCGTCGTCCTGGGTAAAGCCCCGGACCCGCATCAGGCCGTGCAGGGCGCCGGTCTTCTCATAGCGATAGACGGTGCCCAACTCGCACCAGCGCACCGGAAACTCCCGATAGCTGCGCTTCCTGGTATTAAAGATGGCGATATGGAAGGGGCAGTTCATCGGCTTGAGCTGATAACTGACCTCGTCGATCTCCATGGCGGCGTACATGTTCTCCCCGTAGAAGTCCAGATGACCGCTGGTCTTCCAGAGATCGCGCCGGGCGATATGCGGGGTATAGAGCAACTCGTAGTCGTGGCGGTAATGCTCCTCCCGCCACTGGTCCTCTAGGAGCTTGCGAAGCATGGCGCCCTTGGGCTGCCAGAGGATCAGGCCGGGACCGACCTGGTCCTGAATGGTGAACAGCTCCAGCTCCCGGCCCAGCTTGCGATGATCGCGCTTCTTGGCCTCTTCGAGCTTGTGCAGATAATCCTTCAACTCCTTGGCATTGGCAAAGGCGGTGCCATATATGCGCTGGAGCATGGGGTTCTTTTCGTCCCCGCGCCAGTACGCCCCGGCCAATCTGGTCAGTTTATAGGCCTGCAACAACCCGCCGTGCGGCAGATGCGGCCCCCGGCAGAGATCAACAAAGTCGCCCAGCTCGTAGAGCGTGACCGCCTGACCTTCCAGCCCGGCCAAAATCTCCAGCTTGTAATTCTGGCCCCGGCTCTGGAAAAGCTCGCGGGCCTCGGCGCTGCTCACCTCGCGCCGCACGAAAGGCAGGGCGCCGGCGGCCAGCTCATGCATCCGGGCCTCGATCTTTTCCAGGTCTTCCGGGGTGAAGGGCGCGGGCCGGTCAAAATCGTAGTAAAAGCCGTCTTCGGTCGAGGGGCCGATGGCCACCTTGACCTCCGGGCCAAAGAGATCGACCACGGCATGGGCCATCAGGTGGGCACAACTGTGGCGCAGAATCTCCAGCCCCTCGGCTGAGTCGAGCATGATCAGCTCAACCTCCAGGTCCGCGTTTACCGGGGTCGAGAGATCGAACAGTTCCTCGCCCACCTGAAAGGCCGCCACCTGCTTGCGCAGTTTGTTGGAGACCAGTTCCTTGAGGGCTTCGGCAAAGGGGGTCCCGGCCGGAACCACGGCTTTCTTGTCCGCTCCGCTAAGAGCAATGGTACAGTCGGCCATCGGTAAAACGCCTCACTCGAGGGACGAAAAAAAAATAAGCACATTGGCCGAGCCAACCTGCCTATACCTAGCGCCGGGTGCAAACACCAGGCGACCAATCAACAGTTCTGTGAACCTGGGGGAAAATGGTAGGCGCGGGCGGATTCGAACCGCCGACCTCTTGCGTGTCGGGCAAGCGCTCTAACCAACTGAGCTACGCGCCTGGATGATCAACAATCTCCAGACCAGCCCCGCGCTTTCCCGCCGCGGAACCGGCTTTAATTATGAACGGCAACCAAATAACAGCAATCACCTTTCCTGTCAAGGAGAAAACCACGCCACCGCCAACAAAATGGTCGCGCTCAGGCGGTCTCTTTCCGGGCCTCAATGGCCCGGGCCAGGGTCAACTCATCGGCATACTTGATGTCCATGCCCATGGGAATTCCGCAGGCCAAACGGGTGACCTTGACCGGCAGGCGCTTGAGGCGGCTGATCAGATAGGCGGCCGTGGCCTCGCCCGGCACCGTCGAACTGGTGGCGATCAACACCTCGCCGCCCTCCAGCTTCCGGACCCGCTCCAGGAGGGCGCCGATCTTGATCTCCTCCGGGCCGACCCCGTCCATGGGCGACAGCACCCCGTGCAGGATATGGTAGTGGCCCCGATATGACGAGGTCTTCTCGATGGCCAGCAGGTCGGCGGGTTCCTCGACCACACAGATCAAGCGCGCATCCCGGGAACGGTCGGCGCAGATCCCGCAGGGATCGCTCTCGGAGAAGACGAAACAGTTGGAGCAGAGGCTGATTTGCTCGTGCAGGGTGGCCAGATCACGGGCCAACTCCCGGGCCTCGCTCGGCGAACGCCGCAGGATGTGGAGGGCCAGGCGGGTGGCGCTCTTGCGCCCGATCCCCGGCAGCCGGTTCAGACTGTCGATCAGCCGGGCCAGCGCCGGCGGCAAAACATTCATCGGGAACCCATCCTCACAACTCTACCCCGCCGCCCTTTTCCACCCGGCTGCCCGGCCCGGTCCTGACCCCGACCACCTGGCCGCCGAAGACATCGGTGGCCATCTGGACCAGGGGATCATTGCCCAGAAGGCGCCGCTCTTCCTGGGGGCCGGCGGTCTCGGCGGTGTCACTCTCGCCGCCGCTCCGTTTTTTGATCTTGACCACCAGGTTGCACTGAAAGAAATCCTGGGCCAGCTCGGTCAGCAACTTGTTATTGACCGCTTCCTGCAGGACCAGGCCGTCGGAGAGATTTTCATACTTCAACCACAGTTCATTATCCTGCCGGCGCACCCGCGCGCACATCCTGAGGATCGGCGCCAACCAGACCTGCCGCTCCTTGACATAGCCGACAAACTCGTCCCAGTCTCTTTGCACATCCCTTTGACCGGCCGGGATATCGACCATTTTCGGGGGAGCGTAGGTCGCCGGAGACTCGCTGAGCGGCACTGCCGCAGCCGCCAGATCCACCGGGGTTGCTTCCACCCGAAGTGGTTCAGTGGGCAGGTTTATCGGCGCGGCGGGCTCGGGAGGGGGCTCAGGTGGGACGGTTTTTTTTTCTTCGGCCATGACCGCAACCGGGGCCGCAGCCGGCGCGGAATTCGGCAGCTGGACGGGAACCACCTCGGGCGGGGCCAGCCGCCCGCCGCCGTCCGCCAACAGCCGGTCTACCCGGGCGATCAGCTCGGTCACCGGCAGCACCTGGCCGGATTGCACGGCCCGGGCCAGCAGCATCTCCAAGGCCAGCCGGGGCTGCGGGGCGTACTGCAATTCCCCGGCCCCGCGCATCAGTTGTTCCAGCAGGCGATAGAGGGTCTCGGAACTGTGCTGGCCGGCCAGCTCGGCCAGGGCGGCAATCTCCCGGTCGGAGCCGTCCAGCAGCGCGGCCGGGGCCTTGACCACCTTGGAGACGACCAGGCCGCGAACGTGGAGGAGGAAGTCGGCCAGAAACCTTTTCAAATCGGCACCGGCGGCGCAGACCCGATCGAGAATCGCCAGGGCGCCGCCAAGATCACCGGCCAGCAGGGCCGTGGTCAAACGGAAAAAGACCTGACTGTCCACCAGCCCCAGGACCTGCCGGACATCCTCGTCGGTCATCCGGGTATCGCCGAAGGAGAAGACCTGATCGAGCAGACTCAAGCCGTCGCGGACGCTGCCGGCCGCCTCCCGGGCGATCATCTCCAGGGCTGTCGTCGAAATCTCCACCCCTTCGGCCCCGGCCACCTTGGCGAAAAAGTCGCGCAGTTCTGGAAAGGGCACCCTTTTGAGTTCATAGCGCTGACAACGGGAGAGGATGGTCACCGGGATCTTGTGCGATTCGGTAGTGGCGAACATGAAGATCACGTGGGCTGGCGGCTCCTCCAGGGTCTTCAACAGGGCGTTGAAGGCCTCGGTGGTGAGCATATGGACTTCATCGATGATGACGATCTTGTAACGACACTTGGTGGGCAGGAAACGGATATTTTCTTTGAGGTCGCGGATTTCCTGGATACCGCGATTGGAGGCGCCGTCGATCTCATGGAGATCCACGGAGGCGCCGGCGGCAATCTCCCGGCAGGAGTCACATTCACAGCAAGGGGGGTTGTCGTCGGGCCGGGCGCAGTTCAAGGCCTTGGCCATGATCCGGGCCAGGGTGGTCTTGCCCACCCCGCGCACCCCGGAAAAGAGCATGGCGTGCGGCACCCGCTGGCGGCTTAAGGCGTTACGGAGGATTCGGACCACCGACCCCTGGCCGACAACCTGGGAAAAATCCTGGGGACGCCATTTTCTGGCCAGAACTAGATAAGACATGCGGAGGCCGAGGTGAGGGTTATGGAGCCGTTACAACCTAACTTGGGCAATCCTGAGCCTGTTCCAACGGCTCCCAATGCCGCCGTGGCGATCCAGAATAGCCGGGTTAAGATCTTATAACGGCTTATGCCGATCTCTCCGAGTAAAAAAAATGATAGCCGGGCACCCCTGCAACACAAAAAGGTATTCGCTACCGTTGCTTCCTTCCGGACCTGGCGGGGTTCGCGAGCCTTCCTTGCGCAGGACCCGGCTATCAAACTTAAGCCCGGCTTGCCCCCAACTATGCAGTCAAGAACCAACCGGGAAAAACTATGGCGGAGAAGGGGGGATTCGAACCCCCGGTACGTTGCCGTACACACACTTTCCAGGCGTGCACCTTAAACCACTCGGTCACCTCTCCGCAGAACTGGCGCCGAAAAACTGCCGACCGGGTCGGCGAGAGGCGCTAATATAGCGTCTGATCGCCAAAAATAATAGAAAAATTTACAGATCCCGGCAACATTCAATGGGTCCGCTGTCGGCCGCCGGCTCGGCAAAGCTCATCCCCCCGCCTGCCGCCGCTCCCGGAAGAAGCCTTTCAGCACCTCGGCTGCGGCCTCAGCCAAGACGCCACCGGTCACCGAAAAACAATGGTTCAACAGACCGTCGACCCCGACTCGGTAGAGACTCTCCACCCCGCCCCCCTTGGGATCGGTGGCGCCGAAGACCAACCGCCCCACCCGGGCATGGACCATGGCCCCGGCGCACATCACGCAGGGCTCCAAGGTCACATAGACCGTGCAGCCGGTCAGCCGGTAGTTGCCCAACACCCGGGCGGCCTCGCGCATGGCCAGGATTTCGGCGTGTCCAGCCGGATCGGCCGGGTTGATGGTCCGATTGCCGGCCCGGGCCAGAATCCGCCCCTCCGGATCGACCACCACCGCCCCCACCGGCACCTCGCCACCGGCCGCCGCCGCCACCGCCTCCGCCAAGGCCAAGCGCATATACTCTGTATCCGCTGCCATGGACACCATCCGGGCCGGATTAGACACCGGTCGTTTCCTGGCGCTTCCGGCGCACATAGTTGGCGACTTCCAGGCCGGCCACGCACCCCTCGCCCACCGCCTTGGCCATCTGGTAGGGATGACCAGCAATATCGCCAGCGGCGTACACTCCGGGAATATTGGTGGCCTGGTTGTGATCGACACCGATATGGGTGAAGGTTTCGCTGTCCATCGCCACACCGATATTCACCGCCAACTCCATGGCCCCCTTGGCGCCCAGTTCGATAAAGACCCCCTCCAACGCGATGGTCCGGCCATCCTCCAGGACAATCCCGGTCACCGCCGTCGCCCCGGCAATCTCCTTGACCCAGGTGCCGGTGATGACCTGCACCTTACTGGCGGCCAGTTTTCCGGCCAGCTCGGCCGACACCTGCAACTCCCGGCTGACCAGGTAGACCTCCGAGGCATAACCGGTCAGGGTCAGGGCGCCGTCCACGGCGGCACTGCCGTCACCGACCACCGCCACCCGGGCGTTACGGAAGAAATTGGCGTCGCAGTCCACGCAGTAGCTGACCCCCCGCCCGGCCAGTTCCTTCTCGCCCGGGACTTTCAGCTTTTTGCGGGCGGTACCGGTGGCGATGACCACACTCATGGCCCGGATCTCCCGACTCTCGGTGCGGACCAGAAACAGTTCACCCTCCTGGCTCAAATTCAGGACATCCTCGGCCAAGAGTTCAGCCCCAAATTTCTTGACCTGCTCCAAACCGATGGCCAGCAGCTCCTGCCCGGAAACCACCCCGGCCACCCCCAGATAATTTTCGACATGGGCGGTGGCGATACTGCTGCGCTCCGGGCGTCCCAGAACCAGCACCGAAACTTTCTTGCGGACCGAGTGCAGGGCCGCCTGCAAACCGGCGGGGCCGGCGCCGATAATCACCACATCAACCGTTTTCTGAATCATCGGAACTTCCTCCGGATTGTTGTTCTGCGAGACGGGGGATTCTTTCCCGCCCATCGCGAAGTGTATTTATAAACCGAGCCTTCTTACAAAACTAACTGTTAACCAGTTTTATCCGTCATTCCCGCGAAGGCGGAATCCAGAACGCCTAGATTCTCGAAGAACTGGATTCCCGACTAATACCTCGGGAATGACAAAACTGGACTTTTGCATGAGGCCCAACCGTAACGACAAAATAACCACCGGCAAACCCCCTCGCACCGACCACTGCCACCAAGAGGTTATTACCAATCACGACCAGCGTAACACAATCAAGAAAGATGGCATCGTAACAATGAGGAAAAGCATCTAACCTTGTGGGCCGATCAGGGAACCAACTGACGAATTCAGGTCTGCCATTTCTTTTTCGCTGGCAAAAACCGCTCGATTTTCTATCATGGCGGTTCATGATCAACCAGCCAACCACCACACAGCAGGAAATCAGCGTGTCGCTCTGGGAAGAAACCGTGCCTCTGATGCGGGAAGGGCTGCACCGTCAGCTCCGCGACCGAGCCTATGGAGCCGCCGGCCCCGGCAAAAAGATCTACCCGCCCCGCGACCTGGTCTTTAACGCCATGCGGCTGACCCCTTTTAGTGCGGTCAAGGTGGTGATCCTCGGCCAGGACCCTTACATTAATGAGATCCGGGGCGTCCCCGAGGCCCACGGCCTGTGTTTTTCGGTGCAGGAGGGGATTCCGGCCCCACCCTCGCTGAAGAACATCTTCAAGGAAATCCAAGCCTCGATTTACGGCGGCCAGCCGCACTCCTTCTCCACCGACCTCTCCGGCTGGGCCAGGCAGGGCGTGCTGCTGCTCAACGCCAGCCTTTCGGTGCTGGCCGGCACCTCCAACTCGCACGCCAACCTGGGCTGGCACCGGCTGACCGACGATATCATCGCCACCATCTCCAGCCGGCGCGAGCATGTGGTCTTCATGCTCTGGGGCTCCTTCGCCCAGAAGAAGGCGCCGCTGATCGACTCCAGACGCCATCTGATCCTGAAAACCAGCCACCCCTCGCCGCTCTCGGCCCACCGGGGTTTCTTAGGCTCCGGGGTGTTCAGCCAGTGCAACGACTACCTGCGCAAGTGGGACCAAGCGCCCATCCTTTGGTAACAGAGACCTCCAGATAGCCATGACTGAAAATGACCTACCCCTGCCGCGCACCCTGCGAGTCGGCCAGGCCACCATCGGCCTGATCGGCCTCGACGTGGCCTTAGGCAAGATTCTGGCCCGCCTCGAAGCCGACGAGGATGCGGCGGTGACCGAACTGCTGGCCGAGATCGGCAAACACAACTATATCCCCGACTCGGCCCGGGCCAACTATCGCGAGGCCCTGACCCGGGAATACCGGCGCCACCGCCAGGGCGAAGCGGCGGCCGCCTCGCACCTCTCGATCCGCATCCTCGGGCCGGGCTGCGTCAGCTGCAACCGCTTGAACACCTTGATTTTCGACATCCTGCAGGAGCTGGACCTCGCCGCCGACATCGAACAGATTCACGATCTGGACGAGATCTGGCGGCTGGGGGTGACCATGACCCCGGCCCTGATCATCAATGGCCAGGTCAAGAGCAGCGGCAAAATGCCCAGCCGCTCAACGGTCGAGGCGTGGCTGCGGGAGGCCGCCGGGCGTTAGAGCCCCGGCGCCACCGCGACCAAATCCCGTTAAACCTCGACGCGGAACGGAAATTCCGGGTCGTCGATCAACTTGATCAGCCGCTGCTTTTTGGCGGTGCGGAGGTTGTGAAATTCAACAATCCGGCCGATGGCCGCCAGGGCCTCTTGGTCGCTGGCCTGCCGCAGTACCCGCCGACCCGCCCGGGGCTGGGGACCACCCTTGCCGCCCACGTACAGATCCAGCCCCGGCCTGGTCGCGACCAGGCCGATATCGGCCAGCATGGTATTGGCACAGGAGGCGGGGCAGCCGGCAATGGCAATCTTCAGTTTGGGCTTAACCCCGACCATCTCGCCGTACCGGGCCAGGATCAGGTCGGAGAGGGCCATGGTGTCGATGATTCCCAGGTTGCAGCTGCGCCTGCCGATGCAGATGCGCGGCAGCGGGAAGCGGCCCGGCTCCTTGAAACGCATCTTGAGGGCGGCCAGCTCCGCCTTGAGCGGATCGAGATCGGCGGGCGAAATCCCGTAGAGCCGCAGATTCTGGGCCGTGGAGAGATAAAGCTCGAATTCGAAGCGAGCCGCCAGCTCGCTGATCTTCGCCAACCAGGCCTTGGGCAGAGCGCCGCCCGGCAGCAGAATGGTCAGGGTCTTCTTGGTCGGGGTTTCCGGAGTTTCCTTGTCCATGGTCATACCTGTGTAAAATCGGTTAATTATGCGGCCCATTTGTTGACCAACCAGGCGAGATTTGCTGCTGCCAACCGTGAAGGGCCTCGAATATAGCGAAATTTTCAAAAAAAGGTTGGATGATTTTGCCAACACCGATTATTTAGAGTTACTTTCTAAACTTCCTAATATTGCTTGGAGATTCTAATGTCCGGTTACAGTTCAAATCCCTACAGGATGGATGCCCGCACCACCAACTCCATCGACCGCAAGCGCGAGCAGGAACGCCGCTTTATGCTGCAGACTGCCTTCAAAAACAGCGATGAGCTGGCGGCCAAGCTGGTTCAGCGCCTGCTTGACAAGCACATTATCGAAACCAATTCGGAGGCCTCGATTCGCGAAGTCTTCGTCAAGGTTCTCCGCACCCTCCAGGATCTCGACGAGCACGATTTCAACTTCAAGATTGCGCCGCTCCGCAGCCTGATCCCCAATGCCAACATGATCAGCCTCTACCTCACCCAGTACATCATTGAGGATCTGCTCAATCATCGTGACATCGAGGATGTCTTCGGCGACGAGAACGAAATCTATCAGGTGGTGGATTCGATCATCAACGCGATCCGCCCCCAGTCTTAAGCTCCATGATCACCCCAGCCAGCGGCGGCGCTAAAACCCGGCGCCGCCGCGACCAGCCGCAATCTCCCCCAACCCTGGCCTAAGCAGGATGGGTCCGCGCCATCCCGATCGCCTCCCCTGCCTCCTGTACGCCACCGAGCAAGGCGAGATCTGCGACCTGGCCGAACTGGGCATGGTTGGACGGAGCGGCCGGGAATTCCAGACCCCGAACCTCAGCAGCCTGATCCCCTTGCCGGCCGGCAGCGAGCTCTTCCTCCTCGACCAGCGGTTGCCGGTGGGATACGATCTCGCCAGCGGGGAATTTCTTAAGGTCGAGGAAGACCCCGAGCAGCCGGGCCGCCAGGTCCGGGCCGTGGCCGCCTTCATGGCCCCGGCCCATACCGCCATCCATCTGGCCGCCTTCGAGAAATCCGCCGCGCCGGTCAAACCACTGCCGCTCTTCGCCTATACTGCCGTGGGCTGGTATAAAGACCAGTTCTGGGTCAGCGCTTTCCGGAGTGATGCCGACCTGCGCCAGGAACCGAACCGCTTTGGGGCCGCCAAGATCCGCAAGGCCACCAACCGCCGGCTGAAAGAATTCCCGGCCAACCGCCTGATCCAGCACCTGGGCAAATGCAGCCTCACCTACGGCTGCCCGGCCGCGGTCAACTATTTCATGGACAGCTGGGAGGCGCCGCTGCCGACCTCGCCGGCCTGCAACGCCGCCTGCCTGGGTTGCATCTCCCTGCAACCCTCGGGCTGCTGCCCCTCCACCCAGGAGCGGATCAATTTCGTCCCCACTGCCGAGGAAATCGCCGGGGTGGCGGTGCCGCATCTGGAAAGGGTCAAACACGGGGTGGTCAGTTTCGGCCAGGGTTGCGAGGGCGAACCGCTCTTGCAGGCAGAGACCATCGAGAAAGCGATCCGCTTGATCCGCAGCCGCACCGACCGGGGCACCGTCAACCTCAACTCCAACTCCAGCCTGCCGGTTGCCGTGGCCAAGTTGGCCGAGGCCGGGCTGGACAGTCTGCGGGTCAGCCTGAACAGCGCCCAGCTCGACTACCACAGCCGCTATTACCAACCCAAGGGCTTCGACCTCAATTCGGTCAAGAAGTCGATTAGGAATATGAAGTCCGCCGGCCGCTTCGTCTCCCTCAACTACTTCATCCTGCCCGGTTTCAGCGACGACCCGGCCGAGGCCGGTGCCCTCCACGAATTGCTGGCCGCCACCGGCCCGGACTTCATCCAACTGCGCAACCTCAACATGGACCCGGACTGGTATTTGGACGATATTGGTTTCCAGCCGACCGGCCCCGCGCTGGGCATCCCGGCCTGGCTGGCGCAACTCAGGAAGAACTTCCCCAAGCTGCGCTTCGGCTACTTCAACCCGCCCTTGCGTTGATCACCTCATCGTTCCCACGCTACCGCGTGGGAACGCAACCCCGGACGCTCCTGCGTCCGAACTCCACAGCTAGCAAAGTCCAGAAATCTTCTCACCGAGAGCACAGCCCCTTTGTCAGTTTCCTTGTGGGGATGCGGACGATGAAAAGTGGCCTTAATTCCGTTCAGCAAGAATAGAACTGGGTAGGCCTCCAAGTTGCCAAGATGGTCTCGCCAAAACAAGAAAGGGGATGCCGAACGGCACCCCCTTTCTTGTCCTGCCTATTTCTTCCAGCCGTCAAACCGCCGCAGCCGCCTTCTCCAAGGCCGCACAGATCTGCGTCAGCCGCTCCTCGCTCAGCTTGATCGGCACCTGGAAGACCAGGAGCCGGTCGATGATGGCGGCTGACTTGGGCAGAGCGGCAGGATCGTAAACCACCCGCCGCTTGTCATGACTCGTAAAGGGCCAGCCGGAGGCGGCCAGGGTCTTGCCACCAAGCAGGTGCTCCCACTTGGGATAGTAGTGCCAGGTGTTGCCGGCGAAATAGATCGCCCCGCAACCTTCCGCCTTTAAGACCTCGTTCACCGCCAGGGCTTTTTCTTTGGTGGGCAGGAAGAAGGAAAAGAAGGTGGCGTTCTCGCCACTCTCATCCATTTCATGCCGAAAGGTGAGGCCGGGGATCTTGGCGGCGGCCGCTTTGAGGCGCACCTTGTGCTGCTTCTGGGTGGCGATCATCGAGTCGAGCTTGGCCAGCTGGGCCAGGCCGATGGCGCCCTGCAATTCCATCATCCGGTAGTTGAAACCGACAAAGCTGCGGCCCTCGCCGCCGCGACCGCCGGGGTTCTGGACATGGTCGTGGCCGTGGTCGTGATACTCGCTCATCTGGCGCCAGAGATTCTCGTCGTCGGTGATGATCATCCCGCCCTCGCCGCAGGTCATGGTCTTGACCGCGTCGAAGGAGAAGGTGCCGAGCTTGCCGAAGGTGCCGAGGCCCTTGCCGTTCAGCCGGGCGCCGGCGGCCTGGGCGGTATCCTCGATCACCGGGATCTTATGCTGGTCAGCGATGGCGACAATCTCTTCGATGCGGGCCGCGCCACCCATCATGTGGACCGGGATGATCGCCTTGGTCTTGGCGGTGATTTTCTTGGCCAGATCGGCCGGGTCCATATTGAGGGTCTCGTCCACCTCGGCAAAGATCGGCACGGCGCCGATGTCGAGGATTGCCTCCCAAGTGGCGACAAAGGTGAAGCTCTGGGTGATCACCTCATCCCCCGGCCCCACACCCAGGACGGCCAGAGCGACTTTCAAGGCAGCCGTACCCGAGGTCACGGCCTGGCCATATTTGGCGCCGCAATAAGCGGCAAATTTTTCCTCGAAACTCTTAACCTTCCAGACCCCTTTGCGCTGCTCGGGAAACTCGTAACGGAACAGCACGCCGGTCTCCAGAACCTCCAGGATCTCCTTCTTCTCTTCCTCGCCAAACACCTCAAAACCGGGCATTTATTTCACCTTTTTCAATATAATTATCTGAGAAATTGCGTCCGCACTTGGCACTAGACTCTGCCACCGTCACTGCGAGAAGGAGGCAAAGCCGACGCCGCGGAAGTCTCCACTAGATTGCCGCGTCACTTCGTTCCTCGCAATGACGCAGCCAGGGATGATTTACCGCCAGGCTTTATTGACAGTTACCCACACCCAAGCGAGGCCGACAAGCCCGCCCCTAACCAAGGCGGCAAGGGGTGGGATCGTCGGCCGGATTGCTGCCTATTTATTCCCAGCCGGCCATGGCATTCTGATAAACCTGGATGACATCGGCCCGGGTCGGTCGCCGGGGGTTGTTCTCCACCGGGCGGGTGACGGTCAAAGCGATATCGGCCATCTCCTCGATCCGCTCGGCGGGGATGCCCAGCTCGGCCAGACTGCCGGGAATACCGACGTCGCGGTTCAGATTATAGATCGCCTCGACCGCCAGGGCCGCCGCCTCGCGCAGGGGCAGATCGGAGGTGTCGTAGCCCATCACCTCGGCCACCGCCGCATATTTGCTGGGGTTGCCGATCAGGTTGTATTCGATCACGTAGGGCAGCAGCACCGCGTTGGCCAGGCCGTGCGGGATGCCGAACATGCCGCCGAGCGGATAGGACATGGCATGAACCAGCCCGACCCCGGCGGTGGCCAAAGCCTTGCCGCCCAGCAGACTGCCCAGCATCATATTGGTCCGCGCATCCAGGTTGCCGCCGTGGGCATAGGCCCTGGGCAGGTTCTGGCTGATCAGCTCGATGGCCTCCAGGGCGTACATATCGGAGATTGGATGGGCCTGGGTGGAAAGATAGGCCTCGACCGCGTGGATAAAGGCGTCGATGCCGGTGGCGG
This sequence comes from Deltaproteobacteria bacterium, assembly GCA_020056965.1. Classification (GTDB taxonomy): domain Bacteria; phylum Desulfobacterota; class Desulfobulbia; order Desulfobulbales; family JAGXFP01; genus JAGVGT01. The sequence continues at coordinate 44,729 of JAGVGT010000073.1, forward strand.
CGGTTACATGCGGCGGCATCGACAGGGTCAGTTCCGGGTCGAGCAGGGCCGCCTCGGGATAGAGGGGGTCGCCGTTCATGCCGCCCTTGGACTTGGTCTTCTCGTTGATGAAGACGGCGGTGAAGGTCACCTCGGCGCCGGTGCCGGCGGTGGTGGGGACCATGATCTTGGGTACCCCGGGCTTCTTGATCTTGCCGAGGCCCAGATAATCCTCGGCCTTGCCGCCGTTGGTCATCAGGATCGCCACTGCCTTGGCCACGTCCATGGCCGAACCGCCACCCACCCCGACCACACAGTCACAACCAGCCTTTTTGGCCAGTTTGCAGCCGTTGTCGGCCAGTTTCAGGCCAGGCTCGGGCGTCAGCTTGTCGTAAATTTCGAAGGCCAGCTGGTCGCGCTTCAGCGGCGCGGTGATCTTGTCCAGGAGTCCGGCCTGTTTGACGCCCGGATCGACGACCAGAAAGGCCTTGGTGCCGCCGAATGAACGAACCAGGGTGGCCAGGGTGTCTACGGATCCGGCCCCGAAGGTCAGGCGGGTGGGCTGGGTAATGGTAAAGGTTTTAGGGAGCATCGGCGAAATTCCTTTTGTTATTGAAATAAGCGGGTTAAATGCTACTCTGGAAAGCCAAGATACTACTTAGTTACCATCCGGGAACGGCCTTGTCGCCCGATTGCCGCGTTGCTCTGTCGCCGAAAAATGCTCACGTACCAGGTGTACGCTTCGCTTCTTCGGCGCCCTCGCGCCTTGCACTCGAACAAAAAATTCTCGTTTCCGGATAGAAACTACCTATCCACCCCTTGAATAGCAACAAAAAAAGCGGCCCTGACCGCATCGGAAGACCTATGGAATACGACCTGAGCCGCTCGGAAAAGAAACGTCAGGCCAAGGACATCGAGGAGCTCGGCCGGGAACTGGTCGAGCTGCCACCGGCCGATCTGGCCAAACTGCCCTGCGACGAGTTCCTGCGGCAGGAAATCACGGCCTGCCGGGATATGCAGGGTGGGGCCCGGAAGCGGCAGATCAAATACATCGCCCGCGAACTGCGGCAACTGGACCCGGCCCCGCTGCTCGACTTTCTCGCCGCCCGCCGGGGTTCTCACTTAAAGGGCCAACTGGAAGAGAAGGAACTGGAGCGGCTGCGCCTGAATATCCTCGACGCCGCCATCACCGAGTATCAGGACCGCCATGACCCGGACGGTCATTTCTACATGGACAAGGAGGCTTACCCGCTCCTGCAGGCCGCCACCCTGTTACCCGGCTTTGATCTGACCGCCGCGACCCGGGCGGCCGAAAACTTCGCGGCCACCCGCAAGCCCGCCCATTCCCGGGAGTTGCTCAAGATCATCCGCGCCGCCGCCGAGCGCAAAAAATTTCCCGCCAAAGGCAAATAACATGGACTATCGCCAGGGCACCACCGGCCGGGTCTTCTGTATCCGCTTCGATGACGGTGACGACTTTCTGGGCGGCCTCACCGACCTGATCAAAAAGGAAGAGGTCCGCCAAGGCTGGTTTCAGGTGATCGGCGGTCTGCGTGCGGCCCAGGTGGTGACCGGCCCCAAGGCCCCGACCATGCCCCCCGATCCGGTCTGGGCGGAACTGGCCACAGTCCGCGAGACCCTGGGCACCGGCACCGTCTTCTGGGACGGCGACGAACCCCGAATCCACCTGCATGCCGCCCTGGGACATCACGGCGACACGCTCACCGCCTGTGTCCGTAAGGGTACCAAGGTTTACCTGATCCTGGAGGTGATGCTCATCGAAATCGCCGGCATCGCCGCCGACCGCCCCTGGTTTGCCGAAGGCGGCTTCAACCGCCTGACCTTCGGAGATTAGCCCCGTCTCCAGATTTTTCCGGTTATTCTATTGACAGACGCCGTGCTCCTGCCCCAAACTCTTCCCTAACTGCCTGAAATTCCCGGCGTTGCCATTCCCATCCGACAAACTGGAATCATTAACCAGGAGACACGAGCATGGTCACCCCCAAAAAAAGCAGCACCAAGGCCCCGGCCATCACCAAGAGTAAGGCCGCCGAGAAGAAGAAACCACCCGTCAGCGTCAAGCCAGCCGCCAAGCGCCCACCGGCTGCGGCCGCGCCGCTCACCGAATTCAAACTGTTCGCCCCGGCGGCCCAGGAGGTGTTCCTGGTCGGTGATTTCTGCAACTGGCAGGGCGACGATTGTCCGATGCGGCGCCTCAAGGACGGCAGCTGGAAAAAGAGCCTGAAGCTGAACCAGGGGCGTTACGAATACCGCTTCGTGGTGGACGGCCACTGGTGGACCGATCCGGAGAACCCCCAGCGGCAAGAGAACCCCTACGGCCAGGACAACTCAGTACTGGTCATCCCCTGAAAACACCAAAGGGGTGGTGGTCGCACAACCGACCACCACCCCTTTCTTTGGGAAATCTGCAGTAGCTGAACCGATCAGTCGGCTACTGCTACCTTCATGATCTTGTCGCCCACCTTCAGGGGCTGACCGACCTCGGTGAAAATCTTCTCCACCTTGCCGTTCGCCAGGCTCTCGACCGGGGTTTGCATCTTCATGGCCTCGATCACCGCCAGCTTATCACCGACCTTGACCTCCTGCCCAACCTCGACGCAGATCTCACAGACATTGGCCTTAAAGGTGGACCGGACATCGCCGACCTTGGCCAGATCCAGCAATTCTTCCTTGCTCAACACTTCCTCCTGAGGCGCCGCCCCGCCCTGGGTCTTCTCCTTGAAGAGATAAACCCGCTCATGGTGATCGACGTTTAAGTAGACATTCCACTCCCCGGCCTCACTCTTCTCCTTGGGGCCGATCTCAATGATGTGTTCCTTACCGAAATGGTCGCGGAACTTCAGGTTCTCACCCAGCTTGAAGCCGCCGCGCCGCAGGAAGATCGCCGGCGGCAACACATAGACCTTACCGAACTTTTCCTCGAATTTATAAAACTCCACGGCATCGTTGGGATGCTGCAGGTAGATGACCAGCTGCTGCTCGGTGGGTGTGGTGCCCAGCCGCTTGGCCAGGGTGGCCCGTTCCTTTTCGATGTCGATGTCCTCGATATCGTCGAGGCCGCCTTGGCTCTCCAGGATCTTCCGCCACTCCGGCCCGAAGACCTTCTCGTAGATCCAGTCGGGCGGGTTGTAGAAGGGGAAGGGGCCGTACTTGCCCAGCAGCAGGTTTTTCAGATCGCCGGAAGGGTTGCCGTAGCGCTCTCCCCCCTGAACATTGCTGACCGCCGTGGTCCAGAGGATCTGGGAACCGGGGGTAACACTCCAGTAGTTGCCCAGCTCGGTCTGGACCTTGGGCAGTTCCTCATGGAGAATCTGCGGCATCTTGTCGAGAAAGCCGCCCTTGACGGCCTGCTCGAAGCTGCTGCCCATGGCGCCGCCGGGCAGCTTGTGGATCTGCACGGTGGGGGAAAAGCCCTTGAACTGGGACTCGAAGAACTCGTAATGCTCCCGCTCGCCGCGCAAAACCTCGGAGGTCTCGATGATGGCCTGCTCGTCAATGCCCACCGGTTCGTGGCCGTAATCGCGCAGATCGTTGATCACGCTCAAGATCGGCGGCGGCCCGTAATAGCCGGTGAAGGCATGGTCGGCGGCATCGATGATCTTGGCGCCGTTCTCGACCGCCGCGGTGATCCGGCCGATATCGTTACCGTCGGTGTTATGACCATGGTAGTGGATGATCATTTCCGGGTACTTGTCTTTAATGGCCCGGACCAGGGTACCGATCCGCTTGGGCGAACCGAGACCGCCGTGGTTCTTGATGCAGAGCAGGATCTCCGCGCCGGTGACCGCAAGAATCTCGCCGACCTTCTTGACATAGAACTCGTCGGTATGCTCCGGACCGGTAGAGAAACAGATGCAGGGCTCGAGAATCTTCCCGGCCTTCTGGACCTCCTCAAAGACCGCCAGCATGTTGGGGATGTGGTTCAGGAAGTCGAAGACCCGCCAGACATCGACATACTTGGCAAACTCCCGGACGGTCAACCGGATGACATTCTGCGGATAGGGGCGGTAGCCGAAGAGGTTCAGACCCCGGCAGAGGGTCTGGAACATGGTCTTGGGCATCTTCTCGCGCAACAGTTCCAGTTTGAGAAAAGGGTCCACCTGCTTCCTGAGGATATCGACATGCACCGAGGCCCCGCCGGTGATCTCCAGAGAGAAGTAGCCGGCCTTCTCCCGGGCCCGGGCGGCCAGGAGGTCGGTATGCAGCAAAATCCGGTTCTTGAAGTCGGACTGGGAAAGATCGCGGGCGGTGTTGGTGATATAGTACCCCTCCGTACCCCGCATGGTCTTGAGGACCTCGCTGATCCCCATTCCGGTAACAATTCGTTCCATGACACAGCTCCTATAAAATCTTGGTCACCGTTACCGGCGTCAATTTCAAATGGCGTAGCGGTTTTCCTGCTCGTAGTGGATCTCGGCGATCAACCGGGCCAGCTTGTTCACCTCGGAGGCCTGCTCATCATACTGAATCAGATGCGGGTGGGTCTCGATGAAGGAGGTGTCAAACACCCCGGACTTGAAATCGGGATCGTTGATCAGCTTGATATAGTAGGGGATAGTGGTCTTGGGCCCGACGATCACGTAGTTGCTGAGACAGCGGCGCAACCGGTCGACCGTTTCGTTCCAGCTGAAACCGAAAACGGTAAGCTTGACCAGCAGGGAGTCGTACACCTCCGGCACCGTGTAACCCTGGTAGACAAAGCCGTCCAGCCGCACCCCGTAGCCGCCCGGCGAGCGATAGACGGCAACCTTCTTGCCGCCCTCGGGCATGAAGTTGTTCTGGGGATCCTCGGCGTTGATCCGCACCTCGATGGCAAAACCGCGGATCTTGATGTCATCCTGGGTGAAGGAGAGATCCTTGCCGAGGGCCAGCTTGATCTGGGTGCGGACGATGTCGATGCCGGTGACCATCTCGGAGACGGTGTGCTCGACCTGGACCCGGGTGTTGATCTCCATGAAATAGAAGTTGTAGTCCTTGTCGACCAGAAACTCGACGGTGCCGGCATTGAAGTAGTTGGCGGCCTTGGCCGCCTTGACTGCAGTGTCGCAAATCAGGTCGACCAGGGCCTGGTCCTTGATCAGCGAGGGGGCGATCTCCACCAGCTTCTGGTTGCGGCGCTGGATCGAACAGTCGCGGGAACCGAGATGAACGGTATTGCCCTTGGCGTCGGCGATGATCTGGACCTCGATGTGCTTGGGGGTAAGCACCACCTTTTCCAGGTAGACATTGTCGTTGTTGAAGGCAGACCTGGCCTCGTTCCGGGCCACATTGATCTGCACCCGCAACTGTTCGTCGTTCTCGACCTGACGGATGCCGCGCCCGCCGCCGCCGGCGGTGGCCTTGATCATGATCGGATAACCGTATTTGCCGGCAAAGATCAGGGCCTCATCGACCCCGGCCTGGCCGGCCGGGAGATTCTGGGTCCCGGGCACCATGGCAATCCCGGCCTCGGCCATGATCTTGCGGGCCATGACCTTGTCGCCCAGGTTGTGGATAACCTCGGAGGGCGGCCCGATAAAGATGATCCCGGCCTCCTCGCAGGCCCTGGCAAAGTCGGGATTCTCGGCCAGAAAGCCGTAGCCGGGATGGATGGCGTCGGCTCCGCATTTGCGGGTGGCGGCAATAACCTTCTCGATGCTGAGATAGTCGGACCGGGGCCCGTCGCCCAGCCAGACAGCCTCGTCGGCTAACCGGATGTGCAAGGCGTCATTGTCCGGGGTTTCATAAACCGCGACGGCGACATGACCCAGTTCCTGAATGGCCCGGATGATCCGGATCGCGATTTCGCCTCGATTGGCCACAAGGATCTTCTTCTTCAAAGCGCACCTCTCTACCTGATATATTTCTGGAAACCATTTTTACTAAGAGGAAATACGGGGATCGCGAGTCGATTAGGTTGCAAGGAACAACCTGTTTTTACATCCAAACCGCTGATCAACGCGGGAGATTAGCATAAAGCCAAGGGGTAGGCAAGGGCAAAAGATCAGCCACCAGGGGTACCAGCCAGGTCGCGCCAAAGCTTCTGCCGCAACCCGCTGTGCCGTTCTCCGCTGGTGAGGACCGCCTGTTCAAAGACCTGCCGTCTCCCCCAGATTTCTACCCGGGTTCGTGCCCTGGTGATCGCGGTGAACAGCAGCTCCCGGGAAACCACCGGCGCGTGCCGCTCCGGCAGGACCAACAAGATCCGCTCAAACTCCGACCCCTGGCTCTTGTGGACCGTCATGGCATAGACCGTCTGATGCGGCGGCAGACGGGCCGGAGAAAACTTGCGGAAACCACCACCCGGATCTGGGAAATAGGCCTTCAACTCACCGGCCTGTTCCGGGTCGGGAAGCATGATCCCCACATCACCATTATAAAGAAGCTGGTCGTAGTCATTACGGAGTACCATCACCGGTCGCCCCGGGTAGTTTTGCCCGGCGGCCACCGGGTAACCACCTCCGGCCAGAAACCGCTCAACTCTGGCATTCACCTGTTCCGCGCCAAACGGCCCTTGCCGCAAGGCGCAGAGCAGCCGGAAATGCTCGCTGGCGGCCAAGGCCTGGCCAGGATCCGTCTCAGGTAAACCCGCGAACCCCTCGGCGATCAACCCGGACAGCGCCTGCTCAAATGCTGCGGGGGAAGCAACCTCACGCCAGACCACGTCGGGAGCAGCAGGATCGGCTAATACCTCCCAGGCCCCAGCCGCATCACCAGCTTTTACCGCCGCCCCCAGACGAGCGATCCCGCTGGCGCGGGCAAATCGATGACTATGCCGCAACTCGACCAAGGAATCCTCAAGTCCGAACTCCTTTCCCGGCCTCTCAGGCGCAGGGGTTACCCCAAAAGAGGCAAGCCGGGCGGAAAATTCCTCCGTAAAGTTCGACAATGCCAAGGGATGGCATAAATCTCCCAGGACCGATCCCGGTTCAACCGAGGCCAACTGGTGTCGATCGCCCAGCAGAATCAGCCTGGTCTCAGCGCTTAAGGCCCGAAACAATTTTGCCATCATGGGCAGATCGACCATGGACGCCTCATCCACCACCACCAAATCATAGGGCAGGGGATTTTTTTCGTCGTATCGTGAGGGGGAACCACCACCCCCGCCAAGGAGGCGATGCACGGTCATAACCTGTTCACCCCCCCCCCCTTCCAGCCGCGCCTGGAACAATCGCCACTCCTTAACTTTGGAGATCGACTCCTGCAAACGCCTGGCCGCCTTACCGGTCGGGGCCGCCAGGGCAACCCGCGGAACTCCCCGGCGTGCCTGCCATTGCTCGACCAGCAGGTTAAGGATCATGGCCACCGTGGTGGTCTTGCCCGTCCCGGGTCCGCCGGTGATCACGACCAGGGGCCGCAACAAGGCAACCAGGACCGCAAGCCTCTGCCCATCGCTGTCGCCACCTGACACCCCAGGAAAGCTGCGCGCCAACCCGGCCGCCAACAGCCGGTCATCCACGGGAAGACAGGCGGCTCGCGCCCGCCGGAGAAAGCCCCGCGCCACCTCCTCCTCGTACCCCCAATACCGCCTGAGGTACAGTCGATCATCCTCCAAAACCAGTGGCGTATTCCCGAGGCCGGAGCCGACTCCGGCGCACCCAGCCAAGGCCAGTCGCCACCGCGACAACTCAGGGGCCGACCAGGTTTGTCCGAAGGCGGAAAAGGCTGGATTTTCGGCCCAATCCGGCAACTCCAGACAACTATGGCCATTCCTGGTCGCCATGCTGACCAGCGCGGCGGCCACAAATACCTGTTCATCGCCGGCGGCAAATGCTGCGATAAATCGGGCGAAATGACGATCCAACGACGATATTTCCGCTTCTCTGCTTGTTGATCGCATATCCCCCACCCCTCTCGTGGAACTACCCCGCCCAATGACCCGACTTGACTGGCAAACCAACCTTATATAGCTTGACAATAAATATCAACTCCGGTTACTTTTTCAACACTTCAAAATAGTTACTGACTCTCCGTCCCGAGCAACCAAATGGAATGCCGAGCATTTTGGGGGTGATTTTGTTATGGCCCTCAATATCGCCTTGCTTAAAATAGGATATTAAACTTAAATGCCCCGTTGCGCTTCACCGGCTTGAGAAAACTACTAAGTGTTTATGACAGCCGTATCGGCACCTGTGCCGCTTTCGTTAATTTTTCGTTGACTAAGCTGATGGATTTGGACTTTTTGCGAAGTCATCAATTTTCATGGATTCCTTTTGGAGGTCGTCCGTGGCAGACATAATCATTACCGCCCAGTCCCAGGAAAAGGCCGGCAACCTGATTGTCAACGCGCTCATCAAGGCCGGGGTAAGAACGGCGCTGTTGATCGATTCCGCCGGAAATGTGCTGGCCAATTGCGGCCATGAGCAGCAACAGATTGACATCGACGCCATTTCCCTGGCGGCCCTGGCCGCCGCAAGCCTTGCCGCCACCTCGCAAATTGCCAAGCTGATCGGTGAAGACGATTTTTCCCTGCTCTTTCACAAAGGGAAAAGCGGCAACATTCATTTTGGTCGGATCGGTGAGGAGCTGATCTTGATCACCATCTTCGGCGATGATGTTTCCCTTGGCCTGATCAGATGCCGGGTCGCCGAGCTGTCGGATGGACTTGCCCAAATTTTTGAGGGATAAAGATGGCGCTTATCGACCTGAGCAAAAAAGAGGTTCATTGCAAGGTTGTCTACTATGGCCCGGGCCGGTGCGGGAAGACCACCAATCTTCTCTACATCCACAAAGCCATGGACGAGAAAGACCGGGGCAAGATGCTCACCATCGACACCAAGGGCGATCGCACCTTGTTTTTCGATCTGTTGCCCCTGAATCTCGGCAAGATATCCGGTTTTGACATCCGCATCCAGCTCTATACCGTTCCTGGCCAGGTTATGTATGAGGCCACCCGCCGCCTGGTTCTGAAGGGGGTTGACGGTCTGGTTTACGTGGCCGATCCGCTCATGGTCAGAAGGGAAAGGAACATTGAGGGGCTTGAGGATCTGCGGCGCAACCTGGAAAAGCACAATGTCAAACTGGAAAACATGCCTCTGGTTTTGCAGTACAACAAACGTGATCTCTGCGACACCCCGATTCCCACCCTGACCGTCGAGCAACTTGAACAAGACTTAAACAGCCAGCTCAAGACCGTATATTACGAAGCCGTTGCCACAACCGGCATCGGTGTTTTTGAGACCTTGACAGAGATAACCAAAAGGACAGTCCGGCATGTGGCCGAGAAACATCTCTTAACCAAAATTTAAGGGCGATGGTTCCCGCCACCTCGGATGCTTGCCGGGAATGACCAGAATCATCCGGCGTGCAACGAATCAGCTTGTAACATTCAGGAGTTATCCCGATGGCAGAAAAGGACGACCTGTTTAAGGGCATTGATGATGCTGCAGATAATCTCTTCAGCCAATACCTGGTAAAAAAACCTGCCCCGACCGCCCCGGTGTCGGCTCCAGCAGCACCAAGCGCCGATAGCTCCTTATCCAGCAGCCCCCCCACAAGCACTCCGACGGCGAATCCGGAACCATCAGCGCCATCTCCAGCTTTTGAGCCCCAGACCGGACCAGCCCTGGATCTGGAAATCAGTCTGGCGGAGCCGCTTGATCTTGGTCAGGACGACGACTTAATGACCCAGATGGAGGAGGCCCTCTTATCCATCGACTGGGAAGTCAGCCCCAAAAATCTGGGCAAGGGCCGGGAAATTCTGGCGAGCCTGATTGACAAGCACGGCTTTGCGGCAGACTCGGCAACCCGCCAAGTAGCCGACCAGATGGACAAGGTTCTTGCTTCAATGCTGCAATCGCCGGAAGGCGTTCCGGTTTCCGCGCCCAGTCACCTAAAAAAGGCCCTGGAGGCCATCAAGGCGGCAGTGGCAAGCAGTTCTCCCGCCCTTGACTCCGAAACCCGCAAGCTGCTCTCCCAGGCCCTCTCAGATTTGAACGCCGTGGTCGCCCCGGCGCCAAGTGAAAATATCACTCTGGATTTCAATCTCCAGATGGAAAGCGGCGCCCCGGAACCGGCTCTTGTCACGTCCGCCAAAAACCGGGAGGCAACGGCTCTTAGCCAGGAGCCCATCGCTGATTTCGGCATGGAATTGAGTCTTGAATCCGAAGCAGGTCCATCGGGAATCGGCCAACCGGTGACCGATGAGATCAGCCAGATCCTGAAAACCTACACTGCAACCTTAGCCACGGCTATCAAGAGCATCACCCCGATGGTTAATCTCTTCGCCAACCGGGCCGGCATGGAAAAACTCCATGGGGTAACCGAGCATGTCCGGGAAAAACTTTCCGGCCAGGAACGGCTGCTATCGCAAACTTTTTCAGCCGACTATTCTCTCTACAATGGCATTGGTACCGTCAGGGGCTGGCTGGAATCACAACTCGATATCCTTAACCCATGCGTGAAAAGGCTGACCAAGGTCGAGTCCCTTTTCGCCAAATCCAAGGGTTATGAAAAGGTTTACGAACTGACCAAGAAGGTCCGCAAATCACTGACGGAACAGCAAGAGGCTATTACCACGGCAGTCGGCGGAACCCCAACCGCCCATCAGTTTGACATGACCGGCGAGTATCCGGCCTTGCAACCGGTTCTCGACCGCGCCCCGGATGTTTCTCAAGCGGCAGTGTCAGCGGTTACAGACCCACAGGCCCTGCTGGACAGCTGCATCGATCTGGCCAGCAAAATCGAGCAAGGCGACGAGCAATCAGGGCCGGAAACCGGCCGTAAGCTTCGGGAGATTCTGGTAAAAATCAAAACCGCCCTGGCCGGTTCCGCCATTTCCTCGCCGGGCGCAGTGGCCGCAGCCTTAAGCGCTGTCGCCACCGCCACAACTTCCCGCCCAACCAAGTGCCGCTGGGACTGGTTGCTGAAAACCACCTGGGCAGGGCAACTGGTGGGGATGGCTCCCGAGCAGGTCGCCTTTGAGAGCCATGCCACTTTCCCGCTTAAGGCTTTTAAGAACACGACCCATTTCCCCCTCAAAAAACTTAAGTCCATGCCCTGGACTAATCTCCAGAATCTTTTCAGCGGCGAACTTGCCGAACTAGATAAAGCAACCCTTAACAGTATGGAACTTGAAATTGCCGAACCCCCGGAAACCTTCCGCGGCAGTTCACAAAAGAAGGTTCACGTGCTGATTATGTACCACGGCGGCAGAGGCAAGGTCTTTCTGATCGAGACTCCGACCGAGGCCATATCAATTGCCGACGAAGGTGTTTGGAACCCGGGCAAAAGAGGCTCAGAAATCGCCGGCACCCTTACGGTGTACGGAAGTATAATGCCGGTTATCGCCATTGACTGATCATCCGCGCGGGCTTTTCAGGTAATATTCTCCAATATGTTCACGTATCGCCTCCGGAATGGCTGGTAATTCATGAACAGACACTCGAGGACTAAGCATGAGCCAGCCTTCCCAGCCTGACATTGAGACCAGACTAGCCGAAGCAGATTTGTATTTTCAACATGGGCTGAAGGAAAACGCAGAGGTGATCTACCGGGAGCTTCTTGCCCACCTGCCGCCGGATCACTCTGCACGGGCCGCTATTGAACAAAAAATAAAGGCTGCATCTCCCGGGGCTCCTGCGCCAGCTCCCAGCAAATTTATTTATCGCCCCTGAATGGCCGGTGATTCATGAACAAACACTCGAGTACTAAGCATGAGCCAGCCTTCACAGCCTGACATCAAGGCCAGATTAGCCGAAGCCGATTTGTATTTTCAGCATGGGCTTAAGGAAAATGCCGAGGAGATCTACCGGGAGATCCTTGCTCACCTGCCGCCTGATCACTCCGCCCGAGCCACTATTGAACAAAAAATCAAGGCTGCATCTCCCGGGGCTCCCGCCCCCGCCCCCAGCAAGCCCCTTGGTTCTGAGCCGGAACACCGTTTTGAAAACTGCCTGGGCCTCATTGAGGCCGGATTTTACGCTGACGCCATCGATGAATTAAAAGTCCTTCTCGACAAGGGCTACCGCCCCGGGGCAGTTCATGCCAAAATCGGCGAGTGTCTGCTCGCCAATGACGAACCCCAAGAAGCCCTCAAACATCTGAACAATGCCCTAAGCGACCACACCCTCTCCAAAGCCGAACGCCTCGACGTTCTCGACCAGCTGGCCTCCACATATGAGGCAAACGGCAGCGTCCAGGAGGCCATCGTCGCCCTCAAAACCATCACCGCCACCCAGCCTGATTTTCGCAATGCCGGGCAGCGCCACGACAAGATGGTGGCGATGGTGGCGAAGTTCGAGCGCTTTTATCATCTCTACAAAACCAAGTCGATCAACGAAGAACAGTTTGACCGGGCCAAGCAGATTTCCACCCAGCGCCATAAAGACCTCGAAAAGGTCCTGGTGGATGATTTCGAAATTTCCCGCCAGAGTATCGGCGAATCGATCTCTGAATTCTACAAGTGTGCATTTGTCGAGTTCAACGAACTCGAGGTGGGACCACCGGCCAAATGCCTCAAAAGCATGAAAGAGCCGTTCTGGCGGGCCAATAACTGCATTCCCATCCGAGAAGACGGCAAGACCATCACCTTGGCCGCCATCGACCCGAATAACCAGACCATGATGGCCAACCTTCGCTCGATGCTGAAAGGCCACATCCTGGAATTTGCCGTCTGTTTCCCTGATGACTTAAATAAGTTTATCGACTTCTACCATGGCAAGGGCGACTCACTCCAGGCCGACTCAAGCGATGTCTTTAATGAACTGGAACTGGTCGAAGAAACCGAAGCGATCGATGATGACCGGGATGACGATGATTCCGGCGGGGCGGCCGAGGGCGTGGTGGTTAAACTCTGCAACCGGATCATCGAAGAGGCCTATGCCCGGAACGTCTCGGATATCCATATCGAATCACAGACCGGCAAACGTGGCGCCCTGGTGCGTTTCCGGGTCGATGGCGAGTGCTCCAACTTCCAGACCATCCCTTACAACTACAAAAAGGCCTTGGTTTCGCGAATCAAGATTCTTTCCAAACTGGATATTGCCGAAAAGCGCATGCCCCAAGACGGTAAGATCAAATTCAGAACCAGACGCGGCAAGACCATCGAACTGCGGGTCGCCTCTCTACCCACGGTCGGCGGCAACGAAGACGTGGTCATGCGTATCCTGGCCGGTGGCGATGCCCTGCCGCTAAAAAAGATGGGCTTGTTGCCGGACACCCTGGAAACCTTCAAGGCCTTGGTGGAAAGACCTTACGGTTTGATGCTGGTCGTTGGCCCCACCGGTTCCGGTAAAACCACCACCCTGCATGCCGGTCTAGGCTACATCAACCGCCCGGAAAAAAAGATCTGGACCGCCGAAGATCCGGTCGAAATTGTCCAGGACGGTCTTCGGCAGGTCCAGGTTCTACCTAAGATCGGTCTCGATTTTGCCCGGGTGCTGCGGGCCTTTCTCCGCGCCGACCCCGACGTCATCATGGTCGGTGAGACCCGGGACCAGGAAACCGCCAATACGGTTATTGAGGCCGCCCTTACCGGTCATCTGGTCTTCTCAACCTTACACACCAATTCGGCGCCGGAAACCGTCACCCGATTGCTGGGCATGGGCATTGATCCCTTCAATTTCGCCGACTCCTTGCTGGGCGTGTTGGCGCAGCGCCTGATCAAACGTCTGTGCCCGCACTGTCGGCAGTCTTTCAATCCAGGGGACGAGGAAATCGAGACTATCCGAAAAGAATATGGGTTTCATCCGAATAAACCCCTGGAAATATCCAGAGAATCGACGATGTATCGAGCCAAGGGCTGCAGCCATTGCCAGAAGAGCGGCTACAAGGGGCGACTGGCTATCCATGAATTGCTGGTGGCCGATGATAATCTCCGCGGCAAGATTGAGTCTAATGCTCCGGTGGCCCAAATTCGCCTGGCGGCGATGGAGGCTGGCATGCGCACCCTGAAACAGGATGGCATCATCAAAGTCCTGCAGGGCGACACCGATATGAAACAGGTCTGCGCCGCCACCAACAAGTAATTCCCTGACAGCCCTAACCTTAATTCCTCAGCCATGAATCAGATCAGAAATATTGAGGTTTACCGATGAAAAGCGTTCTGCTCGTTGATGATGAAAAAAACTTCCTGTTGAGCCTGGCCGACATGCTGAAGGACAATGAGGACGAGTTCTCGATAAAAACCGCCGTTAACGGCAAACTTGCCGCCGCCATTATCGACAGCGGCAATGTCGACCTGGTGGTAACTGACTTGAATATGCCGGAAATGGACGGCTTCGAACTGATGGCCCATATCAGTCAGGTCAATTCAGAACTGCCGGTGATCGCCATGACCGCCTACGGCACCCCGGAAATGGAATCCCGACTCCGGAACATGGGGGCCTTTCAATACATCGAAAAGCCCATTGATTTCGACTCCCTCCTGCGCAAGATCAAGGACGGCCTGAAGGCCGGCAGCACCAAGGGCCATGTCGCCGGGATTTCCCTGCCTTCATTCATGCAACTCCTTGAGCTGGACAAGAAAACCTGCACCCTCCACATCAAAGCCGGTAAGCATCGGGGAGACATGTATTTCAAACAGGGCGAACTGATCTCCGCCCGAACCGGTAAAATAACCGGTCAGGACGCGGCCTTTGAAATCATCAATTGGGACAACGCCGAAATTGAAATTGAAAACATCTGTAAATTCGATGAGGATAAGCGCGACATCAACGTCCCCATGGGTTTTCTCCTGATTGAGAGCGCCCGGGTAAAAGATGAGAATAACCGTCCAGCCGTTGACGAAGACGGTGAGGAAAAACCGGCCCGGGATGATGATCGGGCCGAGGCCCCGGTTTCCTCCGGGGTGGATGTGGACAATTTTAGCTTTGCCGCCAGCCCCGCCGTAACAGAAACAGCGGTAGACACTGGAGCCCTTGAACCACCGGTCGTAGCAGCCCCACCGGTATCGGAAGAAAAAAGCTCACTTGACCTTCTGACCGATGCGATTTTTAACGCCAAAGGGGTAAATCGCATGATCATTATCTCCGGCAACGGCGCGGTTCTGGCCCACAACAATATCCCGGTCAAGGAATTCGGGGCCTTCACGGCGGCAGTAACCGGCAGCGCCGTTAAAATCAAAAAAATTCTCGGATTTACGGGTCCCAAGCACATCATCGTCACCCACTCCAACGGCGAAAAGATCCTGATCCTCATCGGATCTCAGATTGTGGTCGGACTCGGTCTGACCGCTGACACCGACCCCGAGCCAATCAGCGATGTGCTCAAACCGACCGTGGCTAGAACCAGGATCAACTAGGTGACTATTCCAGCGCTGCGGTGCCGGACCAGAACAATTACAAGGACCTAAATCATGCAAGATTTGTTTAAAGAAATCAAAAGTGTCCCCGCCGTCATGGGTTCCTGCCTGCATGTTGCCGGAATCAAGGACCTCAACTCCGATTTGCCCAAAATCTTCCTGGCCAAGATCACCGAGATCGGGGAAATCTTCGACCGGGTCATCAAGGTCAGTTTGGCGACCAACATGCACGCCAACACCATCGAATTCAAATATGACGAGGCCTTGATCTTCCTGAGACCGATTGACCAGGACTCATGCCTGATCACCTTCTGCGAAACCGATGTAAACAAGAAGATGCTCAACATGACCACCGGTATGCTGGGCAACGAGTTAAAACAGACCGTGGAGCAAATCAGGAAAGGGGCCGAGCCTAAGTCGGCCGAGGCGGCACCCCGCCGCCCCGAGCCGGAGCCGGTTGCCGCCGTCCAACCGCCCCCTCCTGCCCCTACCCCCAAAAGTATCGACGTCAACAAGATCATTCACGCCGGCCCGATGGCCAAGATTTTTCAGGATTTCCAGGATGCCCTGGCCATGGCAATCGGCCCGATTTCAGAAATGGTCATGAGAGACAGCGTCGAAGAATGGGCCAGGGAAGGCGAATGCAGTCAGGAGCGCCTACCGGAACTGGTCGATATGCTGATTAGAGAAATCGATGACGTTTCCCTGGAGGCCGAATTCAAGCTGGCCATCAAGCACCATATCTCTTAGCCAGTCGTCTCCGCTATCTACCCAAAAAAAGAGAGGGCATGCCCCCAAGCGGCATGCCCTCTCTTTTTATCTAACCAAGATTTGCGCGGTAGAGTCTATTTGATCTTACTAAATTCCACCCGCCGATTAAGTTCTTGATTACCTGGACTGGTATTGGGGACCCGGGGCCGAGTCTGCCCGTAGGAAGCCACCTGTAACCGCTCACTGGCGATGCCGAAATTTTCGGTCAAATATTTCTGGACCGCTTCAGCCCTTTGTCTGGAAATTTCCAGATTCTTGGCGGGATCGCCCAGATTATCGGTATGTCCACCAATCTCAAAACGACTGGCCTGCATATCTTTCCGGCGCATGGCCTGCCCCACCACCACGCTTAAGACATCCTGGGCTTCCTGCGAAAGGTCGGTTGAGGAATTAACAAAGGGGACCTGCAGACGTAGAATCGGGGTGGCCACCTGGGCCGGCCCCTCTTCTACCTTGGGTTCGACCTTTGGTTCCGGTTTGCTCTCGACCTTCGGATCCGGCTTTAATTCCACCGGTTTTTCGGCGGGACTCTTGCTGGAGGCCGTCAGATTTGCACCGGCCAGCGCCT
The DNA here is from genome assembly GCA_020056965.1 of Deltaproteobacteria bacterium. Classification (GTDB taxonomy): domain Bacteria; phylum Desulfobacterota; class Desulfobulbia; order Desulfobulbales; family JAGXFP01; genus JAGVGT01. The sequence goes on from JAGVGT010000073.1 coordinate 61,288, forward strand.
TACCAGTCGCGTCCTTATAACGGTTGCGGGCATCCTGCAGGGAGGCCACGGCCCGGGCATCACCAGGCTCATGCTGGAGACCGGATTCGTAGGCCTGGGCAGCATCCTCATAATTCTTCATGATCATCTGAATATCGCCGATGCTGAAAAAGGCCTTTGAATACCCGGAATCGAGGCCGATGGCCTTCTTGTAGCTCCGCAGAGCATCGTCGTACTTGCGTAACCGTTCCAGCGTGTAACCATGCTGATAAACAATCTCGGCATCACGAGGGCAGACCTTCATGGCGTCTTCGATCATGATCTTTCGGGTCATCAGGGTGCGTTCCTTGACAATTGCTTCAACCAAGGCCTTGCAATCGGCAGCGGCGGCGGCACGCACGCCTCCCCAAGAAAACACCCAGCACAGGATCAGTCCGGCGACCAGGCCGCCCTTGCCTTTTCCATTTGTTTTATTCATTTTTTCGCCGCTTCAGCATTTTCACCAGACTGATGCGCAAGCGATCAATTGATCTGGCCAGGGTTTCAACCTCATCCTTCATTTTGCTCGACATCAGACTCTTATCGAGGTTCCGGCCCACGCTAACCTCTTCGGTCCGGCTGCTTAATTCCATGATGGGCTTAACGATACGTTGATCTAGGAAGACGTAGATGAAGAGCAAGCCCAGAAGCATCATGGTGGCGCCGGCGGCGAACAGGAGCAGCGCCTGCTGCTTGGCGGCGGCAACGGCCGGCGCCAGAGGGACGTAAACCACATAGGCGGCAAAGATGTCGCCATCCTTGTATTTCGCATCGAAGCCGGCGGTGCCGTAGACCTCGACCAGATCCTTGGGGGCCTGGGCCGGGTCAAGGTGGCATTGCAAACACCCCTTGCCCTCCATCCTGATCGGTCGAGAGGTATAGAAATAAAGCTCACTATTGCGCAGGGTAGTCCCGACCAGTTCCACCTTTTTCGGATCAGCCTTGAATTTGTTAATCAGGTCCTGCTCAAACTTATCGGCCTTGTCGGGGGGATGGTGCGGGGTGGTGGAAACCTGCCGGAACTGAAAGCCCTTCAGCTGTTCGGCATCGATCATGTCAACCGTCCGGCGGGTAATGCCGAAACCGGACATGATCTCCGGGTAAAAGCGGTCCTTTTCGACCAACTCGGAGATCAGGGGGCGCTGAACGGACATAAAGTAGGCCCGACTCGCCTTGATGTAAGCATCGATGATCCGGGCCTTGGTTTCAGCTTCATGCATGGCGTTTCTGAGGCTGAAGGTGTAAGCCCCATAGCCGATACCGAGCAAGGCCACCATGCCTAAGGCAGCCAGCATGGTAATGAATTTAGCCCTGATCCCCAGGGTCTTCTGCAAATTAGCGAGAGCCATTAATCACCCCATACGCTTTTGAGTTATGTATTTAATAAACCGAACAGAACCGAATTTTGAACTTAGTTTAGCGGCCGAACTTTGTCAAGAGCTGAAAACAATTTGATATCATTGACATTTTCCTACTGATGATAGGCTGCCAGCGCCTCCTTTTCTCCTCGCTCACCGGGGTGTCCCTTGGGCATCCCCAAGGTGATGGTGGTGCCCCCTCCTTCCTCGCTCTGCAGATTTATACTGCAGTTCATCTGGCCCAGCATCTTCTTGGAGATGACCAACCCCAGTCCGGTACCGTGGGGCTTGGTGGTGTAAAAAGGCTTGAAGGCATTCTGCACCAGATCCGCCGACATGCCGCAACCATTGTCGATGATTGACAGAAAAACCGTGTCCCCCACAGACTCTCCCCTGATTTTCAGGGTCGGCCGATCGATGCCGGTGAGGGCGTCAATGGCGTTGGCCAGGATGTTCATCGCCACATGCTGAAGTGCCCTGGTATCGACCAGAACCCATTTTGCCTCCGGGAGAATATCCATGGAGATGCTGATCTTTTTCTTGCGGACATCAGAACCAAGCAACAAGGTCAGACTCTCAAAAAAACTCACCAGATCGACACAAACCGTATTAGGCTTCTCGAACATATTGAAATTCTTGAACGATTTCAGCAACGCCTCCATCTTGGCGACATCGTCGAACATCCTCTGCATATAGACGCTGATCTCCTCCTTGGAGAACTTGGCCAGATTGTTTTTCAAGACGGTCAAAGCCATCTTCATGGAATTGAGCGGATTACCGATCTCGTGCCGAATTCCGGAAAAAACATAGCTGATATTGTTCATCATCTCCGAGGCCTCATCAATGGCCTCAAGCCGGCTCTGGTCGGTAACATCCTGCAATATCACCACCAGATACTGCTGGCTATCCTCGACCTTGTGGATCCGGTAGGAGAAAGAACGATGATCGCAATTGACCATGGCCTGATCACTGCTGGTCACCCCACGATTCTTAATCTGCTCCAGCTCACCCATCATCATCAGGCTCAGCTCGTCGTATTCGTAGGAGGCCTTAAGAAAATCGAGGATCTTGCAGGCGTGTCGATTGCGAAAATAAACGTTGCGGTTCAACTGATCGAGGATCAAAATCCCCACATCGATGCGGTCAAAAGCCTCGCAGAAAAGCTTTTCCCTGATTGCGGACGATCCGGTGGAACCCATGCGCGTGCCTCTTGATCAGTACTTACGGTGTTCCGTAACACCCTTAAACCGCAATGCGGACAAGTCAAACCCTCCAACAAACGATCTTAATTAGAACTTTTTCGTGCAGTTATGTCAATTCCGCGCTCACCCCCCGGACAAATAGACCGACAACTCCTCAATCAGTTGCCGGTCCGGGCGGTCTCGGAAGATTCCGCTGTCCCAGCCAACTTGCCGGCTCACCCCCCGCAGGAAAAGATAAAAAACTCCGCCGAAATGCGCCTCATAGCTGTAGCCGGGTAACCGCTGCCCCAGATAACGGTGCAAGGCCACGGAGTAGATCAGATACTGCAGGCAATAGCCCTCCCTGACCATCACCTCCGGCAATCGCCCGATCGCGTAGTCCTCGAGGGCGGGGCCCAGATAATTGGACTTCCAATCCAGCAGATAAAAACGATCGCCGGAGCGGAAAACCAGATCGATATAACCTTTCATCATCCCCTGCAACCCTTCGGTCCGAGGGACCGCGAGAGCGGAATAGGGCGGGGCGGCGATCCGGGCGGTGGCTGTGGCCAGGAGGGTCGCCAGTCGGCCGGGATCGGCAGCGGCCAGGGGAAAATAAAACTCCAGCTCACTGATTCGCTCACCGCCAGCAACTCCGGCCAGGGTCAGGTTTGGCGCCGCCGGGGTCAACGGTGTGTGCAGAAGATCATCAAGCAGGTTCGCCAGACGCGGCGCCCATCTCTGGTCAAAACCGGCGACCCGCAGCTTTTCTCGCAAAAACGACAGCCGCTCGGCCGCGATGCCGCTAAAATCCACCTCCTCCAACAACCCGTGCAGGAAGGTGCCGGGACCGGGACCGGCCGGAAAGTTGGCCAGATCACCGAAAAAATCGTCGGCCGGCCCCATGCCGGCGTCTCGCACCACCGCCAACCCGGCCGGGCGTGACACCGAGGCCGTTTCCCGGAACTGGTGCAGCGAGGAAAAACTTTCGATCCGCCAATCGTCACGACATTGGCCGCGGAAAACCCGGCGGCTGAGCGGGACTACGGTACTGCCGGCGCGAACGACCTGAACCACGGGGGCTGCGCCCATCTGCTCAACCCGGATTGAGTCCCCGCTCTGCCGGGAAAGTTCGTGTAAGTCGGCGCAGAGAGCCGCATCGTCGCGCCCGGCCAAGCGGTCGGTTTCCCAAGAGCACAGTTCACCTTCCGCAACCTCCCCGGCGCCGTGCAGCAGGTAAGCCGCCGCCGAGGTCCCGGCCAAGGCGAACGGACCCCAGTAGAGGTAGCAGCGGTTGATGGCCCGGGTCAACGCCACGTAAAGGAGCCGCAAACTCTCGGCCAATTCCTCCCGCAGCGCCTGCTCCCGGCTAACCGCCTGCTGTTCGGAGCCCAGGTCTAGGACCAGGCGATAATCACTGCCGTCCTGCTCATGGAAGAGGTAACGGCGCAGACCACCCGCTCCGGTCCGCTTCTCCCGGGCCAGGATCTGCGAGCCCTCCCAACTGAAAGGACAAAAGACCACCGGGTACTGTAAGCCCTTGGCCTTGTGGATGGTGATGATCTGGACCAGTTCGGCATCGCTGGCCAGCCGCAACTGGAGTTCCTCTGCGGGGCTGTCGTCGGCGGCCGCGATCAGGTCGTGCAGATATTTGAGTAACCCGACCATCCCCAGCTTTTGCCCGGCGGCGGCCGTATGCAGCACTTCCTGCAGATGCAGGACATTGGTCAAAGCCCGCTCGCCGTCGGGAATGGCCAAAAGACGTTCCCGCACCCCTTCCCGGTCGAGGAATTCACCGAACATCCGGACAAAGCCGCCCGCCTCCCAGAGATCATGGTAGAGCCGAAACCGCTCATACCAGCCATCGAGTGGTGCCTCCTCCTGGAAGAAATCCAGCTCACGCACCGGAACCCCCAAGAGCCGGGTGGCCAGGGCCGCCCGCAACCGCCGGCTACTGGCGCACTCGGCCACCGCCCGCAACAGAATGCCCACCTCCACGGCCTCGCGGGAGGCAAAGAGACTCTCGGAACTGTTGAGCACACTGGTTATCCCCACTTCAGCCAGCGCCTCCTGCACCTGCCTGGCCTGGCGGTTGGTGCGAACCAGCACCGCGATATCCCCGGCGGCCAAAGCCCTTTCGCCCAGCCTGGCGCTATCTTGCCGCCCCATCTCCAGAAGCCGGCCGATTTCGGCGGCCAGATCGCGCAAGATTATCCCCCCGGCCGCCTCCTTGCTAAGCAGCTTATCGCCCGCCTCAGCCGCCGTCCGTCGGGCGGTCCTGATCAGAAAGGGTGGCTCCTCCATCCCGGCCAACCGGAGCGGGGTATGCTTTTTTTCCGCCGGGCAGGCTGGGGCAAAGAGGATCTCCGCGAAAACGAACGGCTGCGTGGCCCCGGCAAAGATGGTGTTGACCGCCGAAATCAAACCCGGCACCGACCGCCAGTTATCGATCAGGGTAAAGCGCTCGCCAATGTCGCGCACCGCCTGGATATAGGCGAAGATATCGGCCCCCCGGAAGCTGTAGATGGCCTGCTTGGGATCGCCGATCAGGTAGAGCAGGGAATCGGGGTGATTGAAGGTGGTGGTGAAGATCTCGTATTGCACCGGGTCGGTATCCTGAAACTCATCAATCAGGGCGGCCCGGTATTTCAGCCGGAGACTCGCGGCCAGACTGGGGCCGCCCGGACCCCGCAGGGCCAGACAGAGCCTGGTCAACAGATCGTCGAAAGAGTGCACCCCAGCCTCTTCCTTGCGCCGTAAAAGTTCGCAGCGCACATGGCTGAACAGCCCCGCCTCCAGCAGCAGCGTGTATTTGGCCAGCAACTCGGCAAAGCGACGCTGGGCCGCCAGCAAATCGCCGCACTCTGCAAAGAACGGCTCCGCCGGGGCCGCACAGCCTTTTTTCAGCCCACCCAGCAGGCAATCGAGGGTGAATTTTTCGAACTCCTTAAAAAGCTCCGGGGGCGGTTCAACCAGGGCCAGCAGCGATTCCAGGGCGGCCAACCAGGCCGGCAGCGATTTTTCCCGGTATTTGTTGCGGTTTAGCCCCTCGTTTTCCAGCAGGAACTTCCGCACCGGTTCGCACCGCTCCGGCCAGGCTCCGGCCACCCGGCCGAAAGCGGCCCGGTAGTCGAGCTCAGCCGCGGCCAAGTCCCGCCGAAGCACCGCGCCGTCCTGCTGCGGCCGCACCTCAATATCTTCGCGATCGTAGAGACTGCCCAATCGCCTTCGCATCAGTTCCGGGTCGAAAAACTTCAGACAGTAACCCACCACCAGTGGCGAATCATCATAGAAGCTGGTCCGGAAGTAATCCTCGACAATCCGCCGCAACAGTTCCCGCAGGTCGGTGACCAATTCGGAGTCGAAAAGCACCCCGGTTTCCAGACTATGTTCGGCCAGGACCCGCTGACAGAAACCATGGATGGTAAAGACTGCCGCCTCATCAAAGTTGCGCAGAACCAGGTTGAGCCGGGCCGCCGCCCTGGCCGGATCGGGCCAGGCCGCCAACAACCCGTGCAGAAACTGATCGTCGCTGGAGCCGGTTTCGAAGGCCAGGGCCGCCTTTCTGATCCCCTGGCGAATCCGGTCCCGCAGATCCTCGGCGGCGGCCTCGGTGAAGGTGACCACCAGGATGTCTTTCAGCTCCAGGCTGCGTTCCACCAGCAGTCGGACCACCAGAGCGGCGATGGTATAAGTCTTACCGGTGCCGGCGCTGGCATCGATCAGCATGGTGCCGGTCAACGGCGCCGTCATCACCTGGAAGCGCCGGACCGCCTCCGGGCCGGTCATCACGGTTTGCCCATCAGCCATGGCAGTTCTCCCGCAGCACGGACCAGAACGTTTCGGAAATTTCCGCAAAGGATCCGTTCAAGGGGCTCTTGCCCCGGTAGCACAACTGGCGGTAAGGCTCCTCACTTTCACCGGCGCCAAACTCGTTGCCCTCCCATTTCACCAGGGCCCGGGCCAGGGCCACGGGATGGGGCTCCCCCCGGCTCAACCGCTCCTGGTAAATCCGGGTGGTTTCGGGAAAGAAGGGGAGGGGCTGGCGCAATCCCTGCCAATACAAGGCCAGTAAGCCGGCCAGACAGCCCTGGGGATCATCGGCCGAGGCAAAGGAGCAGGCCCGGTCGGTCCCGACCAGAATAGTCCCGACCGCTGGCTTTCCGGCCGTCAGGGCCTGGAGAAAGATATGGTGCAGCCAGGCATCAATCAGGTCCACGGCCCGGACCTCGCCAAAGCGATAGCGGAGCTGGCCCAGATCACCCAGCAGCTCAACCCGCCCGCTTAAGACAAAACCGGCCAGGGCCAGCTCACCCTCCCGACCCACCGGCTCCTGGCCGGCGACCGTAGGCGGCAGCTTAGCGGCAACGGCCGCCACATCACCCAGCAACTTGGCAAAGGCGGCCTTGCCGACGCTCCCGTGGGGCAATACCCCGCTCCGCCGGGCCTCGGCCAGGAAATCTCGAGATCCACTCCCGCCGCCAGCCAAACTCTGCAGGACGGCGCTACCCAGCTGGAATCGCGCCAACCCCGTCAGTCTGAAATTCTCGCTGTCGGGCAACTCCCCGCTCTCGCGCTCCAGATGGAGTCCCAGTCGGCGCCGGCAGAAGAAGCGGGCCGGGTTCTTGAAAAAGTCCACCAGTTCGGCCAAAGTCACCTGCCGGAAGGAAACCGGCGGCTCCGGTAAAGGTTCCGGGGTCAGAACCTCCGAACTCTTCGGCCCGACCAGAGCCCGGGCGGCCCGGAGATTGCCGGCCGAGAAGCTGAACAGCTCCGGCTGGTC
>JAGVGT010000083.1 GCA_020056965.1 Deltaproteobacteria bacterium
GGTGGTGCTGACCGAGCACGACTCGATCGAGGTGGATACCCCCAAAGACCTGGAGCGGGTCGAGGAGATGGTCCGGCAGGGCCTGAGCTAAATTTAGGGGCGGTCTGGTCGCCTCGAGGCTTTTCTTATAGGTCCCATGGGCCCTATAGGACCTATAACTCCAAAATTAATGAAAAAAATTTCCCAAGATTAACCAATATTTCACGAGGTAACACCATGCGCAAAAAGATCACCATCATCGGCTCCGGCAATGTCGGGGCCACCGCCGCCCACTGGGCGGCCAGCCGCGGGCTGGGCAACGTGGTTCTCCTGGACGTGGTCGAGGGGATTCCCCAGGGCAAGGCCCTTGATCTGCTGCAGGCCGGGCCGGTGGACGGCTTCAACAACCTGATCACCGGCACCAACGACTTTGCCGATTCGGCCAACTCCGACGTGGTGATCATCACCGCCGGCCTGGCCCGCAAACCTGGGATGAGCCGCGATGACCTCCTGGCCAAGAACGTGGCCATCGTCAAGTCCTGCGCCGAGCAGGCCGCCAAACATTCGCCCAACTGCGTGATGATCGTGGTCACCAACCCCATCGACGCCATGGTCTACACCGCCTTCAAGGTCGCCGGGCTACCCAGCCGGCGGGTGATCGGCATGGCCGGGGTGCTGGACTCGGCCCGTTATCGCACCTTCCTCGCTCTGGAGCTGGGGGTCGCCCCCCGCGATGTCAGCGCCATGGTCATGGGCATCCACGGCGACCACATGCTGCCCCTGGTGCGGCTGGCCAACGTCTCGGGCATCCCGGTCACTGATCTGATCCCGGCCGACAGGCTGGCCGGGATCGTCAAGCGCACCCAGCACGGTGGCGGCGAGATCGTCAACCACCTGAAGACCGGCAGCGCCTTCTACACCCCCGGCCTGGCCGCGGTGGAGATGGCTGAGGCGGTGCTGACCGATTCCAAGCGGGTCCTGCCCTGCGCCGCCTATGTCGAGGGCGAATTCGGCTTCTCCGGCTGCTTCCTCGGCGTCCCGGTGGTGCTGGGCGAGGGCGGGGTAGAGCGGATCATCGAGTTCAAGTTGACCGACGATGAGCAGGCGGCCATGGCCGTCTCCGAGGCGGCGGTCCGCAAGCAGATGGCCGAGACCGGCCTCTAGGCGGACTTTGGATTGATCGAGGGGCGGTGATGGCGAACCAGGCGGTAAACAGGCTGCTGACGGAGCTGGTGGAGAGCGGATTTTCACCACTCGACCTGGTGGCCGGCCGGGATTTGGTCGAAAAGGTGGTCGAGCTGGCCCTGGCCGGTCCGCCGCCGGGGCCGCCCGCTTTAACTGATGGGCTGGCCAGGCTGGCCGCCGGCCTGGAAGAGGTCGATACCGCCGATCTTAAAGTCGTGGTGTTCGGTGGCGGCACCGGGCTCTCCAACCTGGTCGGCGGTGACAGCCGCCACCCGGACTGGCCGGAGGACCCCTTCCGGGGTCTCAAGGAACTGTTCCCGCAGACCAGCGCGGTGGTCTGCATCACCGATGACGGCGGCTCCACCGGCGAGCTGCTCAAGGATCTCGACCTGGTCGCTTTGGGCGATCTGCGCCACGTCCTGCTCTCTTCCATCCGGTTGCGCCGGCTCCAGAGCCAGTACCGCCTTTCCGAGAAACGTTGCCGGCAGGTGGCGACGGTCCTGCACCACCTTTTCAACCACCGCTTCACGATGCCTCCGGCCGATCTTAACTCTCTGCTGGGCCAGGCCGGTATTGATCTAACGGTCCTGCCGGCCCGGATGCACAAGAGGCTCAGGGCCTTGCTGGTCGGTTTGTTCGAAGACCCGGAGCTTTGGCCGCTCCTGCTGCGCCCCCATTGCCTGGGCAATCTCCTGCTGGTTTCGGCGGTGTCCGCCAGTGCCGAGGCCGGTGGCGGCGAGGTGGACTGGTCGGCCGCCCTGCCCGGGGCCCTGGCTGATCTCGCCGAGTTGCTGGGGGCCGGGGCCGATGCGGTGCTGCCCTGTTGTACCACCCCCTCCCAGCTCAAGCTCCTGTACGCCAACGGGGTGATGGTCACCGGCGAGTACAAGGCCGGCCACGCCCGGCGGGGTTGCCCGGTGGAGCGGGCCTTCGTGGCGACCTGCGGGAAACCGATGGTGCCGGGCCGGGTCCTGGAGCTGATTGGGGCGGCGGACCTCATCATCTATGCCCCGGGCAGCCTCTACACCAGCATCATCCCGATTCTCCAGCTGCCGGCCATCGTCGGGGCGATCCGGGCCAATTCGACGGCGCTCAAGCTGCTGGTCACCAACCTCTGGGTCCAAAAAGGCGAGACCGACCTGGCCCCCCATGCCGGCGGCCGCCGCTTTCATGTCTCCGACCTGCTCGCCGCCTACCAGCGCAACATCCCCGGCGGGATCAGCGGCCTCTTCCAGGAGGTGGTGGTCATGGGGCTGCACGATATCCCCGGCAGCATCCTGCAGAGCTATGCCCTGGAAGGTAAGGTGCCCATCTACTTCGACCGGGAGCGGGTGGCCTCCCTGCGTCTCCTGCCTTTGGAGTGTCGGATCTATTCCGCCCAGGCCCTGGAGAAGAGGCGGGTGGTTCAGCATGATCCTGTCGCCCTGGCCAAAGCGATCCGGGCCATCTGGGCGGTCCGGGAACGACTGGCTCCACCTTCGTCGGTTCCGGTGATTGCGGACCCCTTGCTGCTTCGGGTCAACCCCCATGGGCAGACCCCGGCCCGCCGCTACGCCGCCCTTGAGGCCAGGCTTCGCGAACTGGTCATCGAACCGGCCCTGCACCAGGGTCTGGCGGAAATTCTCTGGCGCCATCAGGATATCGCCCAGACCCACCTCGAAAACCTGGCCGGGCTGGTCCTGGTTGACCCCCAGGAGTGGCCCCGTTCTCAGGAATGGGACCGGATATTTTCTTTTTATGACCCAACTGATCGGTTGATCAAAATCCGGGCCGACATCTTCGCCGAGCCGGACCGTTTCGAGCTGGCCTTCCTGGTCGCCCTGGGCGAGTCCCTGTTGGGTAACTATGCGGCCGCCAAGGAAATGCAGCCGGTGGTCGACGAGACGGGTCTGTTGGGCCGGGTCTTTCGGGTCACCTTGCGCCCCCTGGCTGAGCGGCAGGCCTGGCTGGGTGACGCCGATCTGCACGACTACCTGCGGCTGGCCCGGATGAGTCGCTCCGAGCGCAATCCTCTGGTCTACACCCGGCTGGTCAGCGGCGCCGAGGGCTTCACCCCGCCTGGGTTGCTCTTCGGCCTGGTTTACGCCTGGTATCTCGACAACCGTTTTGCCCCCCATATCGAATACAAGATGGCTATTCTCCGCATGGAGGTGCCGGACATGATCCCCGAGCAGGTCAAGGTCGGGGGCCGGCGGCGGTTGCTGGTCGATTTCTTCCGGCGCCGGGTCTTCGGCTTTGCCGATGTGGAACTGGGGCCGGAGATCTCGGACTGGAACGAAACATGAGCGGCATCACTTTGGCGGAGTACGACCCGGCCGCCCCCCGCCAGCAACTGCATGCCCTGCTTAAGGCGCCTGGAGCCCTTGCCGCCGGTCTAAGTGAACGGTTGCGCTGTCTGTGTCCGGGGATCGTGGTCAGTCATGATTCCGAAGGCGAACTGCTGCTGGTGGCCTTTCCCGAGGCGGGTGAACGGGCGGTCTTTTTGCGGGCCCTGGTCGAGGTGTTGGATGTTTACTCCGGCGCTCCGGCCGGGACGGCCCCGGAGTTGTTGGAGACCCGGCTGGTGGCAGTTCCGGAGGTGAATGAACCGGAGCTGCCTTTTTCTCGCCACTTCCGCTTGTTAACCGATCCCACCCGCATAATTCCCGGCGAACCCTATCTGCTTCTGAAACATGGCACCAGCTTTGGCTCCGGCCGCCATCCTTCCACCCGGCTGGCCATGGCGGCCCTGGATCGACTGGCTGAAGGCGCGGTGGTGTTTCCGGACCGGGTGCTCGATGTGGGCTGCGGTTCGGGCATTCTGGCCCTCGCCTGTGGATTGTTGGGGGCGCGGGAGGTGCTGGGGGTCGATATCGAGGCCGAGGCGCTGGCGGTGGCGGCCGGGAATGCCGAGGCCAACAACCAGGCCGACCGGGTGTGCTTCTCCGCCCAGCCTCTGGCCGAGTTGATCGGGCCATACGAGTTGCTGGTGGTCAACGTCACCGGCGCGGTGATGGGCGGAATGGCGGGGGAGTTTGCCCGCCTGGTTTGCCCCGGCGGCTGGCTGGTGGTTTCCGGATTGCAGGGGCGGCAGCTGGGTGAGATGGTTGAAGTGCTTGGCCGGTTGGGCTTTGCGGAGGTAGAGCAGTTTAGCGCCGGACCCTGGCGGGCCGGGTTGTTGCAGTTCGGCGGTTCCGGTTCGGTATAGGACTTATAGGTCTCATGGTCCCTATGAGTCCCATAGCTCCTGTAAGTCAGCCGAGCCGATTATCTGCCCCGGTCAGCCTCCGGCCAGAGCACCTTGTGGAGCTGGATCTGCAGCCGCACTCCCAGTCGGTCGGCCAGGATCCAGTCGGCGAGAGTCCCCGGCTCCAGCAGGGCGGTCATCGGGGAAAAATGGATGATCCGGCGGCCGGGCAGTGGCTGGAGCCGCAAAAAGTCCACCGCCCAGTTGTAGTCGTCCCGCGAGGAGATGACGAATTTTAACTCGTCTTCCGGGCAGAGCAGCAGCAGGTTGTTCCGGTCGAAACTCTCGCCGGTCCCGCTGTCGGGGCACTTGACGTCGACGATTTTTACCACCCCGGCCGGGACCCGGTCCAAGGGCAGGCTGCCGTTGGTCTCCAGGAGCACCCGGCGGCCGCCGGCCAGGAGGGATTCCATCAGCTGGTAAACCTCTTCCTGGAGCAGTGGTTCACCGCCGGTGATCTCCACCGGAAAGCCCGGGTATTCGGCGGCGAAGGCCAGGATTTCCGCCAGACTCCGGCGGGTGGGCACCTCTTCGTTGGCGTAGCGGGCGTCGCAGAAATTGCACTGCAGGTTGCAGCCGGCCAGGCGGATAAAGACGCAGGGCTGCCCGGCGTAACTCGATTCGCCCTGGATACTGAAGAACAGCTCGGCTATGTCAAGCGCCGGCAGGGTCTTCACGGTAGACGACTCCACAGCTGTCGGTTTCCCGCACCTCTACACTGTAAGGGGCGTAGTGCGGGCCGCGCAGGGATTCCTTCAGGTTGTTGAAGATATAGACGGCGATGTTCTCCGAGGAGGGGTTGGCGGCCAGAAAGGCCGGGTGTTCGTTGAGGTCGCGGTGATCGAGGGTTTCCAGCGCTTCCTTGACGGCGTTTTTCGCCACCCGGAAGTCCACGGCCATGCCCAGTTCATCCAGTTGACTGGCCCGCACCGTCACCACAATCTTCCAGTTGTGGCCGTGCGGTCTTTCGCAGTTGCCCGGATAATTGCGGAGATGGTGGCCGGCCGAGAAATGGCTTTCCACAAAGATGTCGAACATGCTTGCCTCCTGGCCGGCCCGGCATCGGGACGGCCTGCGATTCTATTTGCTGGTGGGCCGGTGGTGATATATCTTGAAAGTTCACCGGTTATTTACTACTAATGTCTGACTTTTTTACCCGATGACAACGATTCTTGACAGCTATATTTCCTGAGCCAACCGCATTCAGAGGTACCCGCCCGTGGCCTTGATCGCCCCTTTCCGCGGCCTGCGTTATAATTCCGAGAAGATCGCCAATCTCGAAGAGGTGGTGACCCCGCCCTATGATGTCATCGATGACCAGGCCCAGGCCGACCTCCTGCGCCGCAACCCCTACAGCATGATCCGGCTCGATCTGAGCAAGAGCGTCAAGAGCGAGGAGATGACCGAGGGGCGCTATCAGCAGTCCCGGCAACTCCTCGACGAGTGGCTGGCGGCCGGAGTGCTGCGCCGCGATGAGACCCCGGCCATCTACCTGTATTTCATTGACTACCAGCACCCATCCGGCCGCCGCCTGACCCGCAAGGGGCTGGTCTGTCTGACCGGTCTGGCCGAATTCTCAGAGGGGATCGTCAAGCCCCACGAGCAGATCTTTCGCGGCGTGGTCACCGACCGGCTGAGGCTGCTCGACGCCTGTCGGACCCAGTTCAGCCAGGTCTTTTCGATCTTTCCCGATCCGCTCGGCCAGGTCATGGCCCTGCTGGAGCCGGCCCGCGAGGTGGCGCCCCTTGGCCAGTGTCAGGACAAAGACGGTTGTCGCCACGCGCTCTGGCGGGTTTCCGACCCGGCGGTGATCGCCCAGGTCCGCGAGTTGTTCCGGACCAAGTGTGTGTATATTGCCGACGGCCACCACCGCTACAACACCGCCCTGCAGATGCGCGAATTGATGACCAGCCGTCAAGGCGAAGTGGCCGGTGCCAGCCCCTTCAACTTCGCCATGATGTATCTCTGCCCCATGGAAGACCCGGGCCTCTCGGTGCTGCCGACCCACCGCTTGGTCCGTCTGCCCCGCCGGGGCGCGGCCGCCCTGGTCGAACTGCTGGCCGCCGGTTTTGTCGCCGAGGAGATCCGGGGCGGCAGCCGCGAGGCGCTGGTCGCCGAGGTGCTGTTGCGGATGGACGAGCGTCGCGCGGCCAGCATGACCTTCGGTCTTTACCACCCCGGCGAGGACCGCTGCTTCCTGTTGAGCTTGAAAGAGGGGCGCATGGAGTCCGAAGGTTTCGACTCGATCCCGCCGGAACTGCGGCAACTCGACGTGGTGGTGCTTTCCGAACTGATCCTGGGTCGCTACCTGGGCCTCGACCATCACCGCTGCGAGGCGGAGCACCTGATCGACTACTTCAGCGACCCGGATGAGGCCCTGGACAAGGCGGTCAAGGAGTCGCAGGCGGGCGAGGGCGACAGCGTGGTCTTCCTGATGAACAATACCCTGGTGGACCAGGTCCGCCAGGTCTCCGACGCCGGGCTGATCATGCCCCACAAATCGACCTACTTCTACCCCAAGGTCCTGACCGGCCTGGTCATGAACCAGCTGGTGGAAGGGGAAAAGGTTGATGGCTAATTCCAAGTTCAAATCAGAAGTAGAACGCGGAGGCAAGTGAGCGGCGACGAGACAGTACATTTCGGTACGGCGAGGAGCCGCGCAGCGCCGCCGACAAAGTTATACGAATGATTTGGAATTTGGATGAACTTCCCGCCCGGGAACTGACCGACGACACCCTCTTTGCGGGGCGGCTCATCTGCCGCCAACATCGCGACGGCTACCGTTTCTCGGTGGACGCCGTCCTGCTCGCCCATTTCTTTACCCCCCGGCCCGCTGAGTCGATTCTTGACCTCGGCTGCGGCTGCGGGGTTATACCCCTGATTCTCGCCTACCGCTGGTCGAACTTAAACCTGACCGGCCTGGAGTTGCAGCCGCAACTGGCCGCTCTGGCCCGGCGCAACGTGACCGATAACGGCCTGGCGGCTCGGATTGCTGTGGTCGGGGGGGATCTGCGCGCCATCGGTAGCCTTTTTGGACCGGGCCAGTTCCAGCGGGTGGTCTGCAACCCCCCCTTTTATCGGAGCGAGGGGGCGCGGCTCAATCTCGATCCCGAGCGGCGACTGGCCCGGCATGAAGTGGCCGTCGAGTTGGCCGAGGTGGTGGCGGCGGCGGCCTGGCTGTTGCACAAGGGGGGGCGGGTTGATCTGGTCTATCCGGCCGAACGACTGGCGGCGCTGCTCGCCGCCCTGCGTGAGGCGGAGTTGGAACCCAAGCGGTTGCAGGTGGTCCACAGCTTTCCCGGCGGCCCCGGTAAACTGGTGCTGGTCGAGGCTTTGAAAGGCGGCGGTGAGGAGCTGGAAATCCTGCCGCCGTTTTTTATTTATCAACAGCAGGGGGGAGAATACAGCCCGGAGATGGCCAGGTGCTACGAACCATGATGACCGCAATCCGGCCGATTGACTACTGCAAAGCGGCCAGATTCAAATCGTTGATGTAGCCGGTGACCCCGGTGACGATCTGGTCGGCCACCAGCCCCTGGTATTTCTCGGTACGCAGCCAGGCCGCTTCCTCGGGGTTGCTGAGGAAGGCGATCTCGGTGAGGATGGCCGGCATCTGGGCGCCCAGCAGGACCACGAACGGCGCCTGCTTGACCCCCAGGTTCCTGACCTCCGGGTAGCTGCCCTGGAGTCCGCTGATCAAGTTGTCCTGCACATACTCGGCCAGTTTGATCGACTCGCTCTTCTTGCTGTTCTGGATCAGGTCCAGAAGGATCGACTGCAGGTCGTTCAACTGGTGGTCGGATGAGGCGTTTTCGCGGGCCGCCACCTGCATGGCGTTCTTGCTCTTGGCCAGATCGAGGATATAGGTCTCGATGCCCCTCGCCTTGGCCGAGGGGGCGGCGTTGACGTGGATGGAGATGAAGAGATCGCCTTCCTTGCTGTTGGCGATGGCGGTCCGCTCCTCCAGGGGGATGAATACATCGCTGTCGCGGGTCATGATGACCTGGCAGTCCAGCCGGGTCCGGAGTCGTGCCGCCAGTTCCCGGGCTACCGCCAGGGTGATGTCCTTCTCCAGCAGGCCGCCGATGCCGATTGCCCCGCTGTCCTTGCCGCCGTGGCCGGCGTCGACGATGATCCGCCGGATCCCTAAACCGAGTTGCTGGGCCAGGGTCGGGGTGTTGTCGGCCTGGTCCGGTTCCGACTGGGTCTGGCCGGGCCGTTGCCCCCGGACGTCGATGACAATTCGGAAGGGGTTTTGCAGGCTGAAAACCTTGTAATCGGCCAGCGATTGGGTGTCCAGCACCACCCGCACCTGATTGGCGGTGTACTGACCGCTGCGGACCTGACGGAGCAGCCCATCGTCGATGCGGATCAGCTTCTGTAGTTCCGGCGTCACCCGGCAGTTGTCCAAATCAAGATAAAGGCGGCGGGGCTGGTCGCCGGTCGGTTCCAGAAGCTTTTCGCGATAGGTGACCGGGGTGGAGGTTTCGATGACCACCCGGGTATAGTTGCTGGTCGACCAGTAGCGCAGAGGGGTGAGATTGGCCGGCGGCCCGGCTGGCTGGGCAGGCGGGGCGGTGCGGAGCTGAACCGGCTTAAGTTGGGCCGGGGTGGTGGCGGCTGGTTTTTCGGTTCCGCTTGTTCTGGTGGTCTGGCCGGCCAGAATGGCGGCCGGGCCGGCCATGTCCGCGTCCGGGTAGTTTCTCAGCAGTCGTTCCAGGAGTTTCTCGGCCTTCTCCCGATCTTTGCGTTCATCCAGATAGATCCTGGCGATGTTTAAGAGGGCATCGTCGGCCAAGCGGCTTTGGGGATAGAGGGAAACGATGTCTTCGTTGTAGGCGACGGCCTCGCCGAGATCAAGGGGGTTGTGGGAATGATCGTAGAGCTCCCGATAGATCTTGGCGATCATGAAGAGGCTCGATGGGGCCAGATCGTGGTTCTGGTCGGTCTGGTAGATTTTGCGGAACTTGCGGGCGGCGGTAAGCCAGTCCTTGCGGTCAGTGGTCGGGGCGTTGGCGCGGGAGATCTGCCGGTAGTAATCCTTGGCTTGCTGGTACTGGTCGGCCAGGGGAATTGCTGGGGTGGCGGTCCGGTTCCCGGCTTCGGCCGCTGTTGCTACCAAAGTGAAAAGCAGCGGGAACAGTAGTAGAAGGCTGCGGATGGTTGAAAAATTTGTAAAAAGTCGCCGGACGTCATTGCGAGGAGCTATGCGACGAAGCAATCTTTCGCTAATCCAGTAAGATAAAGATTGCTTGGCGGCGCTCGCAATGACTACTTTCCGGCTTTCGCGTCTTGCCGCGAGGCCATCAAAACTTCGTGGGGCCAGGGATTTCCGGGGCAGCATTTGGTAACTTTCCATCATTTCGCAAGGTTAGCGCGAATTATTCCTTTTTGCTCAACTTTTTTAATTCATACAAGAGGTTAAGGGCCTCCAGGGGGCTTAAACCATCGGGGCTAATTTCCGCCATGCGCAGGTGGAGGGGATCGGGCGGCGCCCCGAACAGGCTCATCTGGCTGGGCTGGCCGCTGGTTTCGATGGGGCCGGACAGCCGGGGCCGGCCGTTCTGGGTAAACTCCCCTTGCTCGATGTTGTGGAGGATCTCCTTGGCCCGGGCCACCACCCGGGGCGGCACCCCGGCCAGGGCCGCCACCTGGATGCCGTAGCTGCGGCTGGTCCCGCCGGGCAGCAGCTTGTGGAGGAAGATAATACTGTCGTCCCATTCGCGCACGGCGATGTGGTAATTTTTGATCCGCGGGATGGTCAGCGCCAGGTCGGTCAGTTCGTGGTAGTGGGTGGCGAAGATGGTCTTGACCCCCTTGCCGTCGCGGGTGGCCAGCTCCTCGCTGACCGCCCAGGCGATGGAAAGGCCATCGAAGGTGGAGGTGCCGCGGCCGATCTCGTCGAGAATCACCAGGCTCTTCGGGGTGGCGTTGTTCAAGATATTGGCGGTCTCGTTCATCTCGACCATGAAGGTCGATTGGGCGCGGCGCAGGTCGTCCATGGCCCCGACCCGGGTGAAGATCCGGTCGACCAGACCGATTTTGGCCGCGGCGGCCGGCACGAAGCCGCCCATCTGGGCCATCAGGACGATCAGAGCGGTCTGCCGCAGCACCGTCGATTTACCGGCCATGTTGGGGCCGGTGATGATCAGCACCTGGTCGTCGCCCTGGTTGAGCAGCAGGTCGTTGGGCACGAAGCGCCCGGCCGGCAGGACCTGCTCGATCACCGGGTGGCGCCCCTCGCTGATGCTGATCTCGGCCGAGTCGTCCACCTCCGGCCGCACGTAGCGATGGCGGCGGGCAACCTCGGCCTGGCTGCAAAAGAAGTCGAGCTCGGCCACAAAAGCGGCGGCCTTGATGATCCTGGGGCTCTCGGCCGCGACCCGGGCGCGAATCTCGACGAACAACCGGTACTCCAGCTCCAGCCGTTTCTCTTGGGCGCCGGCCACCTTCTCTTCAAACTCCTTAAGCTCCGGGGTAATGTAGCGCTCGGCGTTGACCAGGGTCTGCTTGCGGATGAAGTAGTCGGGAACGTTGGCCAGCTGGCCCTTGGTGACTTCCAGATAGTAGCCGAAGACCTTGTTGAAGCCGATCTTGAGGTTGCTGATCCCGGTGCGTTCCTTCTCGCCCCGCTCCAGCCCGGCGATCAGGGACTTACCCTCGGTGAGGATGGTCACCAACTCGTCCAGTTCACCGTTATAACCGGGGTTGATCAGGCCACCGTCGCGGATGGTGACCGGGGCGTCCTCGCGGAGCGATTCCTCCAGAAGTTGGCGGATTTCCGCCAGTTCGTCAAGGTCGGCGCAGGGGCTGGTTAAGACCCCGGCCGTCCCGGCCACCGCTTTGAGCTGTGGCAACTGGGCCAGGGATTGGGCCAGGGCGATGAGGTCGCGGCCGTTACCGTGGCCCAGGACGATGCGGCTGTTCAATCTCTCCAGGTCATAGACCCGGTCCAGGCAGGCGCGGATCGCCTCGGTCGCGACCGGCTCGCGGAGCAGTTGCTCGATGGTGTCCAGCCGGTGGTGGATGGCCGCCAAATCCTGGAGGGGGAAGAGCAGGTTATGCTTCAGAAGCCGGGCGCCCATGGGGGTGCGGGTCCGGTCCAGGCAGTGGAGCAGGGAGCCCTCGCGTTTGGCGCCGCTGATGGTCTGGGTCAGTTCCAGATTGCGGCGGGAGGATTCGTCGATCAGCAGCACGTCCTTTAAGACCAGGGGCGAGATTCGCTCGATGTGCGCCAGTTCGCACTTCTGGGTCTCCCGCAGGTAGCCGATTAGCGCCCCGGCGGCGGTGAGCCCGGCGGTGAGTTCAGCGCAACCGAAACCGGCCAGGTTGGCGACCCGGAAATGCTCCAGCAGTAGATCCCGGCAGGTCTCGGGCTGGAAGCTGGAGGGTGGTTTCTTGGTCAAGCAGAGATTGGCGGGCCAGAAGGGCGCCTCGCCCAGCTCGCTTAAGCGGTTGGCCTCGATCAGCAGTTCCGAGGGTTGCAGGCGGTGTAACTCATCGAATAACTCGCTCACCTCCTCGCGCTCGGCGACCAGGAACTCGCCGGTGGAGAGGTCGAGAAAACTTAAGCCCCAGCGGCCTTGACCGAAGGCGATACTGGCCAGATAACGGTTGGACTTGTCGTCCAGGAGCAGCGCCTCGGTGACCAGTCCGGGGGTGACCACCCGCACCACCTCCCGTTTGACCACCCCCTTGGCCTCTTTGGGGTCTTCCATCTGCTCGCAGACCGCCACCCGGTGGCCGGCCTTGACCAGCTTGGCCAGATATCCGGCGGCGGCATGGTAGGGCACCCCGCACAGGGGGATGCGCTTGTCCTCGTCGTCCTTCTGGTTGCGAGAGGTCAGGGTGATGCCGAGGACCTTCGAAGCGATTTGCGCGTCCTCGAAGAACATCTCGTAGAAGTCACCCAGCCGGTAGAAGAGGATGGCGTCCTGATGCTGCTCCTTGATTTCCAGGTATTGCCGGAGCATGGGGGTGAGTTTGTCGGGGGTAACGCTCATTTATGAACTCCTGTGGGCGAAGCGAAATTTCTTAAGATTACCGACGAACCGCAGAATATCGAATATCCAACCGCAGAACCGCAGAAGTAAAAAGAATATAACCTATTGCGCCTATCGGTCATTATTGGGATATCCCGGTTCCGGGTACTATCGTAGGTCGGGTTAGCGAAGCGTAACCCGACAACGTCACTCATGTCCTACCGCCGCAATCTCTACTTCCCCCTGCCCCCAATCCGCCGGATAAATACCCGCCTCCACAAAACGGTGAAAACTCGCTGGTCCGGGGCGGCCTCGAAGATGCAGCCTTGGTATTTCTCGGCCTGGCCGAGGATGTGTTCCATGCGCCAGGGGGTCCAGAGGTTCTTCATGGCCAGGGGGTGACCTCGCAAATCTGGCCGGCCAGTTCACTGCCCACGGTCAGGATGGCGTAGGTGGGCGGGGCGCCGTGGCGGCCGGGGGCGGTGAAGCTGCCGGGATTAAGCATCAGGGTTCCGCCCAGTTGGTGGCAGGCCGGGCGGTGGGTGTGGCCGTAGACAATGCAGTCGGCCTCACCGAAGGCGGTGAAGAGGCGCTCCTCGATGTTGCTGTAACCGAAGGCATCGCCGTGGACCAGGACGAGGTTGAAGCCGCCCACTTTGAAGGTGCGCAGGGCAGGCAGGGCGGCGGCGCTCTCCCGGTCGCACATGTTGCCGTGCACCGCCAGCACCTCCTTGGGGGCAAAGGCGGCCAGGATGGCCGGACTGGTCAGATCGCCGGCGTGGAGGACCAGATCGACCCCGGCGAAGCAGGCCGCCACCTGGGCCTGGAAGCGGTCGGTCAGTCCGGTCAGATGGGTGTCGGAAAGGATGCCGATCCTGGTGGTTGCCATGGTTCTGGTGGTTGGGAGGTTTGCGAAAGTGTCGGCGCAGAGGCCTGGTTGCTGGTCGTGTCGGACTGTTACAGTAACGGCGAAAGTACCCGGGCCGCCTCGGCCAGACTGATCCCGCCAATGGTCAGCCGCTTGCTGCGGCTCTGGCTGCCGCTTTCCAGGGAGATCGAGCCCTTGGGCACCCGGAAAAGCTTGGCCAGAAAAGCGATCACCTGGCTGTTGGCCTGGCCTTCCACGGGCGGCGCGGTGATTGCCAGTTTCAGCCGACCATCGTGCAGGCCAATGACCCCGACCCGGCTGGCCCGGGGTTGTACGTAAATGCTCAGGCTTACCAACCCCGCGCCGTTGGCGCTCAGGCAGGGCGGCGGTGCGTTGGCCGGCGCGTCTTTGGCCGAACCGGAGCCAGGACCGTCAGGCCCTTTTTTCACCGTTTGTAGCGGTCGTCGTTGCCCCGGATGGAGATCGACGGTTCCAGGTCGTCCAGCGGGTCTTCCAGGGTGAAGAGCATGTCGCGTTCCAGGCCGGCAATAGAAATGTCCTGGGGCTGGCGGGTAACTCCCGTAGCGGTGGCGGGGAGTTCCTCGGCCTCAGTGTTGTCTTCGAGGTCCAGGGTGTCGATGTCGTTCAACTCCAGGGCGGCGAATTCTTCGTCCGTATTGCGGACGTTGCCGGTGCTGGTCATGGGCGCCGGTTCCAGCATATCCTCGGCAAGGTCGATCTTCTCATAGAGGTTGTCGAGGGAATCGTCCAGGTTGTCGGACGTCGCTTCCGCGGCCTCCCGTTGGGCGAGGGGCTGGGCTGCGCCCCAGAGCCCGGTTGGTCTTGGCCGGGTTTCCGGGCCATCGGCAAAGGTCGCCGGTGTTGCCACCGGTTCTTGGGGGGGCAGGACCGGTTCCGGTGGCGGTAACGTTTGCAAACCCCGCAGGCTGGCCGGCATCCCTTCTTCCAGGTGAGTAAGGTAGTCTTCCAGCAACCGGCGCAGGTCGGAGGTAATCCCCTCCTTGATGGCGACCAACCGGTTGACGTCAGCGGTGAGGGAGACCATTTTGGCGCCCAGGTTTTCCACCATCTCCCGGGACTTGCTCTCGGCCAGCTCCCGGATCGTGGCGGCCTCCTGGTTGGCTCGGAGCAGAGTGGCTTCGGCCTCGGCCTTGCTCCTGGCCTCTAGCTCGGCGGCTTCCTGTTTGGCCTTACTGACGGTCTCCTCCGACTCGCGGCGGCTGCGCTCCTGCATCTCGTCGCTGATCCTTTGGGCCGAGATGATGGCAGTTTGGAAGCCCTGCTCCTTGTTGCGGAAGTTGGCGATCTCTTTTTCCAGGGTATCGATCCGCTCAAAAGCCTGCTTGTGCTCAAGAGAGAGGACCAGAAACTCCTCGGAGATCTTCTCCAGGAACTTGTCCACCTCGTCAACGTCGAAACCGCGCAGGCGAACATGGAACTGTTTTGATTGGATGTCTTGGGGGGTGATGGTCATTGCTTGTGGCTCCTTGGTTCGGCGGCGGCCCGTTGATTTAATGCCCGGTCATGGCCAGCTGCTGCAGGGTTGGGACGATAAAGCTTTGCAGAAAATAAATAATCAGGATCAGAATCATCGGTGAAAAATCCAGGCTGCCGCCCAGAATTGGCACAACCCGGCGGATTCTGGAGAGCAGAGGTTCGGTTATATCATAGATGAAGCGAACGATCGGGTTGTAGGGATCGGCGTTGACCCAGGAGATGATGACCCGGCCGATGATCACCCACATATAGGCACTGAGGACTATGTTTAGCACACCTGCTATGGAGCGCAGGAAATTACTGAGGGTGAGGGAGAACATATCGTTTACCACCTAGGGTCGTATTGACGGCGTTTAATAAAAGAATAATTTATAAAAAACAACAGGTTAGCCGATAAAACAAGATATTTTTTATCTTTTGTTACTGTGCGGTGGTTCAGGCCACCTTGCTACCGGCCGGCAGGCACCCGGCCAGGGTTGAGACCACCAGGCGCTCGCCGTCCTTGGCGGCCAGGACCATGCCCTGGGAGGTGATGCCCATCAGCTTGGCCGGCTTGAGGTTGGCGACGATGATCACCTGTTTGCCGATCAATTCCTCGGGGCTGTAATGGGCGGCGATTCCGGCCACGATGGTGCGCTCTTCCGGGGCCTTGACGGTAAGCTTCAGGAGCCGGTCCGATTTGGCCACCTTTTCGGCGGCGACGATCTCGGCTACCCGCAGGTCGAGCTTTTGGAATTGCTCATAGGTGATCAATCCCTCGGTGTCGTCGGCGGCAGGAGGCGGGGCGGTGGGCGCGGCCGCCATCGCTGCCGCCGGTTGGGACGGTTTGACCTTTGGGGCCGGGGCCGGTTGATTACCCGGTTTTTTCATTTCCAGTCGGGGGAAGAGCGATTCGCCGGGTTGAATGGCCGAGCCGACCGGTAGCAGTCCCCAGGTGCTGTGGGCCGCCAGGTCGGGCTCGTTTGTCAGCCCCAAGGTGGCGGCCATTTTGCCGGCGGTTTCCGGCATGACCGGATGCATGGTCAGGGTGATCAGCCGCAGGGTCTCCAGCAGGGTGTTGAGGACCGTCTCCAACCGCTCCCGGTGGGTCGGATCCTTGGCCAGCTCCCAGGGGGCATTGGTGACGATGTATTTGTTGGCCAGGCTGATCACCTGCCAGACCGCCTGCAGGGCCCGGTTGAAGGCGAACCCGTTCATCTGCTCGCGGTACTCGGCGACCATGGCCAGGGCCGCATCGCGCATCTCCCGGTCACCTTCGGCCAGCGGTCCGGCCGGGGGAACCTGGGCGGCGCAAAAATTCTTGACCATGGTCAGCGAGCGGCTGAAGAGGTTGCCCAGGTCGTTGGCCAGATCGGTGTTCTGGCGGGTCAGCAGCGTCGCGGGGCTGTATGAAGAATCCAGGCCGAAGGTCATCTCCCGCAGCAGGAAGTAGCGGGTGGCGTCCACCCCGAACTGGGCGACCAGGTCGGCCGGGCGCACCACGTTGCCCAACGATTTCGACATCTTGGTCTCGTTGATGTTCCAGTACCCGTGCACGTGCAGACGGCGGAAAGGGGCCAGCCCCAGGGAACGCAGCATGGTCGGCCAGTAGATGGCGTGGGGCTTCAAAATGTCCTTGGCGATGATGTGCTCGGCCCCGCTCCAGAGCTCGGCGAAGTCGGCTCCGTCCGGATAGCCGATGCCGGTCAGGTAATTGATCAGGGCGTCGAACCAGACATAGGTGACGAACTTGGCGTCGAAGGGCAAGGGGATGCCCCAGGTCAGGCGGCTGGTGGGCCGGGAGATGCAGAGATCCTCCAGCGGTTCCTTGAGGAAGGAGAGGACCTCGTTGCGGTAGCGCTCCGGGGTGATGAAGTCGGGGTTGGTCTGAATATGGTCGATCAGCCACCCCTGGTACTTGGACATCCGGAAGAAGTAGTTCTGCTCGGTGATCTGGGCCGGCGGGGTCAGATGGTCCGGGCAGTTGCCCGCCACCAGTTCCTTTTCGGTCAGGAAGCGTTCGCAGCCCTGGCAGTAGAGACCGGAGTACTCGCTGAAGTAGATGTCGCCCTGGTCGTAAACCTTTTGCAGGATGGCCTGGACGGTGCGGATGTGCTCGGGGTCGGTGGTGCGGATGAAGTGGTCGGGCTGGACGGCTAGGGGCGGCCAGGCCTCCCGGAAGAGGTTGCTGATTCGGTCCGCGTATTCTTTAGGGGTCTGGCCGGATGCCGCTGCGGCGGCGGCGATCTTGTCGCCGTGTTCATCGGTGCCGGTCTGAAAGTGGACCTTTTCACCGGCCAATCTTTTGAAGCGGCTGATGGTGTCGGCGACGATGGCGGTGTAAGCGTGGCCCAGATGGGGTTGGGCGTTGACGTAAAAGATCGGGGTGGTGAAGTAGGTGCTCATGCAATATGCCTATGGTTCGGCCCCCCCTGTCATGTGCGAGGCGGCCGGGGTTATGGTCTGGTTTGCCGGCTGTCAAAGGCAGGGGCAGGGAAAGCCTATTCCTCCGTGGAACTATCGCCGGATTCGCTGCCTGCGTCACTCCGGACTTTCGGTTCCACATCGGAGCCGTCCCGCCTCTTGCCTTTCGGACGGCGGGGCCGTTCCCGGGGTGGGCGGGGCTGCCGCCGGTCGGTGGCCGGTGCGGCGGTCGAAACCACGGTCGGGGCGACAGTCCTGGGGGCGCCGGGAAGCAGGAGCGGTTCCCATTCCTGCCGGGTCAGAACCCGCAGGCCATCGGGCCCGCCCGGGCCGGAAATCACGGTGACGGTACCTTTCAGGACGTTGGTCTGGATCACCTTCAACTCGACGCCCTCCAGGACCAGGATTTTGCCGGGTTTGGGCATGCCCTTGCGCAGGGCGTGGTAGGTGTCGTATTCGTAGGTCAGGCAACAGAGCAGCCGGTTGCAAACCCCGGAGATCTTGGCGGGGTTCAGGGGCAGGTTTTGCTCCTTGGCCATCTTGATCGAAACCGGCGCGAAGTTGTTGATGAAGGTGGCGCAGCAAAGTTCCCGGCCGCAGCAGCCGATGCCGCCGATCATCTTGGTTTCGTGGCGGACGCCGATCTGGCGGATTTCCACCCGGGTCCGGAATTCCTGGACCAGGTCCTTGACCAGTTCGCGGAAGTCCACCCGGTTTTCGGCGGTGAAATAGAAGATTACCTTGCTGCCGTTGAAGTAGCGCTCCACCCGGATCAGTTTCATGTCCAGCTTGTGCTTGGCGATGTGGGTCTGGCAGGTCTTGAAGGCCTCGGTTTCTCGGCTCACCAGGCTTTCGAACTTATCCATCTCGTCCCGGTTGGCGCGGCGGCTGATCGTATAGGTGGCCTGGGTCGCGCCGGTCTGGGGTTGATCCTGGAAGTCCGGCCCGGGTCCGGTGAGGGTGGCCGGTTCGGGACCGTGCTCGGTTTGAACCATCACCACCTCGTCCCGGCTCAGACCGGCCAGACGGGAAACGGCTGAGAAGGGAGGGGTGCCCGTTCGGAAGCGCACATAATAATGGTAGCTCGGCGCTGATGACTCATTGGCAGGCAGGGCGGGAGCTGCCTCTGGTGTAGCCAGCTCGGCTGGTTGGTCGTCGGTCGGATCTGGTGAATTATCCTGCAAAATGGATCCTATATTTGCTGAAGCTGTGACAACATTTATACCCGGTCGGACCCTCGATTCCTTGATCCTTCGGCTGGCTCGGGTTCAGGAAGAACGGAATAACTGTTTGAAAGTACGTGGGCAGCCCTTTTTGTTGGAGCCGGTTATTTTAACAGCTGCCCCTGGTTAAAGCAATCCAAAGTAAAGGACCTCGCAGACCAGCGCCCGGTTGCAATTGCGGGCCAGCTGTCTTTCCGCCTGTTCGAAAAGTCGGAACCGGGCGGGCAGTTCGGCCAGGGGCCAGCGGGTCTGCCCCTGGGTCAGGGCTTCTCGAAGATCGAGGTTGACGATCCGGGTTGGCTGGTGGTGGTGAATGAGCAGGAGATCGCGGAACCAGAGTTTCAAGAGTCCCAAAAATTGCGGCAGCAATTCGCCAAGTCCGGCGGCGCTTTCGGCCAGGGCGAAAATCGTCTCGGCGGTATTGGCCCGGCTGGGGCGCAAGTCGAGAAGGGTGGTTATCGCAGTCCGGCGTAGTTCCAGAAGGTCAAGGGTGGCCAGTTGGCGGGCCTGGCCCAGGCTGCCGCCGCCGAGGGCCGCCAGGGTGGCGGCGGTTTCCGGGGCGCTGCCCTCGGACACCAGTTCCCGGGCCACCTGGTCAAGGGGGAGAGGGGTAAGGGGGATTTGCTGGCAGCGGGAGGTGATGGTCGGCAGGATTTCGCTGGCCCCGTCGCCGGTGAGGATCAAGAGATTGCCAGGAGGCGGTTCCTCAAGGATCTTCAAGAGGCTGTTGGCCGCCTCCCTTCGCATGGTGTGGACTTCGCTGATCAGGACGATCCGCAACCGCGCTTCCAGGGGCGGGAAGGTCAGGGCTCGTTTAAGTTCGCGGATCTGGGCGATCTTGATGGCCGCCCCGTCCGGTTCGATCAGCAGCCGGTCCGGATGGTTGCCGCTCCTGAGCTTGCGGCAGGAGCGGCAGTGGCCGCAGGCGTCTTGTTCCGGTACCGGCTCCAGGCAGTTGAGGTAATTGCCGAAGGCCCGGGCCAGGCTTTTCTTGCCAACCCCGCTGGGGCCTCGAAAGAGGTAGGCGTGGGCCAGCCGGCCACCCCCGGCCGCTCGGCGCAGCATGGTCTTGGCCTTCTCCTGGCCGAGGATGTCATTAATGGTGAAGTAGTCTTGGGGCATGGGAAACCTTTCTTAGCTGCGAAGCGCGAAAACTGCCCCGACAGGCCGGCCCAGGCGGTTCTGGAGCCTGGCGCCCGCTCAGTCCTTCCAGAGAATGCCCTGGCGGTGGTCGATCTCTTTCCCGTTGGCGTCAAACTCTGCGGAACGGTCGATGTCGGGGTTGCGCACGTAGAGGAAGCGCTCAAGATTGCGCTGGAATTCGCTCCAATGGTAGCCCGGTTCCTCGCGCCGCCGTCCCAGGCCGGAGATGTAGTTGACCTTCGAGTCAAGATTGTCGAGGAAGTGTAAGACGAAGGCCTCCAGCATCATCGGCAGGGCGGGGGCGCCGAAGGCATGCTCGCCGTGGTGGGAGAGGACCAGATGCTGCAGCTGAGTCATGGTCTCCTCGGGAAAATCGGGGATGGCGTTGGCCAGTTTGCGCAGCAGTTCGATGCCCAGCACCATGTGGCCCACCAGGCGGCCCCGGTCCGAGTAGTCGTAGGGGTAATTGTCGTAGTCAAACTCGATCAGTTTGCCCAAATCGTGGGTGATCGCCCCGGCCAGCAGCAGGGAGCGGTCGATGGCCGGATAGAGGGTGGTGACCGCCTCGGCCAGTTTGGTCACCCCCAGGGTGTGCTCCAGAAGGCCGCCCAGATAGGCGTGGTGCATATACTTGGCGGCCGGGGCCTTCTTGAACAGCCCGGTCAGCCGGCGGTCGGTGAGAAAGGCCAGGGTCAGGTCGCGCAGGGGCGGGTTGGTAATGGACTTGGCCAACCGGGTCAATTCGGCCAGCATTTCCTTGAGATCGCCGGGGGCGGCGGGGATGAACTGGGCCATCTCCTCGGCACTCACTTCGGCCTTCTCCAGGTAATCCACCCGCAGTTGCACCACCCCCTTGTACGACTGGGACTGGCCGCGCAGGTTGATGATCGCGCCCGGTTGGCACTGCGGCAGGTAACGGTCGGCATTGTCCCAAACCCGGCCGGCCAGCTCGCCGGAGGCGTCCATCAGGGTCAGTGACAAAAAGGGGCTGCCGCTCTTGGTCTCGCCGCGACTGGCCTCGCGGACCATGAACTGTCCTTCGACGTTCTGGTTGTCCTTGATGTCTTTGATCAGACTGCCCTTCATGTCTGGCCGGTGTCCTTTGTTCAAAGTTGTTTCAAGCTGGTGCCAGCCCTTTTAAAAGCGAACCGCAGAACCGCAGAACCGCGAAATATCCAACCGCAGAAGTGAGAAGCAAAGACGCGGACGGTCTCGCCTACGATTTTTTTCACTTCTACATTCTGCGGTTCCGCGGTTCGATATTCTGCGGTTGATCTTTAGGTGTGTACAAAAGCGGCCTGCAGCGGAGATCCAGAAAAGGAATCAAAAGTTCAGGGTGGCCTGCCAGGCCCCCTTGAGTCCGACCAGCGGTTCGTCGAGTGCCACCACACCTTTGAGGCCGGTGATCAGCAGCTTTTTGGTTTCGATCACCGAGCCAATCTGGTGCCAGGTGGTGCCGGCCATGGCCTCCTCGAAACCGTCGGCCTGGGCCGGGTGGACCGTCACCAGCAAGCGGCTGGCCGATTCGGAGAAGAGCAGCACATCGTCGCGGTCGATCTCTTCGGCCGGGACGTTACGCAGGTCGATTTCCAGACCCAGCGCCCCGGCGAAGGCGGTTTCGGCCAGCGCCACGCCCAGGCCGCCGTCGGAGCAGTCGTGGCAGGAGGCGACCAGCCCCTTCTCGATGGCCAGGGCCAAGGCCCGGTAGCGGGCGATGGCCTCGACCCCGTCCACCTTGGGGACCCGGTTGCCGACTGCCCCCAGCTGGGCGCCGTATTCGGAACCGCCCAATTCCGGGTAGGTCATCCCCAAAATGTAGACCAGATCGCCGGCTCGTTTGGCGTCCATGGTCACCGCCTTGCGGACGTCGTCGATCTTGGCGACCACCGAGAAGAGCAGGGTGGGCGGGATGGAGATTTTGGTCCCGCCCACCTGGTAGTCGTTCTTCATCGAGTCCTTACCGGAGATGCAGGGCACCCCGTAGATCTTGGCGTAGTGGGCCAGGGCCTGGTTGGCCCGGACCAGCTGGGCCAGCTTGTAGGGGCCGTCCGGGGTCTTCTCGGAGAGGATCGGGTCGCACCAGCAAAAGTTGTCGAGCCCGGCCATGGTGGTCAGTCCCGCCCCCACGGAAACGGCGTTGCGCACCGCCTCGTCCATGGCGTTGGCGACCATGTGGTAACTGTCGATGTCGGAGTAGCGGGGGCAGATGCCGTGGGCGATGACCAGCCCTTCGAAGGAGTCGAGGATGGGCCGCAGCACCGCCGCATCGCTGGGTCCGTCGTTGTCGGCCCCGGTCAGCGGCTTGACCACGCTGCCGGCCTGGACCTCGTGGTCGTACTGACGAACGATGTACTCCTTGCTACAGATGTTGAGGCGGCCCAGGAGTTTCTTCAACTCATGGCCCAGGTCCGGGGTGGTCGGCAGGGTCGGCTCGGGATAGTGCTTCTGCTCCCAGCGGGCCACCATCTGCATGGGCGGCAGGCCCTTGTGAACGAACTCCATGTCCATGCAGGCTACGGTTTTGCCTTAGTAGAGGACGTGGAACTTGCCGGAATCGGTGAAGGTGCCCAGCACAGTGGCCTCGACGTCCATCCGGGCGCAGAGATCCAAGAAGGGTGCGAGCTTTTCCTCCGGCACCGCCAGGGTCATGCGCTCCTGGGCCTCGGAGATGAAGATCTCCCAAGGCTGGAGTCCGGCGTATTTCAGGGGAGCCTTGTCCAGGTGCAGTTCGAAGCCGCCGGTGTCTTGGGCCATCTCGCCCACCGAGGAGGAGAGGCCGCCGGCGCCGTTGTCGGTGATGCAGTTGTACAGCCCCTGGTCGCGGGCCATCAGCAGGCAGTCGAACATCTTCTTCTGGGTGATGGGGTCGCCGATCTGGACTGCCGTGGCCGGGGAGTTTTCGTTCAGTTCCTCCGAGGAGAAGGTGGCGCCGTGGATGCCGTCCTTGCCGATCCGGCCGCCGGTCATGACGATATGGTCGCCGACCTTGGCCAATTTGTATTCGGAGGAAACCCCGTTGACGATGGCCGGCATGATTCCCACCGTGCCGCAGAAGACCAGGGGCTTACCGGCGAAGCGGTCGTCGAAGACCACCGAGCCGTTGACCGTGGGGATGCCGCTCTTGTTGCCGCCGTGCTCGACCCCTTCGCGCACCCCTTCCATGATCCGCTTGGGATGCAGCAACCGGGCCGGCAGGGGCTGGTCGTAGAAAGGCGTGGCGAAGCAGAAGACGTTGGTGTTGCAGATCAGCTTGGCGCCCTGGCCGGTGCCGAAGGGGTCGCGGTTGACCCCGACGATGCCGGTCAAGGCGCCGCCGTACGGGTCGAGGGCTGAGGGGCTGTTGTGGGTCTCGGCCTTGAAGACCACGTTCCAATCGGAGTTAAAGCGGATCACCCCGGCGTTGTCCTTGAAGACCGACAGGCACCAGTCGTCCTGGCCCATGTTGGCGCGGATCTCGGCGGTGGGCTGGCGGATGTAGGTGTCGAAGAGGTTATTGATCTGGCTCTTCTCGCCGGTCTCAGCATCCTCATAGGCGATGTCGCCGGAGAAGATCTTGTGCTTGCAGTGTTCCGACCAGGTCTGGGCCAGGACCTCCAGTTCCACATCGGTGATTTTCTCGCCCAACCCCATCTGTTTGCGGCTGGCGATGGTCTCGGGGCGGGCCAGGTAGTCGCGAATCAGCACCATCTCGGCCAGGGTCAGGGCCAGCACCCCGTCGCGACTGATCCGGATCAGTTCCGCGTCGGGTACATGCAGGTTGATCTCGGTGACCTGGGCCACCGCGTTGTTGACCACCTTGGCGGCAAAGGGCTTGATCCCTCCGGCCGCGGTGAATTCGGCCCGATCCATGACGGTGAAGCGCTGGATCAGCTCGTTGGCCAGCAGCTTTCTGGCGATGTTCTCGGCCCCGGCCCGGTCGATCGGGCCGGAGAGCAGGTACTGCACCGAGGTATAGACTGCCTCGGTGGTAGCGAGCTTGCGGCCCAGCAGCAGTTCCAGGGCCTGGGCCGAGGTGCGCCCCTCGTTGTCGGTGACGCCGGGGCGGAAACCCACCTCGATCAGCCAGTCGAAATCCAGTTGCCACTTAAGGGCCAGCGGGGTCAGCGACCATTCCTGGGTGACCGGATCGCAGAACGGCCCGGCGGCGGCCGCGGCCAGCTCGTCCTGGCTGATCTCGGCGTCGATGGTGAAGACCTTGATGGTCCGGACCTTGTTCACCGGCAGGGCAAGATCGGTGTTGATCCGCTTGCAGGTGTTGTCCCCGAAGGCGTCCTTCAGGGAAAGCTTTAGTCCTACCTGGATTCTGGCGAGCATACAGACTCCTGTGATAAAGGCGATAAGTTGATAAAAGAACGACAGCGCCGCTACTATACTAAAAGGTCTTCTTCTTGGAAACGGGGAAAGATATGGCGGGGTGCCATTTTGTTTTGGTAACGGGAAAGCGGTCGCTTGCCGTCGCGACGAAACCGTCTCGGGCAGCATTCCCGGGCCGGTTTGTGGGTGTGCTAATCGCCGGATTGCTAAATTGGGCCATTTGGGTTTATTGTGAGTCTCAGCTGAGGCATGGAACTTGGCAATACCCGGGTGGCTATTAAAAAATATTACAAACTCTGCTGCCTGCTGTAATTGTTTTTTATAATGGCTGGTCGGTCGCTTTCGCGGTCGGGTTTCTTCTTAGGTGAAAACCTCTTTAATATCGAGATGTTGCTGCAAAAAAAGATGGGGTGGCGGTTGTGGGTGTGAAAATTGCATTTGGAATTTGGTGCCATGATAACAATAAAACACAATAACTGCGAAACCAGCCGTTTGGGCAGCCGGGGCTTCTCCCTGATCGAATTGATGGTCGTGGTCGCCATCCTCGGTATCCTGGCCGCCGCCGTCGGCATTTACATCAACAATGCCGATGCCAAGCTCAAATCCTTCGCCTTCAATGTGGGCAGCCGTTTCAAACAGGCCAAGTTCGAGGCCATGAAGCGCGGCCGTAATGTCTATATTGATTTCGACCTGTTGCGCGATGGCGTTATCGATAACGGCTACACCCTGTGGGTCAACAATAACGACAACGTCAATAGCACCTATGAAGCGTGGATTGACGCCAACGCCGACGGTGTGTGTCAAGATACCGAGGGGGATTGTCTGATCGCCACTGTGGATTTCCCCAATCGGGCCAGTCTCGGCCATCCGGGGCCGGAGATCTATAACGCTGATGCCGCCTTTCCCACCGGTGGGCCGGAGGCTGACGGCCCCGGCACCAAAGTCATCAACACCGGAGTACCCGCTACCCCCCGTTTCTTTTTTAAGCCCAGTGGCGACGCAGATAACGCGACGATCTACATATATTTTCCCAGTGGCGGAGTTGGTGCCGAAGAGGTCGCCGCTGGCCCGTGGGCGATAACCGTCAACACTGTGGGCCGGATCCAGCTGGATGAATGGAAGCCGGAATTGAAGAGACCTGGGCATAGCGGGTGGGTATCGGAAGGGTAACCAAGTTAGCGAGAATTATCGGAATCCAATTATGAAATTTGTAAAAAAGAGCTATTTGCCGCCGGGCTTCACCCTGGTGGAGATCATGGTCTCCATGGTCATCACCCTGATTGTCATGGGCGGGGTGTATCGGACCCTGGCCGATGAAGACATCAACCATGACCGGAGCGAGAAGATTCTGGACATGCAGAACAATGCCCGGTCAGCCATGGAGCGTATCGCCCGGGATGTCCGGCGCACCGGTTCCCTAGGATGCGGCGGAGAATTGGCCAAAAATACCCTTAAAAACTCGGTGACTACCGATACCGCCTTCATCAGTCAATATACGGCGGGGGCGCCTTGGACCGGCGGCGAGGCTATCCTCTCCACGCTGGTAACTGCGGCCGGAGCAGGGACGAGCATTAACTTTTTGAGCGAGGTGATGGGTTTCAATAACGATGCCGCCGCCGGACACGCCCTATACCAGGTGGCTACTGACGCCTTAACCCTGGTCTACCTTTCCGAGGAACGGGAGGTGGTGGGTGGGACCATGGGGGCTGGGGCGCCACCGACGGACGACTCCTTCACCCTTACCGCCCGGGGTTTTGGGCAAAACGATATCCTCTACATCACCGATTGCCAGAACTATTCCCTTTTCCAGAAGACCAACGGCGCTGATGTTGCCACTGTGGATCACCTTGCCAGCACCGGAATTAACACCGCCGATGTTGATCTGGGTAAAGACTACGGCGCTCAAGCAACGGCCCGGGTTTTTAAGCTCAATACCGCCACCTATTTCATTCGTACCGGCGGGGGTTTTGAGCTGTGCCGGAACGACATCACCCGGCAAATCGCCTCCAACATCGAGGACCTGCAGTTCGAGTTTCTGGGCGACCTTGACGGGAACGGGAACCTGGCCAACGATACCTGGCAGCCTAGCCTTGCCGGCTTTACCTCCGCCAGGGCGGTACGGGCGGTACGGATCTGGGTGCTGGCCATGAGCGAGCCGGACTTTTCCTATTCCGATAACAACACCTACGATTACCCCAACAGCCCTTACTATACACCCGACCCGAATACGATCTACAGGGACGCCGCCGGGAACCTTAAACCGCCCAATCCCTTCACCAGCCTTAACGGGGCTGGTGGTTCGCCGGCCGCCCTGGCGCTGGCCAGCCCGCCCGACGGTGAGCATCGGCACCGGTATCTGGCCTCGGCGGTGGTCTATTTACGCAATGCCGGACTTTCGTGAGGATGAATATGCGAAAACATCTCTTGGCGCAGGAGAAGGGCTTTACTCTTCTGGAAGTGGTCTTTGCCGTGGGTATCCTGGCCATCGGCATGATGGGTTATACAGCGCTCAAAATCTCCAACCGGTATAGCTGGGTTTTCGCCAAGGACCTCTCCCAGGCCGTGCAGTTAACCGGCGCCAACCTGGAAGGTTTATGGGTGGCCGGTTTCCACGATATCGGCTGGATGAGTTCCGGTGACCACAGCGTCATCGTCAACCCCGACGGGAGTCATGCCCTGAATAATGCACTGAATGTTGCCGACCAGGAACCTCCGGTTAGTGCCGGCGATTTTACCGCCACCAGCGTGGACTGGACGGTGCGGGTAGGTTGTCCCAGTGAGTTGACCAAGATGGTCAACTATACCACCAACTGGAGCGTTGCTGGCGCCAAGAGCATGGCCGTAACCCAGGTGCAGGTGCGGCCATGAACAAATTCGCGATGCTGGCCGAACCGGCCCGGGACCAGCGGGGCATGGCCCTGATCTCGGCCCTGCTGTTGCTGCTGGTGATTTCCCTGCTGGCCGTGGGCTTGAGCATGGATTCCTCCATGGATGTGCGTGGGGCCGCCTATCAGCGTTTCAGGGCGCGGGCCTTCGGTTCCGCCGAGGCGGGCCTGATGGCGGCCACCGATATCCTCGAGGAAAACGCCTTCGTGGGCGGCTGGACCAACCCCAATGGTCTTTTGCCCTTTACCTTTCCCAACCTGAGCGAGCAATACGATGACATCAACCCGGGAACCATCAATATCCTCCAGGACGGCGTCTTCTATATGGACAAAAATGACCTCACCAACCCCCCTAATACGATCATGCAGATGACCGGCGATATCGAGGCGGACATCATCACCCAGTACATCACCTCGCAGCTGGCCTATGGCGGGGCCATCCAGGTTGCCGCCGGCTATGGCGGCTCCGGCAAAGGGGTCGGGGGCGGCGGCGGGCATATTATCTACAACATCCAATCAACCGGGCGCGATGGAGCCGTTGGTTCGGAGCAGGCCTCAACCGTTTTGGCCTTGAATTACCGTTATGTAACCAAGTAGTCGGGCGAGTTGGCAGTCCCCGGCAGGGAACTTCAGAGGAGGAAAGGCGATGTCCATGAGAATGGCGGTATGGTTGCCCGGAATGGTCGCAGTGGTTTTTTCGGTGTTGTTGTCATTGGGATCGGCGGTGGCGGCCGATTATTCCGCCAGTGACATGCATCGCGGTGAACAGTTTTATGATGAGGCCCTGCTTGGGGTAGAGAATGTTGATGAACGCTGGCTGTTGAATTTTGACCGGCAGAAACCAGCGATACTGCCGGATAATTTCACCATGAGCTATTGCGGCAAGGAACTGGCACCCACCGGCGCTAACTTGACGGCCATGATCGGCAAGCCTTGTCGCTCGTGGTCCATGGCGGTGGAGCATAAAATGCTGGTCTACCACCGGTTGGAATTCCAGTGCAGGTGAATCGATCAGTTTTCGCAGAGTCTGTGCGTTTGAGGGTTGATTAGGGTTTGTCTGGAGTAATTTGGTTGAGGAGGAATGGTCATGAGAGCAGCGACAGGCATTAGGGCGACGTGCGTTTTCTTGTTGTTTGGGGGTGTTCTGCTCATCGGCCCGGGACGGGCGCTGGCCATCAATACCGTGAGCGACTATCAGAAGAGTCCGGCCTTCGTCACCTCGCCGGTCCAGCCCTTAACCATGCTGATGCTGGATAACAGCGGAAGTATGGGTTTCGATGCCTACTCCGGCACCTACGATGCCACCAGGAATTACTACGGACTTTTTGAGACGAGAACGACGTCAGCGAGCGCTGCGGACATCTACTATTACCACCCCTTCAACATTGCCGGCAGCGGCGATGTCTGCAACTATGACGGCATCAGCGGTTCGTGCAACAAACCGGACCTCACGGCCACCGGCGAGTGCACCTACCCGGAGCGAACCTGCACTACCGGCGCGGTCGGCGACTACGTCTGCTTCCAGGCCGGGAGTGATTCCGGTACATATACCTCTGATAATTGTAATGATGATTGTTCTGGTAATACCAACTGTTCAGAGTATCAATATACCTGTCAAAGTGGCTATGTGACTTCTGGAAGTAAATATGACAAGAAATGTAGCGATGTTAGTTGTTCCAGCGGCTACTCCTGTACCGAAGCGTATTACTGCAGCGGCAACACCAGTGTTATCTATGCCGAGGATGCTTGCGATGCAGATGGTAGCGGTACCTCCGACTGCTCTGGGGGGGCGAGTAACTGCAAACCATTCACCTATAGCAGCGGGAGTAAGAACTCTAAAACATGCGTGAAGTACTCTCTGAGTGGGACCTACGACAACAACACCTGTGACAGCCAGTGTTCGAGTTCGGCATGTCAGGCGAAGAATTATACCTGTAAAGGACTAGATCGTTCCACCGGCATAACCTACAGTAACTCTACCTGTGACGGCAGTGACGGCAACACCACCACCGATTGCTCAAGCGGCTACTCCTGCGTGAATGCCTCCAAGTGCGTCAAACAGGGGAGCACAACCAGGTATTATGGTAGCTCGAGTTGTGAAGATTACTACGACACCGATGACGATAAAACAAGATCCTGTTCCGGTACCTGTTCGTCAACCGGTGGCGGCGGCAGCGTGGTTACCTGGACCGGCCAAGCCTGTGCGTCCTGTACAGCCTTGGGCGGCGTCTGCAACAACACCGGGTCCTTATATGCCATTCCCAACTATAACTGTGTGGCCGATAGCACGGTGTGCGACAGTTTTAAGCTGGCCGACTCGGTGTGTACTCCCACCGGGGGTACCGTCACGACCTGCGATTGGGTCGACTTGGAGCAGAAGGCTACCTGTCAGGCCATCTGCGGCGGCATCCTGGTTGATGTCCCCACGGGGCCTCAGCAGGCCGGTTGCACAACCGCCACCGAGAAGAGCGATTGTGTTACCAAGTATGGCAGCGTCTGCGAGACCGGGATCACCTATACCACCGCTCGGGCCTCATATTGGCGTAAAACCCCGGCCGACGGCACGAATCCTCTCGGTTGGAATTGCAACACCGGCGACTGTCTCGGGGCCGGCGCCAATGTCACCCTCGGCAACCAGCTTAATTTTGACCAGATGACCCAGATGGACGTGGCCAAGAAGGTCCTGATCGGCGGCAAGCGGACCACGGTTTCGTCCATCCCCGGAACCGTCGAGCTGGACGGCGATTTCAACCAGACCTCCAACAAGTACATCTGTTCCACCAATGGGCTGATTTACAACTCGCGGAGTGATTGCCGAGATGCCAGTGGTTGCGATAGTTCCACCTGTACCCCCTTCTCGGAAGGCGGCAACAACGGGAATATTGTCCTGCAGCCGGGCGAGGATCCCAAGGGCATCCTGCAGAACAACGAGGGGCTGGCCTGGGGCTTCGGTGTGTTCAACTCCCCCGACGGCGGTATCATCAAGAATTACATCGGCAGCCCCAATGCCGATATCGTCAAATCGATCAATGATACCCCCTCCAGCGGAGCAACCCCCGTGGCCGAGTCCCTCAACACGGTGGTCAACTATTTCCGGCAGGTGACGCCGTACTACAAAAACCCCGGGGAATACACTGTCGATACCCCATCCAGCGGGACCGGCCTCTGGGATCCTTTCGTCGCCGATGACGGCTCCAAGTCATTTGCCCCCTGCGGTCGGGCCTCGACCATCCTCATTACCGACGGTGAGCCGAATCAGGACGATAAGTTCGATGCCACTATCAAAAACTACGCCAATAATAACAGCAGCGGCATAACCGATTTCATCTCCCCAACCTCCGGGACCAATACTTACTTCGTGGACGATGTCGCTTACTGGGCCCATAAAAACGATCTGCGGACCGAGGCCCAGATGGGTGGCCCCCAGACCTTGGACACCTACATGATTTACGCCTTCGGCAATGACCCCGCCAGTAAGTTGAAATTGCAGAACGCGGCGGTGCTGGGCGCCTTCATCGACAAGAACGGCGACGGCAAGCCCAACAGCAAGGCCGTGGAGAAGCTTGCCGCCGCCGATGCCAGGGAGTGGGATTTTTACGTGGACCCCGCCACCCCCGGAGACGATATCCCCGACAACTATGCCGAAGCCAACGACGGTGAGCTGCTGGCCAGCAAGCTGCAGAACATGCTCGGGCAGATTCAGCAGAAGGTTTCGGCCGGTTCGGCCGCCTCGGTCATCTCGGCCAGCCGTAGCGGCGAGGGCGCCATCTACCAGGCGATCTTCTACCCCAAGACCCCGCCCGACGACGCCTACCGGAAGATCACCTGGGTGGGGGATGTCCATGCCCTCTGGCTGGACGACTACGGCAACATGCGGGAGGACTGCGACGCCGACGATACCGGCGACGCCTGCGTCGCCAGCGATGCGACCTTGAACGTCAAGACCGACAAAATCATCGAATTTTATTCCGACACCACCACCGGCGAGGCCATGATCCGGACCTTCCGCGACCTCAACGGGGACAGTAAGTATATCTCGGGGGTATGCAGCGTGGCCCTCGTCAAGAACGGGGCCAATGTTGCGGCAAATGCCACCAGCTACGAGGTCCGGGAGTTTGACTGCACCAGCAAGGGTGGAATCTGGAATTCCCTTGCCAGTCCTGATTATATCGCCACCGGTACCATGAAGGATTTTTCCCATTATCTGTGGAGCGGCGGGCGCTGGCTGGCCAATGCTGACGCCGCCACCCAGAGGGTTTACACCACAGCCGCCAAGCAGCGCCACATCCTGACCATGGAGAAAATCTCCGCTGGTTTTTATGACGATATGTATCCTTTCACTACCACTTCGATCCAAAGTTTTTACAGCGCTACGGGCTACAAGAATATCTTTAATGCCGCCAGCCAGGCGGAGGCCGACAATA
This sequence comes from Deltaproteobacteria bacterium, assembly GCA_020056965.1. Lineage (GTDB taxonomy): Bacteria > Desulfobacterota > Desulfobulbia > Desulfobulbales > JAGXFP01 > JAGVGT01. Next base: position 31,151 of record JAGVGT010000083.1, read on the forward strand.
TCGTCAACTATATTCGCGGGGTCGACATTGCCGGCTACCGCTCCCGCCTATACGACTGGGGCTGGGGAGACGGGGCCCAGGTCAACAAGCTGGGCGATATCGTCGGTTCGACGCCGACCATCGTCGCCAAGCCGGCCGAGGACTATGATGTTGTGTATGCCGACAAGTCGTATCAGCGGTTCCGCCAGGCCTACGAAAGCCGCCGGGTCATGGTTTATGCCGGCGGCAATGACGGCGGTCTGCATGCCTTCAATGGCGGTTATTACCAGCGGTCAAATAAAAAGTTCCTTAATGGTCCGCCCGGGAAAGTTCAATATGATCTGGGCAGCGAAATGTGGATGTTCGTCCCCCGGAATATCCTGCCGCACCTGAAATGGCTGACCGATCCCAATTACAGCCATATCTACTACCTGGACATGAAGCCCTATGTCTTCGACGCCAAGATCTTTGACCCGGACGCCACTCATCCCGATGGCTGGGGGACAGTGCTGGTCGGCGGCATGGGCTTCGGCGGCGGCGATTTCACCGTCGATACCGACGGCGACGGAGTCAAGGAAACCACCTTGCGTTCCACCTATTTCATTCTCGATGTCACCAACCCGGAACGTCCGCCGGTGTTGTTGAAGGAGTTTAACGATGCCCAGTTGGGATTCACTCTGGGCGCCCCCAACGCCGTCCCCATGCTGCGTTGCGATCGCCGTGTACACGGGAGTTGCCCGGACAATAGCAGTGCCGCCGCCACCTGGCCCATGGATTGGTACCTGGCTTTCGGTTCTGGCCCCCATAACGACAGCGTCACCAATCCCGCCGGGATCCAGAATGCCATGCTGGGCAAGAGCGATCAGGAGGCCAAGCTTTACATGCTCAATCTGGGCGGCACCGGCGCCCCGGCCTTGGCCCGCGCGGCCGGCCCGTCATTGTCCTGGGTGCCGCCGTACACGACGCCAGGTTATCCCAAGACCATCTCGGCCGCCACCTTCCCCAAGTCGTTCTTCTCCGACCTGATTGCGGTGGACTACGATTTGAACTTTAAAACCGATGTGATGTATTTTGGTTCCATCGCCGACACCCAATCGAGCCCGATCGTCTACAAAGGTGGTATGCATCGGCTGGTAACCGCTGAATCGCTTACCCCGTCAACGTGGACGCTCAACACCATGTTCAACGCCGGTCGACCAGTCAGCGCCTCCGCCACGGCCTCGTGGGACGGCAGCCGGGCCTGGGTTTACTTTGGTACGGGGCGATTGTTGAACGCCTTCGAGGACAAAGCCGATACCAGCCAGCAGTCCTATTACGGCCTGACGGAGAACCATGTTTATGATGGGGTCAGCAAAAAATACAAGATGGATCTTAGCCTGCCCAACGGCGGGAACCTGGTTAACGTTTCCAACGTCTGGGTGAATACCAGTCGCGTGGACAGCGTTACCGGCCTAACTGTTCTGGGCTCACTGTATGACACCGTGACCAATAATCCGGCGGTGCTGACGACCACCGCGGGACTTTATAGCCCGCTGGCCGCCAAGACCTTCAAGGAGCTGGACCTGGAGATTGGGGAAACGGATGGTGTTAACGGACCCTATAAGTACAACGGCTGGAAGATCAATTTCCCCCGGACCAAGGAACGGAACCTGGGGCAGGCCGCCCTCCTGGGTAGTATTTTGACCTTTACCACCTATATGCCGTCATCCGATATCTGTACCGCCGAGGGTGAGAGCATTATCTGGGCGCCCTATTACCGGACGGGCACGGCTTACTTCAAGCCGGTGCTTGGCATGGCTGACCGGGGCGGCAAGTTGGAGGCCGTCCGAGAAACCACGCCGGTCAAGGGTATGACGCTGACCCCCAGCCTCCATTCCGGCGCCGAGAGCGGCACCAAGGCCCTGATCCAGACCAGTACCGGTGCCATCATTAGTGTTGATCAAGAGGCCCCCGGCACGGTAAAGAGCGGCGTGATTTCCTGGCGTGATAAGGCTGCGGAATGATCAGAGACCGGAAAACTGCAATAGGGGTAATGATGGTGAGATCTCCGAAGGAAATGCCCCGATCGGGCGGCTTCAGTCTTCTTGAACTGATGATCGCGGTGGCCATCGTCGCTATTTTGGCGGCGGTGTCCATCCCGGCCTACTTCAACCATACGATGCGCAGCCGGCAGTCGGCGGTGGTTGGTGAGTTGATGGCGATCAAGGCGGCCCAGGAGCGTTTCTTTGCTGAAAATGGTGGCTACGCCGGCCGGATGAGTCGGCTGCAAGCGGGCGCGAGTAATGATCTCGACGATATGTATGCCGTGGCCGGTACCTATACCAACGGCGATTACCGGTACTGGATTACCCCCAATACCATCGCCCTGATCAGGACCGGATTCATCATGGCCGAGGGCGACCTCAACCACGATGGTAATTTTAACGATCAGTGGCGGATCTCGATCGACGATCTCGAGGCCAAACCCAACAATACCAGCAGCAACGAAGGCTTTACCTGGTCAAGTCTGGGCCGACTGTTCCAATGACCGGCGTTTTGGGTGGCGGCCACTCTTGGCACGTACCCATAGGTTGGTCTCCAGGCTGGGCGTGTACTGTGTGACCGGCCCGGTGCGTGTTGCGATTTCAATTTAAGGGCTGTAACGGTAATTCATGGGCCTGCTGAACGACGATAAATACCTTTACGATCTGCTCCTGCGCAGCCGGCTGATCACAGTGCCGCAGCAGCAGCTCCTGGCCCAGAAGGGCACCCAGCAAAGGCAGCTGATTCTCCATGAGCGCCGCAAGCGGAAAAAGGTTGGTTCCACTGCCAGGATGCGGGAACCGGACCTGGTCGAGGTGGTGGTCTCCTTCAACTTCGAGATTCCCGGCGACCGTCCCCAGCCGCTGACCGAGGAGTTGATCATGCGGGCGGTGGCGGCCGACCAGGGGATGCCCTTCAAAAAGCTCGATCCCCTGGAGCTGAACCTGGAGGTGGTCACCAAGACCCTGCCCAAGAATTACGCCGTCAAGCACCTGCTGCTGCCCTTCGCGGTGAAGAACGGCATCCACGAGGTGGCCCTTTACGATCCCGACAGCCGTAATATCCTGGGCGAGATTGAACGGGTCTGCCAGATCAAGATCACCCCATATCTGAGTACCAGAAGCGATATCAGCCGGATGCTGGCCGAGTTCTTCGGTTTCCAGTCCTCGATCACCGCCGCCGAAAACCGTTTCGCCAAGCCCCTGGTCGATCTGGGCAACCTCGAACAGTACGTGCGCATCGACCGCGGCGAGATCAACTCCTCCGACCAGAACATCAAGAGCGCCGTCGATCATCTCTTTACCTACGGCTTCGATCAGCGGGCCAGCGACATCCACATCGAGCCCAAACGCCAGAAGAGCCACGTGCGGCTGCGGATCGACGGCGTTCTCCACACCATCTACCAATTGCCGATGGCGGTGCATGCGGCCATCGTCTCCCGGATCAAGACCCTTTCCCGGATGGATATCGCCGAAAAGCGGCGGCCCCAGGACGGGCGCATCAAGATCGACCACGAGGGCAAGGAGGCCGAGATCCGGGTTTCCACCGTGCCGGTGGCCTTCGGCGAGAAGGTGGTGATGCGGATCCTCGACCCGGACATCATCTTCCAGTCCATCGACCATCTCGGCTTCAGCCCCCGCGACCTCAGGGTCTATCAGGATCTGATCACCAGGCCGCACGGGATTTTGCTGGTCACCGGCCCCACCGGCAGCGGCAAATCGACGACCCTCTACTCCACCCTGAAACTGATCTCCACCTCGGAGAACAATGTCGTCACCGTCGAGGACCCCATCGAAATGGTCCACGAGGAGTTTAACCAGATCGCCGTGCAGCCCCTCATCGATGTGACCTTCTCCACCATCCTCCGCAACATCCTGCGGCAGGACCCCGATATCATCATGATCGGCGAGATCCGCGACCTGCCGACCACGGTCAACGCCATCCAGGCCGCCCTCACCGGTCATCTGGTCTTTTCCACCCTGCATACCAACGATGCGGTTACCGCCATCAGCCGGCTCATCGACCTGGGTGCCCAGCCCTTCCTGGTCGGTTCCACCCTGATCGGCGCCATGGCCCAGCGGCTGGTGCGGACCAATTGCCCGCACTGCCGGGAAGAGGTGATGGTCAGTGCCGGTCTGCTGCGCAGTTTCGGCTTCCCCGCCGAGGGTGAGGGCGAGATCGCCTTGCAGAAGGGCAGTGGCTGCAAGGATTGCCGCAACACCGGCTACCTGGGGCGTTGCGGGGTCTTCGAGATCTTCGCGATCTCCCCGGAGATCAACCGGATGATCTGCACCGGGGTTTCGGAGGCGGAGATCCGCGCCCAGGCCAGCCGCGAGGGGATGACCACCCTCAAGCAGGACGCCTGGGCCAAGGTAAAAAGCGGCATTACCACCTACGAGGAAGCGGCCCGGGTTACCGGCCTGAATTAATTAGGACTGCTCCGGACTAGGCAAAAGTTTCGCGAGTGGTTATAGTGGGAGCCTGATGATGCCCCTGGCGCTTGTGGAAGCGGCTGGGGTTTTTTGTTTGGTTTGAAAGGAGGATTGGCTTTGTCCGGCAAAGTGGTGGCCAGCAACAAGAAGGCCTATCATGACTATTTCATCGATATGACCTATGAGTGCGGCATGGTGCTCAAGGGTCCGGAGGTGAAATCCATGCGGGGCGGCAAGGTCCAACTCAAGGACGGCTACGCCAAGATCAAGGACGGCGAGGTCTTCCTCTACAACATCCACATCTCGCCCTATACCCATACCACCTATGATCTGCCGGATCCGGAGCGGGTGCGCAAGCTCCTGCTCACCCGTCAGGAGATCAAGAAGCTGATCGGCAAGGTTCAGGAAAAGGGGTTTGCTTTGGTGCCCCTGAAGATATACTTTAAGGCTAACGGCAAGGCTAAATTGGAACTCGGACTTTGCCGGGGCAAGAAGCTCCACGACAAACGCGAAACCCTCAAGAAGAAGGAAGGCAATCGCGACATGGAGCGGGCCCTGCGAAGGGATTAAAGGAAAATGGCGGGAATTAAGAATTACCCACATTCGTAATTCCCAATTCGTAATTAGTAATTCAAAAATATGGGGGCGAAACGGCTTCGACGGGGATATATAAGCTTGGGCTGCATACCGAGCTCTGGTTGCTCGTTAATCCATCAGACATTAAACATAATCGCTGACGATTATGCCTACGCTGTAGCAGCTTAATGCTACCGTTCCGGTTGACCTCTCCCGTGGGGTCTTCTAGGGGCGTCGCGCACACGGGATAGCCTGCCGGCTGCACCTGCCGGCCGAATGGCGAATCCAACAGCAGGATAGTGTCGAAGCCCCGGTCCCGGGCAAGCTTCGACACGATAAGCAATTTAACGGGACTAAGTATGTAGAAGCCTACAGGGGAGTATTTTCGGACCCGGGTTCAACTCCCGGCGCCTCCACCAGTATTTAGCCAATGATTTCAGGTAGTTATCTGGGGTCATTGGCTTTTTTTATGTATCACAGCCGTATCACAACCACCGGTCTGTGTGAGGTTATAAACATTCTTCATTTCCGCACCCTCGATCCGGAAGTATCTTTCAAAGGCTTTGTTCGTTCCGTGCATGGTCGCCCGGCGGATCTGCTCGGGGGAGATCAAGTCACGAAGTGCCAGGGCGGACGAATGCCGAGTCCCGCCATAAAGATCAACGCCCTCGATCCCCAGATTGTCACAAGCTTTCTTCCACCACTTATATAGGTATTTGCCGCCGAACCGTTGGCCTTCCCTGCAGCCGCTGACATTGGCGATATGGCGGAAGAAAAATAGTTCAGGAAATCCTCGAGGCAAATCACAAATCAACTCGATGTCGCTGTCAATGATGGGAACAACCTTCGGTTTTTTCTCCTTAGGGTGGGGAATGAAAAAATAGCCGGACTTGATATCAATGAACCTCTCTTTCAATCCAAGCATTTCGGCCGGCCGAATCGAAATATAAGTCGAAAGCCATTTAATGCCGATCCAAATTTTAGGATTCAGGTGGTAGGAAATCCTTTTCACTTCATCCAGGATGGCCATCTGTGTTTCCTTGGATATGGTCTGACGCCAACCAAGTTCAAAGGATATCTCGGGAAACTCTGGGAATTGGGCCTGATTAATGACTCGGCGTTTTCTGAGCCAGACCCAGAAGGTATGAAGGCAGGATCTTATATTAGAACGGGTTTTATCGGAAACGTCCTGGGAGAAAAGGAAATCTTCAAGTTCAGCATAGCCGATTGTTTTGATATTCCGGCTGCCCCAAGCTTTAACGGCTCGAGCCATATAGTTGGAAAGGTTGTCATAAGAACCAGGTTTGACTTCCTGCTTCTTAAGAAGAAGCCATTGGATGGAAAGAGTTTTAAAAGCTAATGGTTGTGCGGCTTGGTAATCTCGATGGTCAAAAGTTCCCTTATCGACTTCATAGCGCAAGCCGTCGAGAAACCTCTCGGCCTGGATGTAGTTATTGAAACGCTGCCGCACCAGGCGGCCAAACTGAACGGTAAATAATTTAGTTGCCTGCTGATCCGGGTGGTTCGGACAGAACAAGCCACGGCTGCGGCCGTCATAATGAAACTTAGAGCCACAAGCTGGACAGAACTGATCAGAAAAAATACTACCGCGCATACAGAGTACCCCCTGCATCGAGATAGCTTTTTTAAGCAACAAAGTCAAATTTTCAACCTGGGAACAAATTCAGTTGCCGGGGATCTATCGGTTGAGAGCGATGCCGAATACCAAGCAGTAGATCCAGGGGTTCTTTGTGGTTCTTTCCCTGGAGCCGGTTAAGAATCCGGGCACATTGAATAACTTGAGCGCCGCGCTTAAGCTGTTTTAACTTAATAAGGACTTCACGACCATCATCGATGCCTACAAATGTGAAACCGGCTATTGTATATCTCCGAGAACCAAATTTTTTTAATTCCCTTAATGCTTCTTCGCGCATTCCTTTTCGAATAAATTCAAGAGCATTCTGTCTATGATCAATATCATCGTTAAACATAATCACCCCATAGCCCATTCAGCTTGAATGAAGGACGGCTGAAAACCCATAGGCCAGATATTGGCAAAGCGGAGCTTCATCTTATGATCAAAGAGGTTCTTTCCAGCGATCGTCTTTTCTTTGTGCAGCCGTCTAAAGCCTTCCTCGATAAAAGCTTGTGATTGAGCAATGACGTTTTCAATGGTTGGTGTCACACCACGGATTGTTTGGGCCGACATAAGGCAGCCCAGGGACATATCGAGCAGAGTATTGATATTCCGAGACGGTTGAATCTTGATCCTGGATAGCTCGACCAGGGGTGTTTTGAAATCTGCTTTCTGAACTTCACGCCACCAGGGATGCAGGGCGGCTCGATCCTGGTGGCGGTTTTTTCGGTCCACCGGCTCCAGGGCAAAACGTGTCCATTCTTGAGTACAATATTTCCAGACTCCGGAACGTTTCTTCTTGAGGTCTGAGAGCGTATTCACGTGCAGCTGCCGGAGAACGTCACGGCGTAACTGGTATTCGACCCGGGTAACTGGCTTTTCGTCATATTCATCCTGTTGCCAGACCGAGGCAAACACAGATTGCTTGGTTGCACTTCGCTTGAGCTCGAGAGACTTGTCGTAGATCCGCAGCATGATATCGCCGGTACCGAAAGAAATTCCCGTTTCCCGAAGCACGATGGAATCCTTATCCCCTGGCGGCAGTTCGCCCATTGTCTGAGCTATGGTGATGCCGGAAAGCCTGGTTCTGTCCTGATAACAATGGAACCGATTGGCCCTGGTCACCCAATGTTCGGAGCGATCAATGGGAAGTTCCTCGATGTCCAGGCCGACGAAGTCAGAACAAAGATGGACTTCTGAAACCACATCTTTGACGATATGGCCGCCCAAGGTGGCCACCAACCGCTTTACTTCCTTGATGATGTTGTTGTAGCCGGGTGACCAGCAGGATTGAGAGCCAATATCTACCCAGATATTAGGAGTGGTATTATCCTTTCGGGTGCTGAAGAAGATGTTCACATCAGAGCGGGAAATGTGATAGGCGTAACCGCCTTTGCGGCCGGTCGGGTGGCAGTTAAAGACCAGGTCGCCATGTTCGGTAAAAGAGATGGTCACGGGTTCGTTGATTTCCTTGGCTCGTTCCTTGGCATCAGCCAGGGTTAATAAAATTTCGGGCCTTTCCCATGCCACGTACAAACCATATTTAAGGCGATCATAGCCCGTGGCGAGTTGTGACCCCCATGTTATTCGCCTTGGGGGAACAGCCAAAGACCGGGCAACTTTTCCAAGTGATGATTTCAAGCTTCCCATGAGCTAGGCCTCCTGTTGAATTAAGAAAAGTGCGCCGTGATCGTGGCGGACTGGTCCGGGTAACTGGATACAAGACGCGGTTCCGAGTAATGGGCCTTCGGCCTGTTCCTGGAAGAGAAAAAACCAGGGCAGGGCCGGCGGGGCTGAAGCAAGGCTATAAATTCAGTCCCATGAAGCTGTTATGATGCCTTCTCTGAAGGAAGGTCGGTCTCTGGAATATCTGCGTATAGACGACCGTCGGTGCCGGTGATCGGATATGGAAACGTATCCTTGGTGAAGACTTGGCCACGGAAAACGAACAGGTATAAGATTTTTCCTTCCCGGGTATATTCAGCGTAATTGAGTTTGACTCGATGGATTATAGGAGGAATGGCAACGAGCTCAGGGCTGTTTAAAGAAGATTGAGCCGCGGGGATCCCCGCAGCCGATTGTGAGCTCGAGACAACGGAAGCTCCCTGGTCATGACCAGGGGAAGAAGGGGGAGTTGATGCTTTAGCTTCGGAGGCATCAATCACGGAAAGGGCTTTCTGTTGGATCTTCTTAGTTCCGAAAATATCGCCGGTTGCCAGGCTGGACTTGAAAAAGATCATGTAGACCGTGAAGCCCAGGACAATCGGAATTGCCAAAAAGACCGGATGCCGCAAGACGTTGATTGTCGGCATGATCGATTGTTCTTTAATGTCTTTAGCTGCGTAGCTCTGATAACAACTGAAAATTTTCGATTTATAGCGGCGGCTGGCACGTTTGAGAGGTTGGCCGGCAGTATCTTCGCCAGCGTAGATATTGCAGAGGTAGCCCTTTTGAACCAGGGAACCAAAAAAGTTGATTTTCCGAAAACAGTAATTCCACTCAGTCAAAGACCGGACGGCCGAGTCGATCCGTTCGGCGTTCTGGGTGATGATGACAAGGTCATAGCCTTCATGTCGGTGGGTGGAGGCCCAATCACCGAAAAGCCGATTTTTTGTGGCTTGCCAATCACGATTGCTGAAGTACTTCTGGACCTCATCAAGGACGATCAGGGAATTACGTTCCGGGCAATGATCCCAAAAGTTTTCAATTACTTCACGACTATTGCCCAGATGATGAAACTGATTACCAAACTGAAGATCATCCAGGCCGGCCAGGACCTTGAGCGTCTCCTGACAATGAGGATCATCCATGCCATCAATATTAGTGTAAACACATTTTCCAAGGCGCAGGTTGTTAAGGATCTTCTCTACTGCTTCGTAGGTTTTGCCGCTGCCCGGGGTGCCGGTGAAAAAGAAAATGGTCATGATGTTACACCCTGGTCACGGCAGCGGGGATCAAGTTCAATAGAAGTCGAACAATCATGGCGCCAGCGATCAAAGAAGCACACTGAGGCAAGGCCAACTGGTTGACCAAATAGATGGCTTGTGGCGGCAGGTTAGTCCATTGGGCATATTGAGTGAAGACCAGGGCGGACAAGTCCAAGGATGTAACAAAAAGAGTGACAACCGTCAGGAGACCGTCAAGGATCATGTAAACAAAAGTAGAAATTACAGAGAAAAACCCCATAAGGCCGAGCTTGATAAAGCCCCATAGGGAGGAGAAAAAAGATCCGACGAAGGCAAGAAAGGTGTCCATTATCTCACCGATGTGAAAGAAGGATTCGTAAGGCCGCGAACGAGAAACAGACCAAGAAAATCGTTCGGCAGATGGAAAAAAGAGAATTGTAATTGCTCAGGTCAATATCAACGGTGCCATACTGACCCATTTCAACGGTATAAACAGGTTCACCACCAGAGGGAATGTTGCCTAAGACTTGATCAGGTAGGGAAAAAAGCGGAGTGTGCCGCATATCATCGATAAATTTATTAAAGCGGTCAGTATACAGCGCCTTTTCTTCATCAGACGGAGTGTAAATAAAATCAGAACCATGCTGACAGGTACCATGCCCAGTTTTACAGTCAAAAGAGACAAAAACATCACCTGTTTCAGAACAGTATGATTGTTTCCAATTGTTTTCAGCATCAACACAAGCATTTGACAAATCACAGACACCAGTGTCAGCAACACAATTATAGGAAACAAAAACCTCTCCTTCTGCCGAACAAAACTTTGCTTTCCAAGCCTCTTCTTTAGCAACGCAGCCATTAGGGTCGTCGCAATGGCCTGTATCTGTTACACAATCATAGTCTAATAGCTCTAAATTCAAAGCAGTACAATGAGACGCTTTCCAGGCATTTTCTTTTGATGTACAGTCGTTTTCGTCACGACATATACCGTCTTTAGTATCACAATCAAAAGAAATCAGTGTTTGACCAGGCTCAGAACAATTAACTTCTTTCCATAACTGACGATCATTATCACAAAGATCATTGCCGCAGATACCAGCATCGGCAGCACAGTCATAACTGAGCAGCACTTTCCCCACAGGCTTGCAATAAAGGTTTTCATAGTTTTGTTTTTCGATCAGACAATCACCACAAACGCCAGCACCAGCAGACCCATGCGCTTCACAATTGTACGAGGTTGTAGACATACCGGGACCATTGCAATAGCCTAACTCCCATTCCTTTTGAGCTTTAACGCAATCGGTACAAGTACCGGTGTTAGCGGCACAATCATAACCAGTAACTTCAATTCCAGGGCCAGGAGGACAATTAGCATCGCCCCAAGCTATTTCAGCGGCGGCACAGTCAGAAATGCATTCACATACATTATCGAGGGTAGTAGGATGACCTTGCGGATCAGTAGAGGTTACATCACAAGCTTGCTGCAAAGTTTCACCTGAGGGACAAGGACCAACACAAGAAGCCGAGATATCATCACAAGTTTTACAATAACCTTGGCATAATGCCGCATCCCAATAGGCAACGTTTTCGGCACCGCCACAGCTAGTTTGGAGAGCAGGATACAGAGCAGGATCACAGGGAGGATTTGGCCCACACTGTGGCAATTGGGCAAAACCATGATCAGCCTGGCTAGCACCAATGGTGGTGAAATCATTATCGACAACACCACTAACGTTACGATACGCAACGGTCGATGGACTACCCTGCACCCAACCGGCAGCCTCAGTGCATTCCCAAGAGTAATACTGACTGTTAACAACTGGAAGGCCCTGCCCATCACCAACAACAACCGCATCGCTACAACTAAAAGTTGCAGTCACCCAGGTACCATTACCGCCAGTAGATGAACCACTTAAAATTGCAAAAGAATAATGATAACAACCGTATTCAACATAGGCAAAAGATACAGAAGGAGCTAAAAAAATACTAATAAATAGTGCCGCGAATAATTTCATCTAACAACAACCTCATTAATAAGAGATGAATTAGGCACATATTGAGAAACAACAGGAAAATATGGATAAACACCAATAAGTATTTCGCTGACAGTATTAGATCTGGAGCATAGAAAATAAAGCTGTTTTGAACGAAACGAATATCGGAGTGAATAGTTAAGAGAACAAGAAGAAGGATATTCAATAGTCAAAGGGGTAGTTGCAAGGCACCATTTAGCAAATCCGATTATCCAAAACAGAATAAAAAAACCAAGAATGAGAGCAACCAGGCGGATTTTGAAGAAAGAAGGTAACTGGAACATGGCTTTGATTCCTAAAGTCGGTTGCTAAGCTTCTTGATCAGCGCATATGCCAGAAACAGCAGCGCGATAGATACGAAGGGCAGGGCGATCTGGATAACGTCAGAAGCAAACTGTGCTGCATCAAAATTAGGAGGCAGGGTAACCATCAAAAATTCCTACCAGATACGGCGATAACAAAAGCTATTGCCGTAAGCGTTCCGGCAAAGAAACTAACGATCTGGGAGAGGTCAGCAGCGGTCATACAAGTACGCGACCAATCTTGAAAACGTAACCGATGGCCATGCCCGCGACCCAGCCGGACAAGACAAGTCCCATTCCCCAGGAAAACGGTTCCACGCCAAATTCCATAACTGTGCCTCAAAGGTCCTGGTCATTATTTTTAAAAAGCCCGTTGCCGCCCTTCGGGCCGGAACCGATACCAATATTAAAAACGTTCATAAGAACGGAAACGCCGATGATTATGAGTAAAACGGAGATGGCACCAACAACGAAGGTTCTGACATCTGTGGTAATGCCATCCATGCCAACGCCGAAAAGCTGAAAGAGAGAGTCGATCATTTACGTTCACTTAAGGTTGTTCCCCGGGAGTCAAATCGACCTCCCGGGAAACGGGGAAGGGTTCACACCTTGTTGCCGACCTTCTTGATGAAGCGGTAGCCGACGAACAGAAGCAGGATGCCAACGCCGGCCAGCAATGCCGTGGAGATATTGCCGGAAAGAGTTGAAATGTCGAAAGCGGTGAACAGTGCAGCCATTTGATTTTGCCTCCTTAAATGATTGATATGGTTGGGTTTGCCTTCTGGCCAAGAAGCTCTGGAATTATATTAGCGGTTCATGATCGTCCGGATGATCAGGCCGGCGCCCAGGATGATCAGGCAGATAGTCAAAATGCCGGAACTGGCCGAAAGTACATCGGCCTTGATGCCATCAAACCAGGTGATGTCAATCAGTGGGGTCCAGGTCATGAGCCGAAATCTCCGTTTGGTTGGGGAGTGGAGCCGGTAAGGGGCGGGCCGGCACCCGCTAACGCGGGAAACCGTCCGCCCCTCACCGGGGGGGATCAGTCGTTTACCCAAAGGTCAGGGGTATGGTTGACCTTGCCGGCATTGTTTTTCCAGTAACGAGAAGAGACGGTGGCCTTGATATCGATCATTTCTTCAGGGCGGCCGAGCTTTCGCTTTGATTTGACCTGAATCTTGGTCGGGCTTTTCATCGGGTCGCCGGACGGAATAATGATCAAGGTCATGTAGGTAATGCCGTTTTCACCGTCATGTTGATCGATCTTGTCAATCTTGCCGTGAATCCGGACGGTGAGCATGGAGTTGTTGGGGGGGGATGCTGCTTGGTCTTTTGCGGGGTCTGCCATGATGGGTTCCTCTTCGGGTTGTGATTTGGCCAGTTTTCGTGTCGTTGACTATTTACGGCCGCTTCGGTAGTGTGAAAGGTTAGGATGAGATAACAAACAAACTATAACTACAGTTATATATATTGGTTTTATATAGCTGTAGTTATCTTGCGTCAAGAAAAAAATTACTGGCGTAATAAAATGAGCTTCGAAGAGATTTGGGACAGAATAAGAAAAGAGACGAAACTCAAAAAAATAACTGAGTTAGCAGAGCTTGCGGAAACGTCACAACCGAACGTTTCCAAAAAAAAGAAAGAAAATAATTTCCCTGTAGATTGGGCTTATAAGATTGCAAAAAAATACGAGCTCAACATCGAATGGATTTTGGAAGGAACCGGGCCGCAACGTCCAGGGCAAGGCAGCGATGATCCAGAGATCATCAAGCAGATAGTAAAATGGATTAAGGAGCAGGAAAGGAAAGAGCCAGGGGCGCTGGCTTGGTTCACATACGACTTCAGGAAAAAATATCCAGAGTTCGACAGGTGGGAAAAAAGAGAGGAAGATAGTTCCGCTGATCATAATGCGGGAATCAAGAGCAATACAGCCTAAATAACCTAACTGTAAATAGATTATACCATGGAAGAAACCATAACCATGCTGGGAGGTGTGTTTGCGTTACTAATTTCGGCCGCAATCATTCTTTCGGTTTTTTGGATATGGATGCTAATTGAATGCATCCATAATAAAGATATAAAAGGAGCAGAAAAAGCCTTTTTCTTATTGCTTATCACGTTTTTGCACTGGATAGGCGGAGCTATTTATTGCTTTAGCGTCAATAGAAAAGAAAAACTTGGATGTTTTGCGCTTATTTCGATGATATCAGCTGCAACAATAATTCTCTTTGTGGTGATCGGACTAATATATTCAACACCAGCAATACAGAAAGGTAATATCAACAAAACATCAATCCCTATAAGTCCTACTAAGCAATGAAATAAAACAAATCTTCCAGTTGGAAGAGCCACAGGAACCAAAACACAAACAGTAAATAAAACACCAAAAGACAGATATGTAGTGCTAAACAAAAGCGACGAAAATAGAAACCCCGCCAAAACACCAAAAGAAATAGCCAATATCAATACAGCAAAATACAGTGAACCACTAAAATCATGGATAGACAGAGAAGGAAAGGTTCATTTCTCAAATGGTGGTCTGTAGTTAGCAGTAAAATGATTTTCAACCAAACGAACCAGCGGCCAAGCCGCTAATCTTAGTGTTGCGTGTCACAGCCGTGTAACAGGCGAAAAATAACTAATTGTAATTACGTTTGTTTTTATAGTGGGACTTGGGTTCAACTCCCGGCGCCTCCACCAAGTTGATAGGCCGGTAAAGTCCGGTGAAGTACAAAAAGCCCGCTTCCTGCAAAGGAAACGGGCTTTTTGCTGTCCGGCAGAGTCCGAGGGGTTTGTTTTTTTCCGGGTAGGGAAAGTGTAGGAAACGAGTAGATTTGTTGCTGGTTCGAGTTTTACCCGTTATCCAACTGGAAAGGTGTCAGGCTATGCCAAAACAAGGGGCTTTGCGCGAATGGCGCTAGCATAAGGGTTATGGGGCTGAGAACATCATCGTTCCCACGCTCCAGCGTCCAGGTCTGCGTTCCCACGGAGACCGTGGGAGCGATAGAAAACCTTTAAACTACTGCCATTCTAATGCATCCCCGGAACTGATGGGCGGATTGACCGGGCGTCATAGTTGTTGATCCTCCCTGGCGGCTGGTGTCGTGAGGTGACTCATTCAGGCCAACAGCTTTTCCACCAACGGCTTCAACTTCGGCAACCGCTCCTGCGCCACTTTCCGTACGATCATTAGTTCTATGCCCATATCGTTGTGGATCAGACCGTCGTGCCCAGGCTGGAGGATCCCTCCGGCCGCCTTCCCTTCTCCGCGGGTTCGGGAGGCAAGGCAAACCGGCCGGGATCAGCTCAGTCCTGTTCCATGGCCTGGAAGCGGCGCATGAACTGGCGGTCGATGTAATCTTTAAGGATGAAGGCCGGGCGGCCGCCGAAGGTCAGCCAGCCTTTGTGCAGCACCCCTTCACCGTCACCCAGGTTGAAGATCAGCAGGTAATCGCCGCCGGGGGCAAATGGTTGCAGCTCCCCGCCTTCCAGGCTGACCAGCAGATTGTGGAAGAGCACCGGATTTTCTCGGACCGCGTAAACCCCGACCTTGTCCAAGGGTGAGTCCTGGAAATAGATGCAGTCGCCGCCGCCGAAGATTTCCGGATGGGCCGGTGACTGCAAAAAGCGGTTGACCAGGAGCCCGCCCTCCGGCCCGACCGGCAGACCGGAATCGGCGAAGATCGGTGAGGGTTTGACGCCCACCGCCAGGAAAATCAGATCGGCTTGGTGGCTCCGGCCGTCCGCCAGTTCAAGCCGGCCGCTGGTTACTTCCCTGACATAGCTGCCCGCAACGATCTCGATTCCCCGCCTCTCCAGGCTTTTGCGGACCAGATCGACGACCTTGGCCGGAAACCGTTTCATGAATGCCGGCCCCGAGAAGATGCTGATTTTGGGGGGCTGCAAACCGTGCCGGTACATGAGCTGGTGGATATTGCCGGCCACCTCGGCCGAGGATGGGCCGCCGCCGACGATGGCGATGCGGCTCCGGCCGCCGGCGGCCAGCTCCAGAAGCCGCTTCTGCGCGGCCTGCAGGCTTTCGATGGGCTTGACCGAGAAGATATCCTCCCGGTTGCCGCTGATTGCCGACTGGGTGACCTGGCTGCCAGCGTTGCAGGAGAGGACATCGTACTCCAGGGTGGCCCCGGAGGCCAGCCGCAGCTTTTTCCCCAGTGGGTCGATGCGGCTGACCGCATCCAGCACAAAGGTGCCGCCCTGTTTCTCCACGACCTTGCGGGTGGCAAAGCGGATCGTCTCGGGGCTGTAGGTTTCCCCCAGCATGCCCGGCCCCATGCCCGAGTAATAGTGCTGCTCGGATGGCCCCACCACCGTCACCTGATGCCCATTGGCGATCAGGGAGGAAAGGTTGGCCAGAGTCACCATGTGGGCGTGGCCGCCGCCGATCAGAACCAGCTTCTTGCCCATATTCGCTCCGCCGTTGAGATGCTTGCCGGTCTTGGCCCGGCCGATTAGTTCAAGCTGCCCATATCATAGCAGGGCGGGTTGGCGCCCGCATAAAATGTTGCCGTCGGGTTGGCAATGTCCATGTCGCTTCGGGGAAATTTGTATTATATTGGGGCAGTTCACGGGAACCAGGAAAATCGGTGCCGGTATGCTTCCCGACTGCAAACGGCCGCGCAGATGTTGGAGAGATGATGATGACAGGTAAATCGAGGTTTGCCCAAGGGCTGGCGATGGCCCTGGTTCTGCTGGCCCTGTTTTGCGGTTTGGCGCGGGGGCAAGGAGAGGCGGGGGAGCGCAAAAAGGTGTTGGTGGTCATGAGCTACCATCCGGGTTACGAAGGCGAGGAGGAGATTGCCCGGGGGCTGGAGGCCTATCTGCCCGAAGTCGAGTTCAGGTATTTCTACCTCAACACCAAATATGATTATGCCGGGGGCGCTCGGCTGGCCGCCGAGGCCTTCCGGATTTATCAAGAGTACCGGCCCGATGCGGTGGTGGCGGTGGATGACCCGGCCCAGGAATTCCTGGTGGTGCCCTACCTGCGGGAGCGGGTGGCGACGCCAGTGGTTTTCTGCGGCGTCAACTTCGAGGCCGGCAAGTATCGCTATCCGGCCGCCAACGTCACCGGGGTGGTGGAAAAGAAACATTACCGCGAAAGCCTGGGCTTTGCCAAGCTCGTGGCGCCCGGGTTGCGGCGGGTGGCCGTGCTCTACTTGGACGACCCCACCAATCGCCAGAATCTCGCCCAGATTGAGGCCGAGGGCGCCGGCTACCCCCTGGAGATTGCCGGCAAATATCCGGTGGCAAGCCTGATTGAACTGCAGGGGTTGCTCGCTCGCCTGGAAAAGGAGGTCGATGGCCTGCTGCTCCTCAACCTGAGCGGCCTGGTGGATGCCCGGGGGAAGGCCCTGGACGGCAGCGATGTCCTGACCCGGGTGGTGGAAAGTTGCCGGGTGCCGACCATCGGCTCCAGCTCCTGGGAGATCAAGGCCGGCACCCTCTGCGGGGTGATCAAGTCGAACACTGAGCAGGGGAGTATTGCCGCCTCTCTGCTCCAGAAGATCTGGGCGGGAACGCCGGTGACGGAGCTGCCCCTGCTGCAGAACCGCAACGGCCGGCGCTTGGTCAACCTGACCACCCTGAAAAAACTGGACCTGAACCTTTCGCCCGAGGTGGTGCTCGGCACCGAACTGCTGACGACCGGCCAGGATTGATGAACCAGCCACCGCCACCCATCACTGCCTCTTCCAGCAACCGAAGGCTGCTCGGGGTCAACTTTGTGACCTTTGTGCTGGTTGCCCTGGCCTTTGTCTGGATAGTCGTCTATTTCCGGGGGGTGCATGCGCGCATTTTCACCGATGTCGAGCAGGCGACGGTGGAAATTGCTTTCAGCATCGAGTTGCGCCGTTCCCTGGCCAAACTGGAAGTGGATGTTCAGGAATTCATCAATCAGGTTTTGCGCAAACCGGAGGTGCTGAACCGCGAAAAGGCCCGCCTACTGAAGGAATTTCAGGAGTTAAACCAAAGGGTGGCGCAGAATGCCAAGACCGAGGCTGACCGGCGGTTGCTGGCCAGTCTGACCAAATATTACGGAGGGTTAGAGGGTCTGCTCCGGGATTATACGGTGCTTAATGAGGTCTTAAGCCGGTTGCGCGGACACCACGAATTGATCGCGAAAAGACTTAATGCCATGGGCAAAAACACCGGGCGGCTCATGGTCGAGCAGGCCATGGTCGGCCATGATACCACCGGTCTGCAACAACTTTATCTCCTGGTGCCGCTCTGCCAGGAGAATTTTTTACACGGCCGGGTCTTGATCGACGCCGGTGTCTTGAACAACGACCCCGCCCTGCTGGGGGCAAGCGCCAAGCAGCCGATCGAGCCGCCCGAGAATACGGCGGCCGGCAAGCTCCTGGTCCTGCGCCAGACCCTGCAGACCCTGACCTCGGCCGATCCCTCGATCAGCGGTCCGGCCCGGGAGGTGTTGGCCGATCTGCCGGTCTATCTTGGCGAGATCGGGGCCCTGCACGATGGCCTGGTGGTTCTGGACGCCGACTGGAAACAGTTTGAAGCGCTCAGGCAGGACACCATGCTCCTGCAGGAGAAGATGTTTGCCCATCTGGCCGATAACATCACCAGCCTGAAGGGGTTGGTCGTCGGCCACGATCAGCGCCAGGTTCTCTTTACCCTGCTGCTCTCGCTCCTGGTCTTCGCCGTGGCCCTGACCGGTTTTTTGTTGAGCCGTCGGCTCGGGGTGCAGCTGGAGAACATGGCCGACCAGGCCATCCGGACCAAGGATCTGGCTGAAAACGCCAATGCCCTGCTGCAGATTGAAATCGGGGAGCGGCGCTTGGCCGAGGAGGCCCTGCGGGAGGCTGGGGAGCAACTGGACCAGCGGGTTCGGGAGCGCACCGCCCAACTGGCGGCCGCCAACCGGATGCTGCAGGAGGAGATCGATATCCGTTTCAAGGCCGAGGAGGCCCTGGCCGCCGAAAAAGAGCGTCTGGTCGTGACCTTGCGTAGCATCGGCGAGGGGGTGATCGCCACCGATCATGAGGGCCGGGTAGTCATGGTCAACAAGGTGGCCGAGGAACTCACCGGCTGGTCCCAGGAGGCGGCGATTAGCCATCCCTTGGCGGAGGTCTTCCCGATCCGAGATCGACTCAGCCGGGAACCGGTGGCCGATCCGCTGGATCGGGAGCGCCGCAACGGCCGGGTGGTGCCGGGCCAGAACTTGTTGTTGACCAGGGACGGCCGGGAGCGGCTGATCGCCGACAGCGGCGCGCCGATTCGCGACATGGAGAGCCGGGTGGTCGGCTGGGTTTTGGTCTTTCGGGACATCTCCGAGCAGGAGAAGTTGGAGGAGGAGCTGCTCAAGATCAGAAAGCTGGAGTCGGTGGGAATTCTGGCCGGCGGCATAGCCCATGATTTCAACAACATTCTGGCCGCCATTCTGGGCAACATCAATCTGGCCATGCTGTACACCGATCCCGACGACCGGCGCCACAACCTGCTGGCCAGCGCCGAGAAAGCCTCGCTCCGGGCCAAGGAACTGACCAACCAGCTCCTCACCTTCTCCAAGGGGGGAGAGCCGGTGAAGAAGATCACCGCCATCGCCGAAATCATCGAAGACTCGGCCGAATTTGTCCTGCGGGGCAGCAAGAGCAAATGCCGTTACCTGATTCCGGCTGACCTCTGGGCGGTGGAGATTGACGCCGGGCAGATCAGTCAGGTGGTCCAGAATATCGCCCTGAACGCCAGTCAGGCCATGCCGGAGGGCGGGATCATCGAGATTGCCTGCGCCAACTTCGATAACCGGAGCCGGACCATTCCGGTCGCGGCCGATTGCCTGCTGCGCCTGACCATCAGCGACAACGGCGGCGGTATTGCCCCGGAGCAGGTGGCGCGAATCTTTGATCCTTACTACACCACCAAGGATGAGGGCAGCGGCCTGGGGCTGGCCATCACCCACTCCATCATCACCAAACATGGCGGCCACATCAGCGTGGCGTCGCAACCCGGGGTCGGGACGACCTTCACCATCTACCTGGTTGCCGTCGCCGACCATGGGCAGGCGGATGAGCAACTGGTGGAGTCGCGAAAATTTACGGGCAGCGGCCGGATTTTGGTCCTCGACGACGAGGAGATGGTTCGGGAGGTCGCCCGGGAGATGCTGACCCATTTGGGGTATGAGGTTCTGCTGGCCGCCGATGGCCGGGAGGCCATCGACCTCTATCGGCAAGGTCGGCAGGAGGGACGGCCCATCGAGGTCTTCCTGATGGATCTGACCATTCCCGGCGGCATGGGTGGCCAGGAGGCAGTCGCCAAGCTTTTGGCCCTCGACCCGCGGGTCAAGGCGGTGGTGTCCAGCGGCTATTCCAACGATCCGGTGGTGGCCAACTTCCGGGATTACGGTTTCGTCGAGGTGGTTGCCAAGCCCTTTCGGATCAGCGATCTTGGCAAGGTCATCGCCAAGGTCATGACCGCAAAGGAGTCGGAGTCGAACCCCGCCTGATTTTTCCGGGAAAAAATCCCTAGGCCAGCCAACCGGCCTTTTTTACCATCAGCCTTTAATGCCCTGGAGTACGGCCGAGTCATTACCGGAACGGAAGGGCAACCGGACAATCTCCTCCACCCCCGCCTCGCCCAGCATTTCGCGCAATTCCTTTTCCGAGTACGATCGGCCTTGGTTGTTGACCAGCATGTTGAGGGAAAAGAGGGCCGGAAATAGAGGCCCGGCCAGATCGTCGTTCAACAGGAATTCATGGATCAGGATGCGGCCGCCCGGGGGGAGCGTCGCCACGCTCCGGGCGATCAGGCGTCGGCAATCCTGGGGCGCCAGGCCGTGCAGAATCTGGGAGAGCCAGACGGCATCATAACCGACGGGCAACGGATCGGCCAGAAAGTCGCCGGCTACGAAATCCACCCGCCCGCTCACCCCGAAACGATTGATGACCTCGGTGGCAAAGGGATGGCTGGTGGGCCGGTCGAAGACCGTGGCGCGCAGGTGCGGATTGGCCAGACAGAAGTACACGGCATGGGTGCCGGGGCCACCGCCCAGGTCGAGCAGATGTTTGACGCCGGTCAGTGTCACTGTCCCGGCCAGTTCCGGGGCGATGGCCGAGGCCAGGTTGAACATGCCCATCTGAAAGCTTTCCCGCTCGGCCTCTTCTCCGTGCCCTCGCCGTTCAACCGGTTCGCCGCTCAACACCGCCTCGTCCAGCCGCGACCAGGCCTCGACCAGATGGTGGTGATGCATGACGATATGGCCGGCATAGTCAGGCGAGTTGCGGTCCAGATAGCGGGCGGTCAGAGGGGTGTTGCGGAAGAGTTTCTGTTCCTTCTCCAGCAGGCCCATGGCGGTCAGGCCGTTAAGCAGGGCGGCCAGACTGCGGGGATCGGCGCCCAGGCGGGCGGCCAGTTCCGGAGCGGTCGCAGGGCCGATCGCCAGGTTGGTAAATACGGCCAGTTTGACGGCGGCGTGCAGGGCACAGGGTTGCCAATAGGCACTGGCCAGGGCAAAGATCTTACCGGGGTGGGTGGCGGTCTGGTCCGGCATGTCAGGTTCTCCTGGTTTCTGGGTTGGCTGCGAGGGTTTAACTCAAGAGATAATATTCCAGGGCCGCGTTTTCCGTGAGTAGCCGGCAGCCCACGAAGTTCCCCTTGACGTGGCGGACCTCGCAATCCTGGCTAATTCTGGTCGCCTCGCCATCGTCCAAAGTCAGGCTGACCCTGACCCTCTCCCCGGCCTTCAGTTCCCGGCCGGTACTTTTCAGGAAGGCCAGCCCGGTCCGGGAAAGATCGATGACCCGGCAGCTGCCGGCTTCGGGAGCTGTCGGGGCGGGGGTGGCCCGGTCGACAATCTCGTAGGAGCCCGGGAGATCGAGCTGTTTGCGGGGCCGCTCCCGGAGTTCGATTTCGGCGCTGAAGATATTGCCGCAGGAGCATTTGACCTGACAGTGGTAGGTGTGACCGATCTTGTCCAGCCCGACCTTGGTGCGGAGGCGACACTTCGGGCAGTCGAAGGCAATGGTGTGGTCCCCGGCGAGGCTGGCCCTGGTGGTCATGGCTTTCTCCTTGGTTAGTCAGGCGTCAGGCGGCCTGTCGGCAAGAAGATCATACCGGGGAAACGGTTTCGATTTCAACCGGCCAGCAGGCTGTGGGCAAAATTGATCATCGGCATCATGAGCTTGGAGATGACGCCCAGGTAAAAAAGCAGGAGCAGGACGATGAAACCGAACGGCTCCATTTTCCGCATGAACAGTACCCCCTCGGCCGGCAGGAAGCCGCTCAGGATGCGGCTGCCGTCCAGGGGCGGGATGGGAATCAGATTGAAGAAGCCCAGCATCAGATTGATCCACACCCCGGCGGCCGCCATGTTCAGCACTGGCCAGAGGACATACTCCGGGATGAAGCCGGCCGTGGCCAGCAGCCCTTTGACGGCCACGGCGCTCAGGATGGCCAGAGAAAAGTTGGCCCCGGGTCCGGCCAGGGAGACCCACATCATGTCGCGAATGGGGTTCTTGAAATAGCTGGGGTTGACCGGCACCGGCTTGGCCCAGCCAATCTTCATGATGATGAAGGCCAGGACGCCCAGCGGGTCCAGGTGCTTCAGGGGGTTCATGGTCAACCGCCCCTGTTCCTGGGCGGTGGGGTCGCCCAGCTTCCAGGCCACATAGCCGTGGCAAAATTCGTGAAAGGTCAGGGCCAGCAGAAAAGGCGGGGCGAGGATGGCGATCTGCTGGATCAGGTTGTTGCCCATGTCTGCTATTTATTCCGGCCGTCGGGCCGTTCTCCATTTAAGGGTTTTCCGGGAGGGAAATGCGTGGTCACAAAGGTAATCTCATCTTCCCGGCTGTCAACCTCATTGTCGAGGCGGGCCTGGAGCAGCCGGTCGAGGATCCGCCGGTAATCCGGGCCTTCGGCATATCCCAGTTTCTGCAGATCGCGCCCCTGGAGTTGGGTCTTCACATGCCGTTGGTAGGTAATGTAGTGGGAGATGGCCTTTTTGCCTTCCGGCTGGCGGACCAACCCCATCAAAGCCAGCAGGGTTTCCAGGGCCAGCGGTTGCAGGAGCCGGTGGATCTGGCTGGGCTTGAGGGTGCGGGGCTTTTTAAGGACTTTCTGGAGGATGCCCAGATAGCCTTTTTCCCGCAGGAACAGCTGGGCCTGGCGTTCCGGGACGGCAAGGCGGCGGCAGAAGACCGGGAGTTGGCGCATGGTCAGCCGACTGGTCAGGGCCAGCAGGAAGACCATCCACTGGCGGCAGCGTTCTTCCTGGTAGAGCAAGCGGTACCAGGTCAGCGACTGCTGGGTGGATTCGATGGACTCCTCGAGGTGTGGGTCGAGCTGGAGGGCCGGGTGGAGGAATTTCAGCAGGTCGAAGTGGGTCATCCGCTGGAGGGCCGGGAGCGGCGTCTCTTCGGAAAGGATCAGCTGCAGTTCCCCGAACAGGCGAAAGCCCAGGCGGGTGGACTTGCTGCCCGGCAGGCTGTCGAAGATATGCATGCGCAGGGCAGTGCGCAGCAGCCGCTCGGTATGCTTGGCCAGATGGAAGCCCATGCGCTGCTCGAAGCGGATGGCCCGGAAGATCCGGGTGGGGTCCTCGACGAAGCTTAAGTTGTGGAGGATGCGAACCTGGCGGTCCTTCAGGTCGTTCTGGCAGTTGAAGAAGTCCACCAGGATGCCGAATGATTCCGGGTCCAGGTGGAGGGCCATCGCATTGATGGTGAAGTCGCGCCGGTAAAGATCGAGCTTGAGCGACGAGAGCTCGACGGTGGGCATGGCGGCCGGGTACTCGTAGTACTCCAGGCGGGCGGTGGCGATGTCGATCTTGAAACCGTCCGGCAGGATAACCATGGCGGTGCTGAACTTGTCGTGGATGCGGACCTTGCCGTGCAGGTGGGCGGCCAGCCGCTGGGCGAAACCGATGCCGTCACCCTCAATGACCACGTCCAGGTCGAGGTTGGCTTTGCGCAACAGGAGGTCGCGGACGAAGCCGCCCACCGCGTAGGCCTTGGTGCCGGCGGCGGCGGCCACCTCACCGATGGTGCGCAAGAGGACGATGATCTCGCGGGAGAGGGTGTCAACCATCAGGTTGTTGAGGTTGCGCTGACGGGCGCTGGCGGTTTGGTCCGGCGCCCCCACGGTCTCCTTGGGCAGATGGGCCGGATCGTTGATCAAGAGGTTCAACAGATCGGTGCGGGTGATCACCCCGATGATCAAATCATTCTCGACGATGGGGATGAAGCGTTGGCGATGGCCGATGATCAGTTCCTGGATGTCGGCCAGGGTGGCGGTTGAGGTCAGAGTGGCGAACTCGCTGGTCATGTAGTCGCTGACCGGCTGGTCGCCCAGGCCGTGGTAGATGGCTTTACCGGCCACT
Organism: Deltaproteobacteria bacterium; assembly: GCA_020056965.1. Lineage (GTDB taxonomy): Bacteria > Desulfobacterota > Desulfobulbia > Desulfobulbales > JAGXFP01 > JAGVGT01. Next base: position 55,383 of record JAGVGT010000083.1, read on the forward strand.
CGTCGGGAGATCAACCCCACCGCCTGGCCGGCCTTGACGACCGGCAGGACCGTGACGTTGTAGCGGTCGATGATCTGGTTGGCCTCTTTCAGCGAGACCTCCGGATCCACCGATATCACTGGTGCCGACATGATTCGGGCGGCAATGGCCACCGGCTGCACGTGCTTGTGGAAGAGGAGGAGCAGCTTCTCCTCGGCCTCGCCCAAGGTCATCTCGGTAACGGTGGCGGAGGCGGCCGAGGCGTGGCCGCCGCCGCCGAACTCGATACAGATCTCGCCGACGTTGACCTCGGGGATGCGGCTCCTGGCGATCAGGTAGACCCGTTCGCCCATGTTGGCCAGGGCGAAGAGGCAATTCAAATTCTCCATGGCCATGAAGCGGCGGGCGATCAGGGCGAATTCATCCACATATTCGGGTAAGCGGATCTTGGCGACGACGAGGTCGATGCCCTGGATGTTGTAGGTGGTGGCCGCCTTCATCAGCTGGTGCAGCAGGGTTACTTGATTTGTGGTCAACTCCTGGGAAACGAATTGGGCGACGCTGGGCAGGTCGGCGCCTTGGCCGAGCAGCCAGGCCATGGCCTCCAGGTCGCCGGGGGTGGTCGTGCCGAAAGTGAAGGAGCCGGTATCTTCGTAAAGGGCCATGGCCAGGAGGGTGGCTTCGTCGCGGCTCACCGGCAGATCGCGCTCGCGGAAGAGCTGGGTGAAGATGGTGGCGGTGGAGCCCACCGGGCGGATTTCCTCGAAATCACCTTTGAGATCGTCGGGCAGTTCCGGGTGGTGGTCGAAAATATGGATGGAGAGGCCGGGGTTGGCCAGGCATTTGCTGAAGTTGCCGATCCGCCCGGACTGGCGGGTGTCGACCAGGATCAACCGGGTGACATCGGCCAGATTGATGTCTTTCTGGCGGGTGAAGTCATAAGCGTAGGGCGAGGTGGCCAGGTAGCGACGGAGGTTGCGCTCCTGGGAGCCGGAGAAGACCAGCTTGGCGTCAGGGTACAGTCGGCGGGCGGCCAGCATCGAGGCCAGGCCGTCGAAGTCGGCGTTTAAGTGGGTGGTGATGATTTCCATGGCTTCGAATCTACCATTTCGGGCCGGGAAAACCAACAATTGCGGCCAGCAGCCCTCAACCCCGGGGATGAAACTTGCGGTGAATCTTCTTCAAACGCTCGCCGTCCACATGGGTGTAAATCTGGGTGGTGGTGATATCGGCATGGCCCAGCATCATCTGCACCGCCCGCAGATCGGCGCCGTGGGCGAGCAGGTGGGTGGCGAAGGAATGGCGCAGGGTATGGGGGCTGATCTGCTTGGCGATCCCGGCGGTAAAGACCGTTTCCTGGATAATCTGCCAGAAACGTAGCCGGGTCATGGCCTGCCCCCGCGAGGTGACGAAGAGCGCCACGCTGCGCCGTTTGTTCAGGAGCTGCGGGCGGCCTTGGCGCAGGTAGGTTTCGATTCTTTCCCGGGCCTGCTCGCCGAAGGGGACCAGCCGCTCCTTGGCGCCTTTGCCGAAGATGCGCAGGTGGCCGCCGGTCAGGTTAACTGCGGCCAGCGGCAGGTTAACCAGTTCGGAAACCCGCAGCCCCGAGGCGTAGAGCAGGTGGAGCATGGCGTGGTTGCGCAGGGCGAGCGGCGCGTTGCCGGCCGGGGCGGCCAGCAGCAGGGCGACCTCTGATTCGCTTAAGACCTTGGGCAGGGGGCGGCCCGGTTTGGGCAGGTCGATCTGGTCGGTGGGGTTGGTGGTCAGCAGCCCCTCGCCGACCAGAAACTTGAAGAAGCCCCGCAGGGCCGAAACCCGCCGGGCGTTGCTGCGGCTGGTAATGCCCTGCTGGTGGCAATAGGTCAGCCAACCGCGCAGATTTTCGGTGCGGATGGCGGTCAGCGTCTTAATGCGTTTGGAATAGAGGTAGAGAAAAAAGGCGGCCAGGTCGGCCTGGTAGGAACTGAGGGTGTTTTTGGCCAACCTTCGTTCGGCGGCCAGGTACTGCAGATAAGATTCCAGCTCCCGGTCGAAAGGGTGGGCGGTGGCCGATCGCTTCGGCCGGGTGGGCTGGACAGGGCTTCCGGGGTTAACCGGTTTGGGCATGCGCGGAATCGGCGATTAGCCGATTAACCGCGGGTCATGCGGTGCATCAGCTTACGGAGCTTGCGCTTGGATTCGGTGGACTTCCGGCGGCGCTTGTCGCTGGGCTTCTCGTAATATTCCCGGCGCTTGAGCTCTTTCTTCATGCCGTCCAGCTGCAACTTCTTCTTGAGAAAGCGCAGGGCCTGTTCCACGTCGCCTCTAACTTCAACCGTAATCATCTGTTCTCCTGTCCTTATCAGTCTGGGCGTTAGTTGCCCTTTCGCGGTAAATGAAAGACGGAATATATAGCGGATGGGTGGTCGGGTGTCAAACCTTTTTTCGGATAGTCTGGGAAATCTTCGCTCGGCCCGTGGCCCGCAGGTTTCATTCGAACCGGCCTGTCCCGCGAAGGGGGGAAAGTCCCGGTATTAGTGTTTTGGCGTTGTTCGCCCGTGCGAAAAGCGGCTCAGCAGGCTGGCCACGGTTAGTTCCCTGCCGCAAGGACAAAAAAGCCCGGGCCGTAGTATTACACGGCCCGGGCTTTGTAGGCAGTATCGGCCGATCAGCGGCGAATTACCACCAGCTGATGGTCTGGTCGGCGGCGAAGATCTTGTCGACCAGGGCGCTGTAATCGGGGCTCTCGGTGTTCAGGCTGAAGCTGTCGGACTCGCGGTCCCGGGTGACGATCTCCACCAGTTTCTTGACGGTGGCGTCGGGCTCGGAGCGGTATACATTAAGAACTTTCATGGCGGTTCTCCTTCTCCTTATTTGATGCCGTAAGGAATGACGACAGTCATCTCGCGCAGTTTCTCGCCGAGTTCCTCAATGGTCATGGCCTCGAAACCGCAGGTCTCGACGTTGGCCGGCACGGTGGTGTAGATCTCGCCTTCCATGTCGCGCAGCATCTCGATGCTTTCCTGCTGATTCTCATCCAGTGCGGGCATCTCGTTGTCCATGACTACGCCGTAGGCGTACATGTTTTCCACGGCCAGGCCCAGGGCGGAACGAATTCCGTCCATGGTGTAATCCTTGTTCCGATACATGAAGCAGACTTTCTTGTACTCTGACATTTTCATCTCCTCCTTATAGGCTCAGATAGCAGTCGTAATCTTCGAGGATGGCGCCGTGCTGGGCCTGGGTCGCCATTTTCTTGGCGTCCAGACCGACCGGGATGTCGTTGCGGTCAAAGCCCATCTTCTGATAGCTGTCCACGCAGATCGAAACGTCGTCGGCCAGCTTGCAGAGCTCGGGGAAATCAGGATTTTTGGCGTTCTTGGTGCCGGCCCAGGTAAAGAATACCTTGACCTTTGAACCCTTGGCTTTGGCCGCCTTGACGATGCCCATGACGTGCCGCCAGTTGTCGGGATTGGTGACAAATATGCCTAAACTCTTTGCCATGTTAACCTCCAGTTTAAAAAGTGGTGGCGCAACGGTTAACGCGCCGTTGCGCCATTAGTGTCAGCGGGAATAGTCTGGATCAACCTTTTTTAATGTAAAAACGGATGAAGCCGGTATCTTCCTTCTCGCCCAAAAACTGATGGCCTGAACGCTCAGCCCAACCTGGCAGGTCGTTGCGGGAGCCGGGATCGGTGCCGAGAATCTCAAGAACCTGGCCGGAGGCGATCTTCTCGATCTCCTTCTTGGTGCGCAGCAGCGGCATGGGGCAGCTCAGTCCCTTGGCGTCCAGGGTGCGGTCTGCGGTGATTCCGTCTGGGGCTACTTTGTTGTCACTCATATTACTCCTCCTTGGTGATTTTTGGGCTTTCAGGGCCGTGAAACGGGGTGGTGCAAGCCACCATTTTGCCAATCCCTAGTTTATACAGCGACTAACAACTTGGATTTGTAGTTAACAAGAAAAAATCTCTACCAAGATTCAGGAGGTGTGTCAAGCGGTAAATGAATGATTATTCACCGTCCGGAAACTCCTGGATAATCAGGGGAAAACTTTGATGCTAGCGGAAGGCTAGGCTCGGAACTAATCAGGAATTGCTAGCACAATGTGGTAGGGCCTTAAGGCCGGTATGAGGCTTGACAAAATTCGGTGCCACGAGTAAAGAAATTTACGTTCGGTTTCCAGGCAGGGCCGAGGGGGTGGGTGCGGGTTCGGTCTGGCAGTACGGACTGCGGTCTGCAAATTACCAGAGACATAAATTAATTCAGGAGGGAATCCAGATGAGTGGAAGTGTGCTGGGAAGCAAGTTCAAGGAACTTTACAAGACCTGGTGCCAGGAGGAGTGGAATCCTTACATGGTCGGGGTCATCATCGCCTTTCTCAGCGTGCTGATGTTGGCCTGGTCGCGGCCTTGGGGCGCGGTTGGCGCCGTCCGCAATTGGGGCGAGTGGATTCTCTACGGAGTTGGGGTCTTGGAAGAGGCGCCCGGTGGCTTCCTTACCGATACCGGCTCGGTGATCGGCATCGGCTTTATCGGTGGCGCTTTCCTTTCCGCCTGTCTGGGCAACCAATTTGCCCTGCGGGTTCCCCCTGCTCGTGAATTGGTTAAAGCGGTTATCGCCGGCATTTTGATGGGCATCGGTGCTGCCCTGGCTGGGGGTTGTAATGTCGGCGGTTTTTATAACGCCATCGGCAATCTCTCTGCCCACGGTTTTGCCATGTGGGTAGGATTGGTCGTGGGGGCGGTTACTGGTCTCAAACTTATCTATCTGGAGATGGAGCATATCTCTTGGGGTAGCGGTGGTGCCAAGACTATCGAGCTTCCCTTTAAGTTACAGTTGACCATGGGCATTGTCGCTTTGTTCGCCTTGATCTGGGGGGCCTATCACTATGCCGGCTTCACCGGTAATGAAGATGAAGAACTGGCCGCTCTGGGCAAGCTGGGTGGGATCATCCTGATCGCTGCCGCCCTGGGTTACTCGATGCAACGGGGGCGTTGGTGCATGATTCAGGGTTTCCGGGAGCCGCACATGACCGGCGACTGTACCTTGGCCAAATCGGTAGCTTTAAGCGTACTCCTTTGCGCCTTGGGCGGGGTGATCATTAAAGCCGCCGGGGTGGCTAATGTTGCCCATTATGTGCGCGGCACCTTCGGCTGGGGTGGCTTGGTCGGCGGCTTCATCTTCGGCCTGGGCGCCATGTTTGCCGGGGGTTGCGGAACCGGCACCCTCTGGCGGGTCGGTGAGGGGCAGATCAAGCTGTGGCTGGTGCTGCCGATCTTCGGGATCACCAACGCCCTGATGATCGGCTGGTTCAAGGGCATGGGCGAGGACGGCCTGGAAGGTGTTTTCGCCGAAGGCGAGATCGTCAGCGGCGGACTCGGCAAGTTCGTTTATATGCCGGATACCTTCCTGGGCTATGGTGGCACTCTGATCCTCATCACCCTGGCCATGGCGGCCTGGTATCTGTTGGTGAAATGGAACGAGGACTCCAATAAGTTGATCGTGCCCATGTGAAGTGTCGCCCCGGTCTCGGGGTGAAGATAGAGCGGCCGCCGGCCGCTACGGCCAGGCGCGCCTGCATCTTCGGTTGCAGACGCGCCTTCTTCTTTCGGCTGGATAAATAGCACTTGACTGCCGGGGCAGTTAGGCCATAGCCTTGAGCGTGGTACAGTTTTTAGACCTCTCGGATGATTTTTAATGGAACAAATTGTTCCTGACCATAACCACCCTTATTGATAAATCATGGTTGAATCAGTATCCGGCCTGCGCCAGCACGTTTCCATTCCCACCGATCAGCTTCTGCTGCCGGGCGAGAAGGTCTATATCGTCGATGACGATCCGGCCATCCGGGAGCCGTTGCGGATCTTCCTGGAAGAACAGGGATTGGTGGTAGGCGAGGCTGCCAGCGGTGAGGAATATCTGGACTTGCTGGAGCGGGACGACACCGCCCTGGTGCTCCTTGATATCGGTCTGCCCGATCGGGACGGCCGCTCGGTGCTCGCTCAGATTGTGGCGAAAAAGCCGGATGTGGCCGTGGTCATGCTCACCGGCGTGGCCGATCTCAAGGTCGCCTTGGAGTGCATCCGGGAGGGGGCCGACGATTACCTCTCCAAACCGGTCCAGTTCACCGAGATTCTCTTCGTGGTCAAGAAAGCTCTGGAAAAGCGGCGGCTGATTTTTGAGAACCGCAAGTATCACGAAGATCTGGAAAAGGCCCATTTTCGCATCCATGTGCTCCACCAGCTGTCGGTAAAGATGAACACCGCCTACCTGAGTACCGTCGAACTCGACGAGATCATGCAGGCGGTCCTGGTCGGGATCACCGCCGAGGAAGGGTTGCGTTTTAATCGCGCCTTTTTGGCCTTGTTCGACGACGATAACCAGTACCTGGTGGGCAAGATGGCCATCGGGCCCGACTGCCGGGAGGAGGCTGGCCGGATCTGGTCGGAGATCCAGGAAAGGTCCTTGAGTTTCCTGGAGATTGTCCATGGCTTTCGGGAAGGTTGCAAGGAGTTGGACCGGGAGGTCAACCGGATCATCAAAGTCTTGCGGATTCCCGTGGCCGATCAGGAGAATATCCTGATTAAATCGGCCCGGGAGCGGCGGAGCATCCTGGTGAGCCGCGAGAATGGCAGTGTGCCGAGGCCGCTGGAACGGCGGACCCCGATGTTCACCGAGGACCAGCACCTATGGCCAGCAGTCGTGGAAAGGCGCGGGGAAGAGGTGACAGAGCTGGCGATACCCCATGAACTGATCGCCCTGCTCCGGGAGGATACCTTTGTGGTGGTGCCGCTTTTCTCGCCCAGTCGCGCTTTCGGGGTGATCATCGCCGATAATTACGTTACCGGCCAACCGATCAGCCAAAACGACATCGGTTCCCTGGAGCTGTTCGCCAGTCAGGCCAGTCTGGCCATCGAACACAGCCATCTTTACCAGGATCAGCAGCGGAAGATCGCCGAACTGGAGGAATTGACCGAGGAGCTTAATAAAAACAAGGACCTGCTGGTCGAGGCCGAACGCTTCTCTGCCCTGGGGCAGATGGCGGCGCAGCTGGTCCATTCCATCCGCAACCCCGTCACCTCCATCGGCGGCATTGCCAGAATCCTGGTGCGCAAGCCGGCCAGTGCCGAACAGAAAAAATTTCTCGATGTGGTGGGTAAGGAGTCGGCCCGGTTGGAGCAGATTCTCGACGATTTATACAGCTATACCGACCAGTTCAATGTTCTTGATCTGGCCCCGGTCGAGCTGTGCAGCCTGCTGCAACGTACTCAGCTTCTGCTGCAGGCCGACATGGTCAGGCAGGCTGTGGTCTGGAAAATTTCGGGCTGCGAGGAGGCGATCTGGCTGAACGCCGATCAACGGCATCTGCGCCAGTTGTTTCTCCACCTGTTCAGAAACGCCCTCGATGCCATGCCGGAGGGGGGGGAGCTGGCGGTGGCGGTGGGTCTGGATGACCCGTGGCTCCGGGTAACGGTGCGGGACAACGGCGTCGGTATGCCCGAGGATTATCTGGGCAAGGTTACCGACCCATTTTTTACCACCAAGACCTACGGGACCGGCATGGGGCTCACCCTGGTGGAAAAAATTCTCAAGACCCATGGCGGTAATTTCACCATTGCCAAGCGACCTGGCGGTGGCTTGGAGGTCCAGGTCAATCTGCCGCTTACCCTTTCGATCTCCACTCCCGTACCCGTAAAATTGCCACAATAGCCCAGCGGTCGGGCTGCCCAGACAACGTCTCCCTCCGTGCCCCCCCCCCCAAAAAAAAAAACTGAAAATTTAGACCTCAGGCTCGGCTTTGCTTGAGCTGGGTCCCCGCGCCCGGGAGAGGGCGGCGCCGGCCAGCCCGACCACGGCCGCGACTATCAGCGCCCCCCGCAGGGCGGTAAGAAAAGCCTCGGCCTGATCCGGGTGGTAGTCCCGTAGGTCCAGGCCGCCGGTCTGCTGGCTGAAAATTCGGGCAAAGACCAGGGTGGCCAGCGAGATGCCGAGGAGCATCCCGAGATTCCTGGCGGCGGCCAGGAGGGCGGCGGCGGTACCGGAGCGGTGGAGTTGAGTGTGGGCCAACACCGCCGCGCTATTGGGGGAAAGGAACAGGGACTGCCCCGCCCCCAACAGGGCCAGGTGGATGGTCAAGGTGGTGAGGCTGGTCTCCGCTCCGGTGGTGGCCAACAGAAACAAGGCAATCGCACTGCACAGCAGGCCGAGGGTGGCGAGCCGGCTGCGGTCAACCAGGTCGGAAAGCCAGCCGGCCAGGGGCGAGGTCAGCATGATCGAGGCTGGAATGGCCATCATGATCAGGCCGATGTCGGAGGGGGCCATGCCCCGCAGGTGATCCAGATAAAACGGGGTCAGGATGATGGCGCCGAAGAGACTCGCGAAGGAGAGGGCGGCGCTGACAATGCCGAGGCAGAAGAAACGGTCTGCGAAGATGTCCAGCGGCAATAGTGGATGTTTGACCTGTTTCTCGATGGCCAAGAAGCCGGCCAGTAAAAAGGGGATGGGGATGGTCAGGAAGATGAGCGGTGCCCGCGACCCGTTATCGGCAAGGCGGGTCAGGAGCAGGGAGAAGAGGCAAAGGATGGCGGCGAGGATAACTGAGCCGAGCCAGTCGATGGGAGCGCCCCGGGAGCTTCGGTGCATGGGCAGGTAGCGGACGGCCAGGATGGAAAAGAGTAGGCCGATGGGCACGGTAAGATAGAAAAGCGCCCGCCAGGAAAAAAACTGGATCAACAGGCCGCCCAGACCCGGGCCGGACATCAGCCCCAGGGAAACGGCGATGCCGAGTAATCCCAGGGCGCGCCCCAACTGCTCGGGGGGGAAGCTGTCGCGGATAATGGCCGGGCCGGTGGCCATCATCATCGCCGCGCCCAACCCCTGGGCGAACCGCGCAATGACCAGACTGGACAATCCGGGCGAAATGGCGCAGCTCAGGGAGCCGATCGCGAAGATCAGCATGCCGGTTCCGTAGACCCGGCCCCGGCCAAGCCGGTCGCCCAGGTGGCCCCAGAAGAGCAGGCTGGCGGTGGTGCTCAGAAGGTAGGCGAGAACCACCCATTCGGTGTCGTGCATGGGGCTGTGAAAATGGCGCATGAGGGTGGGCAGGGCGATGTTCACCATACTGCTGTCGAGGGTGGACATGAACACCCCCACAGCCACGATCAGAAATTTCTGCCACTTGTCGGGGTAATGTTCCAACGGAATTTGCTCGGGGGGTGGCGGGGCGAGGGACGCTTTTCCGGCGGCCCGGAAGCTGAGCGACAACCGGGGCGCCGTTAATTGGTTAGCTCAAAGCCATTTGGGCTGGTTACTCCCAGCTGTTGACGTCGGCGTCCTCACCGGTACCGCCGGCCTTGTTGTCACCGCCCATGGAAATGATGTCAACCTCGCCGTGTTGGCCGGGGATTTGATAGACATACGGGTGGTTCCAGGGATCCTGGGGCAGCTGGCCCTTGGCCAGGTAAGGTCCGGCCCATTCCTGCGTGCCGGGATTGTTGATCAGGGAGTTCAACCCGTCCTGCTGGGAGGGGTAGCTGCCCACGTCCAGGCGATAGGCGTCCAGGGCGGCCATCAGCATGCCGATCTGGGCCTTGGCGGTTTTCTGCTTGGCCTTGCCCAGCTGGCCGAAAAGTTTGGGACCGACCAGGGAGGCCAAAAGGCCGATGATCACCATGACGATCATGATCTCGATCAACGAAAAACCCCGGTTGTCGCGGGTGTTCAGCTTGCAGCGCATGGGCGTCTCACTTTTTCGGTTTATTTGTTTGGCGGTTCTTCTGGAACCGGGAAACGGCCCGGTTGTGCTCGGGCAGGGACTTGGAAAAGTAATGTGAACCGTCGTTTTTTGAAACAAAATAATAATAATCACCTTCCGCTGCCGGCGCCATCACCGCTTGAATGGCGGCCTGGCCAGGGTTGGCGATGGGTCCAGGCGGCAACCCTTGAATCAGATAGGTGTTGTAAGGGGTGGGGGTCATCAGGTCCAGCTTGGTCAAGTTGCCGTTAAAAGCCTTGATTCCATAGATCACGGTTGGGTCGGTCTGCAGTTTCATGTTGTCGCGCAGCCGGTTGAGGAAGACCCGGGCGATCAACGGGCGTTCGGCGGCCAGGCCGGTCTCCTTCTCGACGATGGAGGCCAGGGTCAGGACCTGGTGGGCGTTGAGCCCGTACGCCGGCAACCCCGAAGCCGCGCCGGTGGCGGCGAGGACCTTGCGGGTCTGGGCGACCATGGTGGCGAGAAAGGCGCGGATATTGAAGCCCCCCCGCTCCAGGAAATAGGTCTCGGGGAAAAGGTAACCTTCCAGACTGGGGGCTTGGATTCCCAGTTCGGCGAGAAACTTGGGATCGGTGATGGCGGTGCGGAACTCCGACTCGCTGGTCCAACCCTCTTTGCTCAGGAGGGCGCCGATCTGCTTAAGGTTGGCGCCTTCCGGGATGGTCAGGGGGTGCTTGATTGACGAGCCGCGGTAGAGTTGGCGCAGGACCTGGTAGGGAGTGGGGCGGCCGCTGAACCGGTATTCCCCCGGGTGCAGGGCCTTGCTGACCCCCATCAGTTTGGCCAGGAGCCGGAAGCGGAGATCGGAGCGCAGCACCCCGGCCGCGGCCAGCTTTCCTTCAATGGCCGTAAAGGAGGAGGCGGCCGGGATGATCACCGTTACTTCCGGGGTGGGCGTGGCTGGCCCGGGCCGATAGGCGTAGCTGCTCAGCCAGAGCAGCAGGAGAATGGCCGCCAGAAAGGCCCAGGGGGCGCCCTTCCGGTAGAGTTCCGCAAATCTCTCCTGCTGCCAGTGCATGTTCGGCCCGATCCAGCGCCACAATTAGAAGAGGTGGGGGAAGGCCTGGTCCATGTTCTTGACCGGGATGAACTTCAGCTGCTTGCGCAGGTCTTCGGGGATGTCCACCAGATCCTTCTGGTTCTGGTCCGGGATGATGATGGTCTTGATTCCGGCCCGTAGCGCCGCCAGGGCTTTCTCTTTAAGGCCGCCGATCGGCAGGATCCGCCCCCGCAGGGTGATCTCGCCGGTCATCGCCACGTCCTGGCGGATCTTTTTACCGGAGAGGGCCGAATAAAGGGCGGCGGCCATGGTGATGCCCGCCGAGGGGCCATCCTTGGGGATGGCGCCGGCCGGAACATGGACGTGGATATCGATCTCCTCGAAGTAGTTCTCCCCGAGCTTAAGCTGCTTGATTCGGGAGCGGCAGTAACTTAAGGCGGCCTGGGCCGACTCCTTCATGACATCACCGAGCTGGCCGGTCAGGGTCAGGTTGCCCTTGCCCTTGAGGATCGAGACTTCGATGTAGAGAATCTCGCCGCCCACCTCGGTCCAGGCCAGGCCGGTGGCCAGACCGGGCTGGTCGATGGACTCCTGCTCCATCTCCGGGATGTGCCGGGGCGGCCCCAGATATTTTTCCAGGGTGCGGTCGGTGACGGCGAACGGCCCCTTGGCGCCCTCGGCGATCTTCCGGGCCAGCTTACGGCAGATCTTGCCGATCTCCCGCTCCAGGTTACGCAGGCCGGCCTCGCGGGTGTAGTTGGCGATGATCTTCTGGATGGTTTTGTCATCCAGCTTGAGGTCCTTGGCCTTGATCCCGTTTTCCTTGATCTGCCGGGGCAGCAGGTAGCGCTTGGCGATCTCCAGCTTCTCTTCCAGCATGTAGCCGGACAACTGGATGATCTCCATGCGGTCCAAGAGCGGCCCGGGGATGGTATCGGTCAGGTTGGCGGTGGTGATGAACATGACCTTGGAGAGGTCGAAGGGCATGTTCAGGTAGTGGTCGGTGAATTCGAAGTTCTGTTCCGGGTCGAGGACCTCGAGCAGGGCCGAGGAGGGATCGCCCCGGTAGTCGGCGCCGACCTTGTCGATCTCATCCATCATGAAGACCGGGTTGTTGGCCCCCACCGTCTTCAATCCCTGGATGATCCGGCCCGGCATTGAGCCGATATAGGTACGGCGGTGGCCGCGGATTTCGGCCTCGTCGCGCATGCCGCCCAGCGAGAGGCGGTGAAATTTGCGGCCCATGGCCCGGGCAATCGACTGGCCCAGCGAGGTCTTGCCGACCCCGGGGGGGCCGACGAAGCAGAGGATGGGCCCCTTGGTCTTTTTGTTCAACTTGCGGACCGACAGATATTCGAGGATCCGTTCCTTGATCTTGTCGAGACCGTAGTGGTCCTCGTCCAGAACCCGCTTGGCCTCCTTGATCTCGATGCGGTCGCGGGAGGATTGCCGCCAGGGAATGTCCAAGATCCAGTCCAGATAGGTGCGGACGGTGGTGGCCTCGGAGGCGTCCGGGTGCATCATCTCCAGTCTTTTTAGCTGCTTTTCCGCCTCTTTCTTGGCGGGCGGCGGCATGTTCTTCTTGGCCAACCGGCTGCGGAGTTCATCAAGCTCCTGGGAGCGCTCGTCGATATCGCCCAGTTCCTTCTTCAGGGCCTGGAGCTGTTCGCGGAGGAAGTATTCGCGCTGGGTCTTGCCCATCTCCTCCTTGGCCTCGGACTGGATCTTGGCCTGCACCGCCGAGACCTCCAGCTCCTTGTTGAGGAATTCGGAGACCTTCTTCAAGCGGACCACCGGATGGGTGAGTTCCAGGACCGACTGCGACTCGGAGGTCTTGAGGTTGAGGTTGGAGACCACCAGGTCAGCCAAGCGCCCGGGCTCCTCGATGTTGTTGAGGATGACCATCAGGTCGGAAGACATGATGCCCTTGAGCGAGAGGATTTTCTCGGTCTGCTCACGCACGGTGCGCATCAGCGCCTCGGTCTCGACGGTGATCTCGCCGATCTCCTGGTCGGGCATCGTTTCGATGTTGACCAGGAAGTATGGCTCGCTCTGCTGGAATTCGAGGATGCGGGCCTTACCGATGGCCTGGACCAGAACTTTAAGCCGCCCGTCCGGGAGTTTCAGGGTGCGCATGATCATGCAGACCATGCCGACCTGGTGGATGTCTTCCGGACCCGGGTCGTCAACGGTGGCGTCCTTCTGGGCCACCAGCATCAGCATCTTGTCCTTGGTCAGCGCCTCATTGACCGCGCCCACCGAGTTGGGCCGGCCCACGAAGAGGGGGATGATCATGTAGTTGAAGATCACCACGTCGCGGACCGCCATCATCGGCAGGGTCTGGGGAATGGTGTGTTCGGCGAGGTCCGGGAATTCGGGGATGCCGTCCTGGATGGTGTCGTTGATGTCCATGCAATATGCTCCGATGCAAGTGGGGCGCCGATGAGTCGGTGCGAAAGTTCGTCAGGAGTCCGGGTCGCGGAGTTGATTAGGCCCGGCGGCCGGTGATCATTACCTGATTCAGGTTGTAATTAATGCGATTTTGCAGCATTATTCGCGCGAAACGGCGGGTTTTACCAGAAAATCATTTAAAGGGATACTATAATGATGCCCCTTTTGACAGCAAATTCTTTTTTTGAACTGGCCGATTATGAGCATCGGCACCTTTTCTCCGATGCGGAGCCGGTCTGGACGGCCTTGAGTCGCCTCAAGGGGTATCTGGACGATTATCCCTTCCCGCCCCTGCCGGCCGGAGTCACTCCTTCGCTGCCTTTGACCGCCACCCTGGTGCTGCACGAGGGCGAGGTCCTGGAATCCACGGGATTGGCGATTGTCTATGACGATGTCACCAAGGGCGGGCTGAAGGTCAGTCGGGGTGGGCAGGAGTTGGCGGGGGCGACGGTGCTGATGGCCGGGGTGGTGCTGCACGGTGAACGTTTCGCCTTCGGGCGCGGGGTGCTGGTCGAATCGGGGGCCTTTATCACCGGGCCGACCGTGCTCGGCGACTGCTCCGAAGTCCGGCAGGGCGCCTATCTGCGCGGCAACTGTCTGGTCGGCAGGCGCTGCGTGGTCGGCCACGTCACCGAGGTCAAGCACTCCATCTTTCTCGATGATGCCAAGGCCGGCCACTTCGCCTATCTGGGCGACTCCATCCTCGGCAACCAGGTCAATCTGGGGGCCGGTACCAAAATGGCCAACCTGCGCTTCGTCAAGGGCAATGTGCGGGTCCGCACCCCGGCAGGCACCCTGGACAGCGGCCTGCGCAAGTTCGGCGCTATTTTGGGCGACCAGGTCCAGACCGGCTGCAACTCCGTAACCAACCCGGGCACCGTCATCGGTCGTCGCTCCTTCCTGCTGCCCAACACCACGGCGCCTTCCGGCTATCATCCGGACAACTCGATGATCAGGTAAGCGCTTACAGGGCACCGAATCTGCTTCGTTACCGACCTGTTTGCGTACACCAGTACGCGGCACAGGCCGATGCCTCGCATCTCCGGCACCCTCTATGCGCTTACTGGCCGTAAGGCTGGCATACCCGCATCAGCCGCCCTGATTGATCTGGAGGTAGTGGTAGATACCGAGAAAGAACTCGACGGTCAGCCCCAGGGTCAGGTATATCCTGAGCAGCGGCGGCCAGGGCAGCTGCTGGCCGCTGAAGCGATGGACGAGCGAGCGGGCGATCAGGGTGGCACCGACCAAGAAGGGGGCGACGGTCAGCAACTCCGTGAGGGTGGCCAGCAACGACTCGGCCGGGCGACCCGGGAAGTAACGGGTGCTGCAGATGAGGTAGACCCCAATCAGGGCGGTCAGGGTGAGGGTTTCGCGGATTTTGCGCATGGTCGTTGGTTGGGTTCGAAAACTGGTTGCACCGGAGCCATTCGTCCGGCCTCGACAATCTAGACTATTTAAGCGGGATGGGAAAGTTGAAGATGCTGAAAGGCTTGTATTTCCCGGGCGTGCGGCCGGATCAGAGTTGGATGGGTGCCCTGGCGCCCCTGGTGGAGCGGCTGGTGGTCTATGCGGTTGGGGGGGAGGTGGCCGCTGCCACGGATGCTCCTTCGCCTTGGGAGCCTAAGGAGGTTGCGCCGCTGGGCGAGGATGCCCCCCGCTTCCAGGCCCTGCTGCGGGAGATGACCGGACGTGATGCCGCCGTGATTCGGGGGCAGTTACTGGCCATGGCCTCCCGGCCGGGTCGGGACCGCGACGAGGCCAGTGCCGGGAGTCTGGCCACCGCCATGCACCACCTGGGCGGCGGGGCCGCGGAAGATCTTGCCAAGGCCCGGGTCGAGCGGCTCTGGCAGGCCCGGTTGTTCCTGAAGCTGGCTGAGACGGTGACCTCCGCCGAGGCGGAGATCACTCTGGGGCTGGCGGCCCTGGCCGGCAAACAGGCCGAGATGTTGAAGGCCTTGCAGGGCGACGATGAGGCGGATGAGCCGGACGAGGCCCTCCCGATGGTGCCTCTGTACCGGCCCCGGCCCGGCCGATTCTTCCGGCTCCGCGACCAGCTGGCGGCCTGGGCGGTTTTTTACCGGCTGGACCCTAATCCTGAACCGCTTCTGCTCAGTGATGATCCCGAGGCGGTAACCCTGCTGGCCGACGAGGTGGAGAAACGGGCGCCCGGCCAGGTGCTTGCCTTGCCGGAGCTGGAGCTGGGCCTGGCTGAAGAGGACCGGGCTGCGGTGGTAAAAACCTTGCTGGAGATGCTGGCGGGGCAGGTCGAGACCGGTCGGGCCGGTTTGCAGGCGTTGCTTGAATCCCGGCCCCGATTGCCGGCAGCAGGCGGGGCCACCCCAATGGTGCTGCGGCTGCAGCTCTTGCCCGGGGCGGAATTTCGCCAGGTTATGCTTGAGTTAAGCGGGCTGCCCGGCGAGGAGGGCGCGACCGCCTTGACCAGCCCGTATGTGCTGGTTGGGGTGATCACGCCGGGAGAGGCTTATTTGTAAGGGTTGATGGTCAGGACCGGGCAGGGGGCCGTCTTGACCACCCGCTCGGCAACGCTGCCGAAGAGGAC
>JAGVGT010000037.1 GCA_020056965.1 Deltaproteobacteria bacterium
CGCCGACCTGATCTGCTACATCACCCCGGCCGAGCACCTGGCCCTGCCCAACGAATCGGATGTCCGCGAAGGGGTGCGGGCCACTCGGCTGGCCGCCCGGATCGGCGACCTGGCCAAGTACCCGGAGCGGCGCGAGCATGAAAAGAAGGTGGCCTTAAGCCGCCGCGACATGCGCTGGGACGAGCATCTGGACTTGCTGATGTTCCCGGACAAGGCCCGGGAGGTGCGGGCCGACCGGACGCCTTCCGACAGTAAAACCTGTACCATGTGCGGCGATTTCTGCGCCATGCGCCAGGGGGCGGCCCTGTTCGCCAAGGATTTGAAGGGGGATAAGATTTCCGGTGGGGGTGCCTCGTGACGTGAGAATGCTAGTGGGCCGGGCGGCGGTCTCCTCCGGCTGGCGGTTGGTGCGAGTCTGTTCAGGATTGGGCGAATGGGGAACCCTTGGGCATAATCTGTAATTCGGGTGGCAACTGGCGGCGCTTTCGGCGAAAGCGCCCTACCCGAGAAAATGCCCCGGGATAGGGTAGGGACGGCTCGCCGAGCCGTCCGCTTTTGCATCGCCAAAACAATCGGACTGGTTGACTGTGGAGTCGACGGTAAAATGTTCTTTTCGAATATTGAACCTAGGCGATTATCCCGGTCAGCTCCGTTTTCCGGCCCCGCTGGTAATAGTATCCCCGCGCACAAACCAGCCGACTTTCATGGCTTTTCCTTTGGGTGGGTAATTGGCCGCTCCAGACGGGGCGAACTTGCTCATATAAAAGAGACTTTGGGCGGTCGTCAAGAGATAGGCGTGTGGAATAGGAAGTAGGCGGTTGACACAGTGCAGGACCGGCTGTTAAGAAAAGGCAAAGATTTGGTAGGGCGGATCCCTCCTGCTGATCTTGATTGGTAATTGATGATATTTAATGGTGGGTGGAACCAGCCCTACTTGGCTCATATCGACCAAGATATGAGCAGGAGTCCAGCAGAGAATCGCCCCCCTGTCATTTGTCATTGTGTAATCACGGAACTCGCTAGAAATCGTTTGCTGACGCCATCTTCAGGAGATTGTATGAAATCCAAAGTTGTTGCCTCGGGACTGCGGCATAACCTGACTCGAATCGTTGTGCTCTCATTTCTCCTCCTGGCTGGGTTGCCCTTAGCTGCGGCCGCTGAAGATCCCCCTCCCGGCTACATCCGGATCGTGGTCGTCAATAATACCTTCAGCTCCCCGACCCACATCCAAGTCCGTGACGAGGTGTGCAAAAAACCGCGGAGTATCGAGTGCGAGGAAGCCCGCATCAAGGTAAGCGGTGAGATCTGCCAAAAGCACCCGGGACGCCCCAGATGCGAGGAGGCTGAGGAACTGCTGAAAAGCAGCTTGTGTGTCGAGGGATTAGTGTTCGATGGCCGAATGATCCGGGACCAGGAGGTGCATCTTGATGTCTGCGCCTCGGAAATGGGGCTTGGCAATGTCTCGGTGCGCAACCCCGACAACGGCCCAGGGATCTGGACCAACTATGCGATGGTGACTAACGGCAGAGAGATCAGTTATCACTGACTTTAGGAACTCGTAAGGCGCATACGGAATCATCCGAATTGCCTGTCGTCTCCACTCTGTTGCGCTGCCTTCAACTCCAGGAAGCCGCCAAGATCGCCTCTTGACCGCGTCCTAAATCTGGGGTAGTTTCGGGTCTTCTCAGGCGCTCACCATAGAGCTTAAAAAGGGAACCCCGTGTAAATCGGGGACGGACCCGCCGCTGTAACCGGGGACCGAGTCGCATTATGCCACTGTCGGAAGTACGACGGGAAGGCGCGGCCTCGGGACGATCCGGGAGTCAGAAGACCTGCCTGAGAAGTGGTGTTGCGTTCCCGTGGACGAGGGGCGTGGCGACTGATCTTGCGGAGAATAGGGTATCCCCGGATCGATTAATTTCGGTCCGGGGATTTTTTTATGCCTCGGACGCCAAGGCTTTTGCCGAACGAGGAGGAAGTGCAATGAAGAAGAGGTTGTGGTTATTGGCGCCGCTGGCCGTCGCGGCCCTGGTGCCGGTGGTGACGTATGCCGCCGCGAGTGAGGTGGCCGAGCTGGCGGTGCTGGACGAGGTGGTGGTCACCGCCACCAAGACCGAGGAAAAGCGGCGGGATATCGCCAACTCCGTGGTGGTGAAAGACGCCCTGGACATCGCCGAGGCGCCGGCCGAAACGCTGGGGGCGCTCTTGGCCAACGAGCCGGGCATCGACTGGCGGACCCGGGGCAACTATGGCGGCGCCGCCGAGGAAATCCAGATCCGCGGCATGGGGGCGGACGGCACCCTGGTGGTGGTGGACGGCGTGGTCCTGAACTCCCCCTCCCTGGGTTCGGCCGATGTCAGCCATATTCCCTTGAATTCCATCGAGCGGATCGAGGTGGTCAAGGGGCCCGGCTCGCTGTTGTACGGCTCCGGAGCCATGGGCGGCACGGTCAATATCATCAGTAAAAAGCCCAGGCGGGAAGGCTACCAGGCCAAGGTCGAGGCCGGCTACGGCAGCGAGTCCTCCTACCACCTGGCGGCCGAGAGCGGCGGCTTTGTGGCCGGGGATTTCGGCTACTACCTCACCGCCAACCGCAAGGAGACCGACGGGTTCCGCGACAACAGCGACCTGGAACACACCGATGTCACCCTGAACCTCTTGTTCGACAGGGGCGAGCGCTTCAATGCCGATTTTAACTTCGGTTACGTCGAGCGCGAATTCGGCCTGCCGGGCGTCAAGCCGCCGGTCACCACCGTTCCATACGCCATCGGGGTCGAACAGTTTTACAACACCGAGACAGCCAACCTGCTGGATCGCGGCGAGGATCAGAACCGCCACAGCTCCCTGGCCCTGAAAGGGAAGGCGGGTGAGATGCTGAACTGGCGGGTCAAGGGCGACTGTGCGGTACTGGACAGCTTCAACCACAGCCGTTACAGCTACAACGGCAGCGGCGACGATACCGAGGTCACCAACACCGTCCACGGCATCGAGGGCAATCTTGACCTGCATCCCAATCGCTACCTGGGACTGCTGGCCGGCAGCGAGTACCGCAACTTCGACTACGAGAATGCGATGCAGCCTCTCGACCCCACCGGCGTTCCGGTGGCCGGCGGGCTGACGGTCGGCAAGCACCGGGTCTTCACCAACGGCACCTTTGCCGAACTCAACCTCAAGCCGGTGGAGCAGGTCAAGCTCACCGCCGGCTACCGCTACGAGACCAATTCCCGCTTCGGCCATGATAATGTTGCCCGCTATGGCCTGGTGGTTAAGCCGCTGGTCGAGACCTCGCTCAAGGTCAACCACGGCAAACATTTCAAGGCGCCGACCATGAACGACCTGTTCTGGCCGGACGACGGGGCTTTCACCAAGGGCAATCCCAATCTCAAGCCGGAGACCGGTTGGCATACCGATGTCACCGTCGAGCAGAGCTTGTTGGCCGGTAAGCTCTTCGCCACCGTTTCCTGGTTCAAGTGGGATATTGCCGACAAGATTGCCTGGGCCGAGGATCCCAGCCAACCCAGCCCGGTTTGGGGCAACTACTGGACACCATCCAACGTCAACACCTACCGGGCCACCGGCTGGGAGGGCGAGGTCAAGATCGGTCCTTATCACGGGGTGCGGGCGGATTTGGCCCTGACCCTGCTTGACGCCGAGGAGGAGCTGGTGGTGGGGGTGACCAGGGCGGCCCGCTACAGCCCGGATGCCCAATTCAAGGTTGGCTTTAACCACTACGCAGACTTCGGTTTGACCTCCACGATTACCGCCCGCTATGTCGGGGCGCGGCCCGGCTACTATGCCAACCCCACCGATCTGGTTCCGGAGATTGAGCTGGACCCTTACTGGACCGTGGACCTCAAGCTGGAGCAGGAAGTGGCCGAGCACTGGCATCTCGCCCTGCTGGCCACCAACCTGCTGGATGAGGAGTATGATACCTACCTGACCGGGTTTAGCGACCAGAACACCTTTGCTTACACTCAGCAGCCCTATCCCGGGGCGGGGCGCAGCCTGTTTGCCTCGGTGGGCTATACTTGGTAGGGCAAGTCTTTGCGTCTGAAGACTGAAGGCTGAAGACTGAAGGCAAAATAAACTAAAGCACGTCATTGCGAGGAGGGGCGTCGCCCCGACGCAGCAGGTAAGCGAAGCTTCCATCTCTAGGTGGTGCCCGGGAGTTCCCGGCTGGAGATCGAAGTCTGCGCTTATCTGCTTCGGCTCTTCGCTTCTCGCTATGACGGGGCGTTTTGCAGGTGGAAACGATGACAGAACTTAATGGTCGAGAGTTTTTCTGCTCCTGGAGCGGCGGCAAGGATTCCTGCCTGGCCCTGTATCGGACGGTGCAGCGGGGCGGCGTGCCCCGGCGTCTTTTGACCATGCTGACCGGCGACGGTATGCACAGCCGCTCCCACGGCCTGCCGCCGGAGGTGATTGCGGCCCAGGCGGCCGCCCTGAACATTCCCCTCCAAACCGGCCGGGCCGGCTGGGACGACTACGAGGCAGTCTTTCTGACCCGTCTGGCCGAATTGCGGGCCGAGGGGGTGGGTGATGGCGTTTTCGGGGATATCGATCTGGAGCCGCACCGGCAGTGGGTGGAGCGGGTCTGCGGCCGGCATGGAATTGCCGCCCATCTGCCGCTCTGGCAGGAGGCGCGGCGCGACCTGCTGGCTGAATTCATCGGGGCGGGATTTTCGGCCACCATCGTGGCGGTCAGCGATGCCCGCTTGCCCACCTCTTTTCTGGGCCGGCAACTGGACTGGCCGACCGTCGCCGCTCTGGAGGCGGCCGGGGTGGATGCCTGCGGCGAGGAGGGCGAGTTTCACACGGTGGTGACCGGCGGGCCGCTCTTTTCCGCGCCCCTGGATCTAAAGCACGGCCAGGTGATCGGTCATGCCGGTTACAGTTTTCTGGAGGTCGCCCTGGCAACCGATGCCGGGGCGAAAGGGTAGAGTATGTCTGAACCGTTGGTAATCGCCGGGGTCATCTCGGCTGGCGAGGCGCAGGCCCGAGTGGAGTCCGGCTCCCGGACAGCGTTCGGGTTGAACCTGCCCATGGCCGGCGCGGTGCTAGTGCATCTCGTCGCCCTGGGGCTGGCTCTGGCGGTGCCCCGTTTGGGCGGGGAGAAGGAGTCGTTGCCCGACGTCTATCCGATCCGCCTGTATAGCGTTGCCGAGCTGGCGGCAGCGGCGCCCGGCGAGCCGTCCGGCCCGGTTGCTCCGC
>JAGVGT010000062.1 GCA_020056965.1 Deltaproteobacteria bacterium
CAAAACTCCCATATTGAACGATGGGCACGCTGCGCTTTGCCCATCCTACACACTCAAGACCCTTTCAACTCTTGGGCTGCAAGGTCGGTTTCCCGGCCAGCAGATGCTTGAGCCAGTCGAAACCGAAGAGCAGCAAGGCCTCGTCATCGCGCTCGATCAGTCGGCGCCGCGATTTGTCGAGCCGGAACTGCTCGAGTAGCCGCTGGTCGTTCAGGTACTGCCGGAAGCGATCAACGTTATAGCAGACCATGAAGGCCAGAAGCTGCCGGGGCCCGGCCGAACCCTCGCCGCGCCAGGTGGCGGGGTCGGCAAAGAGGGTATCGAGCTCGGCCCAGAGATCGTCCATCTGGTTGAACATCTGCAGGTTCTGGTCGCGCACCCACTCCTTGACCGTCCACTCCTTCGCCTCGCCATGGCCCAGGCAGTAATCGTGATTGGTCAGGAAGTAAAACTCCCGGTCCGCCCCGGCGGCCGGAGTGCGGTCCACCGCCCTTTCCAGCGGGTAAGTCCGGCAGGCCGAGGGGCGGTCCGCATAGACCGTGCAGCCGCCCTCGCCCAAAAAGGGGCAGGTCTTCTCGGCGTTATCGTTCATCACCATGATCACCGAGGGAAAGCAGGGATTACTGCCCTTCACCACCCCGGTGTAACGGTTGAGAAACTCCTCGGAGCTGATCCCCAGCCGCTTTTTCAGCCGCAGGATGTCGTAGGGGTAGAGATAGAGTTCGAGCTGGCGGCAGCAGCGGGTAAAGCAGCCCACGCCGGCATGGCAGAGAAAGCGGAAAGTCGCGGTCCCCAGCGGCCGCATGTGGTCGGGAAACTGCTTCTGGTCGGTAACGGTGAGGTTTTTCATAAACAAATCCGGCAGGCTTGAGGTATTGTTGACTGCAAAGTTTCTGGCTTGCACGGTGGACACCCCGGCAATTACCACAAAGTTCGCGATGTTAACATCCGGCCCACCAAAGGTCAACCAGGCCACGACCTCGAAAATGTTCGTTGTTCCATCACCGATCCATCAACCCCCGGGAAAAAAAGCGCTGGCGCAAAAACTTAATTGCCGTTATTCCACCTTTCCAAATCAGATCGCCGTAAAAATACCCCGCCGTCCGGGGCAACCCAAAACATCATTGCACGGAGAGACCATGACCGCCATCACCCTTGAAGCCAACCAGGCCGCCATTATCGTGAAAACCTCCGAGGAAGGCGTAATCGACGTCGAGGTCGCCTACGCCGAAGACAGCCCGGAAGACGACGGTTTCGCTGCCGCCATCTGCGAGGTTGTCGCCCAAAAGCTAGTCGAGGACGAAAAATTTCAGGAAGAGATCATGATGCTGGTCGAGGGGGAGGATGAGGAAGTAGAATCAGACTAGGTGGATTTATCACCTCTGACCTAAGCAACTGCTGAGTCCGGCCAACCCGAGCCATAAGAGGAGAAGCCCATGGCTAATTGGACCTTTGATCCCGATCATACCGTGGCGGCCTTTGCCATTCAGCACCTGACCATTGCCAAGGTGCGCGGCCAGTTCAACAAAGTCGGCGGGTTCATGTCCTACGATCCGGCCACCGGGGTCATTCACGATCTGCAGGTTACCATCGATATCTCGAGCCTGCATACCGGTATCAAGAAAAGGGACATCCATCTGGTCAGCCCGGATTTCTTCGACGCGGTGAAGAACCCGGAGATCACCTTCCGCAGCACCGGCTGTGAAGTCACCAGCAATCGCGGCCGGATCAGCGGTGAGCTGACGATTCGCGGCATCAGCCGGCCGGTGGTGCTGGAGGTGACCGTCACCGGGCCGGTCAAGCTGCCGGCCGACTTCGGCGGCGAGACCACCATCGGCCTTGCCGCCCGGACCACCATCAACCGCGAGGAGTTCGGCCTCGACTGGAACGTGGCGCTGGATGGCGGCGCAGTGATGATCGCCAAAGAGGTGGAAATCACCCTGGACGGCGAGGCCGATCTGGAGGAATGACCTTCAGTTCGGCAAGAGTACCGCCGCGCCCGCCCGGGCCTTCAGGTCTGGGCTACAACAAATCGCTTCGCCAGCCCCTGGACCAACTCAGCCAAGGCGCAGCCCGGCCTAAAACAGGGAGACATGATAGTCAATCTGACTATTGATGCTTTCCTGGATTTCTTTGCTGAGTTCCGCACCCTGAAGCGCGGCGATAAAGGAAATCCATTCGGCCCGACTGCGTTCTTGTGGATATTCCTTACCAGGCCCCTTTTTCTTAGGCGGTCCGTCCCGATGACAAGTGGTGCATTTATTCTCGTACAACCGAAAATCTCTCTTCTGTCTTTCTTTGTGGGTGGCCATGATATTTTTGACATCATTCACCTGCACACTCTCGCCAAACTCCTGACTGGCCAGGAGGATCAGACCGTCCATCTGCGCACTGGTGCCGGTCAAGGATGGTGTGTCGGTTGAATTTTCAAGGTGACAGAGCCGGCACTTTCCGGAGAAAATCCTGGCCATGGCCAGTTCCCGGCGGTGGAAGTAGGCCGACAGGATATCAACCTTTTCGTTGGTGATCAGTTCCGGCGCCTTCTGCCTCATTCTCTTGATGGTTTCGACCCACTGCTCTTCGGACATGCTACGGCTGTTGATCCGGGCATCGTCATGACATTGTGTGCAGGTCATCTTGAAGGTGTCGATTTCCTTCTGCTGCGCGGTGACGTGAAAGCCAACGAGTTCCCTGGTGTCGGAATCGAAAATTGCACCTTTACTGTAAGATTGCATCCTCTTGATGGTCTGCTCCCAGACCTCCGGGTCCTTGAACACGGCCAACGCCCGCTCCGGCTGATGGCAGGTGGAGCATTTTCCCAGGAAAAGCGCCAGACCCTTCTCCATACCGGGGATACCGGTCAGGACTTGGTAATAAACGCCCCGGAGATTTTCATTCACCGCGTCCTGCTGGGCCTGGACATGGTAGCGGACAATGATCTCAATATCCGCGTCATCGATGGTGTTGCCGGCCTTCTGTTGCATGCGCCTGATGATTGCCCGGGCCTGCTCCGCACTCAACTTCTTGTCCAGATAAACCTTGCCGGGATGGCATTTCTGGCAATCCTCCCTGAAGATGTCGGCCTCATTTTTTTGCCGCTCCACATGATACTTGACCAGCTGCGCGACTTCCTCTCGGCTGATCTCGGCCTGGTGTTCATCCTTCATCCTGGTGATGGTGACATACCAGACCCCATCCGAGCGATATTTGTTCATGGCCAGTTCGAGGTCGTGACATTTGCCGCACTTTGACTTGAAAAGTTCGGCCCCGGCCGATGGAGGCGGGGTTTTCGACCCGGTGAGTTGCTGACACCCAAAGGTGGCGAGCAGAATGAGCACGGCGCACAGGATAACCACTTGGGGCCGATGGAAAGTTACCCTTGCCGCTGGTGCGGAAATACTTATTTCTGGTCCCATGCCTACTACCTCCCTCGGGTGTTTAAGGTTACGGTTATTTTTAAACTACGGTAAGCGGAGCTGGCAGGCAGTTAAAGACTCTGCTGTGTTTGGCCAACGAAAAACCGCGCCACGCTCAGAAATTGAAGGAGTGCCATTACTTGTGATTATCCACTGCATTTTCCAAGATAGCGACTCTTGACGCTGAAGGCAATCATCCAGTCGCGCCCATGGCCCGTTATGAACCGAGGGCGTTACCAGGCGAAATCCCCGCCCCTACCCCCCGCCCAATTCGCGCCAGCGAAAACAATCCACCGGGTGGTCGTTGACCATTCCCACCGCCTGCATATGGGCATAGCAGATGGTGCTGCCGACGAACCGAAAGCCGCGCTGCTTGAGATCACGGCTGAAAGCATCGGAAACCGGGGTGGTAGCCGGAACCGCCCGGATGCTTGACCAACTATTCTGGAGCGGGATACCGTCCACGAAGCGCCACTGGTAGGCACCAAAGGAGCCGAACTCTGCCTGCACAGCCAAAAAGGCGCGGGCATTGCTGATGGTCGATTCCACCTTCAAGCGATTGCGGACGATGCCGGGATTGGTCAAAAGTTCCGCCACCCGGGCGGCATCGAAACGGGCCACCGCCTCGGGGTCGAAATCGGCGAAGGCGGCCCGGTAGGATTCACGTTTCCGGAGGATGGTCAACCAGGAAAGCCCGGCCTGGGCCCCTTCCAGGGTCAGGAACTCGAAGAGGCGCCGATCGGCATGGACCGGCACGCCCCATTCGGTGTCGTGATAGGCCAGGTAGAGCGGATCGCTGCCTGCCCAACCACAACGGCTTAAGATTGCCTGGTCAACCATGATTTCCTCCAGTCGCCGAACGGAGCAACTCCACATCGGGCAGATTTTCGTAGACCTCTTCGACCGTAGCGCAACCGGTCAGCACCTGAAGCACCACCGGTAGCGGCTCAGTCTGGATCTCCGGCAGGTCCGCCTCCCCAGGTCTCAGCGCCGCGCCTTGCCGCTGACCTTCTCAATGCTGACCCGGAACACCCGGGCCTGGTCGGTTTGCGCGACGATATAGCGCAACCCCTCCTCACGATAATCTGGGGAGTACTTGGCCATCAACCCTTCCAGGGCCAGCTGCTTTTCCGCCGCGAACACCTCGGCGGCCCGGCCGAAAAAGATGACGCTTTCGTAGCGGGTGGCAAACTGCCCCGGCAACACCTCGGTTTTCCCCACCACGCAGAACGACACCCGGGGTTCGGCCCCAAGATTCTCCAGTTTATGGCCGGCCACCGCGCAATGGAAATAGAGGGCGCCGTCGAGCAGGCAATAGTTCAACGGCACCCCATACGGTTGGCCGTCAGGGCTGCGGGTGGAGAGTACGCCATATTCGCCCCTGACCAGGAGCTCTCGCGCCTCGGCCTCGCTGATGGCGCGTTGCTGTTTACGCAGTTCATGGTGCATGTTTTTGCTCCCTTACACTCTCCGCAACCAGCCAAATTGATCGGTGGCCCGGCCATATTGAATATCAGTGAGCGAATCATACAGCAGTCGGGTCACCTTGCCCACCGCCCCGTCACCGATGATAAATATTTCCTCCCGATAGCCCAGCGCCCCCACTGGCGCCACCACGGCGGCCGTCCCTGCCCCGAAGGCCTCACGCACCTGGCCGCCGCGGATTCCGGCAAGCAGCTCCTCCACCGCCAGCGGCCGCTCCGCCGTCGTCACGCCCAGGGTTGGCGCCAGTTGCAGGAGCGAGTCACGGGTGATCCCGCCAAGGATGGTCTCCGACAAGGGGGGGGGCACCAGCTGGTTGTCGATGACGAAGAAGATGTTCATGGCGCCCACCTCCTCGACATAACGATGCTCCCGAGCGTCCAGCCAGAGCACCTGGTCGAAGCTGCGTTCCTTGGCCGCCCGGGCCGCCAGCAGAGAGGCGGCGTAATTGCCGCCGGTCTTGGCCGCCCCGGTGCCGCCCGGCGCCGCCCGGGTCAATCGGTCCTCGATCAGCAGCCGGATCGGTTCAAAACCCGAGGGGTAATAGGCCCCCACCGGCGAGAGGATGATGAAGAAACGGCATTCCCGGGCCGGTTTGACCCCCAGGGCCGCCTCGGTGGCGATCAGGGCCGGACGGATGTAGAGCGAGGTGCCCGGGGATGCCGGAACCCAATCACCCTCCAACCGCAGCAACTCAAGCAGTCCGTCGAGAAACAACTCGGCCTCCACCTCCGGCAGGGCCAGCCGCCGAGCGGAGCGATTAAAGCGGGCCAGGTTCAGCTCCGGCCGGAAGAGGGCTATGGAGCCATCCGGTTGCCGGTAGGCCTTGAGACCCTCGAAGATCTCCTGCCCGTAGTGGAAAACGGCCGCCGAAGGTTCCAGAAGAAACGGGCCGTAGGGGACGATCCTGGCAGCATGCCAACCCAGCGCCTCGCTCCAGTCGGCCACCAGCATCCGGTCGGTGAAATGTTTGCCGAAGCCCAGTTCGGTCGGGTCGGCGCATTTGCTTTTCCGTTGCCCGGCCGGCAATTCCTCAATCCGTAGTTCCATGTCCATACCTCGCCAGAAAATTAGTATAGCGCAACTTACCGCCACCACTTACGGCCGTCTAACGCATATAGGACAAAGATGAGCTTGAAACGGACATATCGAAGATATTAAACTAGAATTATGCTCAAGGAACTAGACCCGATCCAGACCCGGGAAGAATTGGACCTCAAGGGGGTTGACGCCTCACCCTTGACGGCCTTCGCCTATCTGGACAGCGATCAAAATATTCGCTACGACTGGCATGCCCACCAGCGCCACCAGCTGATCTACGCCTTCTCCGGCACCCTGCGGCTGGAGGCGGAGAACGGCTTCTACCTGCTGCCGCCCCAGCGGGCGGCCTGGATCCCCGCCGGGATCAGCCACCGGACCACCCTGCGCAACGTCCTCTCCGCCTCGGTCTTCTTCGCCCCCTCGCTGGTCAACACCGGCCAGGCAGAAATCCGCATCATCCCGGCCGCCCCCATCATCCGGGAGATGGTCCACTACGCCCTGCGCTGGCCCCCGGACCGCGACCCGGACGATGCCCTGGCCGCCTCTTTCTTCCAGACCATGGGGTTGTTGTGCGGGGAGTGGAGCAAGGAAGAGGCGGGATTTCGGTTGCCTGCAGCCAGGACCAGGCCGATCGCGGCGGCCATGGAGTACACCCTGACCGATCTGGACCAGGCCAACCTAGCCGGGGCAGCCCGGGCGGCCGCCCTGTCGCCCCGCCAATTCCGCCGCCGTTTCCTGGCCGAGAGCAGTGTCGGCTGGCAACAGTTCCACCACCAGGCCCGGATGCTGCGGGCCATGGAACTCCTGGCCGCGCCCCAGGCCTCGGTCACCGATGTGGCCTACGCGATCGGCTTCAACAGCCTGAGCGCCTTCGCCAAAAGCTTTGCCCGCTTCACCGGCCAGTCGCCCAAGGAATACCGGCGTAGCGGCAATGATAGTCTCGACCCCAGGAGAGATGTCCCCGCAGGGAAGGCGAAGAGTCCATGCCCCATGGAGCCGGCTTAGAATGACCGAAATGTTACCAGGATTCAGCGTTCCCGTGAAATTTATTCGCCGGAACCAGTAGGCGAACCAACTTTGATCGTTTGAGGTATACTTATGTGCAGAAACATCAAGCCCCTGTTCAACTTGGACCCGCCGGTTACCGACGAAGAAATCCACGGGGCGGCCCTGCAGTTTGTGAGAAAAGTGAGCGGATTCAGCAAGCCGTCGCAGGCCAATGAAACTGCATTCCTGGCGGCGGTAGAAACGGTTGCGGCGGTTTCCCGAAACCTCCTAAATTCGCTGGCGACCAACTCACCACCCAAGAACCGTGCCGATGAGGCGGCAAAGGCGAAGGCCCGCGCGGCCCGGAGATTTCCGCGGTGACTAACGGTAATGCGATATATCCAAAACTGATGAATTCGCAAAAAGTCGAAACGATCAACGGGGCCAACAACAAATCACTGGGTTGATTGGCACTATCCGTCATTCTCGCAGCTTTTTGCGAGGACGACAAAACTGACCCGCGAGTGATTCATGATGGACACAGTCTGGGAAAAAGCGATAAAGCAGGGTGAAATCCAAGTCGTCCTCGATTTAATCGAACGGGGTGCCGGCCTGAATGCCCGGGACAGTCACGGCCAGACCGCTCTCATGCTGGCCGCCCATGGTGGTCACCGCGAGATCGTCGCCACCCTGATCGGCCAGAGGGCCGACCTGAACGTCACAGCCAAATTCGGCCTGAGCGCCTTGATGCTCGCCATCGTCGCTGGACACCTGGAAATCGCCAGCCTACTGGCAAAAGGCGGGACCGATCTATCCTTGCGGGGCAGCGGGGCGCCGGGATTTGCCGGCCAGAGCGCCTATGACTTAGCCGTGGCGCGGGGCTGGCTGGAGTTGGCGGCGGAACTGCGAGCAACCAACGAAACAACGGCGGCAAAATGACATCCGAGAGTGAACGCTGTGCGGAATACGAGACCTTCCGCAGGATTGATGCGGCCTTTAAGACCGGGGACCTGGCCGCCTTGCGGGCGGCGGTTGACGATCCGGCTGCCATCCCCAATGGACCGCTGCCGCTGACCATCGGCAACTGCCTTGAATATGCGATCTACCACAGCCCTCTGCCGTTTATCCGCACCCTGCTGGAGCTCGGCGCCAACCCCAACCCTGTGGATCACCTCGGGTTTCCGCCCTTGCTGGCGGCCCTCTCGTGCAGCATGCCCCGCCCCGGCGCCCCGGGCCGGCCGGACGTGCTGGAGATTCTGCAACTGCTGCTCGCCTTCCAGGCCGACCCAAATCAACGCGGGATCAACGATTACACCCCCTTGCACATGGCGGTGACCGAACGAAATACTGGGGCCATTGAACTCCTCTTGCAGGCCGGCGCGGACCCGAACTTGCGAACCCGCATCGACGAATGCGCCACACCCCGTGAAATGGCCGAAGCGGCCGGTCTGCGCGAGATTGCCAAGCGGCTGGCCGCTCGGGAGTCGTGACCGGCCAGGTGCGCAATACCCCTCACTTTTCCAGACCCCGGCCTTCGCCGCCACAAAGTCGGCAAAGCACAGGGCGGCCGGCCGGTGATCTTTCAACATCACCGCTGACCAGCGCCGTAGAGCATGGCCAGATACTGCACCGCCGACTCATCCGTCCCGCGGCTCCGCAGTCCCGCCAGAAAATCCGCCTCGACCAGGGGGTGTAGGTGACCTTCCCGCACGATTTGTAGTCCGGCACCCCAAATTAACCACCCCCAGCGTTAAAAAATCCGGCCCAAAATTTTCGCCTATACATTCTGTTTCAAAAATGCAGCAAATATGTTAGGCCTGAGCGAATTAAAAAGCAGCGTTTAGAGATTGGCGCACCAGCCGGAATGATAACAGGAGAAATACCATGGCCGTAACTTACCGGGTCGTATTCGAGGGAAAGATCGCCGCCGGGCAGGAGAGGAACGCGGTGCAAGCACGCCTGTCGCAAATTTTCAAGGGCAACGAACAGGCGGTCAAACGCTTTTTCACCGGCCGCCCGATAACCATCAAGGACCAGCTCGATTGGGCGACGGCCAATAAGTACAAGTCGATCTTCGAAGCGGCCGGGATCCCGATCATCATTTTGCCGACCGCCGATTTGGAATTGACCATGGAGGAGCAGAGTGAACCGGAAGCACCGGCTCCGGCCGAGGAAAGGCCACGGGTGGCACCACCGAAACCGCGGCCGGTTCCGCCTCCAGCCGAGGCCACTCCGAGCCAGGCCCTGAACATTGCGGCCGGGCTGGTGATCCTGTTGATCTTCGCCTCCCTGGGGTTGCGCTTCTGGGCCTCGGGCAAGCTGGACCGGTTTGTCTCCCTCGACCATGTCGCGACCAACGGGGAAAGGGTGGCAATGCACGCCGGTGGCCGCATCTATCTGACCTCCCGGGATGGACGCCTGGAGCAGGTGCTCGATCTGGCCGACCTGGGTATCGCCGGGCCGGTGGCCGACCTGGAACTGCTGAACGATGGCAGTCTGCTGGTCGGCGACCTGGAAATGAAAAAAATCCTGCGCTGCGATCCGGCCGCCAAGAGCTGCCAGCCTTTCGCGCCGACCGGCGACTTCAGCCTGGCGGAAAACTTCAAATTCCTGGCCGACCAGGATCGCCAACTCTTGTACATCGCTGATACCAACAACGACCGGCTGTTGGTCCAAAACCTGGTCGACTCCTCCTGCGCCGTGGCCGACAACACCACCCGGCTGAGCTACCCCAACGATCTGGCCCGGGACGCCGGCGACCGCCTGTATCTTTGCGACACCAACCGGTTTCGCATCATTCCTTTCCGGGTCGAGCAAGGAAAAGTGACGGAGGTCGCGGAACCGCTCAGCACCATGGGCGGGATGCCCGTCAGCCCCGAGGAGATTGCCGCCATGGCCCAGGATCCGGAGAAACTGAAGGCGAAGCTGGCCGGCCTCAAGGATAACCTGGGCCAGATCGCCGAGGCCAGCGGTCACGCCAAACCTTTCGCCCTGGCCCTGGGAGCGGACGGCAACCTCTGGGCGGCGCAGCTCAACACGGTCATGACCAATGGAGCCATCAAGATCATCAGCCCGGAGGGCAAAGCGGTCGGGAGCGTCAACCTGGAACAGGGCGCGGTGCCGGTCGATCTGGTCCGCTTCAACCAGGGCCTTCTGGCGGCGGACTCCGGCCTGCTCAAGGCCTACACCATCGACCCCGCCACCTACCGGATCAGTGATTTCGGCAATGCGTCCTTTCGGGAGGAAATGGAGAAGATTGCCAGCCGCCGGGACTGGCTGACGAATTTCAAGAAGCTGGGTCTGTTCGGGACCATTTTCTTTGCCCTGATGGCTTTGGGTGTAATGGTAGTTGCCAAGAAAAAGGGGGTGGGCTGAAGGGATGGCGAGGCAACAAATTGCAGACTGCTCACCAGTCGAGAACCAGTTGTTCCCGGAGACGCCCCAGAACGGGAGGCGGCAGGGGGCGGTGGTGAGCGATCAACCGCACCCCTTCATCAATCCTCAGGAGAACCTTATTAACGCGATCGGATTTCATGGAAATATTCTTATCCGATCATGTTGCGCTGTCCATGATTATGACCGGATAGGAAAGAAGAAATAATTAAGTAAGGTGTCCCCAGAATTCGGCTTTCATGTATTACCGTCACAATGACCAAGCTGTGCGGTGAAAACGAAGCGCAGCGTAGTTTGCATCCGAACAAGCGCCTGGTTAGGGTAATTTCTTTCGAATTTCAGCATGGAACAATGCCGTATCTTTTTCTTGAAAATTGTTAATCTCTTCGTTTGTCCACGGCTGAAAACTTCTTTCGATAGCTGTTCTCGTGGATCCTCCAATATACAACATCCAACGTGTGAACTCAGGCGCATCTTCCGAAGGGAAAGCAATGTATTTCAAGTGAGGCCAGATGGTAATTGCCTTTTTGATTATTGGAATGGCAATATCCGCAGGTATGTCTGAACCAAGCCATATAGATTGGTGATCTTCAAAAGCTTTGCTACTACCACAAACCTCATTCAGCTCTGTTTCTACATTAAATTTTTGAATGGCTTCTATAATTTTTTCAGCACCTTCAATATTTGATACCGATACTTTATATAACAAGGATCCCTCTATTTTACTAATTACATCAACCTCTTTATAGCTTTTTTGCT
This sequence comes from Deltaproteobacteria bacterium, assembly GCA_020056965.1. Lineage (GTDB taxonomy): Bacteria > Desulfobacterota > Desulfobulbia > Desulfobulbales > JAGXFP01 > JAGVGT01. Next base: position 11,079 of record JAGVGT010000062.1, read on the forward strand.
TGCTCTTTAGTTTATTAAATTTATTTTTCAATAATATTAAAGAATCATTCCGTTCAATAGCCTGTATGGCTCCTTTCCCATATTTATTTTGATCTTTCAGCCATTCCGCATACTCCTTTCCTTCTTGGAGATGTGGGCGATATTTAGTTAGCATAAGTATGACAGCACTGATAACTATCAAGATGAGAATTGTGGTTGAAACCACCAAATAACCTGCGGCCCATTCAGGTTTTTCTATTTTTATTGCTGCCGTCAAAAGAACGCCTGACAATAGAATCAGCATCACAAACCATGCAGCCATAAGCTGTATCGGTGAATTTATTTTTTCTGCTTTAATCTCTGGTTGTGACATTTTATTGTCTCTATTCCCCCTTGTACGTTTCGTTTGCCAGGCATGAACAAATAGCGAATTATAATTCAGTCTGGTCCGTCTCGGCAGCTCGGTAACCCCTAACAGTTTTTCTTTACGGGATTAGCTTAATTATTCTATAGGCGGCTTCCGCCTATCACATTATTGACTTTTTCCGCATAGCGCATAAACAATTATCCATAGCGTATAATTCCGACAATTCCGTAAGTCCGGGGACACCTTACTTAATTACTGTCAACCACTTCGTCCACGACACCTGGTGCAAAGCAGACAGCGCCGTTATCTAACCCGCTCATGATTCCTTTCAACATCACCGGATCAGACTTCAGCCGAGGTCTCTTTGGCTGCACGTGCTGGGAATTTTCAACCGAAAATCACCTTACACGGCAATGAATTCGTGGCAAAGCAGTTTGTTAGCTTTTGATCAATAAGGGCCGCTACCCGCCGCCTGCCCTTCCTTCGGGATGGGCTTCTCTTCTCCACTGTCCATGCAGTCTAACGAAACTTTTGCAGGGCGGTGCTAAATTCCCTGGCGCTCTGGAAACGTTGCTGGACCATTTTGGCCATGGCCTTGTTGATGATCAGATCGATGCCGGCGGGAACCAGGGAATTCACCGCGGAAACCGGGGGCGGTTCGCTCTTCAGGATATGGTGCATGACACTGTTCACTGAATTGCCGGGGAACGGCATCTCCCCGGTGAGGAGATGGTAGAAGATCACCCCGGCGGAAAACAGATCGGAGCGGCCATCCACCGGTCGGCCGGTGATCATTTCGGGAGACATGTAGTAGGGAGTTCCGAGGAGATCACCCATCTGGGTGAGATCGGTCGCTTCAATTTTTGTTATGCCGAAATCGGTGACCTTTAGCCGCCCGCCTGGCAGAACAAAGATATTGGCGGGTTTGAGGTCACGATGAATCACCCCTTGGTCGTGGGCGTAGGCCAGGGCGTCGAGGAGCTGGAGAATCAAATCGATCGAGGCAGCGACCCCGAACCCCTTACCTGCCGCCAGGATCTCACGAAGGCACCTCCCGTTGACGAATTCCATGGCAATGAAGACCACGCCGGCATCCTCGCCGAACTCATACAGGGTGACGATCCCGGGATGATTGAGCCGGGCGGCGGCCAGGGCCTCTTTTTTGAAACGGCGAAAGAGGAAGGTGGTGTCGTCGGAGTGAAAGAAGTCCTTCCGGAGGGTCTTCAGAAAGACCTTTCGCCCGATGATGGGGTCTTGGGCCTGATATACCATCCCCATGGCCCCCTCCCCGAGGGTCGAGAGGATCTCGTATTTGCCTATTCTGCTCACTTCACTCATTTCCGGCCGCCCCGACTCCCAATATGGTATTTGCTTGGCTTATTCCACGCTCTCTGCCTATTTTATCCGGTTTTGTCAGCTCCGTTGGGTCCGGCAATGACGAAAATTTTCTGTTCGCCCATATACGCTTCCTTCAACATTACAAGAGGCTATTCTCACCCAACGGTTTACTCAGTATGTACAAAGTGAGACCGGGCATGCATCCCTTATTTCATATCTGCCAAAATCCGATTTTCATTTGTCCGCCCGAATTTTTGCCAGAAACCGATCCAGCTGGTTGGCGAAATTCTGCCGGTCGCGCTGGTTGAGCGGCGGCGGGCCGCCGGTTTCGACGCCGTTATCGCGCAGTTCACTCAAGAAATTGCGCATCGAGAGCCGCTCGCCGATATTCTCCAGACTGTAAAATTCACCCCGGGGGTTCAAGGCGTGGCCGCCTTTAGCAATGGCGGCCGCCGCCAGCGGAATATCGGCGGTAACCACCAGGTCGCCGGCCCCGATTTTTTCGACAATCCGCTGGTCCGCCACATCGGCCCCCTTGGCCACCCGGATGGTGGTGATCAAGGGCGAAGACGGCACCTGGAGAAACTGATTGGCGACCAGGACCAGGGGAATTTGCAACCGCTCCGCCACCCGGAAGAGAATCTCCTTGATCACCTTCGGGCAGGCATCGGCATCAACCCAAATCTGCATAAAGTCTCCTGAGGCTCTTGCAAAAGTCTAAAATTGTCGTCATTCCGGCATGTTTTAAGCCGGAATCCATTATCTTTGTCCTAAAAACCTCTGGATTCCTTAAGGACTGCCGGAATGACGAGTTTTGCAAGCGCTCTCCTTATTAACACTTTCTGATAAGCCTCGTGCAAAACTCGCTACTAACCGGTTTTTTCCAGAACGCCTTTAACTCTCGACAAGCTGGATTCCCGATTACTACCTCGGGAATGACAAGAATGAACTATTGCATGAGACTCTGAATATCAATATTTATCGGCGGAACAGTGAAATCACCGCCGATACCGCTTCAGCCATTTCCACACCGTCACCCGGCTTACGCCCAATATTTCAGCCGCCTTGGATTGATTGCCGTCCGATTCTGCCAGGGCCGCGAGGAGGCGCTTTTTCTTGACCTGGTCGTCGGCCCCGACCGGGGGCAGGGAGAGGCTGGTTTCCCGAACCGCTTGGTCGCCCGGAAACTGCCTCGGTAAATGGACCGGCCCGATCTCGCCTTGCCGGCAGACCACATGGGCATATTCCAGGACGTTGATCAATTCCCGAACATTGCCGGGCCAGCCGTAGTTGATCAACAGGTCCAGGGCCTCACAGGTGATGCCGGTAAGTTTTTTGCCGGTCTTTTGACCAATGTTCTTCATGAAGGCCTCCAGCAGGAGGGGGATGTCCTGCCGGCGCTCGCGCAGGGGCGGCAGGGTGACCGGGATGACGCTGAGCCGGTAGTAGAGGTCCTCCCGGAACAGCCCCTCGGTGATGAGCTGGCGCAGATCCTTATGGGTGGCGGCGATGACCCGGACGTCGATCTTGATCGGCCGATTATCACCGACCCGCTCGATCTCCATCTCCTGCAGGACCCGCAACAGTTTGGTCTGGGTCAACAGCGGCAGATCGCCGATCTCGTCCAGGAAGATGCTGCCGCCGTGCGCCGCTTCGAAGCGCCCGATCCGTTTATGCTCGGCCCCGGTGAAGGCCCCTTTGACATGGCCGAACAACTCACTTTCCAGCAGGTTATTGTTCAGGGCCGCGCAGTTTACCTTCACAAAGGGGGCGGCGGCCCGAGGGCTCAACTGATGGATTGCCGCCGCCACCAGCTCCTTGCCGGTCCCGGATTCGCCATAAATAATTACCGGGGCGGCGGACTGGGCGGCGCTGGCGGTCAGATCAAAGACCTGCTGCATCACCGGCGATTTACCGACCATCCCCTGAAAGCCATCGTCGTAATTGAGTTGGCGCCGCAGGGTCTCGATGACCTTCTCCCTGGCCACCACCGAGGTCAGGTCGGTCAAAGTTTCCACCCCGCCGATCACCCTGCCCTCAGCGTTCTTGATCACGGCGGCGTTTTTCAGCAGATGGATGGGGCGCCCGTTTTTACTCTGAAAGACGCACTCCTTGACGATCTCCTCCTCCTGCCGGAACAGGGTGCAATAGCGATCTAGGCCGTCGGCCCGCGAGCGCGAGCATTGATCACACTGAAACAACTCGCAGGATTTGCCGATAATTTCCGCTCCGCTGTAGCCCAGCAGCTTCTCGAAGGCCCGGTTGACAAAGACAATCTCCCCGTCCGGGGCGACCAGCATCAGGCCTTCCTGCATGGTATCGATCACCGTTTTCCACAGTTGTTCGTCAACCGGATCAATCTTGGCCAGAATCGATTTAAGGATGGTACAAGGGACCTGTCGCATTGGCATCACCGTCAATTTGGGCCATAAGAGGTAATTTCGAACTTTACAAAAATGGTAACCGCTAACTTAACATAGAGCAACAGTTAACACAGCAAGGGTAACAGGCAACAGGCAACCGAGTCTGGGCAAACCAGACAAAACAACGTCCGAACAACAAGTTCCTGAACGAGCAAGCAAGGGAGCGCATCTGGCACAGCCCTTGCTGAACAGTAACGGTTGAAACCCAATTGCCCGGGACAGCAGTAAAAATTACCGGAGGAAACCATGTCCGTAACCAAGATCGCCATTCCCGCCGAAACCAGCGAAGGGCTGGCCAGCCAACGCTCGGGCCATTTCGGCCACAGCCAGCACTTCATCGTCGTCGAAATTGCGGACGGCCAGGTCTCCGGCTTGACCAGCCTGAAAAACCTTGCCCATGAAGCCGGCGGCTGCATGCAACCGGTCGGCCTGCTGGCCGAGAACGGCGTAGAATCACTGCTGGTCGGCGGTATCGGTCGCGGACCTTTCCAGCGCCTGCACCAGCAGGGCATCAAGGTTTATTTCGCCGATCTCCAGCATTTTCCCGACATCCAGTCAGCCATCGACGGCTTCCTGGAGAACAGACTACCGCCCCTCCATCCCGAACAACTGTGCACCAACAACGGCACTTGCCACCACTAGCAGATCCCCAACCAAAGGAGAATCGCCATGCGCACTAGCAAACTCAAATTGGCCCTGCCGCTTCTGGCCTGTGCCGCCCTGCTCGCCGCCACCGCCCCGGCCTGGAG
>JAGVGT010000082.1 GCA_020056965.1 Deltaproteobacteria bacterium
GCCGAGTTTCTCCGCGCCGATGGCCGGGCCTGGGCCTTGAGCGGCGGCGAGGATTACCGGCTGCTGCTCACCGTTGCCCCCGCTAAGCTCGAAGCCCTGCTGGCCTTGGTGCGCCGGGAACTGGGTCGGGAGTTGCACCCGGTCGGCCGGATCGTCGCGGAACCCGGGGTCCGGCTGGTCGATGGCGCGACCCGCCGCGAGATCACCGATCTCGGCTATGACCATTTTCGGGGCTGAGCCATGGTGCCGGTGAACTTCGAACTGGTCAGCCCCTTCGAGCCGGCCGGGGATCAGCCCCGGGCGGTGGCCGATCTCTGTCGCGGCTTGGCCGAGGGGGCCCGCGAACAGGTGCTGCTGGGGGTGACCGGCAGCGGCAAGACCTTCACCATGGCCAAGGTGATCGCCGAGACCAACCGGCCCGCCCTGGTCCTTGCCCCCAACAAGACCCTGGCCGCCCAGCTCTATTCCGAGTTCAAGGAGCTCTTCCCCAATAACGCGGTCGAGTACTTCGTCAGCTACTACGACTACTACCAGCCCGAGGCCTACATCGCCGCCTCCGACACCTACATCGAGAAGGACTCGGCGATCAACGACGCCATCGACAAGATGCGCCATTCGGCCACCCGCTCGCTCCTGACCCGCCACGACGTGCTGATCGTCGCCTCGGTTTCTTGCATCTACGGCCTCGGCTCGCCCGAGGAGTACACGAACATGCGGCTGGAGATCAAGGTCGGCCAGGAGTACCCGCTGGAGGAGATCAAGCGGCGGCTGGTCTACATGCTCTATGAACGCAACGACATCTCATTCCACCGCGGGACCTTCCGGGTTCGGGGCGATGTGGTCGAGGTCTTCCCGGCCTACGAGGAGGAGCGGGCGGTGCGCATCGAGCTGTTCGGCGACACCGTCGAGGCGATCCGGCTGGTCGATCCCCTGCGCGGCAAGGTCCTGGAGGAGATGAGCGAGCTGACCCTCTTTGCCTCCAGCCACTTCGTCACTTCCAAGGAGCGGCTCTTGACCGCCATGGGAACCATCAAGGATGAGTTGAAAGGGCAGCTGGCCTTCTTTGAAAATGAGCGCCGCCTGGTCGAGGCCCAGCGGCTGGAGCAGCGGACCAGCTACGACCTGGAGATGATCCAGGAGCTGGGCTACTGCAACGGTATCGAGAACTACAGCCGCCACCTGACCGGCCGCAAGCCCGGCGAGCCGCCGCCGACCCTGCTCGACTATTTCCCCGAGGATTTCCTGCTCTTCATCGACGAGAGCCATATCGCCGTCTCCCAGGTCCGGGGCATGTACCGGGGCGACCGCTCCCGCAAGGAGACCCTGGTCAATTTCGGCTTCCGGCTGCCCTCGGCCCTGGACAACCGGCCCCTGCAATTTGAGGAGTTCGACGCCCGCGTCAAGCAGGTGATCTACGTCTCGGCCACCCCCGGCGACTTCGAGTACGAGCGCGCCCAGGGTCGGGTGGCGGAGCAGATCATCCGCCCCACCGGCCTGATCGACCCGGAAATCGAGGTGCGCCCGGCCCTCGGCCAGGTCGATGACCTGCTGGAGGAGATCCGCCTCCGCGAGGAGCGCGGCGAGGCGGTGCTGGTCACCACCCTGACCAAGCGGATGGCCGAGGACCTCACCGACTACTATGCCAAGCTGGGGGTCAAGGTGCGCTACATGCACTCCGACATCAAGACCCTGGAGCGGATGGGTTTGATCCGCGACCTGCGGCTGAAGGAATACCAGGTCCTGGTCGGCATCAACCTGCTCCGCGAGGGGCTGGATATCCCCGAGGTGTCGCTGGTCGCCATCCTCGACGCCGACAAGGAGGGCTTCCTGCGCAGCCGCCGCTCGCTGATCCAGACTTGCGGCCGGGCCGCCCGCAACATCGACGGCAAGGTGATCATGTACGGCGACAAGATCACCGACTCCATGGCCTTCACCATCTCCGAGACCGGCCGGCGCCGGGCGATTCAGACCGAGTACAACCTGGCCCACGGGATCACCCCGGCGACGGTGCGCTCCAAGATCAAGGACATCATGGAGACGGTCTACGAGCAGGACTACGCCGAATTGCCCCTGGCGGCCGAGCCGGAAAAGGTGTTTGGCAGTATCGAGGAGTTGCGGCGGGAGATATCCGGGGTGGAAAAGGCCATGTACCAGGCCGCCGAAGAGCTGGCCTTCGAAGAGGCGGCCCGGCTGCGCGACCGCTTAAAGGCGCTGAGGGAGCAGGAGTTGCAATGTCTGTGAAAAAGAAACTGCTCTACCGGCTGACCTTGGCGGTCGGCCCGTTCATCTTCGGGCTGCTGACCCGGCTGCTCTTCGCCACCTGCCGGATCAGCTGGGTGGGGCGGGAGCATCTGGCCAAGCTGGACCGGGGGAAGCAACCCTTGGTCGCCGCCTTCTGGCATTACGGGGTTTTTCTGATCCTGCATCTGTCGCGGGGTAAAAGAAAATGGGTGGCCATGGTCAGCAGCAGCAAGGACGGCGAGTACGTGGCCCGGATCGTCGAGAGCTATGGCTTCGAGACGGTGCGCGGCTCCCGCAACCGGGGCGGCATCGGGGCGTTGAAGGGCATGGTCAAGGCGGTGCGGGACCGGGGCTTATCGGCGGCCATCGTCGCCGACGGCTCCCAGGGGCCGCCGCTGGTGGCCCAGCCCGGAGCGGTATTGCTGGCCAGCTACAGCGGGACGGTGGTGGTGCCGCTGGGCTGGGCCGCCGACCGCTACTGGGTCTTTCGCAGCTGGGATCGGACTGTATTGCCCAAGCCCTTCGCCCGGGTGGTGGTGGAGGTGGGCGAACCGTTGGCGGTGCCGGGCGGACTGAGCAGTGAGGGGCTGGAAGATTGGCGGCTGGATCTGGACCGGCGCTTGCTGGCGATTTACCGGCGAACCTGGGCGATGTTTGGCCGGGAAGGACATTGAAGATTCGCGGTTAAAACCGCTCCCACCACGGGGCGTTTCGTCTTGTTTGCCGGCTGGCACCTGTGGGAGCGGCTTCAGCCGCGAATTGGGCAGTCCGGGGCTGGCTGTGAAAATAATTAATGCGCTATACGGAAAAAGCCAATAATGTGATAGGCGGAATCCGCCTATAGAATAATTTAGCTAATCCCGTAAAGAAAAACTGTTATAGCGAAGAGGAATAAACATTTTGGCACATATTAAAGTTATAGCAATAATCGTTTTACCGGTGGTTCTGCTATACGCTCTCATTATTTTTGTTATTAAAAACAACTTAGGTAAGTTGGTTAAAAGGTTCGGGGGTAAGGTTACTTCGAAAATTTTCGGTGCAGATTATATATTAAACGACATGGAGCTTACATATAACTTTGGCACTCAAAATTCCTCAGGTGTAACAAATATCAAAGTAATAAATAAACCTAAGAAACCTCTCAAACTTTCAATATCTCCTAAATTGTGGTTTTCATTTTCTGCGCCAAAAACATTTGAAGAAATTTATGACTACAAATGTAGTAATAATGAAAACTGCAACATTTTAACTGACGATCTTAAGCAGTTTCTAGTTAAAAATAAAAATTGTATAATCACTTTAACAGTTAACCAAGGTGAGTTCTGTCTTAGTACTCGGTTGTCTCCAATTTTTATTAGCAAAATTGAGAAATGCATGGAGTTTTTATTGTTAATTCGTGAAAGAATTAACGAATACGAACTAAATGCAGAAAAAAACGCTATAACAAAATCATAAACCTGACCGGGTTAAATCTGGCGGCGCTGGAGCGGTCATCTTTAGTGGCCCGGTCAGGTTATGAAAGCCGTTAGCACAACAATATTATGGAATTATTTATTATCTTATTATTCATCGCCATAGCTCTGCAACTTGCTGCTTTTGCATTATGGGCTATTAATATGAGGCCATATTTAAAGGAAAATGGGTTGGCCACATTGCGAGGCATAAATTATGCTGCAACTGTATTAAATGACGTTCAGCAAATAATAGAATTATCAAAAAAAACGAAAATACGTCCAGCATTCTTAACAGTCTTTTATGTTCTGGAAGTGGCTAGTATTTCATTGTTCACATTAAGTGTAATCTTGGGGAAAAAATAGAAGCACAATAGCAATTCAACTAAATAAAAAAAAAGACGTGCTAACCAGTCACTTAAGCGGACCCGGGGTGAAAATAGGGGGTAAAATCTTTTATCTTGACAAAAACAATCCCTCCCAGCTTTAACGCCCCTTTCCCGAACGTTGGGGTTCGCATGCTCACCGCCAACCTACCTCCCTGCTCCGCACTAAGCCGCCCAGAAGCTCCGACTGCCAAGGAATTACTGCGGTTAAAGACCCTTGGCTATGTAGATGAAGAATATCGTGCCGTGGTCGGCGGGGCGCTCGGCCCAGACTTCTCCACCCATCTTCTCGGCCAGTTCGCGGGTGATGGCCAGCCCCAGGCCTGCGCCGCTGGTGCCGCTGGCGGTCTGGCCCCGGTGGAATATTTCAAAGATTTTCTCCTCGGTGTTCGTGGGCAGGCCGACGCCGTCGTCCTGGACGAAGAACTGGTGGTGCTCCGGGGTTGCCCGGTAGCCGATCTCGATCCGGCTCAAGGCCGGGCCGCCGTACTTCAGGGCGTTATCGACGAAATTTCTCAAGATCCGTAGCAGGGCGATTTTATCGGCCCGGATTGCCGGCAGCTGCTCCGGCTCCGCCCAGCTGATTTGTCTTTCCGCCACCCGGCCGGCGAATTCTTGGCGCAGTAGTTCGAAGAGTTCCCGCAGCTCGAAGTTTTCTACTTGCAGGGTCAACTCCTTGGCGGCGATATAGGTGTTGATGTTCTGCACCAGTTCGCTGATTTGCCGGGAGGTCTGCTTGATCTGGTCACAGAACCGGCGCCCCCGGTCATCCAGAGCATCGCCATAGCGGCGCTGGAAAAGTTCGGCCAGCGCCGAGAGGCTGCCGGCGGGGTTCTTCAGGTCGTGCACCACCGAGTAGGCAAAGCGCTTGATCATTTCCGACTGCTGGCGCAGGACCTCTTCCGCCTTCTTCTGTTCGGTGATGTCCAGCCCCAGCGAGAGCACCACCCCGCTGGGGTTGCCATCCTGGTCGGGCATGATCGAGTTGTTCCACTCACAGATGATGGTTCCACCTGCCTTGGTCAGGTTGGCGTTGATGCTGTGGTTGACAATTTCTCCCCGGTTCAAGGCGGCCACCACAACCTCCACCGCCGGCCGCTCCTTGGCTGGAATCAGGAATTCCAGAAAGTTTTTGCCGATCGTTTCGGCGCTGGTCCAGCCAAAAATTTTCTCGGCGGCACGGTTCCATTGGGTGACCCGGCACTCCTGGTCCCAGACCACAAAGGCCAGCGGGGCGGTTTCGTAGATGTTCCGGTAGCGCTGTTCGCTCTGATGGAGCTCCCGGAACAGGGAACGGTAGGGTTCGCGCAGGCTCTTTTCGATAATGGCCCGGTAGAAGAAGTAGACCCCGATGATCCGCAGAAAGTGGCCACTGAAGTTAAGGACCCCGTAGACATCCACATAAAGCGCGAAGGAGAGTTCGGCAGCGATGTTGCAGGCCACCGCCACCAGCAACTGCCTGAGCACCGGGGCGTCGAATTTTTCGCGGTGGGCCAGGAGGATAAAGATGACCACCAGCCACACCAGGGAGATCAGGTATTCGCTGACCTTCTTAAAGCTGGTCAGGCCGACGCCGTCCACGTAACAGTCCGGAAAGACCGGCCAGACAAAGAGCGAGGCCAGAATCAGGCCGGTAACCAGGGTGTACCCGGTCAGCACCAGAGCCGGCAGCACTTTCCGGTTTAGAAAGTGGGGGGCCGCCAGGAAGGTGCCGCATTCCAGGAAACGGGCGGCGATCCAGAGCTGGGTGGGGAGGTTGGCCCCGGGCGCGGACGGGAAGACCGAAAGGCCCTTGTAGGCGAAGGTGTGGAGCAGGCTGAGCAGACCGACGAAGGGATAGCCGAGACCGATGAACAGCAGGAAGTGACGGCGGACCACATTCCGGGAATTCCAGGCGATCATGGCGATGCCGCCGGCGATGGCCACCCCGAACATCTCGGCCAAGCCGTGAAAGAGCAGATAGTTGGCCCGGGACAGGTTGTAGAGCAGGACGGCGCCAGTCAGGAAAAGCAGGGAAACCAGGCCGGTTTTGGCAGGTGTGGTGGTGTCGGACATTCCTTCATTCCCCCCATTGGTCATTGGCAGGCAAGGCGATAAGCAACGCTTTTGAAATATTCCTAATTAAAGGTTTGTGCCAGTGATTTTCGGTGGTCGGAGCGAAAAATTTCCCTTGGATGGTCGTAGGCGGTTCGATAATTTCAGTGCCAAAAGGCCACCTTGAATTATTGAGGGGCGATATACAATTTCGGTGGGTGAAGGGCGCTGGAGTCGGTGACTGAAAGGTCGTATTGGGTGGGGAGCCGGTCGGACGCTGATCGGCGCGGAACTGGAATTTGCGGAACTCTGGGTAATTCCGGAAGGCTTACGCGCCGTAAGCTGCCAGGTCGGCTCGGCGCACTTCTTCTACTGCCATGCCAATCAGCCCAGGATCCTTGACGCCTGGACTGACCTCCACCCCGGAATTGAGGTCCACCGCGAAGGGGCGCACCTGTCGCACCGCCTCCCCGACATTGTCCGGCCCCAGACCGCCGGCCAGTATCAGCGGCTTTGGAATGGCGAATTTCGCCAGCATCGACCAGTCAAAGGCCTGGCCGGTGCCGCCGGCCAGTTGCTCATGCCAGGTATCGAAGAGCAGGCCGGCGGCCACCTCGGCGTAGGGCGCGAATTGCTGGTCGCTGGTCTCGGGCCGGATCGAGAAGGCCTTGACCACCCGGACCGGCATGGCTCGGCAATACTCGACGCTCTCCTGGCCGTGCAGCTGGACCACGGTCAGCCGGCAATACTCGACCAGTTCGCGGACCCTGGCCGGATCAGCGTTGACGAAGACCCCCACGGCATCGACAAAGGGGGGCAGGGCGCTGATGATCCGGCGGGCCTGGTCCGGCTCGACCTTGCGCAGGCTCTTCTCGGCGAAGATGAAGCCCAGGGCGTCAACCCCGGCGGCCACCGCCTGTTGGGCGTCTGCCGGCCTGGTGATGCCGCAGACCTTGATCCGTGTTCGTCCGACCATCGGTTCCGTCTCCCGTCCCTTTTCCTGCCGCTGCCTCAATCCCGCCCCAGCAACTCCCGCAGGGCCTTACCCCGGTCCTCGGCCCGCATCAGGGTCTCGCCGACCAGCACCGCCTTGATCCCATGCGCGGCCAGCAGCCGCACATCTTCGTTGGTCTTGATTCCGGATTCGCTGACCACCGGGATCTCCAGCGGGATCTCCTTCTTGACCTTGAGGGTGGTGTTGAGGTCCAGCGAAAAATCGCGCAGGTCGCGGTTGTTGACGCCGATCAGCCCGGCCCCGGACTCCAGGGCCTTTTCCGCCTCCCACTCGTCGTGGACCTCGACCAGGCTGTCCATGCCCAGGCCGGCCGCAATCTCTCGGTAGTCTTGGAGCTGGAAGGGGTCGAGGATGGCGACGATCAAGAGGATGGCGTCCGCGCCGTAATCGCGGGCTTGACCGATCTGGTGCTCATGGATGATGAAATCCTTGCGCAGCACCGGCAGCGCCACCGCGGCCCGCACGGCCGGGATGTAGTCCAGCGAGCCCTGAAAGAAATCGACGTCGGTGAGGACCGACAGGGCCTGGGCGCCGCCCGTCTCATAGCTTTGGGCGATGGCGACCGGATCGAAATCGGCGCAGATCACCCCTTTGGAGGGCGAGGCCTTCTTGGCCTCGGCGATCACCGCCATCCCCGAGAAACCGGTCAGGGCGCGCAGGAAGCCGCGGGGCGGCGGGACCAGATCCCGCTGGGGATAGCGGCCGTGCTTCAACTGGGCGGCCACTTCCTCTTTTTTGCGGGTGACGATGCGATCAAGAATATGCATGGGTAAGATCACGATGTGGAAGGGGCACAAAGATTTCGGTAGTTAAACCTGAATACGACCTATATTCCCTCACCCTGGCCCTCTCCCGGCGGGCGAGGGAAATCTCCTTCTCCCTCCGGGAGAAGGCTGGGATGAGGGAGTTGCAACATGTCCCTCAGTTGCTTTTGTAAAAAAATCACTTCCGGCAGAAATCCACCAGGGCCTCAAGCTTCGCCAGGGCCGCGCTGCTGGCCACGGTCCGCCGGGCCAGTTCGACCCCGCCCCGCAGATCCGCGGATTCGCCGGCGGCCATCA
>JAGVGT010000080.1 GCA_020056965.1 Deltaproteobacteria bacterium
GGGCCATGCCCGCGATTCGCTCCTGATCGCGGGCATGGCCCGCTCCTACAAGGTTTGCGGAAAATTGTTTAGAGTCACGTAGGCTAATGACTTGGGTATCCTGGAAAGCCAAGCGGAGGTTGCCATAATGAAGAGTAAGAAACTTACCGTCCCCGATATCGTCGCCATGAAGGCGGCCGGTGAGAAGATTACCGTCCTTACCGCCTACGATGTCAGCTTCGCCCGGTTGATCGATAGTTCCGAGATCGAGGTGGTCCTGGTCGGCGATTCCCTGGGCAACGTGGTGCTGGGCTACACTTCCACTGTGCCGGTGACCATGGAGGAGATGCTGCATCACGCCCGGGCGGTCAGCCGGGGGGTGGAGCGGGCGCTCCTGGTCGGCGACATGCCCTTCATGTCCTATCAAACCGGCGAGCATGACGCCCTGGTCAACGGCGGCCGCTTTCTGAAGGAGGCTGGTTGCGACGCGGTCAAGCTGGAAGGCGGGGTCGAGATCTGTCCGGTGGTGCGGGCCTTGGTCCGGGCCGGCATTCCGGTCATGGGCCATATCGGCCTCACCCCCCAGACAGCCGGCCTGCTGGGCGGTTACAAGGTGCAGGGTAAGGACACGGCCTCGGCGCGGCGGCTGCTGGATGATGCCCGGGCCCTGGAAAAGGCGGGGGCCTTCGCGGTGGTTCTGGAGTGCGTGCCGGCCCAGCTGGCCGAGCTGATCACCCGGGAGATCGGGATTCCCACCATCGGCATCGGCGCCGGGGTCCACTGTGACGGCCAGGTGTTGGTCACCCACGACCTGCTGGGGATGTTCGAGAAATTCGTGCCCAGCTTCGTCAAGTCGTACACCAATCTGGCCCCGCAGATTCGCGAGGCGGTCAAGGCCTACCGCGACGAGGTGAAAGGCGGGATTTATCCGGATGACGCGCACAGTTTCACCATGAAGGTTGAGGTGGCTGAACTGTTGGGCGATCCTGCCAAGAAGTGAGACCAGACCGATGCGAACTCTCGAAGCAGCAATAATTTCCCAGGCCGTGCGGAAGCTGGTCGTCGAGGCGGCCTGCGACCTGGAGCCGGATATTCTGGGCGCCCTGGTCTCGGCCCGGGACCACGAGGAGGCGCCTTTGGCCCGGGAGATTCTCGAGCTGCTGCTGGTCAACGCCGACATCGCCAGCCGCGCGCAGATGCCGGTCTGCCAGGACACCGGGGTCAGTGTCTTCTTCGTCGAACTGGGGCGGGAACTGATGGTGGTCGGCGACCTGGAGAAGGCCATTCAGGAGGGGGTCGAGCAGGGTTACCGCGAGGGTTACCTGCGGATGTCGGTCTGCGATCCCTTGACCCGCCAGAACACCGGGACTAATACCCCGGCGGTGGTCCATTTCGCCCTGGTCGAGGGCGAGCAGTTGCGTCTGCTCTATCTGCCTAAGGGGTGCGGTAGCGAGAATATGAGCCAACTTAAGATGCTGCCGCCTTCGGCCGGCTCCGGCGGTATCGTCAACTTTGTCTGCGACACCGTCTTTGCGGCCGGTTCCAATCCCTGTCCGCCGGTGGTGGTGGGGGTGGGGATCGGCGGCACCTTTGAAAAGGCCGCCCTCCTGGTCAAACGCGCGCTGTTCCGCCCCCTGGGCGAGGCCCATTCCCGCGCCGATGTGGCCGGGCTGGAGCAGGAAATCCTGGTGCGCCTGAACCGGGATGGACAGGGGGTCGAAGGGCTGGGCGGTTCCACTACCGCGCTGGCCGTGCATCTGGAGATCTTTCCGACTCATATCGCCAGTCTGCCGGTGGCGGTTAACATCCAGTGTCACGCCCACCGGCATAAGGAAGTGGTGCTTTGAAAAATCTGGTGACCACTAATCTTCAGCCCGTTCTTCCGCGTCATCGCGTCATTGCGAGGAGGGGCAGAGTCCCGACGTGGCAGTTAAGCGAAGCTTCAATCTCCTGTTGCAGGCACGGTTATCTTTAGCTGAATGGGATCAGGTTGCCAGACTTCCATGAGATTGCTTCGTCGTTACACTCCTCGCAACGACGAATTCCTCTCGATGAAACTACCTGGCCTGCTTTAAATACTGGCTGAAGTTCGATGGTAATCAGATTGAAAAATTCCTGGTTATTTTTCATACAAAGGAACGTAATTCAGGTGTACCGGAACAAAAGAGACACATCCTTTTGTGCGGCAGTTCAAAGCATTCTGTCTCCTTGATTCTGGATTCTGAATTCCACAAGGTGGTCATACCATGTCATTTCTGAAAGTACATTCGAGCGCCATTGATGGTTCCCGGGAGATCGAGATCCCTTTCCGGGCCGGAGCGGCGGCCACCCTCAAGGCTGGCGAATTGGTCGCCTTGACTGGCTATCTCTATACCGGCCGCGACCAAACGCACCGGCGGCTCTGCGCCTTGCTGGACGAGGGTCGGGATCTGCCGGTGGACCTGGCCGGGCAGTTGCTCTACTACGTGGGACCCACCCCGGCCAAGCCGGGTCAGGTCATCGGCGCGGCCGGACCCACCACCAGTTACCGAATGGACGCCTATACCCCGCGTCTGCTGGAGCTAGGTCTGGCCGCTACCCTTGGCAAGGGCCAGCGGTCGGCCGCGGTGCGGCAGGCCATGCTCAAGCACGGAGCGGTCTATCTGGCCACCATCGGCGGCGCCGGCGCCTTGCTCTCCAAGAGCATCGTCAAGGCCGAGCTGGTGGCCTTTGCCGATGCCGGTCCGGAAGCGATGTTCCGCTTCGAGGTTGAGAAGTTCCCGGCCGTGGTCATCAACGACCTGGCCGGCCAGGATTATTACGAGATGTGCGTGGCCAAGTGATTGGCGCGTGATGTGCCGCGCTGTAAAGCTTTCATATTCACCCTGCCCCTGGATTTTGACTTCACTCACCCTGTCTCCGTTCCCACCGCGTTCGTCGGTTCCTAAAAAATAAAACCTCACCCGCGCCTGGAAGCCTTTTCCCCGTGGCTTTCCAGTAACGTCAACTGGTCTCCGTGAACTGGCGCCGTCTTGGATCAGGCTCCGGAAGCTCTGTCTACTCCCCCTAGTAACTCAAAAATTGCTCTGAAAGGGCTGGATGACACAACTAACTTGTGTCCGTGGAACCGGCTGCGCTACAGTTTGGCATGCTTAACCGGCGTGGTCATGGTTGACCATATTTTCATGGTCAGCGATTGCGGCAATTCAGTGAAGGCTTTTTCCCGGGGAATTGGATGAAGTTTCTCAACAAGTTGCACGGTCTCAAGATTACCATGATTTTTCCGGTGGCGCTGATCGGGCTGGTCCTGGTCCTGGGCTGGCAGGCGGCGGCCTCCCGAGTCCGTTCCGTCGATACCGAGATGCGGGAAAATCTGCTCCAGAGGGCCTTGGAGGTGGCCCGACAGATTGACCCCAATCTGGTCAAGAAACTTACCTTTACGGCGGCTGACCGGGGAACCCCGGCCTTTGCGCGGATCAGTGAACAGCTGCGGGCCATCGGCCAGCGTTTTCCCCAACGTGGCATTTACAGCATGGCCATGCGGGACGGACGGATCGTTTTCGGACCGGAAAATTATCCCCCCGGCGATCCCCAGGCCAGCCCGCCCGGCACGGTCTATCGGGAGCCTTCGGAGGCCTTCCGGAAAATATTTACGGACCATCGTCCTCTAACCGAAGGTCCGGGGGCGGATGAATACGGCAACTTCGTCTCTGCCATCGCCCCGGTGCTTGATCCGGTCTCGGACGAACTGCTGATGGTAGTCGGCATCGACATCGAGGTCAGCGATTGGCAGAACAAGCTGATCACCGCCCACCGCGGGCCGTTCTTGCTGACTTGCGCCTTGATTGCCAGTCTGCTGGGAGGGGCGGTCGTCGTCCGCTGGCGAAATCGTCAGGAGCGCACCGATACGCTGCGTCTCAAGATGTGGATCGTTGCACCCACCGCCTTGGCGGTGCTGTTTGTGGGACTGTTGTTCTGCCTCTACCAATACCGGTCCGATCTTGATGCCTCCCGCCAGTATATGCTTTTTCTCACCGAGCAGGCCCGGAACGGCTGGGACCATCATATTGACGACCGGACGCTGATCCTGAAGAACCAGATCAATCTGGTCGCCCATGACGAGGCCCTGATCAAGGCCTGGCAGGCGAGGGATTTGGCGGCCCTTAACACTCTTGCCCAACCGGTGTTTGCGAACTTGAAACGGGAGGACCGGATCACCCATTTTTATTTTATCGCCCCGGACAATACCTGTCTTTTGCGGGTCCATCAGCCCCCTCGTCGTGGCGACCGGATCGACCGGCAGACCCTGTTAATTGCCGAGCAGACCGGCGAGGATGCCTGGGGCTCCGAACTGGGGCCGCTGGGGACCTTCACCTTGCGCTATGTGCATCCCTGGCGCCGGGCCGGCGTCTTGCTGGGGTACCTGGAACTTGGCATGGAGATTGATGAGATTGCCGAGGATCTGGCCAAATCGCATAATCTTGAACTGATCACCGTGCTGCGCAAGAAGTTTTCCTCCCAGGCGAATTTCGAGGCGGGCCGCCAGGCCTACGGATTCGCCGGTCAGTGGGACACTTTCCGGGATTTCGTGGTGGCCCATCATACCTCAAAGTCAACTCCGCAGGCGATCATGGCGTGGCTGGCCGAAGACCATCAGGCCTTCAGCAAGGCTGAGGTGTTTTCAGCTCGTCGGGGCGAGCAGAATCTCTTGTGCGGGGTGATCCATCTTCCCGATGCCGGCGGCCGGGATGTGGCCGATCTGCTGGTTATGTGGGATGTCTCGGCGCAGACGGAGGCCGCGCAGGGCAATCTGCTTCTGGTGCTGGGACTGATTATCGGGATGTTCGGCGGCGTCATCGCCATGCTCTGGTCCGTCACCGGCGCGGCTGAGCGCCAGCTTTGGGCGGCCTTCTCACGACTGAGTGAAAGTGAGGCTTCCTATCGCCGCCAATTCGCCGACAACCGGGCGATGATGCTCTTGGTTGACCAGGTGGACGGGAGAGTGCTTGAAGCCAACGATGCGGCCCTTCGCTTCTATGGTTATTCCCGGTGTGAGATGCTGGCCATGCGGGTTAGCGATCTCAATATTTCTCCCGCTCCGGAGATCGATGATAACTTGGATATGGTGGTGGCTAGCGGGCTTTTTCAATTCCGCCATCGCTTGGGCGATGGCACGATCAGGGACGTGGAGGTTTCGACCAGCCTGATTCTGTTTGGGGATCGTCCGGTTCTGCACTCCATTATTCACGATATCAGCGCCCGCAAGCAGGCCGAGGTGGAGCTGCTGGCAGCCAATCGGCACCTGGAAGAGGCAACAAATCATGCCGAGGCGGCGAATATCGCCAAAAGTCGATTTTTGGCCAACATGAGTCATGAGATTCGGACCCCGATGAACGGCATTATCGGCATGACCGGGCTGCTATTGACCACCGGGCTTAGCGATGAACAGCGCCGATATACAGAGATCGTCCGGACCAGCGGCCAGGCGCTGCTCGACCTGATTAACGATATCCTCGATTTTTCCAAAATCGAGGCCGGCCGGCTGGATCTGGTCAGCGAGGACTTTGACCTGCGGATTATGCTGGAGGATTTTGCCGAGCTGATGGCGGTGCCTGCCCAGGCCAAAGGTCTTGAATTTGTTTGCGGCATTGCCCCCGAGGTCCCCACCTTGCTCAATGGGGATGCCAATCGCCTGCGGCAGATTCTCATCAACCTCACCGGTAATGCCGTCAAATTCACCGCCCGTGGGGAGGTCTCGGTCCAAGTCTCTCTGGCCGGCCAGGAAGATAACCTGGTCGAGCTGCGCTATGCGGTGCGGGATACCGGGATCGGCATTCCGGAGGATAAAATCGGCCTGCTCTTTTCGGCCTTTCAGCAGGGTGATGCCTCGATCTCTCGCAAGTACGGTGGCACCGGGCTGGGGCTGGTTATTTCGAAGCGGCTCTCCGAGTTGATGGGCGGTCAGATCGGCGTCGACAGTGAAGAAGGGCAGGGGGCCTCCTTCTGGTTTACGGTGCAGCTGGCTCGGCAGGCGATCGAAGTAACGGCCCCGACCTCTTCGCCAGCGCCGGCCTTGCGCGGTCTAAAGTTGTTGGTTGTCGATGGCAACGCCTCCAGCCGCGAAGTCTTGGCTCTGATGCTCAAGAGCTGGGGCATGCGCCCTGATCTGGCTGACTCGGCCGACCGCACTCTCCAACTGCTGGCCTTGGCCGCCGCCGAAAACGACCCTTATAGTCTCGTGCTGTTGGATCGACAGATGCCGGGCGTCCGGGACGACGAACTGGGACAACTCCTGGCCGACACTTCACCGCTGGGCAAGTCCGGCTTGGTTCTGATGACGACCATCGCCCGCCGTGGCGATCCGGTCTGCCGGGGCCCAATCGGCTGCCATGCCTGCCTGACTAAACCGGTGCGACAATCCGACCTCTACAACTGTCTCGCCGGTATCTTAGGATTTAGCGAGGTCCGGGAATCCGGTCGGGATTCGAGGCAGGATGACTGCCAGTCCTTGGCTGACGATGGGCAGCGGGAAAAGTTCCAGATCCTCTTGGCCGAAGATAATGTTGTCAATCAAGAGGTGGCGTTGACGGTCCTTAAGCAACTTGGTTATCGCGCCGAGGCGGTGGCGAACGGCAAGGAGGCCATCGCCGCCCTGCAGTCAAACCACTACGACTTGGTGCTGATGGACATCCAGATGCCGGAGATGGACGGACTGGAAGCCACCCGGGCGATTCGCTCCGGGGCCGCCATGGTGCAGAACAGCAAGATCCCGATTGTTGCGGTAACCGCCAATGTCATGCCCGGCGACCGGGAGCAGTTTTTGGGCGCCGGCATGGATGATTACATCGGCAAGCCGTTTTCGAGACAGTCGTTACTCATGGTCCTGGAGCGTTGGCTGAACGGCTCCGCTCAGAAGGGGCCGCAGCCGGCCGGAGAAGCGTTGGCGGTGGCTGCGCCGATGTCCGTCTCGGCCATCTTTGACCGCAAAGTCCTCCTGGCGCGACTCGACAATGACGAAGAAATCCTGGCCCGGCTGATGCGGATGTTCATGGAGAGCGGGGCTGCCGATCTGGCCGCCCTGAAAGAGCAAATCGAGCAGGACAACGCCCCGGCGGCGGGACGGACGGCCCATAAGCTCAAAGGTTGTGCCGCCACCCTCAGTTGCCCGACCCTTCAGACCACGGCCCTGGTGATGGAAAAGGCCGGCAAGGCCGGTGACCTGCCGGCCTTACGGAGAGGAATACCCGACTTGGCGCAGGCCTTCGAGCAAGTGCGGGAGGTTTTTAGCGACGCACTGTGAAGTTGGCTCGGAGGGTGGCGCCTTCTCCGCGATATTCGTCAGATGGGATTGATGACCGGATTATATGCTTTTGGCCAGCAGGCCGGCGAATTCATCTTTCTCCATGGGAAGATCCCTCGGGGAGATCCCCGCGCGGATCAGTTGGAGTAGCGAGTCCAGTTGGCCGGGGGGTGGCTGGGAGCCGGCTTTAGCAAGATGCCGCAAAAGTTCACTCTTACCAATCTTGGCCCCATAAAACAGCCGGCGTTGCGCGCCGACCTGTTCCGGTTCATAAGGTTCGTATGTCTCGGGGGCGGCGTTAAGTCCCTGAAGATGCAGGCCTGATTCGCAGTAAAAGATTTTCTCCCCCAGCAAGGGGTGGTGGGGGGAGATCGATTGGCCGGTCAGTCGGCCGATTAAATCGCCAAGTTCCCTGAAATGGGAAACCCGGTAGTTGCGGTGGCGGCGCAGTGCCAAAAATCCGGCCACTTCCTCCAGCCGGGCATTGCCGGCCCGTTCGCCTACTCCCAAAACGGTGACATCGGCCCAATCGGCGCCGGCCTCCAGGGCGGCCAGGCTGTTGGCGGTGGCCATGCCGAAGTCGTTGTGGCAGTGGACCCCGACCTCGACCGCAAAGTTTTTCTTCAGAGTAGTTACCCGTCGGGCCAGTTCGGCCGGGGTCGCCACCCCCACCGTGTCGGCCAGCCGGATTCGATCAACCCCGGCGGCTGCGGCCGTATTGACGATTTCCAGCAGGAACGCCGGGTCGGCCCGGGTGGCATCTTCCAATCCCAGTGATATAAACCCGATACCCAACTCTTGGCTCAGGTGGAGAGAATGGTTGACTGCTCCCAGGATCCAGCCTCGGCTCTTGCCCAGTTTTTTGGTGATGTGCAGGTCAGAGGCCGGGATGGAGAGTGACAGGACATCCGGGCGCAGGCGGGCGGCCACGGCGATATCCTCCGCCCGGCAGCGGCACCAGAGGGCCAACCGGGCGCGAGTCCTCGCGGCCCGGCAACCGGCCAGGAGACCAGGCAGATCGCCATCCAGGCTGGTCGCCACCCCCAGCTCGATCTCTTCAATCCCCAGCCGATCCAGCTGGGTGGCGATGGCCAGCTTCTCAGCAAGGCTGAACTGGACGCCGACCATCTGGCCGCCTTCTCGCAGGGTGGAATCGATTAATCCCTTCATGGCTTGTGTTCCCTCCATGATAATTCCTGATTAGCGCTAATCTTCCGTGACAAGTTCGTCATCCCTAAAATTGTTGATATATCGGTTTGCCACGTCTCGAAAAGTCCGTCATTCCGACAGGCTCCCAGCGCCATCCGTGGCCGGGCGCCAACAGGCGCACCCGCCTCACTCCATTACCGCCGCTGATTTGATCTGCACCCAGACCGCTTGGCCCGGCTTAAGCGCCAGGGCCGCCTGCGAGCGCTTGGTCACCCGGGCCAGCACGGCGGCGCTGCCAAGCCTGACCCGCACCAAGCTCAACCCGGGATGCTCATCGTCACCAATCTCCTCTACCTGCCCGGGCAGGATGTTGAGAATACTGGTCTCTTCCGGGCGAGTGAGGCAGAGGCTGACCCCGCCGGAGGGCACCCGCACCCGCACCCGGCGGCCCAGGGGGATGGCCCGATCCCGGGTCCAGATTGAGCCGCCGGGGAAATCCACCCGGGCCAGGTGCCAGCGGGCATCCCGTTCCGCCACGGTTCCTTCCAGCACGGTTTCGCGTTCCTGCCCGATCCGGAGCGGCAGATCGAGGCGGGAGAGGGTTTCGGCCAAGGGGCCGTAGCCCAGCACCCGGCCATTCTCCATGATCACCAGATGATCGGCCAGGCGCGCTACCTCGTCCGGGGAGTGGGTCACGTACAGCACCGGCAGCTCCATTTCGTCATGCAGCCGTTCCAGATAGGGCAGGATCTCTTGCTTGCGGGCCAGATCCAGGGCGGCCAGGGGTTCGTCCATCAGGAGCAGGCGGGGGCAGACCGCCAAGGCCCGGGCGATGGCGACCCGCTGCCGTTCGCCGCCGGAGAGGCGCTCGGGTTTGCGCTCCAGCAGATGGCCAATCCCCAAAAGCTCCACCGCCTGCTCAAGGCTGAATTCCGGCGTGTTTTTGCTCCGGGTCAGCCCGTAGCGCAGATTGCCCAGCACCGTCAGATGCGGAAAAAGGCTGGCCTCCTGAAAGACGTAGCCCAGGGGGCGCTGATGGACCGGGAGAAAGGTGCGCTCGTCCTGCCAGACCTCGCCTTTAAAGGTCAGCCGCCCCGATTCGGCCCGCTCCAGCCCGGCAATACAGCGCAACAGCGTGGTCTTGCCGGAGCCGGATTGGCCAAAGATGGCGGTGACGCCGCGACCGGGCAACTCCAGCGCCACCTCCAGGCTGAAGCCGGGCCATTGGTGCTGAAAATGGGCGTTGATCCGATCCATGTTTCAGCCTTGAGTGGTTTTGGGCCGCCGGACGTAGAGCGCCAGGAGCACCAGAAACGAAAAAATCAACATGACCGCCGCCATGCGGTGGGCCTCCGGATATTCCATCGCCTCCACATGATCGTAGATCTGCACCGAGGCAACCCGGGTGACGCCGGGGATATTGCCGCCAATCATCAGCACCACCCCGAACTCGCCCACCGTATGGGCAAAGGTCAGAACCGCCGCAGTCAGGAAACCCGGCCGGGCCAGGGGTAGAACCACGGTGAAAAAGGCATTCAGCGGGGTGGCCCGGAGGGTGGCGGCCACTTCCAGAAACCGCTCGCCGATGGCCTCGAAGGCGTTCTGCAGCGGTTGCACCATGAACGGCAACGAGTAAAACACCGAGGCCAGCACTAGCCCCCAGAAGGTGAAGGGCAGCGGCCCCAGCCCCAAGGCGCGGGTCAATTGGCCAATCATCCCTTTCGGCCCCATGGCCAACAACAGATAGAAGCCCAGCACCGAGGGCGGCAAGACCAGCGGCAGGGCCACCACCGCCCCGATCACCCCCTTCCAGCGGGAGCGGGAACGGGCCAGCCACCAGGCGATGGGGGTGCCGACCAATAAGAGAATCAGGGTGACCGTGGCGGCCAGTCGCAGGGTCAGCCAGAGGGCCTGAAGATCGCCGTCGCTTAACAGCATGTTCTGCCTGCCTTATTTTTGTTGCACTCGCAAAAAGTGCTCGTAGGCTGATTTCCCGTCATTCCGGCGCCGGCCGGAATCCAGAGTTTAATAAGTTGCCGGAGTCCTGGACCCCGGCCTGCGCCGGGGTAACGGATTTTTGCGAAACCATCATTTTTTGTCCGGGAGGACGAAGCCGTATTTGCTCATGATACTCCGGGCCGGGGGCGCGCCCATAAAATCGGCAAACTGGTGGGCCAGAGGCTTGGCGGCGCCCAGCTTGGTGATGATGAAGCCCTGTTCCAGCGGGCTATGTAAATGGTCGGGGATGAGGAAATAGCCCCCGGATGTCGCCAGCTCCGGATTGAGCACCAGCGCCAGGGCGATGATCCCCACCTGGGCGTTACCGGTCTGCACGAACTGGGCGGTATTGGCAATGTTCTCCCCTAACACCAGCTTATCCTGCACCTTATTCCACATCCCCGAGGCGCGCAGCGCCTCTTCGGCACGCTTGCCGTAGGGGGCGTGTTTGGGATTGGCGATGGCAATCTTGCTGATCTGCGGATCGCTCAGGCTGGCCAGGGTCATCTTGCCGGCCTCCAGGCTGTTGCTCCAGAGGACAATCCGGCCCACGGCGTAGGGCTTGACTTCGGAGGCCGTCAGGTCAAGCTTGGCCAGTTCCCGGGGGTAGGCAATATCGGCTGAGAAATAAAGATCGTAGGGCGCCCCCTGCTGGATCTGGGTGTGAATCTTCCCGGAAGAGCCGTAGATCACCTCAATCTCGGCGCCCGGCTGGCTGGCCTTGAAACCGGCCACGATTTCATCCAGGGCGAATTTGAGATCGGCCGCGGCGGCAATGGTGATTTTTTCGGCGCGGGCGGTGGTGGCCAGCAACAGGGCAACGACGAGCACCAGTAGTTTAAGTAGTCTCATGATTATTCTCATTATGGTTCTTGCAGATATTCAGCCAGAAAGCGACTGGTCTCCGCCGCCAGATAGTTTTGCATGCGTCCATCCAGGGCCCAGAAGGCACCAATGGCCTGGACGCCCCGGGCAGTCAGGGTGGTGCCGCCGCCGCCCTTGCCGCCGCTGGCCTTACTGACCAGGGGCTGGTCGGCCTGGCGGTTCATGGAATCCACCAGATCCCAGGCGTGTTTGTAAGACATATCCATCGACTTGGCCGCCTGGGCGATGGAGCCGAACTGCTGAATCCGCTCCAGAAGAATCACTCGCCCGTAGGCGAGGAAGGTGCCGTCCGAACCGTTCAGCCAGATCCGGCCCTGGCAGTGATAGCCTTCACCGCTTGGGGTGGATTGTTTGCCGGTGTGCTTCTTCATGGTCGTTATATCTAGGAGAATATAACGACCATGTCAATAATTTAACTGGTTTCCCCATCCGGGAAGTCTAAATGTGGCGTGAACGTGGAGAATTCGTCTTTGCGATGAGGGGCGTAGCCCCGACGCGGTAATCTACTGTTTAAGGCACGATTTCTATTAGCCCATCTGACTTATTGCGTGCAAGACTTCCAGGAGTTTGCTTCGTCGTTACACTCCTCGCAATGACGGGGGAAGAAGTTATTTCCGGTTCGGGAGTAAGCCCTCAATTCGAAATAAGTCGTTTCTGGATGGAAACTAACTAGGTAACCGACGGCTGGTAAAGTGCCTGAAGTTATTGAAGTTCTCATGATCGGATGAGACCACAACTTAAGGCACTTATAACTTAAGGCACTTGCCGTTCCTTTACACACACCCTCCGCCGCCACCGGAGCAGCCGCCGCCGGCGCACTTGACCTTGCGGGCTTTAAGCTGTTCAACCTTCTTGCCTTCGAAAACGGCGGTCAGGCCCGCCTCGATGAAGCCGTTCATCTCTACTGGTTTGACCCCGGTCTTGGCCAGGATCTCCCGGGGCTTGTCGCCGATGCCGCTGACCAGCACGGCCCGGCAATCCCCGAGCAGCTTGCCCATCCGCAGCCAGCGCCGAATGCCGCCGCCGGTTTCCGGGGTGGCGCGTTCCTCGACCATTTGGAAGCCCTCAGCGCCCTTCTGCCAGATCTGAAACCGTTCCGCTTCGCCCAGGTGCTGGTTGACCAGCACCCCTTCCATGGTGGCCACGGCCACATAGGGGCGCTCCGTCGCGGGCGCGACCTTAGGCAGGGTGGCGCAGGCCGACAGGCAGCCCCGGAACTCATCGGTGCGGTCTTCGTCCAGCAGTCCCACCGCATCGGCCCGGCAGCGCGTGCAATGGCGCATCTGGGGCAGATATTTCTCGGCTTTGGCCCTGATCACCGCCATCTCCTCCTTGCTGGGCTGGGGCAGATCGCCGAAGGTGGTATCGACGTTGGGGAAGAGGGCCATGCAGTTTAAAAGATCGACTCCCAGTTCCTGCATGGTGGCGGCGACCGCCTCAACCTGGTCATCATTGATTCCCGGCACCACGATGGTGTTCACCTTAACCGTGATCCCGTGCGCCTTGAGGCTGCGGATCGCCGCCAATTGCCGGGCCAACAGCAGGTCGGCCCCCTGGATCCCGCGATAGAGGACGTTGCCGTCGCTCACCCAGCTGTAAATCTCGGCCCCGACTTCCGGGTCCACCGTATTGACGGTGATGGTGACGTGCGACACTTCCAGTTCGGCCAGTTCCGGGATATAGGGGCCGATGGCCATGCCGTTGGAGGCCAGGCACAAGATCATCTCCGGAAAGCGTTTGCGGATGGCCC
Organism: Deltaproteobacteria bacterium; assembly: GCA_020056965.1. Classification (GTDB taxonomy): domain Bacteria; phylum Desulfobacterota; class Desulfobulbia; order Desulfobulbales; family JAGXFP01; genus JAGVGT01. The sequence continues at coordinate 13,041 of JAGVGT010000080.1, forward strand.
GCAGGGTACCCATGGTCTCTTCCGGGTTGGCGAAGGGGTCGCCGGGGCCAGCGATTCCGGCCACGGTGATGCGCGGCTCCTTCTCCAGCACCTTTTCCATGTAGGTCAGGGCCTGATCGGGCGAGAGGATGGAACTGGTCACCCCGGGCCGCGATTCGTTGACGCAGTCGTACTTGCGGTTGCAATAGTTGCATTTGATATTGCATTTGGGCGCCACCGGCAGATGCACCCGGCCGAACTGGCCCTTGACCTTGGCGTTGAAACAGGGATGCTTGGCGAAGTCCTTGGCGGGGATGAGATTGGGAGTTGGCATGGTGGTAGTCCTGGTTATGGTTAAGTCGTTAGGTTTATGCTCTTGGTTAAATGCGACCTATAGGTCGCATGGGTCCTATAGGTCCTATCCGAAGGAGGCTTTTTACATGTAGCTGTAGCCCACCGGAGAGTTGTCCTGCTTGGCCCGGATCAGTTCGTTAGTAATCAGATCAAAGAGCTGCTGGGCTCCCTCGTAACCCAGGTGGAGGATGCGTTGGCCGCCGATCCGGTCGTGGATCGGGAAGCCCACCCGGATCAGGGGGATTCCGAGTTTGCGGGCCAGAGAGTAGCCCTTGCTGTGGCCGACGATCAGATCGGGCTTGAGTGCCTCGGCCCGTTCGGCGATCTCATAGAAGTCCATACCCTCGAAGACCTCGGGGCTCTCCCCCGGCAGTCCGGCCAAGACCTCATCGATGGCGGCCTTGAAGCGCCCGCTCTGGCCACCGGAGGCGCAGAGCACCGGGCGGACGCCGATCTCGGCCAGGAACCCGGCCATCCCCACCACCAGATCCTCCTCACCGTAGAGCACCGCCGTTTTACCGGCCAGGTACTTGTGTCCGTCGACCAAGGCGTCGATCAGGCGGCCCTTGCTGGCTTGCAGGGCTTGGGGAATTGGCTGGCCGCTCAGTTCGGCCAGCAGGGTGAAAAAACGGTCGCTGGCGCGGATGCCCACCGGCATGGGCAAGCGGTGGTTGGCCACCTTGCAGCGCGCCTTCAGATAGGGGCCGCCGGTGTCGTCGGGCAGGGTCAGGCCGAACTCAATGGTGGCGTCGGCGCGGCCCATACCCTTGATCGCCTCGATGGTGGTGCCGCCCTCGGGGATCAGCGGGCAGTCGGCCAGGGCCGGACCGTCCAGGGTATCGGAGATGTCCGGCAGGATGGTGCCGTTAAGGCCGAAGGCGGCCAGAATACTTTTCAGGTGGCGCAAATCGGCGGGCGAGACCAGGCCGGGCAGGATATTCAGCGTGCCATTGCGGGGTCCGCCCTCGGACAACGCCTCGACCAGTCCGCGTACCGCCGCGTGGAAGCCTTCCATGTGGCTGCCGGAATAGCTGGGGGTGGAGACCGCCACCAGCACCGGCAGTTCCCCGTCGCCGTTGTAATCGCGGCGATACTCGCTCAAGATCATCTTGACGTCGTCGCCAATGGTCTCGGTTAGGCAGGTGGTGGCGATGCCGATCAACTTGGGCTGGTATTTGGCGCTGACGTTGGTCAGTCCCTGCTTGAGGTTTCTGCCGCCGCCGTAAACCGCGTCTTTTTCGCCCAGGGCCGAGCTGGCAATGTCGATGGGCTCGTTGAAGTGGCTGATGATGTAGCGGCGCATGTAAGTGGCGCAGCCCTGGGAGCCGTGCAGGAACGAGACCGAGCCGGCCACGCCGCGAAAGGCCAGACAGGCGCCGAGCGGCTTGCAGAGCTTGCAGGCGTTGGTGGTGGAGGTGTAATTGGCGCGGGGCGGCATCTTGCTCATGGTGTTTCTCCGAAAAACAGTCCAACCAAACGGTGGTTAAAGGATAGACGTTTACATTCCCTCATCCCGGCCTTCTCCCGGAGGGAGAAGGAGGTTATTCCCTCTCCCTCCGGGAGAGGGTCAGGGTGAGGGGATTATTAAGTGCGGTATCAATTAAGTGTGTAGGATGGGCAAAGCGCAGCGTGCCCATCGTCAAAAAGCTCAGCTCTTTTGGGGCACAAACTGCCAGACCGGGCTCATCACCGAGCCGTGCACCTCGCGGGCGAAGTTGAGCATCCCGGCGAACCCTGCCAGGGCCTCTTTCCTTTCGTGGTTGTGGTCGCAGAAGGCCACCCCCAGCTTGTAGGCAATGGGCCGTTCCTTGACCCCGCCGACAAGGATGTCCACTTCCTTCTCCTTCAGGAAGCTGGTCAACTCCAAAGGGTTGGAGTCATCGACGATGATGGTCCCCTCGTCGGTGATTTCGGCCAGTTCCTGGTAATCCTCCTGGGTGCCGGTCTGGGAGCCGACCATCACCACCTGCATGCCCAGGAGGCGGAAGGCCTTGACTAAGGAAAAAGCCTTGAAGGCCCCGCCCACATAGATCGCCGCCTTCTTGCCGGCCAGATCCTTCTTGAAGCGTTCCAGTTCCGGCAGGAGCAGCGAGAGTTCCTCGCGCACCAGTTCCCGGGTGCGGGCCAGCATTTCGGGATCGTCGAAGAAGCGGGCCACGGTGTAGAGCGATTCGGCCATATCCTCGATGCCGAAGTAAGAAACCCGCACTACCGGGGTGCCGTATTTATCCTCCAGCATCCTGGCCAGATGCATGGTCGCTCCCGAGCACTGCACCACGTTCAAGGCGGCGCCATGGCAGCGCTGGATATCGCCGACCCGGCCATCGCCGGTGATGTTGGCCACCACCTCAACCCCCATCCGGCTGAAGTATTCGCGGATCATCCAGATCTCCCCGGCCAGGTTGAAGTCGCCGAGGATGTTAATCGAGTGTTTGGAAATGCCCGTGGTATCACCGGTGCCGACCAGCTGGAACATGGCGTCACAGGCGGCCTCGTAACCGGCCCGTTTGTTGCCCTTGAACCCCTCGGACTGCACCGGCAGCACCGGAATCCCTTTCTCGGCCGCGACCCGGGCGCAGACCGCCTTCAAGTCGTCACCGATCAGTCCGACGATGCAGGTGGAATAGACGAAGGCGGCCTTGGGGCTATGGCGGTCGATCAGCTCGATCAGGGCAGCGTAGAGCTTCTTCTCGCCGCCGAAGATCACGTCCATTTCTTGCAGGTCGGTGGAGAAGGAGAGCCGGTGCAGCTCCGGGCCGGAGGAGAGGGCGCCGCGGATGTCCCAGGTGTAGACCGCGCAGCCGATCGGGCCATGCACCAGGTGCAGGGCATCGGCGATGGGGTAGAGAACCACCCGCGAACCGCAGAAGACGCAGGCCCGCTGGCTCACCGCCCCGGCCAGGCTCTCCTTGTCGCAGTCGATGGCGAAGGGGGTTTCCCCTTTGCGGTGGATTTGATCCTGGCGTTCTTTGAAGATGGCTGACGGCATATATGCCCCTTGCTGATTGTTTGCGGTTGCCAATCCTTAACGCAAGGGGTGTGCCAGTCGGGGTGGCTGGTTTAATTGTTTAATTAAAACGGCATGATAGCTGCTTGATAATGGACGGGTGGACGGGCCGGGGCCGGTTTGGAAAATCGCGGGTGTTGGGATGGAGACAATATTGAAGATGATGCGACAAAATTGCAGTGAGGATTCGTTTCGTTAGGGGCACATAATTAAGTAGGAAACGTTGGTAGAATGGCGCTAGAATTGCTTAGCAAAGGGATAGCTGCGGTGCTTACGAAATCATCCTGCGGATGACCAGTTGGAGTACTTATGACTGTAATGATCGACCCGGAGAAGAGCAGCCTGCTGCGAGCCGCGCCGCGACTCCTGCAGGTTCTGGGTGTGCTGGCCCGCCACAATTTTCTGGGCGCCCTGCGCGGCCGGAGCCATTGGCCGTCGCCGAAAGAGGTGCGGGAAACCTTCGAGGAGTTGGGGCTGACCTTTCTTAAATTCGGCCAGGTGCTCGCCATGCGCCGCGACCTCTTGCCGACCGCCTACATCGACGAGTTGGAGCTGCTGCACGACCAGTTGCCGGCGCTGGACATTGCGGCGGTGCGGGAGACGGTTGAGGCCGAACTGGGCGCCCCGTTGACCGAGTTGTTCGCAACGTTCAGCGAAACGCCGATTGCCGCCGCTACCATCGCCCAGGTCCATGAGGCGACCATGCCGGATGGGCGGCGCGTGGCGGTGAAGGTGCAGAGGCCCGATCTCGAAGCGATGATCGCCACCGATATCGCCGCCATGAATTTTCTGGTGGCATTGGGGGAAAGATTCTTGCCGCGCTTGCGGGCCCTTGACCTGCCGGTGCTGGTGCGGGAATTTGCCTACAGTCTGAACCGAGAAACCGATTTTGTCCACGAAGCGCGCTCCATCGTGCTCTTTCGGACCGCGCTGGCCGATCTCCCCGACCTCTGGATTCCCGACGTGGTGGCGGAATGTTCGGGTGAAACCGTGCTCACCCTGGAGTTTGCTGCCGGCGAGCGCGTGGACCTCTACGCCAGACAGCACCCGGAAGCGATGCCCCAGGCGATTAAAACCCTGGTCAGACTGATGCTGCAAACAATCTTCGAGGAAGGACTCTTTCATGCCGACCCGCATCCCGGCAATGTTCTGGTGCTGTCGGACGGGCGCCTCTCCCTGCTTGATTTCGGGATGACCGGCGAGCTTGACGAGCCGATGCGCGACTCCCTGACCCTGCTGCTGGAAGCGGTCGTCAAGGGCGATGCCCGGGGAGCCACCGAGGCCTACCTGGAGATGGTCTCGGGCAGCGAAAAGGCCAATCGAGCCGGATTGCTGGTGGACATCAAGGCCGCGATCTACGAGATCCACCGGAGCGATCTGTCCAAGGTCTCGATCGGGGACGCCTTCGACGCGCTGTTGCGGGCCGGCAGCCGGCACGGGGTCCACAATCCCGCCGAGTTTTTTCTGTTGACCCGCGCCTTCGTCATCCTGGAATCGATGATCCGCCAACTCGACCCGCAACATAACTACCTGGAATCGTTCCGCGAAGAGATCGCCCGTCTCTCCGAGAAGCACTTCTCTCTGGAGCGGATCAAGGAAAAGACCGGCAAGCTGGCCCGGGAACTGGAGCGTTTGCTGAGTGACGCGCCCGGCGACACCCGCCACATCCTCCGCCGCGTTGCCGAAGGCAATCTGGGCCGTTTGCAGATCCCGGCAGTGGAGGCCCTGGGCGGCAGCATCAACCGCAACCTCAAACGATTGACCGATGCCATCGCGGCGGCGGCGCTCTTGATCGGCGGCTCGATGCTGGCGATCGCCCCGCCGGAAGGCGGCTGGCACCACTATTTTGGCGAAGCCTTGGTTGGCGCCGGTGTTGTCGCCATATTCTTCGTCGGCCTGGCTACTCTGCGCCGTGACCGGGGCCGGGGCCGGGGCCGACGCTGAACGGCGAGTAACAGCAACAGACTTTTATCCACATCCAGAACGATAGAGAGTCAGCAATGGGAATCGACAAAAACCAGAAAAGCTTTACAGCAGATGAACTGCGCCGCCAGGCCGAAGAGCGCTTGCTTGAGAAGACGGAAGCTCCCCCGCGAACCGAGGAAGAGACGCAAAGGCTCGTCCATGAGCTTGAGGTCCACCAGGTCGAGATGGAGATGCAAAATGACGAACTGCGCCGGACCCAGGAGGAGTATGAGCTAGCGCGCAACAAGTATGCTGAACTCTACGACTTTGCCCCCATTGGCTATTTCACTTTTAATCCAGGCGGATTGATCCAGGAGGTGAACCACTACGGCGCGCAACTGCTTGGAGTTGAAAGGCAACATCTGGCCAATAAAGCCCTTACCAATTTCATTGCCGATGCAGAGGGAAAAGCCATTTTTGCTCGGCACCTCGAAAGTGTCCTGGAAAGCAAGAGCATCCAAAGATGTGAAATTAAACTCGCGGGAAGTGACGGCACCGTTATTAATGGCCAGATTAAGAGTGTCACGGTTGACACACTCGAAAGCAAGGACGGCCATATCCTTACCTCCATCGTTGATGTCACGGCCAGCAGGCAAATGGAAACAGAGATTCAGGATGCCCGGGAATATGCCGAGAACATCGTCGAAACCGTGCGCGAGGCCCTGGTGGTGCTGAATGCAGACCTGAAGATCCTCACTGCCAATCTCAGCTTCTACGATACCTTCAAGGTTACGCCCGACGACACCATCGGCAAATTCATTTACGACCTCGGTAACCGGCAATGGGACATTCCCAAACTGAGGGTGCTCTTCGAGTCGATCCTCCCCCACGATACCGTGTTCAACGGCTACGAGGTGGACCATGACTTTCCCGGCATCGGCCATAAGATCATGCTGCTCAATGCCCGGCAAATCTTCCGGGAGAAAATCGGCTCCCGGATCATTCTCCTGGCCCTGGAAGACATTACCGCTCGCAAGCAGCTGGAAACGGAAATTCAGGACGCCCGGGAATATGCCGAGAACATTGTGGAGACGGTGCGCGAGCCTCTGGTGGTCCTGAATTCCGAACTGAAGATCCTCACCGCCAATCACCGATTTTACGACACCTTCAAGGTGACGACCGAGGATACCGTCGGCAATTTCATCTACGACCTCGGTAGCCGGCAATGGGATATTCCCAAGCTACGGGTGCTCTTTGAGGAGATTCTCCCCCAGGATACCGTGATCAACGGCTATGAAGTGGAACATGACTTCCCCGGTATCGGCCGCAAAACCATGCTGCTCAACGCCCGGCAGATCTTCCGGGAAAATATCGGCTCTCGGATCATTCTCCTGGCCTTGGAGGACATCACCGACCGGAAACTTTTGGAAACGGAGATCCAGGACGCCCGGGAATATGCCGAGAACATAGTCGAGACAGTGCGCGAGCCGCTGGTGGTGCTGAATTCCGAGCTGAAAATTCTTACCGCTAACCACCGTTTCTACGACACCTTCAAGGTAACACCCGAGGAAACGGTTGGGAATTTTCTCTACGACCTCGGCAACCGGCAATGGGATATTCCCAAGCTGCGGGTCCTGGTGGAGGAGATCCTCCCCCTTGACACCGTGATCAACGGCTATGAGGTCGAGCATGATTTCCTTGATATCGGTCGCAAGACCATTCTGCTCAACGCCCGGCAAATTTTCCGGGAAAATATCGGCTCACATATCATCCTGCTGGCCATGGAGGACATCACCGACCGCAAGCTTTTGGAAACGGAGATCCAGGATGCCCGGGAATATGCCGAGAACATTGTGGAGACGGTGCGCGAACCGCTGGTGGTACTGAACTCCAAGCTGCAGATCCTCACCGCCAACCACAGCTTCTACGGGACTTTCAAGGTGACGCCCGAGGCGACCATCGGCAATTTTCTCTACGACCTCGGCAACCGGCAATGGGACATTCCCAAGCTGCGGGTCCTGGTGGAGGAAATCCTCCCGCAGGATACCGTGATCAATGGTTATGAAGTTGAGCATGATTTCCCCGGCATCGGCCGCAAGACCATCCTGCTCAACGCCCGGCAGATCTTTCGGGAGAAGATCGGCTCCCATATCATCCTGCTGGCCATGGAAGACATCACCGACCGCAAGCAGTTGGAAACGGAGATCCAGGATGCCCGGGAATATGCCGAGAACATCGTCGAAACCGTCAGCGAACCGCTGGTGGTGATGAATGCCGAACTGACCATCCTCACCGCCAACCACAGCTTCTACAGTACCTTCAAGGTGACGGCCGCCGAGACCATCGGGAAGTTCATCTACGACCTCGGCAACCACCAATGGGACATTCCCAAACTGCGAGTACTCTTTGAGGACATCCTCCCCCTGGAGACCGTATTCAACGGCTATGAGGTCGAACATGAATTTCTGCTGATCGGCCGCAAGATTTTCCGGCTCAATGCCCGGGAGATCACCCGGAAGGATATCGGCTCCCGGGTGATCCTGCTGGCCATGGAAGACATTACCGGTCGTAAGCTGGCGGAGGAGCGGATCGGCGTGGTTATTCGCCAGCAGCAGGCCATTCTCGACAATATCCCCAATGTGGCTTGGCTGAAGGACCGGAACGGCCGGTATGTCGCGGTAAACGAGCCCTTCGGCAAGGCGTTCGGGGTCGCGCCCAAGGATCTGATTGGTAAAAACGACTACGATATCTATCCCCGGGAGCGGGCGGAAAAATACGAGATGGATTCCCGGGAGGCCATGTCCTCGGGGACGCGGTTCTGTTCCGAAGAGTCCTGTCTTACCCAGGCAGGAAATATTCAGCATCTGGAGAAGACCGAAACGCCCATCTTCGATGATGCGGGAGTCGTCATCGGCATCATCGGGATCGCCCATGATATCACCAGTCGTAAAGAGGTGGAAATTACCCTCCGCCACGACAGCACCCATGATGTCTTGACCGGCCTCTATAACCGGGCCTTTTTCGATGAGGAGCTGGAGCGGCTTGCCGAGGGCGGAACCTTTCCGGTGGGCGTGGTGATGGCGGATGTCAACGGGCTGAAATCCGTCAATGATACCTCGGGGCACGAAGCGGGGGATGAACTGATCCGCTTGGCGGCCCGGGTCATTCTGGAAGCATTCCGGGCTGGGGACATCGTGGCCCGGATCGGCGGCGATGAATTTGCCGTTCTGCTGCCGGCTACGGAACAAAAAGTTGCCGAGGAAGCAGTCGCGCGGATCATGGGTCGCCCCGAAATCAGTAACGGGCTGGTGAGCATCGCCTTCGGGATTGCCACCGCGGAAAACCAGGAACAGCTGGCGCAGGCCTTAAAATTGAGCGACGAAAGGATGTATCTGGATAAATCCGAGCAGAAGGAATTGTAAGCAATCCGGCCCAGGTGATGAAATCGCAAAAAGTCGTCAGTGACATACCGGAAAAACTATTAATAGCTTTCTGTGAACACAATATCAAACAGTTATTCCGTTCACCCTGAGCCCGTCGAAGGGCGGCCCAGCCTTTTTGCGAACTCCTCACAGGTGAGGACAAAAGGCCCCGTACTTATCGAGCCATTTCCCTTCGTTCCCCGCGTTTTACAGACCAATTCGGCAGGCGATAAACTTTCGGGTCTCGCGGGCGGTGGCCAGCATCTCGTCGATCTGGCTGCGACTCGGGGTCTTGCAGTTGTAAGTGTCAATTTCGCAGATCTCCTGGAAGGAATCGAGATGGAGGAGGTCGCGGGCCAGAGCGGGCGGCAGTTGCAGGTGGCGTTCCATGGAGTGGATCATGTCGGCCATGGTGTGGTTGTCGGCCAGGTCGCCGTTATACATCAGGAAGCCCATGATGAACTTCTCGATGGCCATGGCGATGACATTGTAGAGAATATCCGGGGTGAAGATCTCCGGACGGCGACTCTGGCCCGCCGTAGCGGTACGCAGAAATTTTTCCCCATCGTGGTAATAGTTGCGCCAATCGGTGATCTGCACGAGCATGTCGAGTTCCTCTAAATTACATGGGGGGAAGGATGGCGGCAGCCGACGGAGCGAAGGCCGACCACCGCCACCTTTCCGGTACAACAAGAGAGAAGACTTCAACTTGTTTACATAGCAACGGTTGTGCCAAGCTGGGTTCGGCGGGTTTTTGGTTATAATATCGAAAGGTTGTGTGATTATGTCAGCCTGGCTGGCAGCTGGTGGCTGAAGTCGGGATTGTCGTGAGATTGACAATACGGAAGTCTACTCAACAATTAGGTGGAATCCTGGCGGCGGGGGGCAATTATACTAAAACGGCAGTTAGGTATGCCTAATTTGGCATTTGTTGTTAGAGACTACTGATTAATCCCCTCACTTGTCCTGTGTTTAATTCCTTCTAATATTTATTGACAGGTTGGGCCATCCTTCGACAGGCTCAGGATGATCGGAACAACGGTTTGAACGTAACCCCCGTTCACCCTGAGCCTGTCGAAGGGTGGCCCAAGATTGTTCTTGCCCCATCAAGTTCCATCAACTAACCAAACAGCGCACTAGCCCACTTCCTGAGGGAGAGGGCTAGGATGAGGGATCTAAATGAAATCTTCATCCACAACTGCCGTTTGATTATTCACGGCCGGCGCCGCACCTTCAACAGCCGGCCGAGGATGATGGCCAGAATTCCGCAACCGGCGCTGCCCAAGGCACCCATCTTGGCCGCCCCCTGGATCAGCGGGTCGGTGAAGGCCTCGCCGGCCACGAAGAGGGCGACAGTCAGGCCCAGGCCGCCGATCAATCCGATCAGCAGCAGCTCTTTATTGCCGACATGCGCCGGCAGGGGATAGCCCAGTTTTTTACCCAGCAGGCCCATGGTGAAGATGCCGCCGGTCTTGCCGAGGGCCAGGGCGGCCAGAACCAGCCAGGTGGCGGGGCCCATGGCGGCGAACTCCACCCCGGCATTGGCCAGGCCGAACATGAACAGGCCGAAATCCACCACCACCTTCCATTCATGTTCAAAGTTGGCCAGGGGGGAGCGGTCCCGCGGGTCTTCCTCGAAGAGATGTTTGTGCTCTCTGGCGGCATGGGGCAGAAAAGGAATGATGAAGACCAGGGCCAAGGCCGGATGGATATGGGCCTTAAACAGACCAATCCAGCTGAAGGCGCCGCCAAACAGGATATAGGGCCAATAGCTGGCAGTTTTACCGCGCCGCAGTAACCAGGCAATGCCCATGCCGATCAGGGTAAGGACCAACCATTGCGGCAGCACGGGATGCAGCTGGTTCGGGTAAAAGACCGCGATGATCAGCAGGCCGATGCCATCATCGACGATGGCCAGCAGCAGGAGAAAGGAGATGGCGGGATGATTCCGGCCGAAGACCAGACTGGCGACCAGCCAGGCCAAGGCGATGTCGGTGGCGGTGGGAACGCCCCAGCCCCGGCTGAGCGCTGGTGAGCCAATCAAGGCGTTGAGTCCCAGATAGACCAGCACGGGGCCGACCACCCCGCCGGCTGTGGCCAGTAGTGGGTTCACCGCCTTGTGCGGGGGATTGAGATCGCCACCCGGCAGGCAGCTTTGGGTGATCTCGGTGGCGGCCAGACCAAAAAACAGCACCATGAACAATTCGTTGGCGACGAAGTGGAAGTTGAGTGGCCCGAACATGGGCCGGTGGATGAAGTCATGGTAACCGACCGGCCCGAGATTTGCCCAGATCAGCGCGACCACGACCCCGGCCAGAAGCGGGACCGAAAATTCCCGGAGCAGGTTAAGACGTTTTTTCACGATTCATCCCGTTGGGGCTGGTTGGGTAATGGAGCAGGGCTGGGGCCTGACGCCGCGGCACAAAAGCAACAGCAAACTATACCAATTAACCATCGCCGGTCAAGGGATCCCTTTGGTGTGTCATCCCGGCCGCAGCCTTGAGGCAACGGGAAAATTCAGGGGCAATCCGGCAGGGGGAAATGGCCATAATCTCTGGTGAAACGGGCCTGGCCTGATTTCAGGAACTCTTCGTAGCTCCAGGCGGAGCGGCCCAGCCGCTGGCGATATTCGGCTTTAAGAACATAAGTCTCGGCGTCGAGCAGTCGGTCGTCCTCCAACCCCACCGTTACCCCTTGGCGGGTGTAGATTTCATCCTCGAACTCGTCCAGGCGGAACCAGGCTGTCTCCGGCAGATCCAGATAGAGCAGGCCCGCGACGGCGGCCCTCTTGCAGGCGATGATGGCCGGGTAGTCCACGCCGGTCAGGGGGCCGCGCCGGTATTGGTCGAGCCGGGCCGGGAGGCTGGCAGGTAGAGTGCCGACCACCCGAACCATGATTTCCGGGCACATTAGGGTGCCGTAGGCGAAGAGATGCAAGTTTATACCATCCGTCGATTGGCAGGAAATCTTAAGCGTTATCCGTCCCGGTGCGGCTTTATTGCCCGGACACTGCCTCCGGCCTTCTCTTTCGCAGGCAGATCAAGGCCGTGACCTGCCAACCAAGGCTACGGTAAAAATCCAGTCCTGTCGCATTATTTCGGTCGGCCAGCAGCTGCAGACGGTGGGCGTTATGGGCAACCGCCCAATCGCCCAGTTCGGTCAAAAGTCGGCGGCCGATGCCCCGCCCGCGCCAGGCCACATCCACCACGACATCCTCGACCAGCAGGGCCGGGCCACCCTCGGCGGTGGAGATGGTGAGCTGGCCGGTGGCCATGCCGATCACCTTTCCTTCCGCCTCCGCCACCAGTACGCGGGCCTGCGGGGTCGCCAACATTAATTGCAGGCCCCGCCGTTGCCGCGCCGCATCGATCCGGAAATCCGCCTCAAGGGCAAAAAGCTCTCCCAGCAAGGTTGAGAGGCAGTCCAAATCAGCTGATTGGGCCGGGCGGATAAGCCAAGGCATGGATTAAGTCTTACTCGCTGGGGCTGGTGGTGCGGATCGAGGCGATCCCGGCCCAGTCGTAGTAGGTGTTGACCGCCAATTTTTCGGCCTCTTCCACGGTGACCCGGACAAACTCCTCGCCCAGGAAGATGGTGGCCTGGTCATAGACCTTGCCTTCGTTGATCTGCACGGTCACTCCCTTGCGGAGCTTGCGGGACATGGTGCCGTGCACCGGCATGGAGGCGTATTCAAAAATCTTTTCCCAGGTGGATTTCATGTGGTTCTCCTTGCGAAATTGGTGAAATTTCTTAACCGATCAGGTAGTCAGCTGAAGGCTGAATATCCGCCATTTTGGCGGGTCTGGTGTAGCGGCCGGCCAGTCTCTCCTCACCTTCGCCCGATCCGCCAAAAATGAAGATGATAAGGCGAAACGGTAAGGCGCAATACGGATATATTTTCTTCCAGGTGGATTTCATGGGTATCTCCTTGTTATGGGGCAGTGGTCGATCATTCGCAAGGCCAGGGCAGGGGATCAAACCCACCAGATCTGTCTTTTGGACGGGTTGCCGTTTTTTTCAAAGACGTCGCCCGACTCCTTTAATACCGTGTCCAGTTCCTCGATGCTGAAGTTGTAGCCGTCTTGAGCCGCCAGGGCGATGAACTCCTCCCGGGTGCCGGGGACGTCATATTTGGCCCTGATATTTTTATCTTCGCCGCCGGCGACCAACAGTTTTTCCACGTCTTTCCTTGCCATGATTCTCCTCCCAAATGTTTAACAAGTTAATTTTCTAAAAATTCAATGCGGATGTTTTCCTCATCAACCTCACTTAAACGGTAGGAGCAGCCCTCGCTGAATTGCAGGCCGTGACTTACGGCTTCATTTTGCAACTGCATGAGGGCATCGATCAGTTCCTCCTCGTTCCCTTCGCTGTTGAGATGCACCAAGATCTCACGGTCACTGTCGGTAAACTCCAACAGGAAACCGTTGTGTTCCAGAAAGACCAGATCCTCATGGGCGTATGAAACCCCCATGCCGACGGCCTCGACGATCTGTTTAACCTTGCCCAAGGGGTAAAGGGCTTTACCGGCGTTCATGGGTTGCTCCCTACGGTTTTGGATCATTCGGTAAAGGTGAAAAAAATTTGCACCACCAAAGCATCTGTCTCGCTGTGCTGAATATGCCATCGCAAACGTTGTGCCAAGATGCTGCAGGTGACGATATTGACGATATCCCAGAGAGATAACTAAGGCTGCCGAGACTGGCTTGAGACTAGCCCCAGCGAACTGCGTACACCAATGTTGCAAAGTTTACATTTTTGCAGATCGTCGGACAAAGATGCTGGGCCTGGAAAAAGCCGGGTGTAAAACCTGGAGCGGAATTGGGGTGGCGGTATGGCGTCGGGCGAGGTTGAACGTTTCTGGTCCCGGCGTTTCAGGCAGATCAGCTCGGTGACCGGCCAGGCGATTTTCCGGTAAAAATCCCGAGCGACCGAGCTTCTTGCAAAATGAACGTCATCCCCGAATGTTGTTATCGGGGATCCAGTCTTTTCCAGCAGCCACAAAATGGATTCCGGCTAAAAGCCTGCCGGAATGACGACTTTTCTTCATTTTGCAAGAGGCTCGACCGTGTTGCTGCGGTCGGCCAGCAACTGGAGACGATGGGCATCGCGGGGGTTATAAATCCTCGGCCTTGCTGAGGCTATACAGGGCGCGCCACCTGGCCCCGCAGGTGGCGCAGAACATGGCCACCTGCACCTGGTCGGCTTTGAGCTTTTCCGGAGGAGCGGCGGCCTTGATGGCCCGGGAGCCGCATTTAGGGCACTGCTCCCCGCCCGATTCCACATATGCTTTGTAGGTCATATCTTGGGGATGATAATTAACTGATCAGATAATCCGCTGCCGGTTCGCCATCCTCGATCCCGTCAAGGATGGCGTCGATGGCCTCATGGCTGTCCACCCCTTTGAACCACCAGTTTTCCGGTTGCACCACCACGATCGGCCCCCGGTCGCACTGTTTGAGACAGGTGGTGGCGCTGACCAGGCAGTCGATGCCGCGGTCGAGAATTTCCTCTTCCAGATATTGCAAAAACCCATCGGTGCTTTTGTGACAGATGCCTTTTTTGTCGCCGGCGACGCGGAAGCTCTGGCAAACCAGGATTTGTCTTTCGGGGATGGCCATGGGGGCTCCTTTATTGTTAGCTGTAAGTTGTTTGGTGTTAGTCGGACTTGTCTGACTTGTCTGACCTGTCTAACGCATCTTGCTTTTTTTCTTGCCGCCGTCGAAGAGCTGATCAACAGTTCCCTCGATCTCGCCCTCGGTGATCAGCACGGTGATGCCGTGTTCAGTCAGGATCTGTCTGGGGTTTTGCCCGGCGCTGGCCGCCAGAATGGCAAAACAGTCATCCAGAGTGGCGGCCAACTCCGTCCAGCGGCTGCTGCCGCTGCCCGGAGCTGGTACCGGGCGGGTGCCGAGCAGACAGGTCAGCCCATCTTCCCTGGGGCCGTAGATCAACACGTGATACGCCTGCCCCAAATGCAGATCCACTTCCATGCCGCTCAGGCTGGCCACGGCAATATTGGGCCGCTTCTTGCTGGGTTTGAGTGCCGCTGTAGTACTCTTGCAAGTACCGAGCAGCGAAGGGCAAGCAAGCCCCAGGCGATTTTCCTTGGCGGCAAAGATGGCGGTTTGCAGGTATTTTTCGGCGCCATCCCTGACCCGCTGCATCAACTCCAAATCCGGAGGGGTCAACATCTGTTCTTCCTGGTCAGCGGGCCAAGCGTAGGGAACCAGCTGCATTTTCTCAGCCCCGCAACTGGCCATGATCCGGGCTATTTCTTCGATGTGATCATCGTTGATCCCCGGGTAAACCGTGCTGCGGATGGTGACAGTGCAGCCCGCCTCTTTGAAGGCCTTTGCCGCCCGGAACTGTTCTTCCAGCAACATTGGGATCGCCTGGGAGAGGGGCACCGTCTTTTTGCCCGGTCTGATCCAGGCATAGAGCTTATCCGCCACGTCCCGGGAAACCGCATCCACCAGAAGGGTTACTCCGGTAACTCCCGCCGCCGCCAGTGGTTTGGCGTATTCCTCACCCTGCAAGCCAAGGGTGGTGAGCGACAAATTCAGCTCGGGATATTTCCGGTGGATACCTTCTAACGTTTCCAGAGGCGCGGCGATTTCCGCCAGTGGATCCCCGGGGCCGCTGATTTCTACCCCGGTGATTGCCGCCTCTTGCTGAAGATTCTCTTCCAACCATTTTAGGGCGCCGGCAGGAGGAATTGCCCGGGCCGACGAATCGGGATGGTCAAAGCGAATTCGGCAGAACGGTTGCTGGGCCACCGGTAGGATAAGCGTGGTCTTCTTTGCGCCTTGGCTGGGGAACGGGATTATGGTCATGGTTTTTATATCCTGGGCTTCGGGTGGCTTGGGAGTAATGGGACTTAAGGGAAGTATGGGAATTATGGGACAAAGACCTCCCATTCATCCCCATAACACCCATTGCTCCCATTAACCTTGCTTACAGCACCAATTCGAACTTCTCGTCCGGATCATCCCGGTCCTTGCGATCCAGCAGGACGCCCAGGATTTTCTCCAACAGCCGAATCCCGCCTTTGTAACCGACCGTCGGGAAGTACTGATGGCCCTGGCGATCCAGAATCGGGAAGCCCCAGCGGACGTAAGGAATATCCTCGTCCTTGGCGATATACTTGCAATAGGTGTTGCCAATGATCAGATCCACAGGCTCGTTCTTGATCCACTGGTGGAGCAGGAACATGTCGCCCTTGGCCCTGACGTTGACCTCGTAGCCCATGTCCTTGGTCAACTCTTTAATCCGCTTTTCAAACTTCTTGCCCGGGGTGCCGGTGACCACATGGATCGGCTTCATATCCATGGAGACCAGGAATTCGGTCATGGCGATCAACTGGTCGGGATCACCAACCAGGGCAACCTTCTTGCCGTACAGATACTGGTGCATGTCCGAGATCATATCGACCAGCTGACCGCGTTCAGTGACAATCTCCTCAGGGATGCTCACACCGGCGATGGTCCGCAGGGCGTCGACAAAACGGTCGGTGGCCATCAGGCCAAAGGGCATATCCAAAACCGAACAGGGCACCTTGAATTTGCTGTCGAGTTCGCGGGCCGCATCGGCGGAACACCACTCGCCCAGGGCCAGGGTGCCCATGGAGTCGCCGCAGCTCTGCAGTTCGGCCACGGTGGTGCCACCGGCGGGGAACATCTTGTACTCGCCGGAGAGCGGCCCGTTCAACACCCCGGAGGTGTCCGGGAAGAGGATGGTCTTGACCCCGATCAATCCGGTCATCCGCTTGATCTCTTCCATATCGGAGGGTTCGACCCAGCCGGGGATGATATTGACCTTGCCGTTCTTCTTGCCGGTGGGCTCGGCCATCATGGCCATGGCGGTAACCATGTTGGAAAATCCGGTGACATGGGAGCCGACAAAGCTCGGGGTTGAGGCACTGATCACGTACTTGCCCTTGGGGATACTGCCTTCCGCTATCGCCTTCTTCTTGATCTGCGGCAGATCGTCGCCGATGGTCTCTGAGAGGCAGGTGGTGTGGATGGCGATCACCTCCGGCTCATAAACCGTGAAGATATTGTTGATGGCCTGCAGCATGTTGGCCTGACCGCCAAAGACCGAGGCCCCTTCGGTAAAGGAGCTGGTGGAGGCGGAGATCGGCTCCTTGTAATGCCTGGTTAAGGTGGAGCGGTGATAGGCGCAGCACCCTTGGGAGCCATGGCTGTGCGGTAGGCACCCATGGATACCCAAGGCGGCGTACATGGCGCCGATGGGCTGGCAGGTCTTGGCCGGGTTAATGGTCAAGGCCGTGCGCTCCGTGATCTCTAATGGGGTATGGCGGAGTAGCATTTTCTTATCCTCACTGGTGCAGGAAATTTATTTGGGGAGTGTCGGGTTACGGCGATAAGGCTGCCTAACCCGACCTACACTTTTGAACCGTTTCCTTCCATCCTTCGACATTCCGCGGTTGGATATTCTGCGGTTCTACGGTTCGCTTTTATTTATTCCCAGTTATACGATGCGCTTAGCTGCGGGTTCTTCTGCCAGGGCGCCTTCATGTAGCCCCAGACCTTGGAGTTGACCATCCGGTCGATTTCCTTATAGAAATTCACGGCGCCTTTGAAACCGGCATAGGGTCCGCCGGAGTCGTAACTGTGCAGCTGCTTCATCGGTATGCCCAGTTTCTGGATGGAGAATTTCTCCTTGATCCCGGCGCAGAAGATATCCGGCTTCATGAGCTCCACCAGTTTCTCCGCCTCGTACTGGTTCAAATCGTCGATGATCAAGGTGTTCTTGTCCATGTCCGGGGCCAGGCCGTCATAATGCTTGAACTGGTAGCCGGACTCCTCCAGAGCCTTGATTTCCTGGTCAGTCTTGCGCGGTTTGAAGCGGGTCGGGTCGGCCTCGACCTCGATCTCTTCGATGTTGCGGCTATCGGCATCGACCTTGATATTGGGGATCACCTGGCGACCCTCGTAATCGTCCTGATGGCCGAACTCGTAACCGGCCGAGATGGTCTTCATCTTCAGCTCATCGAAGAGTTCCTTGTAATGATGGGCGCGGGAGCCGCCGACGAACATCATGGCGGTCTTGTTTTCGGTCCGGGGAGTGATCTCCAGCAGGGCCGCTTCCACCTCGGGCATTTCCTCGGCGATAACCTTTTCCACCGTCTCCATCAGCGCCTTATCCCCGAAGTACTGGGCGATCTTGCGTAAGGATTTGGCGGTGGCCTTGGCGCCGATGAAGTTAACCTTAATCCAGGGAATGCCGTACTTGGTCTCCATCATGTCGGCCACGTAGTTGATCGACCGATGGCACATGACCGCATTTAAGTCGGCCTGGTGGGAAGAGGTGAACTGGTCGTAGGTCGAATTGCCGGAAAAGGTCGAGATGCAGGTGATGCCGCATTTCTTGAAAATCCGGTCGATCTCGAAGCCGTCGCCGCCGATGTTGTACTCGCCCAGCAGGTTGATCTTGAACTTGCCTTCCTTGGGTACGTCATTCTTGCCCACCAGATGCCGGAAGACCTGGTTGTTGGCGATATGGTGCCCGGCCGACTGGGAGACGCCCTTGTAGCCTTCGCAGGAGAAGGCATAGACATTACAGTCGCCAAACTTTTCCTTCATATTGGCGGTGACGGTGTGGATATCGTCACCGATCAATCCCACCGGGCAGGTGGCGAAGACCGCGATGGATTTGGGATGGAAGAGGTCGTAGGCCTCCTGAATGGCCGCCGCCAGCTTCTTCTCGCCGCCGAAGATGATGTCCTGCTCCTGCATATCGGTGGAGAAGCAGTAGGTCATATAGTTTTCCCCGTTGGGCCCGCCGCCGTCGGTCTGGTTGCGCCGGGTCAGCCAGGCATAAAAACTACAGCCGATGGGGCCGTGCACCAGGTTGACGATGTCGCGGGTGGGGCCCATGATGACGCCCTTGCAACCGGCATAGGTGCAGCCGCGCATGGTGATGATCCCGGGAATGGTCCGCACGTTGGCGGCCAGAACCGGGGTGTCGTTCTGCTGGGCCTCGTTGATCATGATCTGCTTGGCGCGTTTGCGGGCGACCTTGGGCGGGTACTTCTCGAGAAGTTCCGCTTTGATATTGGCCGGGTCCCACTGCACCAATTTTGTCTTGGCTGCTGTTGCCATTATAATTCCTCCTTTATGAGATGGACTTGACGCCCGTCTCTCCTGTTCGGACCCGGACCGCATCGCTGATGGGGAGGACAAATACCTTGCCGTCCCCAGGCATGCCGGTCTGATTCGTATTGATTATGGTCTCCACCACGCATTTCACCATCTTGTCCTCAACCACTGCGGTGATCAAACGTTTGGGGTAGAGCTTGCCTTTCTCGCCCAGCAGAGAGGCGGCCTCTTCATAGCCCTGGCGCACCCCTTCCAGGATCTGCGGGTTGACAAAGCCCTTGCCCCGGCCATGGGCCTCATGGGCAAAGAAGGCGTCGACGCCGCAGTCGGTCAAGGCCTGCTTGGTCTGGTTCATCATGTTGATTCGCACCACGGCGATGACCTCTTTCATGCCGGTACCTCCTCGGCGGCGGCCGCAGTCTCCTTGACCCCGGAGCTGATGGTGTAGGACTCCTGGACATCGCTGATAAAGATCTTGCCGTCGCCGAAGGCGCCCTTACCCTTGGTGCGGGCCGTTTCCATGATGGTCTTGATGACGAAATCCTTGTCGGCGGCTTGAACCACGCTCATCAGCATGACCTTGGGCAACTCGTCGTAGGTCACCTCGCCGATCTTGATGCCGCGCTGCTTGCCGCGACCGGCGACGGAGTACTTGGTAACGGCCGGGAAACCGGCATCCATCAGGGCGGCCAGGACGGCATCGGCTTTCTCAGGACGAACAATTGAACGAATCATGAGCAACATATTGGTATCTCCGTTGTTTGATTTGGTTGGTTATAGGACCTATGGGACCTATGGGACTTATAGACTGACCTTTAAGCCGCTTTACGCCATCAACCCATAGTCCATCAGCAGCTTCTCAAGAACTTCGATCTCCATGGGTTTGGGGATGACGAACTGGTCATTTTCATCGATGGCCTTGGCAAGTTGCCGATAGATGTCGGCCTGAGGCACTTCCGGGTTCCACTCGAGGACGGTCTTGCGGTTGATCTCGGCCCGCTGGACATCGTTATTGCGGGGGACAAACTGGATCATCCTGGTGCCGAGTTTAGCGGCGAATTTCTCGATCATCTCCTGCTCGTTATCAACTGCGCGGGAGTTGCAGATCAGTCCGCCCAAACGCACCGAACCGGACTGTGCGAATTTCATGATCCCCTTGCTGATGTTGTTGGCCGCGTACATGGCCATCATCTCGCCGGAAACGACGATGTAGATCTCTTCGGCCTTACCGTCGCGGATCGGCATGGCGAACCCGCCGCAGACCACGTCGCCCAAAACGTCGTAAAAGGCGTAATCCAACCCCTCTTTTTCGTCATAGGCGCCCAGAGACTCCAGCATATTGATCGAGGTGATGATGCCGCGGCCGGCGCAACCGACACCCGGCTCGGGGCCGCCGGATTCAACACACCAGGTGCCGCCGTATCCGCGCTTGCGGATGTCTTCCAGTTCGACGTCCTCGCCCTCTTCGCGCAGGGTGTCGAGCACCGATTTCTGGGCCAGGCCGCCCAGTAGCAACCTGGTCGAGTCGGCCTTGGGATCGCAGCCGACCACCATGACTTTCCGCCCCATTTCGATCAGCCCGGCCACGGTGTTCTGAGTAGTGGTTGACTTGCCGATGCCGCCTTTGCCGTAGATTGCTACTTTCCGCATGGTGTGTTCCTCCAAAGTTATGATGTTGATGATTGAAGTTGGGTGCAGTCGCTTGCTGTTCTCCCATGGCAACGGTCGTGCCAGTTGCTAATGGCACCGGAAAGTTTAGAGGTATCACCCTGAAACTATAGGCAAAAAAATATGACTGCCGGGATGGCGCCGATTTTAGAGGGCCATTTCCAACCCATAATCAATGTCGGGCAGGAAACAAACATGAAGGGATGCGAACAATTTTGTCTGCTGGGTCTGACTTGATTAGTTTCTTTACGTAATTGTATAATTATCTACTATTTTGCCGGAAGATTTAACATCTTGGTGCAAAACCAATCCGGCTTCGGGGGGTGCTACTTATTAAAACCCCTATGATATCGTAGTGTTGTGGATAAAGATTGCTGTAGAGATGGGGTGGAACGCAACTTGCTGGAGAAGGATTGAGAATTTAAACGGTTTATCGCGGAGGAAAAGGCAGTGAGAGAAGGTAAAGCATCGGCAAGTTCAGGCACCACCGAACATTTGGAGGTCCAGGCCCTCTACCAGATCGCCCAGCTCATCGAGTCGGCCCTGGATCTGGACAAGGCGTTGTCGGAGACCTTGCGAATCCTCCACGAAACCCTGCGGATGGAGCGTGCCACCCTGGTCCTGCCCGACGAATCCGGCTTGCGCCTGGTGATCCGCGCTTCCTATGGGCTGACCCAGACCGAGGCCCGCAAGGGGGTCTATCGTTTTGATGAGGGGGTGATCGGCCGGATCTTCCAGAGCCGCCAACCCTTCGTGGTGCCGGACGTCCACAAGGAACCCCTGTTCCTGAACCGGACCGGGGCGAGAACCCGGGTCAACAAGGCGGAGATTTCCTTTCTCGGGGTACCGGTGGTGCTGATGGAAACGCCGGTGGGGGTGCTGACCGTGGACCGGCTCTTTGGCGCCGAGGTCTCCTACGAAGAGGATATCCGTTTCCTCACCGTGGTCGCCACCCTGATCGCCCAGTTTCTTAACCTGCACAAGGCCATCGCCAAGAAAGAGCAGTCGCTGATCGAGGAGAATATCTCGCTCAAGGCCGAGCTGCAGAACCGTTACAGCCATCACAACATTATCGGCCAGTGCAAGGTCATGCAAGAGGTCTTCCGCTACATCGACAAGGTGGCGCCCAGCCGGGCCACGGCCCTGCTTTTGGGCGAGTCGGGTACCGGCAAGGAGCTGGTGGCGCGGGCCGTCCACCAGGCCAGCCCGCGCCGCGATAAGCCCTTCATTAAGGTTAACTGCGCGGCCCTGCCCGACAACCTGCTGGAGAGCGAGCTGCTGGGCCACGAAAAGGGCGCCTTCACCGGGGCCATCGCCTTGAAGAAGGGGCGCTTTGAATTGGCCGACGGCGGCACCCTCTTTTTGGACGAGGTGGGGGAATTGCCCCTGCCGTTGCAGGCCAAACTCTTGCGGGTGCTGCAGGAGCGGCAGTTCGAACGGCTGGGCGGCACCACCACCATTACCGTCGATGTGCGGATCATCGCCGCCACCAACCGCAGTCTGGAACGGGCGGTTGAGGAGAAGAGCTTCCGGGAGGATCTCTTCTATAGGTTGAATGTGGTGCCGATTATCCTGCCGCCATTACGCGAGAGGTCGGAAGACATCCCGGTGCTGCTCGACCACTTTCTGCGCGAGAGCAACAAGGTGCACAAGCGAAAGGTCCGGCTGGCCCGGCCGGTGATCGAATTTCTGATCGACTACCCCTGGCCGGGCAACGTCAGGGAGCTCCAAAACCTGATCGAGCGGTTGGTGATCATGGGCGAGGGTGAGGTGCTGGGTCGGGCTGAGCTGCCCTCCTATATGACCTCGCCGCCGGAAGCGGCCCCGGTGGCGCGGCCCGGCAGTAACGAGCCGGCGACGACGCCCGGTGCCACGACCGGGCCGGCTGAGACCCGCCCGGCGGCCATCTCCCTGGAGGCTTTGGAACGGCGGGAGATCGAGGCGTCCCTGGTGCGCCATGGCTGGGTGCAGTCAAGGGCCGCCCGGGAACTAGGGCTGACCCAGCGCCAGATTGGCTATAAGATTAAAAAGTTCAACTTGGTGCCGCCGGCTTATCTGGCCTGATTAAAGATGCTGGAAATCCTCAAGACCCTCGGGCTGTTCGTCCTCACGGCCCTGGCCGAGATCGTGGGCTGCTATCTGCCGTATCTGTGGCTCAAGCAGGGACGTTCCGCCTGGCTTCTCCTCCCGTCGGCAGTCAGTTTGGCCGCCTTTGCCTGGTTGCTCACGCTTCATCCTAATGCGGCGGGTCGAGTTTATGCGGCCTATGGAGGCGTCTATATCAGTGTTGCGTTGATGTGGCTCTGGGCGGTTGATTCCATCCGTCCCACCCTGACGGATTGGGTCGGGGTGGGCGTCTGCCTACTGGGCATGGCGATCATCATGTTTGGTTCACGGTATGCCTGATAAAACTGTGCGGCTGATGGTGCTGACGGCTCACCGCGGTTGGTTTTGCTACCGTTAGGCGGCGCCGGCCGGCCGTTTTGGCTGCGGCGGTCATCTCGCCTTCTTTTGTCCTTCATTTCAATGCCATTCCCTCCTTGTATTTATCTGGTAGTCTGGATGACGACAATATTGTTATGTATCATACATTGTCAGCATTTTTGTTACTAAAACGTATAAATTCTGGGGTTTTGAAACGGTCTATCCGCGTTTCATTATAATAATAAACACGCTAGATAAGATAGATAGATATGGTTTGGCCGCTGGCGGTCTGGGTTGGCACGTTCCTTGATGTAAGGAGAAGACAGTGGGCAATCAGCAAGAGCAACCGACCAACAGGAGATACTGAGATGAAACAAGTGGTGGCGATCATCAAACCCTTCAAGCTCGATGAGCTGAAGGATAATCTGGCCGCGATCGGCACTTACGGGATGACCGTTAGTGAGGTCAAGGGGTTCGGCCGGCAAAAGGGGCACACCGAGGTGTACAGGGGGGCGGAATATCAAGTCGAGTTCATCCCCAAGATCAAGGTGGAGATTGTTGTAGATGCCGCCTCGGTCGACAAGGTGGTCGAGACGATCATCAAGAGTGTTAAGACCGGCAAGATCGGCGACGGTAAGATCTTCGTGCTGCCGGTTGATTCAATCTGCCGGATCAGGACCGGTGAAAAAGACCAAGATGCGATTTGACGCAAAATATAAGGAGCGAGGTGGAGCCATGAAAAAATTTGTCGCACTTTTAATAGTCATGATGCTGTGCTGCGGCACGGTAGCCATGGCCGCAGAACCGGTGGGCGACCCCTCCGGCGCCAATACCGGCACCGCCGCCGACGTGATCGGCGTCACCGCCGGTGCCCCCTCGGCCGATGACATGGCGACCCTGGGTAAGACCGAGCCGCTGGCAGTAAAACTTGCCGATGTGGTTGGTCACAACCGGGTCGCCCTCAACATGGTCTGGATGCTGCTCTGTGGCTTCCTTGTCATGTTCATGCAGGCCGGGTTCGCTCTGGCCGAGGGTGGATTCACCAGGGCCAAAAATGCCGGCCACACCATGGCCATGAACTTCATGATTTACGCCATCGGTATCCTCGGCTACTGGGCTTGCGGCTTTGCCATCCAGATGGGTGGGGTCGGCGGTATCGCCACTCTGGGAGGCGGCGCGGTCCTGAATAACGAGTTTGCCATTACCCTGTTCGGCAAGAGTTTCGGACTGTTCGGCACCAAGGGCTTCTTCCTGTCGGGCGAGACTTATGATGCGGTAGTCTTCGGGATCTTCCTCTTCCAGATGGTCTTCATGGATACCACCGCCACCATCCCGACCGGCTCGATGGCCGAACGCTGGACCTTCAAGTCCTTCGTGTTCTACGGCTTCTTTATCACGGCTCTGGTTTACCCGCTGTACGCCAACTGGGTATGGGGCGGAGGCTGGCTTGCGCAGTTGGGCAAGAACTTCGGACTGGGCCATGGCCATGTTGACTTCGCCGGCTCTTCTGTAGTGCACATGACCGGCGGCATGGCCGCCCTGGCCGGCGCCATGGTGCTGGGTCCCCGGATCGGCAAGTTCAAGGCCGACGGCACCCCCAACGCCATTCCTGGTCACCATATCCCCATGGCGCTCACTGGCTGCTTCATCCTGGCCTTCGGCTGGTTCGGCTTCAATGCCGGTTCCACCCTGGCCGGCGGCGACCTACGCATGGCGGTTGTAGCCACCAACACCATGCTGGCTTCAGCGGCCGGCGCCTTTGCTGCCATGATCTATATGTGGATGCGCTACGGCAAGCCGGACATCTCGATGATTGCCAACGGCTTCCTGGCCGGTCTGGTGGCGGTTACCGCCCCCTGTGCCTTCATCGGCGCCGGAATGGCGGTAATGATCGGCGCCGTGGCCGGGGTGTTACTCTGCTTCAGTGTCTTCTTTATCGAGCAGAAAATGAAGATTGATGATCCGGTCGGCGCCATCTCGGTGCATGGCGTTAACGGCGCCTGGGGCGTGCTGGCCCTGGGATTGTTCGCCGACGGTACCTATGGCGAAGGCTTCAATGGGATGCCCGGCACCGTTAAGGGCTTGTTCTACGGAGATGCTGGCCAGTTCATGGCCCAGATCATCGGCACCGTGACCAACATGATCTTTGTCTTCGGTATCATGTATGTGTTCTTCAAGGTCCTCAACCGGTTCATCCCGCTCCGCGTTTCCCCGGAGATGGAACTGGAAGGCCTTGACCAGAGTGAAGTGGGCGTCACCGCCTACCCGGAGTTCCAACTTAACAAGACCCATCGCTAAAGAGATCCCCCGGGGCGGCGTCGGCCGCCCCGGCCAACACCTATAAAAGACAAGCAAGGAGCGAAACCATGAAAAGCACCACCAAGAAGCTCACCCTGGCCCTACTCGGAACCGCCTGCACCCTGTTCATGGCCACCACTGCCATGGCCGAAGAGGCTAAGCCCAAGGCCGACCTGACCACCGGCTTTTACAGCCAGTACGTCTGGCGCGGTTTTGCTTACAGCCGCGACAGCCTGATAATTCAGCCCTCGATGACCATCTCTCACAAAGGCGCCGCGATCAACCTCTGGGGCAACCTTGATACCGATCAGTATACGGTCGATCCGGAGGACAGCGAGACCAGTAACTTTAACGAGACCGATCTGACCCTGTCATACAGCGGCTCGGCCGGTAAGATCGGCTACAGCGGCGGTTACATTCTTTACAGTGTGGAAGGTTTGAAGGACACCCAGGAGGTGTATGCCACCGTCAGTGTCGATACCATTCTGGCCCCCAATCTGACCGTGTACAAGGAGATCACCGGTCTGCAGGGCTGGTATGCCAAGGCGGCGGTCAGCCACACCCTGGAGCTGACCAAGGAGATCAAGCTGGCCCTGGGCGCCAGTATCGGCTACCTGGACGACGAAGCGGATTACAGTGAGCTGCATGACGGCGTACTCTCCGCCTCGCTGGCGATCCCGGTGGCCGAGTACCTGACGGTCAGCCCCCAGTTGTACTATTCCTTCCCGCTCAGTTCCAAGGCCAAGGACTTCCTCAAGAATGCCAACAGCGGCACAATCGACAAGGCCAAGGCCGACTTCGTTTACGGCGGCCTGGCTGTGAATCTGGCCTTCTAATACCCGGCACCTCGGGAATCCGCCTTTCCTCGCCTGGGTGGATTCCCAAAAGGGCTCTCCTGTTGCGGTGAGGGTCCTGAAGATAGGGGGCCGGCGCAAGCCGGTCCCCTGCTTCGAATGAAAACCGCGCTGAATAACCCGCCTACTCAAACTGGACCGTTCCGGTTCAGACCCGCTGTCATGCCACGATAGGCCTAAAATAAGATTCTGGGTTATTTTAGTTTCAAGCCATATCGTAAAATAAACACCTCCTGCGGCGCATTGGAAATGCAGATGCGCAGCCATAAAACAATTTACCTCCCCCTCCATCAGATTATTTTTACCATAGGACACTATTTGTCCCAGGGTGCCTTGTATATTAAAAGAAAAAGACACCACAAATGATCTCTGCCAAGGCCACAAACCCAAGGGAGGGCGCCATGCAATCTCAACCCGACATCATTCCGCGTGCATCTGACGGCAATCCGCTATTTTCCGCCTTCGGCATTGACCTCGGCACCACCAACTCGGCCATTGCCGCCCTGGCTTGGAACCCCTTGCAACGCAGCACCGTCCTGGCTGAGTGCCTGGCCATCCAGCAGACTCTGCCAGACGGCAAGTTCGTCTCGTCCACCAATATTCCCTCGGTGGTCGCCATCAAGCAGAGCGACGTTTTGATCGGCGAGGGTGCCAAGTGGTTGAAGGCCAGGAATGGATACCAGCCGTGGCGGAACCTGTTTTTTGAGTGCAAGAACGACATCGGCGTCCGGCGCACCTATCACGAGGCCCCGGCGGGATTTCGTACAGCCCGGGAAATCTCCGCGACGATCCTGGAATTTCTGATGAAGCAGGCCAGTGGCTTGCCCCCGCCATGGAGCCAGCAGGTGGTGGTGACGGTGCCGGCCTCCTTCAGTGCCGCCCAGCGCCGCGAAACGATTTCGGCGGCCCAGGCAGCGGGGATTTCCTGCCGGGAGGGGATGCTGCTGGACGAACCGGTGGCGGCCTTCATCGACTACATCATAACCAATGCCGATCGGCTCGACCTGGCGCCGGGTCAGGAGAAACGGCTGCTGGTCTTCGACTTCGGGGGCGGCACCAGCGATGTGGCCATCTTCACCATCACCGATCAAGGCGAAGACAACCCCATCCAGATCGCCCCCCTGGCGGTTTCCCGCTACTACCAGATCGGCGGCGGTGACATTGACCGGGCCATAGTTCATAAGGTGCTGATTCCCCAGCTTGTCGAGCAGAACGGTCTGGCCCGCTACACCCTTGGCTTCCAGGAGAAGAAGCGGCTGGAGGCGCCGCTCTCCGAGTTGGCGGAGTTTCTGAAGATTCGCTTGTGCAATGCGGTCATGGCAACCCGGGCGCGAGGGGGCAGCAAAGAGGAAGTAGCTGAACTTTCAGTGGCAATCGTGGGGGAGTTCACCTACCGGACCGGCAATCAAGAATTGCATTTCCACGACCCTGTTCTCAACATGGCCGATTTCGCGGAGGCGTTGAAGCCTTTTCTTGACCTGGATTTGCTCTATCCCAAGGAAGATGAGTATATCAAAACCAACTCTATCTTTGCCCCCCTGATGAATACCCTGAAACAATGTCGGCTCGATTTTGACGACATCGATTACCTCCTGATGGTGGGCGGCAGTAGTCTCATTCCGCAGGTGGTCGATCTTTTCGTCGAAATCTTTTCGGAGAGCAAAATTCTCACCTACAAAAATCCAGTCGAAATGATCGGGGCGGTGGCGCGGGGAGCCGCTTATCAAGCTTTGTCTCTGCTTCATCACGGCAAGGGCATCATGGAAACGGTCTGCCATGATCGGATACTGGTGCGGACCGAGGGCAGCGGGGTGGAGCTGATCCCCCGGGGCGCCTCCTTGCCCTATCCTGCCGAAGGTTTCGCCGCCTGTCGAACCTTGGCCTTGCCCGAAACCTCCATTACGGGCACCCCGGTCAGAGTCGAGATTGAAGGCGGCAGCGGCAAGCTGCTGTTCAGTTCAATCTGGGAGATCGAGCAACCGGTTCGGCGCGGTGAACCGCTCCTGCTGGAATACCGGATGGATGGTGACCAGGTTCTGCATCTGCGCTTGGCCGGCGCCACCCAGGAGCTGCCGGAGTTTGGCTGTCTCATCGAACACCCCATTACAGTCGTCCACAACAGCAACGACCGGAAGAACAAAATCCTGGAGCTGGAAGAGAATCTGCGACTGGAGGTGTTCTCCCCCGAAGAGGAGGCGGTCAAGATCCTTGAGCTGGCGCAACATTGCACCGCTCTGGGGCAGAACGAAAAGGCCTTGGGGCTGATGAGCAGCGCCCTCAGTAAAAAGGGGCCGGACCTGAATATCCTTAATTACATGGGCATCTGTTGTAAAAACCTGGGTGATGACGAGCGGGCCGAGAAGCTCTATCGGGAGGCGGCCTCGGTGGCACCGCGAAGCAGCACGCCGTTGTTCAACCTGGCCCTGATGCAGTTCCGGCAGGGACAATATGAGCAAGGCCTGAGTACCTTGGATGAGGCCATTGCCCGCAATCCAGAACCAGCCTACTACGTTCTGCGGGCAGAAATGCTAGAGAAACTGGCGCGGGCGCCGGCCGAAAAGGCGGAAGCCCTGGAAACCGCCATTTCCGGCTTGGCCGGCTCGCTCCCGCAATTGAGCTCCTGGGAGCTGTTCTGGCTCGGCAAGGGGGCGGATATGCGGGGCGACTCGGAGCTGCTGAGCCGCTTGGATGTTGAGCAAACGCGGCGTGACGCCGGAGAAGTTGAGAACAGTCAGGGGAAGCTGCCGATTGTCTGCCAGGATTTAGTGTTATTCGGCAAGGATGACGGCTCAAGCCGCGAGATTCGGTCGGCCACGGTTCTGCTGGTGGAGGACGAGCCAATCTTGTTGGTCAGCCTGGTCGAAATGCTCCCAGATTTTGAACTGCAAGAGCATTGCTTCCTAACCGCTCCGAATGGTGAAGCTGCCTTGGAAATTATCAGGGCCGGAGGAGTTGACCTGGTTTGCACCAACCTCAACATGCCAAGGTTGGACGGCTTCGAGTTGATGGAACATCTCCGAAATGAGTTCCCCAACATCCCCTATATGGCCTTTAGCGGTTTCGGTGTCCCGGACATGGCGAAAAAAGTCATGAAACAAGGGGCCTATGCTTTCCTGGAGAAGCCTTTTGACATTGAAGTTTTCGCGGAAAAAGTAAAATACGGCCTGTTGCAGATTGGGCCAAAGCGCAAAGATATTTTAACATTAGCAGAATACTTGGGCGCCCGCCCCCCTGCAGATGATGAATACTGGCATGATGTCATATATGACATGGGCATAGCAATGGATCTACGAGATGGTTGCTTTGGCAACCTCACTGAAGGGGATCCAGAAAAATGTATTGCTTATCACTTAATGGGGACTGATTGGGGGGAAGAGGTGTGGGCAAAATTAAGAATAGAAAGACCAGAACTATTTAATAAACCAGGACTCCCCCCGAGTTCGAGAAAGGCACAATGAATCAACCGATTCAAGAGATATGTTTACTTTCTACCGACGGTTTTCACCAAAAGCCAAAAGCGGACTCGTCGTCAATGAAGACGGGTTAACGCCGCCCGCGTCTAAACCGTGATCATCCGACCTCACCCGACCAAATGAAAAGGATGGTGGTGGTTCCTCTACCAACCAAACTGAAAGCAACTTGTCATTCAGGCCCTACCGGGAAACAGGTGGGCTTTTTTATTTCCAAGTGGCGTGGTAGTGCTTTTAGTCGTTTTAGGGTTGTGGGTTTTTTTGTTGGGTGGCGGCAGAAGTTGATAAAAAAGCACGTAAAAACATGATGTTATGGCAGTAGCTGGCGGAGAGGGTGGGATTCGAACCCACGTGTCGAGATTAATCGACAACCCGATTTCGAGTCGGGCCCGTTACGGCCACTTCGGTACCTCTCCGTTTGAGCAAACAATTCGATATGTTAATAAACAACAGCCGCCCTGGTGAATCAAGGCGGCTGTTGTCGTTTGGTGCGTACCTGTTCGGGCCCGTGCCTACTTCTCGGCCGGGGCAGGGGTGGCAGTAACTGGGGCGGCGACTTCGGGAGCCTTGAGGCCGCCCAGCTTGAACTCGGAATAGACGGTGACGCCTTTCAGGATCATCAGGGCGGTGCGCAACTGGTTGTCCTTGGCCAGCCGTTCCTTGATCTCCTTGGCTTCATCCTCGGCCTTTTCCAGGGCAGTCTTTTCCTTCTGCGGTTTTACTTCCGCGCCGGGCTTGTCTTTTTCCTTATCCTTCATTTTGTCCGCCGGCTCGGTGACGCTGTCTCCGTCATCGGGTTCGCCCACATCGGTGATGTGGTGCTTGAGATCTTTCTCTCGCAGGAACTGGGGCTTGCTGTCTTTTTTCTTCACTGGCTCGGCGGGGGCCTCTTGGGGTAGAGGTTCCACTATGATGTCGGGCTCGATGCCCTTGGCCTGGATCGACCGGCCGCTGGGGGTGTAGTAGCGGGCGGTGGTCAACCTCAACCCGGCCCCGTTGGACATAGGGATGATGGTCTGGACCGAACCCTTGCCGAAGGTCTGGGTGCCGACGATCAGGGCCTTCTTGTGGTCCTGCAGGGCGCCGGCGACGATCTCCGAGGCGCTGGCGCTGCCTTCGTTGACCAAAACCACGATGGGATATTCATGCTTATCGTTGTCGGGCCGGGCCGTGTATTCGGTATTTTGCTCCTTGACCCGTCCCTTGGTGGAGACAATCAGGCCGTCTTCAATGAAGATATCGGAGATCTTGACCGACTGGGCCAGCAAGCCGCCGGGGTTGTTGCGCAGGTCGATGACCAGACCGCGGATTCGGCCCCGCTCGGAAAGCTCCTTTAACGCCTCCTTGAAGTCCTTGGTGGTGTTTTCCTGGAAGTTGGTAACTCGCAGGTAAATGTAGCCCGGCTCAAGAATCTTGGACTTGACGCTGTGCAGCGGGATGACATCGCGGACGATGGTGAATTCCTGCATCTCACTCCAGCCTTCGCGGTGCACGGAGATGATCACCGAGGTGCCCTTGGGGCCGCGCAACTTCTTGACCGCCTCCATCAGGGTCATATCCTTGGTCAGTTCCTTGCCGATCCGGAGAATCTTATCGCCGGCCTTCAGGCCGGCCTTGTCGCCGGGGGTGCCTTCGATGGGGGAAACCACGGTCAGCACCGAATCCTTAATGGTGATTTCGATGCCGATCCCGTCAAAACTGCCCTTGGTCTCCATCTTCAATTCCTTGAAGTCGTCGGGCTTCAGGTAGGAAGAATGGGGATCCAGAGAGGTTAGCATGCCTTTGATCGCACCCTGCAGAACCTCGTTGGTATCGACGTCTTCAACGTAGTTCTTCTGGATCAGGCTGAGGACGTTGGAAAAGACCTCTAAGCTCTTGTAAGTATCGGTGGAGCTGGCAGAGGCCCCCCGGTCCTGGGCTACCACCGTCAGGGCTAGAACGAAGGCAGCGGCCAGCAAGGGCAGGAGATATTTGCGGAAGGCGGAGGGGCGGCGGTTTTTCATGGGTGTAATCCTGTTAAGAAAATTCCTTAATGCCGGGGCGTCAGATTATCTGGCTGGGGCGGCCAGCGGTGGTCAGCAGTGGTCATAGCAGGGGAGTCATCCGGGGCCGTTGCCAAGCAGACAAGGACACCCAGATTTTACCTCTATCCCTGCGAAAATCAGTTAATCTAGCACGTTGGCGGCCGAGGGACAATCAATTATTCTTGGAAACTTTCCGGCCTTTCCCCGAGGATGGCGGGGATGGGGCGGTTTTTAGCAGCGCCCGGTTGACCCATTCCAAGGGGTCCTGCGAGTCGGCGCCGTGGCGAATTTCGAAATGCAGACCCTCGCCGAGCAGGCCGCCTTGATCACTCATGGTGCCCACGATCTCGCCGGCGGCGACCATCTCGCCTTCCTTCTTGTAAAATTCGGCGGCCCGGGAAACCAAGGAATAGTACTGCTGGCCGTGGTCGATGATCAACAGATTGCCGTAACCGCGCAACTGGCCGACGTACACCACCTTGCCCTTATGGATGGCGCTGATTCCCGTGCCGGGCAGGGTCTTGATGTCGATGCCGTCGGCACGGCTGGTCAAGCCGAATTTGCCCTGGTTGTTAGTCCCGAAATAGGTGGTTACGGTCCCTCGGACCGGTGGGGTCAGGCGCCCCTTCATGGCGGCAAAGCCACCGGTGGTTACGGCCGGTTTTTTTCCGGCTGCGGCTGGCTTTTGCTTCTGGTCCTGGCTGGCGGACAGCCTCTCGCGGAGCAGGGTCATGGTCTGGTTGAGATTGGTGGCGGCCTCCTCCATTTCGGCCAGGGCCTGTTGGTAGAGCCGCTTCTCTTTGTTGACCGAGGCCAGCAACCGCAAACGATTGCTGCGGTTGTCGGCCAGGTGTCTGGTCTGCTGCTGGGAATCGGCGATTACGCCCTGGAGTTGCGCAGTTTGCTTGGTCAGTTCGTCGCGGAGTTTAGTCAGGTCTTTGATCTGGCGGTGAAAGGTATCGATGGTCTGTCGGTCTTGATCGAGCAGGACCCGAAATGATTCGTCAACATTGAGCAGGTCGGCCAGGTTGGCGGAGGCGAAGACGACATTCAGCATGCCGACCTCACCCATCCGGTAAAAGGCCGCCAGTCTTTTTTTGACGTGGGCCCGCGCCCCTTCGTGGGCGGTGGTGAGGGCGGTCAGTTCCTCATTGCGGCGACGGATCTCTTCCCTCTTGTCGGCCGCTTCCTTGGTGAGTTTGCTCAGCCGCCCCCGGCCGGTGCCCAAGGCCTGGTCGATTTTCTCCAGCTGCCCCATAAGATTGACCTCGCGAGCCCGGGAATCGCGGAGCAGATTGCGCTTCTCGCCCATGGCCTTCTGGACCTGCTTGATCCGCTTCTGCTGCTCGGCCAGGTTGCTTTCCAGGGTGGTGCTCTGGCCTTTTTGGGCCATGGCGGCGCCGGGCGGCAGCAGGGTGGCGACAATGATCAGTAGCGACAAAAGCCGGAGCATGGGCAGGCTCAGATGCGCATGTGTTTGCGGATGGAGAGCAGGCTGCCCCAGGCACAGAGCAGGGTGGTCCCGCCGATGATCATGGCGGTGACTGAAAACGGCAGAAAGGTGTATTCGAGCTGGTTGAGGAAGGTGGAGCCGCCCAGGTGGGTCCTGGTCCAGATGAAGATGGCATAGAGCAGCGTCAATCCCAGGCTGGAACCGAGGACGCCCTGGAGGATACCCTCAAAAAACAATGGGGCCTGGATGTAACGGTTGCTGGCTCCGACCAGGCGCAAAATCTCCAGCTCACTTTCCTTGGCGACTACGGTCAGCCGGATGGTACAGGAGACCATGAAGCCGGTGGCCAGAACCAGCAGGGCGCCGCTTAAGACGACGATGACCCGCAACAGTTCGGTAAAATAGCCGAACCGCTCCAGCCATTCCTGGCCGTACTGGACCTTCTGGGCACCGGGCAGGGTGGCCAGGAAGTCGGAAAATTCCTTCAGTCTGGTAAAGTTGCGAAAACTTTTCTCGGGATAAACCTCGATGGAGGGCGGCAGGAATTCGGGACCCAGGTCGGTCAAAAGATCCTTCTCCTTTTCGAGCTGTTTCTGGAGACGGATGAAGGCCTCGGCCCGGGAGACAAAGAGTATCTTGTCGGCTTTGGCGTAGGTGCTGATCTTGCTGCTGATCAATGGTTGCAGAGCCGGTTCCACTTCGTTGTCCAGATAGACCACCAGGCGCAGTTCGTCGCCCAGGCGCGCCCCGATGTTGACGACGTTGAGATAGATCAGCAGAAAGAAGGAGAAGATCAGCACCGACAGGGTGACGGTAAGCAGGCTCATCAGCTGGGTCGGCCAGTTCTGCCGGAAATTGTGACCGACCTGTTTAAGATGAAAGTAGGATTTAAGTCCCATGCGCTATCTCCCTGTCCGGCCGGCCCGCAGGGTGGGCGGCGAGAGTCGGTGTTGATGATTCACTGGTTGATTAGCGGCAGTTGCCGGGGCGAGGAGTGATTGGTAAAGAGGCCGTGTTCCAGCTGCACTCTGCGATAATCGCTGTTCCGGTAGAGGGATTCGTCATGGCTGGCGATAATCAGGGTGGTCCCCTCCCGGTTGAGCTGCTCAAAGAGGTCCATGACCAGATTGGCGCTATCCTGATCAAGGTTGCCGGTCGGTTCGTCGGCCAGGAGCAGGGCCGGGGAGTTGGCGGCGGCCCGGGCGATGGCCACCCGCTGTTGCTCGCCGCGGGAGAGTTTGCCGGTCTGGATCTCGCGTTTGTGGGTCATCTTCAGAATGGCCAGCAACTCATCGACGCGGCTGTTGATCTCCCGCTGGTCCCGATAGGCTACCTCCATGGGCATGGCGATGTTCTGGGCGGCGTTTAGTTTGGGGAGGAGCTTGAAGTCCTGGTAAACCACGCCGATCTCCTGGCGCAGTTGCTGAATCTCGGCCGACCCGGTCTTGGCCAGATCCCGGCCGCCGACCTCGATCACCCCCTTGGTGGGTTGTTCGATGGCACAGATCAGCTTGAGCAGGGTGGTTTTGCCGGCCCCGCTCATCCCGGTGAGAAAGAGCAGTTCGCCCTTGGCCACGGCCAGGGAGATGTTCTGGACGGCCACGATGTCCGGCGGATACACCTTGGTGGCCTTGACGATATCAACCAGGGGGCGGTCGTCGGGAAATAATTTCAGCATCGCCTCGTCCTTGCTGCGAGCTCCCGGCCTGGAGCCAGCGTTGAGAAAATTTCAATCATCTTAAGCCGTTGACTATAACAGCCCTGGGAAAAATGTAAATGATTTGCAGGCTGAAGGCCGAAGGATACGGAGCGCTTTTCGCCTGCAACCCCTTGATGGTTTTGCAAAAAGCCGTCATCCGGCGAATGTCGGGGCCAAGATTCCGTCAACTCATTGAAATTCTGGATTCCGGCCTTCGCCGGAATGACGGGAAATCGGCCTCTGGGCTTTTTTCGAGGTCATAATGTTTAATCGCAGTAAGTTCCTTTTGACCTTCAGCCTTCAGCCTCCGGTCTAAACCCCGATGAACGAATCGAAGATGGCAAAGGCCCGGGCCACCACCGGGGTTTCGGCCGGCAGGTCCAGGTAGGAGCGGCCGGAGAGTTCCTGGCTGACCAGCTCGGGGCTGGCCGGTAGCAGGCCGCCCAGAGGCAGATCGCTGCCGCTGACCGCCTCGGCGATCTTGGCCAGCAGTTCCGGCGGGGTCGGTTCCGGCACCCGGTTGACGATCAGGCAGCGCTGCTTGATGGTGATGCCCAGCGGGCCGGTCAGTTCGGCGATGCGCCGGGCGGTAAGAATGCCCCGGGCCGAGGGGTCGGAGATCACCAGCAGGTGGTCGATGGTCCGCAGGTTCATCCGGCTTAGGTGCTCCATGCCGGCCTCGTTGTCGACCAGGATATATTTGTAATTGCCGGCCAGATGGTCCATGGTCATGGCCAGGTGCTGGTTGGCGGCGCAATAGCAGCCGGGGCCGTCCGGTTGGCCCATGGCCAGGAGGTCAAAGCCGCGCTCCTCGACCAGGGCCTGGTGGACCTTCATCTCCATATACTGGTCGCGGGTGATGTTGGGGGGCAAGTCGCTCTTGAGCTCCTTGCGAATCTGGCCGATGGTGATCTCGATCTTCAGCCCCAGCAGCTCGTTGAGGTTGGCGTTGGCGTCGGCGTCCACTGCCAGCACCGGGGTGAGCCCGCGTTCCCGCAGGTATTTGATCAGCAGGGCCGAGATGGTGGTCTTGCCGGTCCCGCCTTTGCCAGCCAGGGCAATTACTTTGGTCATGGGGGTCTCCTAAGGTTTTAGCCGTGGAAATATCCGACTCGGGAATTCACGGAATTAAGCAAGGGTGATTGCGGTTCAGATTATAGGTGCTCAGGCGGGGATGTCAATGGCCGTCAGGCTATAAAAAGCGGTGATATTCCGCAACTTTACTCTTGCAACTTGGGGGGCAGCTGGTATTTTACCGTGACGTTTCCGGCCGGGATGATCTTTACGGCCCCACATGGCGCGGTTGCTTGCGGCGTAAGGCTGCGGCCCCATCTGCTTAACTTCGTGATCGCCAAGCACTGAACAGGAGATTTTCCATGGATTATCGGGCGACGCTCAATTTGCCCCAGACCGATTTCAGCATGAAGGCCAATCTGGCCCAGCGCGAACCGGAGTTTTTAAAGCAATGGCAGGACAGCAAGCTCTACGAGCGCTTGCAGGCCGCCGGGGCCGACCGGCCCGTCTATCTGCTCCACGATGGTCCGCCTTACGCCAACGGCCATCTGCATATGGGTCACGCCCTCAACAAGATCTTGAAAGACATCATCTTGCGGGCCAAGCGGATGGACGGCTTCCGCTGCGCCTTCGTGCCCGGCTGGGACTGTCACGGCCTGCCCATCGAACTAAATGTCGATAAGGAACTGGGCTCCAAAAAGAAAGAAATTACCAAACTCGCCTTCCGGGAGGCCTGCCGGAATTACGCCACCAAATGGATCGATGTCCAGCGCGACGAGTTTAAAAGATTAGGGGTCCTGGCTGACTGGGACAATCCTTACCTGACCATCCACCGTTCCTACGAGGCGGCCACGGCCCGGGAGTTCAACACCTTTCTGCTCTCCGGGGCGGTGACCCGCAGCAAGAAGCCGGTCCACTGGTGCCCATCCTGTCAGACCGCCCTGGCCGAGGCCGAGGTGGAGTACGAAAACCACACCTCCGAGTCGATCTACGTGAAATTTCCGCTGGTCGGCGATCTGGGCGAAGTGGCCCCGGCCCTGGCCGGCCGACCGGTGTCGGTGGTGATCTGGACCACCACCCCCTGGACCCTGCCGGCCAACCTGGCGGTGGCCCTCCATCCCGATTTTACTTACGCGGCGGTGGAGACCGGCGGCGAGGTGTGGATCCTGGCCGAGGGGCTGGTCGAACGCGCCTTCGCGGAGTTCGGCCTCGCTGATTACAAAATTGTCGCCACCTTTGCCTCCCGGGGGCTGGAAGGGCGCAAGTGCCGCCATCCCTTCCTGGAGCGCGATTCGCTGCTGGTCCTGGCCGACTACGTGACCCTGGAGAGTGGCACCGGCTGCGTCCATACCGCACCCGGTCATGGTCGGGAGGATTACCTGACCGGTCTGCGCTACAACCTGGAGATCCTCTCGCCGGTCGATGCTGGCGGGGTTTTCACCGCCGAAGCCGGTCCCTACGCCGGGCTGTTCATCCGCAAGGCCAATCCGGTGATCGTTGAGGATCTGAGGAGCAGCGGCCATCTGGTCCACTACAGCCCGCTCGCCCACAGCTATCCCCACTGCTGGCGCTGCAAGAAGCCGGTGATCTTCCGGGCCACCGAGCAGTGGTTTATCGGGATGGACGAAAATGGTCTGCGTGAGAAGGCCCTGGCCGCCATCCGCCAGGTCAAGTGGGTGCCGCACTGGGGCATGGAAAGGATCTACGGCATGGTCGAGACCCGGCCCGACTGGTGTCTCTCCCGGCAGCGCGCCTGGGGGGTACCGATCACCGCCATCCTCTGCAAGGGTTGCGGGCAGGTCCAAAACGATGCGGCGGTCAACGAGCGCATCGATCAGCTGTTCCGTCTGGAGGGGGCCGATGCCTGGTTTGCCCATCCGCTGGCGGATTTCCTCGGCGCCGGGGCGGTCTGCGCTAATTGTGGCGGTAAGGAATTCTCCCAGGAAAATGACATCCTCGACGTCTGGTTCGACTCCGGCACCAGCCATGCCGCTGTCCTCGAGGAGCGGCCCGAACTGGTTTCCCCCGCCGACCTCTATCTGGAGGGCAGCGATCAGCATCGCGGCTGGTTCCAGAGCTCCCTGCTGGCCTCGGTGGGTACCCGCGGGCGCGCCCCTTATCGCACGGTTTTAACCCACGGCTTCGTGGTCGATGAGCAGGGCCGCAAGATGTCCAAGTCGGTCGGCAACGTCATCGCCCCCGAGCAGATCATCAAGCAGTACGGGGCGGAGATTCTCCGCCTCTGGGTGGCCTCCGAGGACTACCGCGACGACATCAAGATCTCCAACAACATCATCAAGCAACTCTCCGAGGCCTACCGGAAGATTCGCAACACGGTCCGCTATCTGCTCAGCAACCTCGGTGATTTCGATCCGGCCGTCGATCGGGTGCCCTATGCGCAGCTGAGCGAACTGGACCGCTGGGCCCTTTCCCAGCTGGAGCAGCTCAAGCGGAAAGTGACCAAGTCCTACGAGACCTTCGAATTCCACGCGGCCTTCCACAGCCTGCTCTATTTCTGCACGGTGACCTTGAGTGCCCTCTACCTCGATATCATCAAGGACCGGCTCTACGCCTCGGCACCCGCCTCGCTGGAACGGCGCTCGGCCCAGACCGTACTTTACGAGCTGGCCGACAGCCTGCTGCGTTTGATGGGACCGGTGCTCGCCTTTACCGCCGCCGAGGCTTGGTCTTATTTGCCGCCTCTGGTCGGGCGGGAAGAGGATGTTGCCCTGGCCCTCTATCCGCCACCCCGGCCGGAGTGGGAGCAGGAAGAGCTGGACCGCAATTGGGAGCAACTGCTCAAGGTGCGCTCCGAGATCACCAAGGTGCTTGAGAAGGCCCGCCAGGACAAGATCATCGGCCATCCGCTCGAGGCCGAGGTGGTCTTTTCGGTCACCGGCGAGCTTAAGGATTTTCTAGCTGTCAACCTGGCTCAGCTTAAGACGGCGGCCATTGTCTCCGATCTGCATCTGGTTGAGACCCCGCCGGTTGGCGGGGTGGTCGGCGAGGAAATCCCCGAACTCACCGTGCTGGTCCGCCCGGCCCCCGGCCAAAAATGTGAACGGTGCTGGACCCGGGCGCTTTCGGTGGGCGAAAGCGCGGCCCATCCCCAACTCTGCGACCGCTGTCTCGGTGTGGTGGAGGGTCTATGAAGGGCGCATCCCTAAAAGCCCCGCTGGCCTGGGCCGCCCTGGTGGTGGTGCTCGACCAGATCAGCAAGGTCTGGGTGGCCGCCTCTTTTCAGTTCCAGGAGTCGCAGCCGGTCATCCCGGGGTTGTTCAACCTCACCTTTATCACCAATACCGGGGCCGCCTTCGGCATCCTGGCTGGGGCGCAGAGTCTGGGGCGGCAGGTGTTTTTTGTCGGCGTCGCCCTGGTCGCCCTGGTCGTGCTTTACCTGGCCTACCGCGAGTACCGGGAGCAGGGGCAGGTTTACATGGCCGCCATCGGTCTGGTGGCCGGCGGGGCGCTGGGCAATCTGGTGGACCGGCTGCGTCTGGGCCATGTTATCGATTTTCTCGATTTTTATCTTCGCCAGCACCACTGGCCGGCCTTCAACATCGCCGACTCCGCCATCACCATCGGGGTTGGTCTCTTTCTGTTGGCCGGCTTTCGCGAACCAGGCCGAACCAAGCCCTGAGGCGTCGGAACAGCTAAAAAACCTAACGCCAAGTCGCAAAGACGCAAAGATAACGCATTTAAACAAATAGATTAAACATGGCGGCTTTGCGCCGTAGCGTTAAAAGACCCTTGGTGGGGTTTTACCACACAAAAAAAATGAGCATTGGAGCTGACTATGGCTGAGCGCCCCAAAATCGCCTTTCTCTTTCCCGGACAGGGTTCGCAATATGTCGGCATGGGTAAGGAGTTTCTCGAAAGTGATCCCGAGGCCCGCGAATTACTCGAGCAGGCTGAGTCTTTAAGCGGTTACCCCTTGCAGCGTCTCTGCCTGGAGGGGCCCATGGAGGAATTGACCCGCACTGCGCACCTGCAGCCGGCGGTGACGGTCTTAAATCTCATGACCCTTCAGGCCCTGCAACGGGCCGGGGTGGAAGCGGACCTGGTGGCCGGTCACAGTCTGGGTGAGTATTCCGCCCTCTGTGCCGCCGGGGTGGTTAGCTTTGCCGATGGCTTGCGCCTTACCGCCGAGCGAGGGCGGCTGATGGAGCGGGAGGCCGAGGCCCATCCCGGCGTGATGGCGGCCATTCTCGGTTTGGATATTGCCCGGGTCTCGGCAATAGTCGCAAACGTGCGCGACCGGGGCATCATCACCGTTGCCAACCATAACTCGGCCCAACAAATCGTTGTTTCCGGTGAGCCAGTGCCTCTGGCGGCGGCCGCCGAACTGGCGGCCGCCCAAGGCGGCAAGGCCATCACCCTGAAGGTCAGCGGGGCCTGGCACAGCGAGTTGGTGGCCGGTGCGGTCCCCGATTTTTCGGCCTTCATGGCCAAAGTGGATTTCAAGGCCCCAGTGCGGCCGCTGCTTTTTAACGTTACCGCCGCCGAGGAGCACGATCCGGCCGCGATCCGGGCGATCATGTCCAGGCAGATCGCCTCTTCGGTTCGGTGGTTCGAGATCATCAACGATTGCCTGGCCCGGGGGATCGAGACCTTCGTCGAGGTCGGGCCTAAGACCGTGCTCTCCGGCCTGCTCAAAAAGATCGTCCCGGCTGGCCGCGATTATCGGGCCTTCCAGGTCGATACCCCGACGGCGGTGGCGAAGCTGGCTGGCGAATTGTAAGACTGAAGACCGAAGGGCAAGACACGGCATCAATAATCTTTGTTCCTTCGGCCTTCAGTCTTCGACCTTCAACCTCTTCTTGCCGCTTGACATCCTGGCCTGATCCGGGTATTTTCGCGAGTTTCCTTGAACTGTAGTGAGTTCGGTTAAGCAGTGGATCGGCATAAATAATCGAGAGGCCATCATGTTAGTCGTCCTCGCCAGAGACGCGAGAACGACGGACAGTGCCAGTCAACAAGTCGATTTAGCGTTGGCCGAGTTGGCCAACTTAGCCTTATTGCGAGTTTGTCATGTTTGAGAGTTTATCAGACCGTTTAAACAACACCTTTAAAAAGCTGCGTGGACAGGCCCGGCTTACCGATGCCAACATCCAGGAGGCCATGGGTGAGGTGCGTCAGGCCCTGCTGGAGGCCGATGTCAATTTCAAGGTGGTCAAGGAGTTCATCGCCTCGGCCACTGAAAAGGCGATAGGGCTTGATGTCCTGGGCAGTCTGGCGCCGGGGCAGCAGGTCATTAAGGTTGTCCATCAGCATCTCCTTGAGTTGCTGGGCGGTGCTGCCACCCCTCTTAATCTGGGTGGAACGCCTCCGGCGACGATCATGCTGGTCGGTCTGCAAGGCTCTGGTAAGACCACCACCGCCGGTAAGCTTGCCCTGCTCTTGCAGAAGCAGGGGCGCCGGCCTTATCTGGTTCCGGCCGATGTGTATCGACCGGCGGCCATTGAGCAGTTGCAGGTGCTGGGGCGGACTCTGAGCCTGCCGGTGCATCCATCGCAATCGGGTCAGGATCCGGTCGAGATCTGCCGGGTGGCCCAGATGGTGGCCCGCGATAAGAATTACGACACCCTGATCATTGACACCGCCGGCCGACTGCACGTCGATGCCGAGCTGATGGCTGAATTGGGTCGCATTAAGTCCGAGATTCGTCCCGGCGAGATCCTCTTCGTGGCCGATGCCATGACCGGCCAGGACGCGGTGACCGTAGCCGACAAGTTCAATCAGGACCTGGCCATCAGCGGCGTGGTTTTGACCAAGATGGATGGCGATGCCCGGGGCGGCGCCGCTCTCTCGATCAAGAAAGTCACCGGCCAGCCCATCAAGTTCGTGGGCATGGGCGAGGGACTGGACGCCCTGGAGGTGTTCCATCCCGACCGGCTGGCCTCGCGCATCCTTGGGATGGGCGATGTTCTGTCGCTGATTGAAAAGGCCGAGTCGGTCGTCGATCAGAAGCAGGCGGCCCAGATGGTCGACAAGCTGCGCCGGGACGCCTTCACCCTGGAAGATTTTCGCGACCAGATCAGGCAGATCAGGAAGATGGGCAGCCTCGAGCAGCTGATGGGCATGATCCCCGGCATGAGCCGTTTGAAGCAGATGCAGAATATCCCCAAGCCCGACGAGAAGGAACTGGGGAGGGTCGAGGCGATCATCAACTCGATGACTGCCCAGGAGCGGCGGCGTCATGAGATCATCACGGCCGGCCGCCGGCAGCGCATCGCCAAAGGCAGCGGCACCACGATCAATGATGTCAACAAGGTCATCAAGAGCTACGGTGAGATGCTCAAGGTGATGAAGAAGATGAAAGGCAAGGGGGTCTTCGGGGCCGCGCCGGTTTCCGGGGTCAAGAAAAGGAAGAAGATCAAGGGCATGTTTCGCTGATCTTGTGGTCTCGCTGACCACCGCGAGACGGGCGGACCGTGTCCCGTAACCAGTTGATTTATTGTTGGCCAAATCGGCCGATTTTGACTTATAGCTAAGTATTCAATATTGTGAGGAGGAAATAGCAATGGCAGTAAAAATTCGTTTGGCCCGGTTGGGTCGCACCAAGAAACCGTTCTACCGTATCGTCGTGGCCAACTCCGAGTCTCCGCGTGACGGCCGTTTCCTGGCCGTGGTCGGCACCTACGACCCGCTGAAGAACCCCGCCGAGGTCAAGGTCAAGCAGGACCTGGTCGATCAGTGGATCGCCAAGGGTGCCCTGCCCACCGAGACGGTCAAGAACCTCCTGGCCAAGGTTGCTGCTCCGGCCGCCGCTCCGGCCGCCGAATAAGCTGCCATGAAGGAATTGGTCAGTTTTATCGCCACCTCCCTGGTCGATGACCGCGAGGCGGTCCAGGTCACCGAGGTGGAGCGTGAGGACGGCACGGTCTTGGAGTTGCGGGTTGCCAAGGATGACCTGGGCAAGGTTATCGGCAAGCAGGGGCGGACGGCCCGGGCGATTCGCTCGCTGATGTCCGCTTCGGCCGCCAAGCTCAACCGCAAGGTCCGGCTCGAGATTCTCGATTGATTTACTGGTTTTGGCTCTGGGGGGTGTGAAGTGAGCGTTGATTCGAAACTCCCTGCGCAAGTGCGTTTCGTCCGGGTCGGTCGGGTTAGCAAACCCCATGGGATTCTGGGCGAACTCAAGATCCTGCCCCACGGTGAACCGGACGATTTCAACCATTTCCCGGAGGTGTTGCTGGGAGATGAATCCGAACCGGTCGGACGTCTTTACAAGGTTGCACGGGCACGGCCCCAGAGTAAGGCCGTACTGGTGGTGCTGGCGGGCGTGGCGGATCGTAATGCGGCCGAGCTTTTGGGCGGCCGAGAAGTAT
This sequence comes from Deltaproteobacteria bacterium, assembly GCA_020056965.1. Classification (GTDB taxonomy): domain Bacteria; phylum Desulfobacterota; class Desulfobulbia; order Desulfobulbales; family JAGXFP01; genus JAGVGT01. Next base: position 56,067 of record JAGVGT010000080.1, read on the forward strand.
GGACTGACGAAAAATTTCTGCCCGCCCTGGCCGATGACGAGTTCTACTGGCATGAGCTGGTGGGGCTGCGGGTGGTCGTCGAGGGTGGCCGGGAGTTGGGTAAGGTCGCGGCCCTGATGGCCACCGGCGGCCATGATCTGCTGGTGGTCCACGGCGGGGGGCGCGAATACCTGATTCCGGCCCGCCGCGAGTTCATGCTGGATACCGATCATCAGGCCGGGATCATCACTGTCGCCGATATTCCCGGTCTTTTCGACCTCAACGATTAGAACCGGTAGTTGGGTTTAGGAGCGGTTGTAAAGTAACTTGGACAATTCCGAACCTGCCCTTACGGCTCCTTATGTCGTGTTGGCTCTGCAGACTCCCCAGTTTATTATTTTTTCAACGGCTTAAGCGCCATGCGGTTCGACATCCTCTCTATTTTTCCCGAGTTTTTCACCTCCCCGCTCAACGAGTCCATCATCCGGCGGGCCATCCAGGCCCAGCAGATCGAAGTTCATCTCCATAACATCCGCGATTTTGCCACCGACCGCCATGCCATGACCGATGACCGGCCTTTCGGGGGCGCGGAAGGCATGGTGATGAAACCGGAGCCCATCGCGGCTGCCCTCGAGCAGGTCGCGGCAGAGACGGGGGGGCGCGGCCGGGTCATCCTCTTGAGTCCCCAGGGGCGGACCTTCGATCAGGCCCACGCCGTCGAACTGGCCGCCCACGATCATCTGGTCCTGCTCTGCGGCCGTTATGAAGGCGTCGATCAGCGGGTGGTTGAACTGCTGGTCGATGAAGAGATCTCCATCGGCGATTACGTCTTGACCGGCGGCGAGCTGCCGGCCCTGGTTGTTGTCGATGCCGTGACCAGGTTGTTGCCCGGGGTGTTGGGTTGCGCCGAGTCGGCCAGCCAGGACAGCTTCAGCCGGGGCTTTCTGAAGCATTCCCAGTACACCCGGCCGCGCGAATTCCAGGGGCTGGAGGTGCCCGAGGTGCTGCTGGGCGGCGACCACGCGGCGATCCGGGACTGGCGCTTGCTGGATTCGGTGCGGCGCACCCTGGCCCGGCGCCCGGAACTGTTGGCCGGAATCGAGTTTGACGCAGCCGAGCGCAAGCTCCTGACCAAGCATGGCTTGCTGGTCGAGGTCGCGCAACGGGGCGGGATCTTTCCACCCGAGAAAAAAAGGCGAGGGCGGGGCCGTGATTGAGCGTGAAGAAGCACCGGCCGGCAATCCCGTGCGGGTGGATGTAGCCCTGGTCCACTATCCGGTCCACAACCGCAACGGCGCGGTGATCGGCTCGGCCGTCACCAACCTGGACCTGCACGATATCGCCCGGGCTTCCCGGACCTTCGGGGTGGATTCCTACTATGTCGTTACCCCCTTTGCCGATCAGCAGCAGCTGGCCCGCGAGATTCTCGCACACTGGCTCACCGGCCACGGCTCTGAACGCAATCCGCCCCGCCGTGAGGCCTTAAGCCTGATCCGCATCTGTGATGATCTGGCCGGGGTCTATGCGGCGGCCACCGCCAAATGGGGGCGCCGCCCGACCATCCTGGCCACCAGCGCCGTGCCCGGTGGTGAGGTCCTCGGCTATACGCAGGTGCGGGAGCGGATCGCCACCGGTGAGCCCTTCCTGATCCTCTTCGGCACCGGCTGGGGACTAACCGCCGAGGCCCTGGCCGATGCCGATGCCCAGCTGCCGCCGCTCAAGGGGGCGGGCGACTACAATCATCTGTCCGTAAGGTCGGCGGCTTCCATCGTGCTGTACCGTTTGCTGGGCCTTGAGTGACACCCACAACAGACGTCTCGGAAAGTGGCTAGTCAGAGATCCGGATGAATCGGCTTCCGCGGTTCATTGCCTATGTCGTACTGCAGGGCTGACAGCAACAGCTGCCCCCCCAGGATTACCGGCATAGCAGCCAGCATGACTGTTCCGCTACTGGCAAAAACGAGCGTGGCGACCCCTTTGTACCAATGGTACAAGCCGAAACACACCCCGAAAGCGGATAATGGCAGCCCCGTGAGCAACATCAGCGAGGCCGCATTGAAATCCCTAAGAATATAGAGATAAAAAATTCTTTTGAAAATTCTGGTGAGATGTCGGCCCAGAAACTCAAATAAAGCCCTGCCAACCTTTAAATTGCTTTTCTCGCCGCCATAAACCGCTTTCATGGGGATATCGGTAACCACGGCCCGAATGGTACTCAAACGGAACAACAGATCCGACTCAAAGAAATACCGCCGGGCTATTTTTTCCCAGGGTAGCTCCTTGGCTACCTTGGCATGGATTGCCAGAAAGCCGTTGGTGGGATCCATTACGCTCCAGTACCCCGAAGAGAGCTTCGAGAAAAAGGAAAGCGCCGCATTGCCGATTAAGCGCATACGCGGCATCCCCTGCAGACTTTCCAGACGAAAAAAGCGGTTCCCCTTGGCAAAGTCCGCTTTTTGATGGATGATCGGGCGGATTAGGGATGAAATCAGGCCAGGATCCATCTGGCCATCACCATCAAGCTTTACCACGATTTCGGCACCACGTTCGATAGCGACCTTCATACCGGTGATAAAGGCCCCTCCCACTCCTGTATTTTTTTCATGAAAGATGACCCTTACGCGGGGGTCGGAGCAAAACTGTTCTACGTAAGTGCCGGTTTGGTCGGGACAGGCATCATCGACGACAAAGATAGCCGCAACTTCCGGGCCGATCTTTTGGATGACCGGCAGAATCCGCTCGCGTGTTTTATAGCAAGGGATGACGACACAAACCATTTTCCGGCGCCTCCTGATTGGTGTGGAAATATCGATGCCGCTACGAGGTGGCTACAACTACCTTCTGACTTGCTCTCTCCCGTCTCCTTTTGAAAAAAGCCCTGCACGTCACGGCAAAGTGGACCGCCAGCAAAAAGACCACTGGGTAGCCAGGGAAGGAGTAGCGCGGTAAGGGGGCCAGAACCGTGTGGATCGCCGTGAGATATAACAAAAATAAGGCTGCCAGAAAGAGGGGGGCATTGTTCGGTTCGATCCGGGCCGAGCCGAAATAGATCAGCACAGCCAAGCAACAATTCAAGGCCGCCAAAACCACCAACCATCCATGCAGTGCCATCATTGCGGCGAGGACCATAGCCGGCAGGGAATTCCCGCTGTAGATCGATAACATAACCTGGTGAACAAAAGGTCCTCCTTCCCCGGCGATGACCGACGGACTCCAAAAGGTGACCGGCTTACCGAATAGATACCAGGCCAGATACCGCCCCGGTTCGTTACGCGCTCGCGCCCAAAGGGCCGCAACTGCTGTCCCCATGTCCTGGGCCATTGCATTGTACTCCGGATCCTCATTGTATGGGAAGCCACGCAGTTTGGGGTTGTGATGGATAAGATTCGGGTAGATCCCCAAGGCAAACGATGCGGCAGACTGGCTGACCTCAGCATTCGCCGGATGGGTGTTCTTCCAAGCAGACCAGCTGGACCAGAGCAGAGTCGTGCCGGCCACAATCAATAAACCGGAGATCACAGCCCGGCGTTGGGGGAAGAGCTTCCAGAAAATGAGTGGTAATAAAAATGGATAAAGTAACACTGCTGGCCTGATCATGGCGGAAAGTCCGAATATACCCCCGCACCCTGTCATCCAACCGAGACTTTTGCCTCGACAGGCCTGAATGCATAAAAACATGGCAAAGGTGATAAAAAAGGTAAACAAGGTTTCGGTAAGAATATAGCCGCTGCCAACAATTAAGTGCGGCGAAAGAGCGACCAGTAGGCCGGCAATAAAAGCGGGACATGGGGACATCATCCGTAGAGCAATTACGTACAGCAGCAGGGCTGTCAACGAACCGAGTAAAGCCTGGAGGTTTAGTGTCACCGTCACAAAATTGTCGAAGTTGGGGAACAAGTTAAGGATCAGCGACAAAAACAGGGGATAGCCAGGAGTGATATAGTTGGCCGGAGAAAAGGGCTGGGAGTATTCTAGTGAGTAGACGCCGTGCGAGACGAGATTCCGGGCTAATTGAACATACAAAGCGGCATCAGCCCGCTCATACGAATAGACAACCATCGTATTAACGTAGCAAAATCGAAAGAGGGCTGCGAAAAGGAAAACAGCCAGGCCGTAACCGATGATTTCCTTTCGTTCGGCTGGGTCTTTCGGTCCCGCGAAGGCAATAACTTCTCGTAACATGGATATCCTTTAATATTCTTAAGCCTAATTGGGCGCGCTTACTGATGTCCCTGGTGGCCAATTTTCCGGAACACTGCAACTCAGCCTGTTAAAGGGCGAACTGCTTGTCGCGGGAAACTTTTTCCATGCTTAGCTGATAGGTACCTGGCAAGTGGTTTTGTTTCAAGACAATTCACTGCCAACTCAAGCTAGGCCAATCAAGTCTGGTTATGTGACGTGACCTCGGAAAAACGGGGAGCGTCCTTGGCTGGCGATAAAGTAGATGGGCGAAGGACATTCCTTAAAAGGACCCTTGGCAAGAGATAGACTTTTCAGGCGTGAGCATGGATTGGCTTTACCGACCAATTATGGCATGTCTTGCTGACTATAAAAAATTCTCTCGACGTAAAAACAACACTGGAAATTTTTTTCAAAACGGGTATTTTGGTGGATTCCTTACGTCAAAAACCATTTTTATTGGAGACATGATAATGAGCGTAATTGCCCAGATCGAAAAAGAGAACATGAAGTATGACATACCCGATTTCCGGGTTGGCGATACCGTCAGCGTCCATATCCGTATCGTTGAAGGCAACAAAGAGCGCGTCCAGATTTTCAAGGGCGTGGTCATCCGCCGCAAAAACGGCATGATGAGTGCCGCCTTCACCGTCCGCAAGATTTCTCACGGCATCGGGGTCGAGAAGACCTTCCCGCTCCATTCGCCCCGGGTTGAGAAGATCGAGGTTGACAGCCGCGGCCGGGTTCGGCGTGCCAAGCTTTACTATCTGCGTGACCTGAAAGGCAAGGCGGCCCGGATCAAAGAGCTCGGCATCGTCTAAGCGATTGCCGCTTGCCGGCGTGTTGTGGATGTCCGTTGGCCGACCAAGGGTCGGGCCGGGCGTTGGAAATGAGTTAATGGAGCCCTGCTGCTAACTTTCTGGTTACGGCGGGGCTTCGTGCGTTGTGGCGATGAAAAAAAAACCGACCCTCTTCTCCGAAACCGATTTCTTCGAGACTGACACCTTTGCCTTCGAGCGGGCGCTGATGGGCCAGGGCTTTGCGGTGGTGACCGGTACCGATGAGGCGGGGCGTGGCCCCCTGGCCGGGCCGGTGGTGGCCGGTGCGGTGATTCTGCCTCAACCCTGTGATTTTGCCCTCTTTCGTGATTCTAAGCAGCTTTCTCCGGTCGCCCGGGCCGGTCTGCTCGGATATCTCCGGGAGATCGGGGCGGTGATCGGGGTGGGGGTGTGCGAGGTGGAAGAAATCGACCGGCTTAATATCCTGCGTGCCTCGCTGCTGGCCATGCAGAAGGCCTTAGAGGCTCTGGCGGTGGCGCCCGATTTCCTCCTGGTTGATGGCAAGTTCACGACCCCGGCCCTGCTGCCCCAGAAGAGTCTGGTCAAAGGCGACAGCCGGAGCGCCTCAATTGCTGCCGCCTCCATTGTTGCCAAGGAGGAGCGGGACCGGCTGATGGGTGATTATCATCACCATTACCCCCAGTATAATTTTGCCGGTCATAAGGGTTATCCCACCGCCGAACATCGCCGACTGCTTAAACTTCATGGCCCCTGCGCCATCCATCGCCGGACCTTCAAGGGGGTCAGGGAATTGCTGGGGGAAGATTGATGGGCGGCGACCATCTGGTGCTGGGGGCCCGGGGTGAGGACCTGGCCGAGAAATATCTGAAAAAGGCCGGTTACCGGATTTTGGCCCGGAATTACCGCTGCCGCTTTGGCGAGATCGACCTGATCGCCGAAGAGGGCGACAGTCTGGTGTTTGTTGAGGTCAAGACCAGAAGCGGCGGCGGTTTCGGCCATCCCCTGGAGGCAGTGGATCGCCACAAGCGCGGACAGTTGACCAGGGCCGCCCGCCGGTATCTCGAGGAAACCAGCGCCACCGAACGTTTCTGCCGCTTCGATGTGGTGGCCGTCTGCCTCAGCGGCGAGCCGCAACTGGAACTGGTGCGGAACGCCTTTGAACTGGAAGAGGGCCGCTGATGGCTGGGAAAATTCTCGGCATAACCATGGGTTGTCCGGTCGGCATCGGCCCTGAGATCATCCTGCGTTTCCACCAGGGGCAGGGCGAAGGGGCCAGTTTCACCCCGGTAGTTCTGGGTGATTATGGCGTTCTGGTCCGCTGCCGCGACGAATTGGGTTTGGCTCTGGAGATCGTCTGCTGGCGGCCGGGTGAACCGCTCAAACCCGGCGCGGTTAACGTTTTGCCATTATCCGACCTGGGCCGTCACCTGCACTGGGGGCAGCCGGATGCGGCCACCGGTCGGGCCATGGGGGGGTACATTGAGACCGCCGTGCGCTTGATCGATGCGGGTGCTCTTGCCGGCATGGTCACCTGTCCGATCACCAAAGCGGCCCTCAATCTGGGCGGTTACCACTATCCCGGCCATACCGAGATGCTGGCCGACCTCTGCGGGGGCGGCGATTTTGCTATGATGCTGGCGGGAGGGCGGTTGCGGGTGACCCTGGTCACCATCCATGTCGGGATTGCGATGGTGCCGGAGCTGCTGAGCGCCGCAACGGTGGCGCGGCTGATCGAGATTACTGGTCAGTCCCTGCGCCGGGACTTCGGGATCGAGCAGCCGCGTTTGGCGGTGGCGGCCTTAAACCCCCATGCCGGGGAGGGCGGGATGTTTGGGGACGAGGAGCGCCGTTTGATCGAGCCGGGCATGGCCCTGGCTGCGGCGGCGGGCTGGCAGGCGGAAGGGCCATTTCCACCGGATACCGTGTTCCATAAAGCCGCTGCCGGTCGTTATGACGCGGTGATCTGCATGTATCATGACCAGGGCTTGATCCCTTTCAAGCTCCTGCATTTCGAGGATGGGGTCAACGTGACGCTGGGGTTGCCCATTGTCCGTACCTCGGTGGACCACGGCACGGCTTACGACATCGCCGGACTGGGAGTGGCCAGCCCGGCCAGTTTGGCGGCGGCCTTTCGTCTGGCCGGAGAGATCGTGGTGAACCGGCAGCGAGTGGCCGGAACTGGATAAATGATTAGAATAGAGTATCGATAGTAGTCTCAGCAGCGGGAAAGAGCTGGCTGGCGCTGGAGTAATAATTGCATGGTATTGAGTTGGTTCAAATTGGTTAAGCAAAGCGGAATAATTGCCCGGCAGACTTTCCGGGCTGCTTTAGTTGGTGAGGGCCGGGTGGTTTCAGGATCAGCGGGTATGCAGAATATGGTTGTTACCGGCTTTCCATTGATGACAGAACCTCTTTCGCTGGCTAAGATGGGCCGGGCGGAGGCGGTCTTATGGATATGAATCGGCGCGGGTTGCTGATCGCCTTCGAGGGCATCGACGGCACCGGAAAATCTTCCCAGCTCCAGATGCTGGCCACGACCCTTGAGCAGTTGGGCCGGTCGGTGGTGATTACCCGGGAGCCCACCGACGGTCCGTATGGTCGCAAGATCCGTTCCCTCTTCACCAGCCGGGCCGGGATTACTCCGGCGGAGGAGTTGGCGTTGTTCATGGCTGACCGTCGCGAGCATGTGCGGGAGGTGATCGAGCCGGCTCTGCGGGCCGGGCGAATCGTCCTGACCGATCGCTATTATCTCTCCACCGCCGCTTACCAGGGCGCCGCCGGGCAGGATCCGGAAGCGATCATGGCTGCCAACGAAACCTTTGCACCGGTGCCGGACCTGGTGCTGCTGCTGACCCTGACGTCGTCCCAGTCAGTCCACCGGATCAGGTCCTTGCGGGGCGAGGCCTTGAATGATTTTGAACAGGAAGACACCTTGACCAGAGTCGCCGCCATCTTTGCCGGGTTGGACCGCTCGTACATCGCCCGGGTTGATGCCGCCGGCTCCCTGCTTGAGGTGCGGGACCGGGTAGAGGCCCGGGTCCGGTTGTTGTTGGCCGAAAAACTTGCCGGCGGGGATTGCCCCGCCTGGGAGTAATGGGGTTGAAAATGAACAGAGTAGTTGCAATCGTGGTCATTTTTTCGGCGCTCTGCGGCGGTTGCTCCCTGGGCGGGGGTGGCGGCCTCAAGGCGAAACTGGCCGAGGGGCTCGACCCGTCAACAGATGTGGTCGATCAAGACTGTTCCTATCTCTACTTTCTGCTTGGACGTAACGCCGAGCTTACCGGCAAGCTGGATGATGCCCGGGAGGCCTATGAAAAAGCCCTGGTCTGCGACCTCCACTCCGCCCCGATCATGCGGAGCCTGGCCGGACTGCTGGTTAATATGGGCAATAAGCGGGAAGCGGTCACCTGGATGGAACGGGTGGTCGATGAAAACCCCGGCGACGTTTCGGCCCGCTCCTATCTGGCCAATTTGTATTTAAGTACGGAGCAGCCCGACAAGGCCGAGGCCATTTACCGGGATATTATCGCCAAGGATGAAAAAGCCTACGATGACCGCCTTTATCTGGGGTTGTTCTACGCCCGCCAGAAGAAGTTCGGCGAGGCCCGGGATGTTTTGCAGGCCTTACTGAAGCTCAACCCCGACTACGCTGGGGCATATCCCTATCTGGCCAGGATCTACACCGAGCTTGGCGATAAAGCCAAGGCCCGGGAAACGTATGAAAAAGGTCTGGCGCTGAATTGGACGCCGGTTCTGGGCTTTGAACTGGCCAGTTTTCTGGAAAAGGAGGGAAATGTCGATGAGGCCATCAAGGCTTATCGGCGGATCCTGGATGACGATGAAGGCAATGAGGTAATTCGGACCAAGATTATCAGCCTGCTGCTCAAGGCGGACCGGATTCCCGAGGTTATTAAGGAGCTTGAAGCCTTGCGCAATTATGCTTCCGAGCCGCTCAAGGTTGAGCTTAACCTGGCCCGTTTGTTGCTCGACCAGAAGCGTTACGATGAGGCTACCACCCGTCTGCTGGCGGCACTGGAGCTAGACCCGGGCTTCGACGAGGCCAGGATCCTGCTCGGTCTGGCCTATAATGAGCAGGGCAAGAACGAGGCTGCCGTCAAGGTTTTGAAGGAGGTGGTATCTGCCTCCGGACAATACGAGGATGCCACCCTGATGCAGGTCAGAATGATCGGCCAGGCTCAGGGTAGCAAGGCGGCGGAGGATTTCCTCCGGGAGAAGATCGGGGACGCCAAATCCCGGCGGGCCATTTTTTATTCCGCTCTGGCCGGGCTGGTGCGGGAACGCAAGGATAACAGCGCGGCCGAGACGCTTTTTGAAGAGGCCATGGCCCTTTACCCCGCGGAATCCGAACTCTATCTGGAATATGCCATTCTGCAGGATGAGCTGGGCGGAACTGCCAAGGCCTTGGCGGCCATGCAGAAATTGCTGGCCGCCAAACCGGACGATCCCTATGCCCTGAACTATATCGGCTACACCTGGGCTGACCGGGGTGAGAACCTTGAACAGGCCCTCGATTACGTGCGCCGGGCTTTGGCGCAGAAACCGGAAGATGGTTTTGTCCGTGACAGTCTTGGTTGGGTTCTCTTCAAGATGGGCCGGTTCGCCGAGGCGGTCGTCGAGTTGGAGAAGGCGCGGGCGATCGAGCCTGACGACCCCACCGTCAACGAGCACCTGGGCGATGCCTACATGAAATTGGGGCGGGCCAGGGATGCCCTGAAGACCTGGGCCAAGGCGCTCGATTCACCCAAGGAGGAGGCCGAGAAGCAGCGCCTCCGCCAGAAGATGCAGGATGCCGGGCAGTAAGCCCCAGCTTTGGGCGATCTGGTGAGTAATCCAGCCATTCCAGCTTGTGGGACCAGGCGCAAGGCGCTGCTGGCTCTTCTGGTCGGGATCATGCTGGCTCTGGTTGGCTGCGCCTATCGGCCGGCCCGTCTGGTGCTGGCTGAGACCGAGGCAGTTGAGGCCCGTGAGGCTTTCCGGCGGTTGGTCGGCGGTCAGGCCGTCTGCGCCCGGGCGGTGGATGTCGAGGTTACGGTGACCATCTCTTCCCCTTGGCAGTCCGGGAGTATGAATGGCTATCTCCAATTGCTGGCCCCGGGATTCCTGAAATTTGTCGGGGTCAATCCCCTGGGCCAGCCCCTGGTGCTCATGGCAACCGACGGCGAAACCGGCCGGTATGTGCTGCCCGGGGAGCGCAAGGTTTACGATGGGCCGCTCTCCGCCGAGGCTGTGCGTCGTTTTTTGCCGGCCGGGCTGGACCCGGCCCGGAGCTATTATTGGCTGATCGGAAGGCTGCGGCCCGGGCTGGTGAAGATTAGGGAGGTGGCCGGCGACCCGGACGGCAGTGGGGTCTGGGTAGAATTTCGCTATGAGGGCGAGACGCGGAAGGAGCTGGTGCTTTTTGACCCCCGGCAGCTGACTCTGCGCCGCCATCTGTTGCTGGATGACCAGGGCGGGATAGCCTTTGAAGTTGAATACGATGCTTACCCGGCCGGGGAGTGTCCCTTGCCGGGGCTAGTCACCATCCGCGGCGATAGCCGCTACGGTCGCCTGGTTCTGCGGCTGGGCGACTGGCTGCCGGCCGAGGCCCTGACCGGCAACGATTTCCAGATTACCGCACCTGCCGATTTCACCAGGATACCGATAAAGTGATACTAGATGAACTGCTGCCGCTGGTGGCGAGACCCAGCCGCTATAGCGGCAGTGAATTCAATTTGACCCGTAAGGACTGGGATAGCGCTGAAGTGCGCCTGGCCCTGATCTTTCCCGACCTGTACGAGATCGGCATGTCCCACCAGGGGCTGCAGATTCTCTACCACCTGGTCAACGACCACCCGGGGTTTTTGGCCGAGCGGGCCTACGTGCCGGCTCCGGACCTGGAGGCCCTGCTGCGCGACCGGGGAGACAGGCTTTTTTCCCTGGAATCCCGCCGTCCCTTGGCCGACTTTGATATTCTGGGCATTACCCTGCCTTACGAACTCTGCTACACCAATATCCTGACCATTCTCGATCTGGCCGGGCTGCCCTTGCGGAGCCGCGATCGGGACCAGAGCCATCCCCTGGTTTTGGGTGGCGGCCCCTGCGCCTTTCATCCAGAACCGGTGGCCGATTTTTTTGATGCCATCCTCCTGGGAGACGGCGAGGAGGCGATTGTTGAGATCGCCGAGCTGGTGGCTACCCTGAAGCGCGAGGGAGCCGGGCGGGGTGAGGTGTTGGCCCGGTTGGCCGGGGTGGAGGGGGTCTATGTCCCGGCGCTATTCCTGCCGCGCTATGACGAGGCGGGCCGCTTCCAGGGTATGGTCAGCGGTGATGGCAGTCCGGCCCGGCCGGTCCGGCGACGGATACTGGCCGATCTCGAAAATTCGCCCTACCATCCGCCCCTGGTGCCCGTGACCAGGATCGTCCACGACCGGTTGGGGATTGAGATCGCCCGCGGCTGCACCCGGGGCTGCCGATTCTGCCAGGCCGGCATGATCTATCGGCCGGTGCGGGAGCGCACCCCGGCCCGGATCATGGAACTGGCCGAGCGGGGGATCGGTGACTCCGGCTTCGACGAGTTGGCCCTGCTCTCGTTAAGTACCGGTGACTACTCCTGCCTCTCCCCTTTGTTGGTTGAGCTGATGAACCGTTTCGCCCGGGAGCGGGTCTCGGTCTCGATGCCCTCCATGCGGGTCGGCACCCTGACCCCGGAGATCATGACCCAGATCCAGCGGGTCCGCAAGACCGGCTTCACCCTGGCCCCCGAGGCCGGCACCGACCGGCTGCGGCGGGTGATCAACAAGGGGATCACCGAGGAGGATCTGCTTTCCGCCAGCCGCTCGGCCTTCGAGCTGGGCTGGAAGCTGCTCAAATTCTACTTCATGTTTGGTCTGCCCACCGAGACCGACGAGGATCTGGCCGCCATTCCGGCCCTGGTCGGTCGGGCCTTCGCCACCGTCACCAACCGGCCGGGGCGGCAGATCAATGTCAGCATCGCCACCTTCGTGCCCAAGCCGCACACCCCGTTCCAGCGGGCGCGCCAGCTGAGCATCGACGAGGGTTTCGCCCGCATTGATTATCTAAAAAAAGCCCTGCGCGGCAAGCATTTCCAGCTCAAGTGGGGCGATCCCCGCCAGAGCTATCTTGAGGGGGTCATGTCGCGGGGCGACCGGCGCTTGGCCGAGGTCATCGAAAGGGCCTGGCGACTGGGGGCGCGGCTGGATGCCTGGAACGAACATTTCCGCCTGGACACCTGGCGGCAGGCGGCCCAGGAAGGCGGGATCGAGCTTGACCAATATCTGCGGGAGCGGGAGCGCCATGAACCGTTGCCCTGGCAACACCTGGACTGTGGGGTGGCAGCCGAATTTATCGAGGCCGAGGCCGAGCGGGCTCTTGAAGAGCTGTACACCCCGGACTGCCGCAACCACGGATGCCAGAAATGCGGGCTTTGCGATTTCAAGACGGTGCGCCCCGTGGTCTGCCGGGCTGACGAACTTATTCCAGCTGTGACGGCGGCGGGCGAACCCGAACAGCCGGACCTGAAGGATGGCACGGCCCCCCGTTACTACTACCGGTTGACCTACAGCCGCACCGGCCCCACTCGCTTCCTCGGGCACCTGGAGGTTCTCCAAGTCTTCTTCCGGGTGCTGCGGCGGGTCGGCGTGCCGATTTGCTACTCCCAGGGGTTCAACCCCTCGCCCCGGGTGACCTTCAGCCCGGCTCTGCCGCTGGGCACCGAGAGTATGGCCGAATACCTGATCGTCGAGGTCACTGCGCCGCTGGTCGATTCGGAGGCAATCCGCGCCGCTTTCAACCGGCAGCTGCCGGAAGGTTTCGCGGTGCGGGAGCTGGCGGCTGATTCCGGACGGATTGAGCAGCGGGTTTTGACCTGTTATCATATCGCGACCGGTATTTCGGTTGACCAGGCGGCCCTGGCTGCTTTTCTGGCCGCCGAGACTTGCGAGGTGACGGTGCGCCGCAAGGGTGTAGCGCGGCGGGTGGCGGCCCGGGAGCTGGTCCGAGACCTGGCAGTGACACCGGAGGGCGGCATTGAACTGCAGCTGCTCAGCGCCCCCAGCCAACCGGTGCTCAAGCCGGTCGAACTGGTCCGGGCCGTGCTTGGACTGGGCGAGGCGCAGGCCGCCGGGCTGAGGGTCACCAAAATGTGGTGGCGTGAAGAGCCCGACCCGGTTCCGGACCGCCCCGCCGGACCATGACCGCCGAATTGCCATCTATCTGGGGCTGCGGCCCTGACGCTATAACCGAGGTTTTGTAATATGGCCACCGATCTGATCGTCAACGCCACTTCCTTTGAAATCCGCATCGCTCTAGTCGAATTCGGCAATCTGGTCGAATTTTACCTGGAGCGGCCGGCCGAAAAGGGGTTGGTCAGCAATATTTACAAGGGCATCGTCAAGCGGGTTTTGCCCGGCATGCAGGCGGCCTTCGTCGATATCGGCCTGGAGCGCACCGGTTTCCTCTACGTCGATGATGTCAACGTCAAGCGGAATGGCAACGGCAACGGCGAGCACCGTGAAATCGCCGCCTGCGACCCCGACGACGAGGAACGCAGCTGTTGCGGGGGCACGATCTCCGAGACCTTGCCGGTCCGTCCGCACGGGATGCACATCGAGGACCTGCTCACCGAGGGGCAGGAGATCATGGTGCAGATCTGCAAGGATCCCATCGGCACCAAGGGGGCCCGGCTCACCTGCAACATCACGCTGCCCTGTCGGAACGTGGTGTTCATGCCGATGACCGATCATATCGGCATCTCCCGCAAGATCGAGGATGAGGGAACCCGGCAGCTCTTGAAGGAGATCATTGAAGATCTGCGTCCGGCCGGCACCGGCTTCATCGTCCGGACCGTCGGGGAGTCCGCCTCCCACAGCGACCTGGAGGCCGACATGGAGTTTCTCCTGCATCTCTGGGACGAGATTCGTGATCATGCCTCCAAGGTCTCGGCGCCCAGCCTGGTGCACGAGGACCTTGACCTTACCCTGCGGATGATCCGGGATACCTTTTCGCCCGAGGTTGACCGGTTGATTGTCGATAACCGGATGGTTTGCGAGCGGATACTTAAATTTGTCGAAACCTTCGCCCCGCACCTGCGGACCCGGGTCCAGCTCTACCAGGAGAAGGCGCCGATCTTCGACGTTTACGGCATTGAGGTGGACATCAATCGGGCCCTCGAGAAGAAGATCTGGCTGCGCTGCGGTGGCTATATCATCATCGAGGCCACCGAGGCCCTGACTGTGGTCGATGTCAACACCGGCCGTTACGTGGGCAAGAACGATCTGGAGGAGACCATCTTCAAGACCAACATGGAGGCGGTCAAGGAGATTGCCTACCAGTTGCGGCTCCGCAACATCGGCGGGATCATCATTATCGACTTCATCGATATGGAGGTTGAATCCCACCGTGACGAGCTGGTCCGGGCCTTGAAAGAGGCGGTCAAGAAGGACAAGAGTCGGGTCAATATCCTCAAAGTCTCTGAGTTCGGGCTGGTGCAGATGACCAGGAAGCGCAGCTCGGATTCGCTGTTCAACGCCCTCTGCGAACCATGTTTCTACTGCCATGGCGACGGCATTATCAAATCGCGCGACACCATCTGCTACGAGATCCTCCGGAAGATTCTGGTCACTGCCGAAAAGATGGGCGACAGCAATGTCACGGTCCGGGTCAACCCCCAGGTGGCGGCGATCATGTCGCGGGAAGAATCGGCCACCGTTCACAACATTGAGGAACAGACCGGCCGCCGGATCACCGTAGTGCCGGATAAGGAGTTGCACATCGAAAAGTACGAGATTGTCTGGGAACAAAAGTGAGTCGGAAATTACCCGGCGAATCTCCAGGTTCTTCGTTGTTTTCGGTTGACAAATTGGTGCTTTCTGTTATTTATCTCTGTTTCGCGGGCGAGGCGAAAGCCTTGCCGGTTATTTGACGGGATTGGACACTCCGGTCGGTGGCCGGAATGTGATCACTTAGAATTATTGAAGTTGGAGGATTTATGTACGCTATCGTTCGTACCGGCGGCAAGCAATATCAGGTCGCTCAGGGAGAGCAGTTTAGGGTGGAGAAACTGGCCGGTCAGGTTGGTGATACCATCGAACTGCCCGAGGTTCTTTTCGTCGCAGACGGCGAGCAGGTCAAGGTCGGTCAGCCGGTGGTCGAGGGTGCCAAGGTTACCGCCACCATCATGGCACACGGTAAGGCTAAGAAGGTTCTGGTTTTCAAGAAGAAACGGCGTCAGGGTTATCAGAAGATGCGCGGCCATCGTCAGGAGTACACGGCCCTGCGGATTGACGGCATCAGCGCTTGAACGGTGGCCGTGGCCGCTAAACAAACAGTACATATTCCGAGTTAGCAAGAGGTGTAGAGATGGCTCATAAAAAGGCAGGCGGTAGTTCGAGAAACGGTCGTGACAGCTCCGGACAGCGCCGCGGCGTCAAAAGGTTCGGCGGTCAGGTGGTTCGGTCTGGCAATATCCTGGTCCGTCAGCTGGGCACCAAGATCCATCCCGGCACCAACGTTGGTCTCGGTCGTGATTATACCCTGTTCGCCCTGGTGGACGGTGTGGTTAAGTACGAGGATTTCGGCAAGGACCGCAAGCGGGTCAGTGTTTATCCCGTTGAGGCCGCGCCCGTAGCAGCGCTTTAATTCAAGAGTAGCGGCATTTTCGGCCTGATCGGCCGGATTCCCCGTGGTCTTGACGTTTAAATAGGTTTTCCCTCAGGGGGCCGCCGTTCCTCTTGGGGCGGCGGCCCCTCTCTTTGTTCCATACCCCCCAAATTTCCCCGGACACGACGATGGCATTTGTCGATGAGGCCAGATTTTATGTCAAGGCCGGAGACGGCGGCAACGGCTGCGTAAGTTTCCGCCGTGAAAAGTATGTCCCCAAGGGCGGGCCGGACGGCGGCGATGGCGGCCGCGGCGGCTCGGTCTTTCTGGAGGCCTCTTCCCGGCTGACCTCCCTTCTTGATTTCAAATATCGCTCGCACTTCAAGGCCGACAGCGGTAAATCCGGTCAGGGCGCCAAATGCCACGGCCGCAAGGGCGAGGACCGGGTTATTCTGGTACCGGTCGGCTCGATCATCAAGGATGATGAGACCGGTGTCCCCTTGGTTGATTTGGTTAAGGAAGGGGACCGTTTTGCGATTGCCAAGGGTGGTGAGGGCGGTAATGGCAACGTCCACTATGCCACCGCCCACAACCGGGCGCCACACCAGGCCGGCAAGGGCGAACCAGGCGAGGAGCGCTGGCTGCGCATCGAATTGAAGCTGATGGCCGACATCGGTCTGGTCGGGCTGCCCAACGCCGGCAAATCGACCCTGTTGTCCAAGCTCTCCGCCGCCAATCCCAAGGTTGCCGCCTACCCCTTCACCACATTGGAACCCCAACTGGGGGTGCTTAACTTTCCATTCCGTGACCCCTGCGTCATCGCCGATATCCCCGGCCTGATCGAGGGGGCCCACACCGGGGCCGGCCTGGGCCACAAGTTCCTGCGCCATGTGGAGCGGACCCGCATCATTGTGCAGGTTGTCGATGGATCCGGCTCGGACGGGATTGAACCGCTGGCGGCCTTCCGCACCCTGCTGGAGGAGTTGCGGTTATACAAAGAGGAACTGGCCGACCGGCGCCAGTTGCTGCTGATTAACAAGGTCGATCTCTTGACCCCGGCGGCCCTGAAGAAGCTGGTTAAGGTTCTGGCCCGTGAGAGTGGTATGGAGGTTTTGCCGGTATCGGCCTTGACCGGCCTGGGGTTGGCCGAGTTGGTGGTGCGAGTGGGCCAGTTACTGGATGAGATGGAGCTTTCTGCTTAGGGACATAGAAATTATAAGAGTACCGTTTATCTTTGCCGTCATGCCAGCATGCTTTTAGCTGGCATCCAGCGGAGGAACTGGATTCCGGCTTAAATCCTGCCGGAATGACAGACTTTTTAAGGCGAGGCAAACTGGCATATCAACAATTATTGAGTCCCTTAGCCATCTTCAGAGCTAAGCCGTTGAGCAAAAATAAGTCGAACTTCGAGTCCTGACAAGACGGCATAAGGAGCCGTAAAGTCGAGGCAGGACAGTACAAGTTATTTTCGCACGGCTCCTAAGAGAGATTTTTTGCGAGTTCACAATCATGACCATCCAACTATCTCTGGCTGAAGGACTCGCCCTGCGCAAGGGCTATCTGGGCAAAGCGCGACGGGTGGTGGTCAAGGTCGGCAGCGCCGTTTTGACAGGCAGCAGCGGCCTGGACCGTTCTGTTATGGAAAATCTGGCCCGGCAACTGGCGGCGCTCCGGCACGATGGCCGGGAGGTGATCCTGGTCAGTTCCGGGGCGGTGGCGGCGGGGCGGCGCAAGCTGGGCCTCTCCCAAAAGAAACTGGCCCTGCGCGAGAAGCAGGCGGTGGCGGCGGCCGGCCAGAGCCATCTGATGCGGACCTACGAGGACATCTTCGCCGGTTTCGATCAGAAGGTCGCCCAGGTTCTGCTCACCCACGACGATCTCTCCCATCGTGACCGCTATCTCAACGTCCGCAACACCCTCCTCACCCTTCTGGAGTGGGGGCTGATCCCGATCATCAATGAAAACGACACCGTCTCGGTGGAGGAGTTGCGCTTCGGCGACAACGACACCCTGGGGGCGATGATCACCAATCTGATCGAGGCCGATCTCTTCGTGGTCCTGACCGACGTGGCCGGCCTCTACACCGCTAATCCCATCACCGATCCGTCCGCCGCCCTGGTTACCAACGTGGCCAAGGTCAACGCCGAGGTTGAGGCCATGGCTGGTAGCCTCACCAGTTCCTTAGGGACCGGGGGGATGCGCAGCAAGGTCACCGCCGCCAAGACCGTGGCCGCCCGGGGCGGCTGCTCCTTCATCGGGCCGGGGCGACAGGGCAACGTTCTGGACGAACTCTTTGCGGGCGAGTCGGTGGGGACCTTTTTCCTGCCCGCCCAGGCCAAGCTGCAAAGCCGCAAACACTGGATCGCTTTCACCTTGAAGCCCCAAGGCGAGCTGGTCCTCGACGAGGGGGCCTGCCGGGCCTTAAGCAGTGGCGGTAAGAGTCTGCTGCCCTCGGGAATTGTCGAGGTCCGGGGCCGGTTCGGGGTGGGGGCTGCCGTGCAGTGCCTGAACCGGGGCGGACAGCCGGTGGCGGTGGGGCTGGTCAATTACCGGGCCGTCGAGATCGAGCTGATCAAGGGCGCTCACACCGAGCGCATTGAGGAACTTTTGGGCTATAAGGATAGTGATGAGGTCATTCACCGCGACAACCTCGTCGTCCTCTGATTGAAGACCAGACCTTGGTTGGATTTATAATTACACTCTGAATGGGAAGATCACGATGAGCATCAGGGAAGAAATAACCAACATGGCGGTTAACGCCAAGCGGGCCGCTCGGCAGATGGCGGCGTTGTCCACCTCGACCAAGAACCGGGTTCTAGGACACATGGCGGAAGGGCTGGCGGCCGAGCGGGAGTTTATCCAGCAGGAAAACCGCAAGGATCTGGCGGCCGGTCGCGCCAAGGGGCTTTCCGCCGCCATGCTCGATCGCCTGGAACTTTCCGATCAGGTGATTGACTCCATGGTCGCCGGCCTGCGGGAGGTCATCGCCCTGCCGGACCCGGTCGGCGAGGTTTCGGAGATGGTCCGGCGGCCCAGCGGCATCTCGGTCGGACGGATGCGCATCCCCCTGGGGGTGATCGGCATGATCTACGAATCGCGTCCTAATGTGACGGTCGATGCCGCCGCCCTCTGTCTGAAGGCCGGCAACGCCGTCTTCCTGCGGGGCGGCTCCGAATCGCTCCATTCCAATCTGGCCCTGGCCACGGTTTTGCAGAAGGCCTTGGCGCGTGAGTCGGTCGATCAGGCCGCCGTCCAGGTGGTGCCGATGGCTGACCGCGAGGCGGTCAACGTGCTGATCGAACTGGAGGAATATCTGGATCTGATCATCCCCCGGGGCGGCGAGAGTCTGATTCGCTTTGTCGCCCAGAATTCCCGGGTGCCGGTACTCAAGCATTATAAAGGGGTTTGCCACGTCTTTGCCGATGCCAGCGCTAAAGCGCAAATGGCGGTGGACATCGTCATGAACGGCAAGACCCAGCGGCCCGGGGTGTGCAACGCCCTGGAGACCCTGCTGGTCCACCGGTCACAGGCCCAGACCATTTTGCCCCTAGTGGGTGCGGCATTGACCGCGGCCGGGGTGGAGATCCGCGGTTGCCCGGAAACCTGCCGGATTCTAGCCCAGGCCAGACCGGCCCAGCCCAGCGACTGGGGTTGTGAATTTCTCGATCTGATCCTGGCGGTGCGGGTGGTTGGTGATCTGGATGAGGCGATGGACCACATCGTCGCCCACGGTTCCCAGCATACCGAGGTGATCATCACCGAGGACTACAGCCACGCCCAGCGCTTTATCCGCGAGGTCGATGCCTCGGCGGTAATGGTCAACGCCTCGACCCGTTTTTCCGACGGCGGCCAGTTCGGCCTGGGGGCGGAGATCGGCATCAGCACCAGCAAACTGCACGCCTACGGGCCGATGGGGTTGAAGGAACTGACCGCCCGCAAGTTTATCGTTTACGGCGAGGGCCAGGTCCGGGCTTAAAGGCATGGTTACCCCGGAGGACTATACTGTGGCTGGAGAGGGCGCGGAGCGAAGGATCGGGGTTCTGGGCGGAACCTTCGATCCGGTCCACCTGGGGCATTTGGCCGTGGCCCGTTTTGTCCTGGAACAGCTCGAATTAGACGAATTCCTCTTCATCCCCGCCGCCCGCCCGCCCCACAAACTGCATACCAATATCTCCGCTTTTTCAGATCGCCTGGCGATGCTGCGGCTGGCCCTGGCGAAGGCGCCGGAGTTCAAGGTCTCCGACCTGGAGGCGGCCCGGCGAGGGCCGTCCTACTCGGTCGATACTCTGGAGGAATTGGGGTGTCAATACGGCCCCGGGGTGCGGCTGTTTTTCGTGATCGGATTGGATGCCTTCCTGGAGGTCGATACTTGGAAGGATTTCGCTAGGCTGCCAAAGCTGGCTGACCTGGTGGTGATCAAGCGGGCCGCCTATCCGGTCGAACCGGTCGGCGCCGTGGTCGCCCGGCTAGGCGATTACCGTTATGATGCAGCGTCATCCGGCTGGAGCGCCCCGGGGTTGCCGGGCCGTATCTTTCTGCTCTCCATGCCGCCGGTGGAAATCTCCTCGACTATGATCAGACAGACCGCCGCAGCGGGGGGGGGCTTGGAATCATTGGTGGTGCCGGCTGTCGCCTCCTATATCACCGAGCACGGCCTGTATCGTACAGAACAGCCTTAAAATCTCGTCTGGTTAGCATAGCGTAACCCGATGTTTTTGCCTTGGTGTAGCTTCGGAAAATGTTGGGTTACGCAATGAAACCGCTAACCCAACCTACGCTACTGGTGGCGCAACCAGTGGTTCGTCCCTTAGCTGACCAGCGAGCAAATCAGACATCATCACCTCGAGCGATGCTGCAGCAGCGCTCGAACTGCTCAGAATGAACAGCCAATTGAAGTGAAGCAACGGAACTGCTGCATAGCACGTATTCTGGATCCGTCTCGAAAACCATGACACCAGGTGCCTCGTTGATGACTCGAACACCATGTTCTTGGTGTACCCACTTAATCATGTCGCTGCTGAATCCACCACCCACGGGGGCACGTGCACCGAAGTCGACTCCGACTCTAAGACGTGCGAAGGTTCGTGCAAGCGCTCCGACGTACCGAGTTGCGGCAGCCCGGGCTGAATCCTCATCAGGCCAATTATCGCTCTTGAAGTAAAGAGTCTCAGCCTTGGAGAGTGGAATGTCACCACCGGAACTAAGGACTAGTGAAGGTTGCCCATCGCTGAATGACCACTCAAGCAAAGGCGATTCCACAATAAGGGCGGATGACCTTGCCTTGGGTAAACGAATCCGGAACGTGAACCGAGGCATCTGACCTCATCTTGCTAACAATGATTTGAATGGTTCAGAAGCGCGGGTGAACCCGCTCAATTACCTAAATGGAACATTTGGCGGATATGAAGTAATGACCCTTACTACTACAAAAACCCAGCCATAACCACGGTGATGTTGTCTCGCCCGCCCTTGGCGTTGGCGGCGTCGATCAGCTCTTGGCAGGCGGTGGCCAGATTGGCGTTATGCTTGACGATGTTGAGGATCTCCGGGTCGGAGAGCATGGTGTTGAGGCCGTCGGAACAGAGCAGCAGCTTGTCGCCTGGTTCCAGGGGCAGTTCGATGATGTCGGGGTTGACCCGCTCCCGGTAGCCCAGGGCCCGGGTGATCATGTTGCGGATGGCCGATTCCTTGGCCTCCTCCCTGGTCATCAACCCTTCCCGGATCTGTTCCTCCACCAGGGAGTGGTCGGTGGTCAGCTGTTTCAGCTCGCCGTTGCGGACCAGATAGACCCGGCTGTCACCGACATGGGCGATGGACAACTTGGAGCAGTCGGGATCGGCCACCCAGGCGGCCACCACCGTGGTGCCCATGCCCTGCCATTCCTCGCGCTTGGTGGCCGAGTCGGAGATGACCTGGTTGGCCAGGATAATCGCGGAACTGAGCCGGTTGCCGGCCCGGGAAAAGCGGTTGTTGAAGCCGGTCAGGTAGGGCTCGTCGCTGCTGGCGGTGCGGCGGGTGTAGTCCATGATCAACTCAATGGCCATCCGGCTGGCCACCTCGCCGGCCGCATGGCCGCCCATGCCGTCGGCCACCACGAACAGGCGCAGGTCCCGGTCGATGCCGAAGTTGTCTTCGTTGTTCTGTCGCTTCCTGCCTACATCTGACAGACCGTGGACTTGAAAATTCACCCGTTGCTCTCCTTGGATGCTGATCTTGCCGATTCTCTAGGGAGACGGGGCTAGATTTTTTCCAGACACTGCTGGGCGGCGATGACGACCTCGCCGGCGTTACTGAAGCGTTCGGAGCGGCTCTTGGACATCATCTTGTTGATCAGCTCGGCGCAACAGTCCGGGGCGTCCGGCCGGACTTCCTTGAGCGGCCGGAACTTGGCGCTGGCGATGTTATGCATGAGATTGCCGATGTTGTTGCTCTTGAAGGGTTTGTCCCCGGTCAGCAGTTCGTAGAACACCGCCCCCAGCGAGAAGATGTCGGAGCTGCCGTCGAGTTTCTTGCCGAGCACCTGTTCCGGCGACATGTAATTGGGGGTGCCGAGGATGACCCCGGTCTGGGTGGAGTCGCCGCCGGTCAAACGGGCGATGCCGAAGTCGGTTACTTTGACGTGGCCCTTCTCGGTGAGCATGATGTTGGCCGGTTTGATGTCGCGGTGGATGACCTTGTGCTTGTGGGCGTAATCCAGGGCGAAGGCCACCCTGATGATGATGTTCAAGGCGATCTTGGGCGGCAGCAGATTTTCCTTGCGACAGTGGCTGGTCAGGTCGTGGCCGTCCAGATATTCCATGGCCATGTACGTGATGTCATAGTCCTCGCCGACATCGAAGATAGTGACGATGTTGGGGTGGCTGAGCCGGCCGGCCGCCTCGGCCTCCCGGAAGAAGCGCTCTTTGATTTCCTTGAGTTGGTCGCCGTCCACCTCGTCGTAGCGGAGGGTCTTGATGGCCACCTTGCGGTTGATCTTGGGGTCGAGGCCCAGGTAAACGGTGCCGATGGCGCCCTTGCCGATCTCCTTGATCACCTCGTAGCGGCCCAGGGTGGGGCGGGTCTTGCTGTCGCCGAAGATGACGGTGTTTTCGGCCCGGCCGCCGGTCGGGGTGGCGGCCAAGGACTTGCTTTCCGCCCGCCTGATCCGCCAGCGCCGGTCGTTGGCATCCTTGAAGGAACCACCGGTCAGCAGATACTCGTAAACCGAAACCGCCTTGTTGAGCATCCTTTTGCGTTCAAAATCCAGCCCCAGATTATAGAGGGCCTCCTTGACCGACGGGTCATCCAGAGAGCATTTGCGGAGGCTGTCGAAGGCCATGTCCAGCAACCCCTGGCCCTGGAAGGAGAGGCCCAGCATCTTGTTCATCTCGGTCTGCTCTTCCTTCTGCTTCCTGGGCGCGGCCAGAAAGCGGTTGACCTGCTGGAGAGAGAAACCCAGGACGACGGTCAGGGTCTGGGGCAGCACATAGAGCCAGAGACCGTTGTTCATGAACATGAACAGGGCCATGGCGTACCAGGTCACCAGAAAGCTGCTCAGGATCAGCAGCCCCATCTTGGCGCTCAGTTTACTGGAGAGGTAGAAGAGCAGGGCGCCGAAGTAGAGCAGGGCGGCAAATTCCAGGAACCATACCCAGCCCGGTCTTTGCAGGTAGCTGCTGTTGATGATGTTCTCGAGGCTGTTGGCGCTGATCTCCACCGGGGTCATGTCGAGGCCCAGCGGGGTCTGGAAGGTGCGGGTCAGCTCGGGATCGGTGATGCCGATCAATACCAGCTTACCCTCCAGAAGATCGGGGCTGATTCGCCCCTTGTCTACATCGACAAAGGAGTAGCGGTGGATAACCGTGGGATTAGAGTCGAAATCAATGCGCATCGCGCCGTTCTGGTCCACCGGAATCCGCTTGCCTTCAAACTGCACGGCCTTGGGGATGTCGTGGCTGGTGACCAGGGTGAGGTTGGAGAAATTCTTTTCCGTGTAGGCCATGCCCATCTGCAGGGCCAGGGAGGGGATGAGATTGGATTGGTAAGGGACCAGCAGGCGCTGGCGCCGCATGAGACCATCCGGGTCGGCCTGGTAGTCGATGTGGCCGATCCGATCGGACACCGTGGCTAGTTCTGCGAAGGTCGGGTAGATGTCGTGCGGACGGCTGCTGAGCTGGTTTACCAGCAGGGGATTGCGCAGGCTGATTAAAAAATTCCAGGCCGTCGGCACCGGCAGATCCAGGGCCAGGGCATTTTTGTTTAGCCAGGCCGGGAAAGGGGTCGGGGATTCGGGTTTGTCGGCCCATTCGAAAGAGAGGGGCACGACCACGGTTTTGGCCGGTTTTACCGCCGCCGTCAGGATCGCGTCGGAGTTGATTTCTTGCTCGGTCTGTTGCAACAGATCGTCAATTCGCTTGTAGCTCGCATCACTCCTGGAGATCTTGCGGATGGTGGCGATCTGCTTTAAGGCGGGGTTGAGGTCCGCGGCCGGATAGAGCAGGTGCAGGCCGATGGCCTTGGCCTTGGCGGCGGAGATGGTGGTGATGGCCTTGGCCAGGTAGGAGCGGGGCCAGGGCCAAGGCCCCAGTTCCCGGAGGCTGCGGGAATCGATCTCGACGATGACCACCGGGCTGGGGGTATCGCGCTGGCGCATCCGCGAGAGGGTATCGCAGATCCCCCGCTCGGCCTCGTGCAAAGGAGAAGAACTCCACATTACGCCGACCAGGATGGCCAGGGCCAAGATCAGACTGATTGACCAGTTCGGGATGATGAGCGGTGGTTTATTCATTGCTGCCAGTGCCTCGTGTGCCCGGTATACCGTGGGTGGCCCGCCCCTCCGTTGGTCTGCTGCTCTTCTGTTAGCTGGTCAGGAGGGCGGCAAGGTTTCGGGTGCCATAACCGGGGCGATTTGTTAAGTTTCGGCATGGTAACATCTACGCGCCGTTCAGGCAAGAATGTCGTCCTTGCAGATAAGCGAATGCAATGAGACTTCGAAAAGCCGCGAGTATGATGGCCAGGGTGAGCTAACCGGTCAATTTATCTCTGGCTAAGTTAGTCGATTTTGGCGCTTGGCGAACTCGTCAGGGTTCCAGCCGGTGGCGGCGGTGTATTTAATTTCCTAAAGGAGGTGGCGGATGCAATTCCCGATTAAAATGTTGTTGCTGGCGGCGCTCTGTACCGGTTGGGCCCAACCAGCCTGGGCGCTGGGAGTTGAGGCGGCGGTTAATCTTTGGGCCCCGGAGGCGAGCGGCTCCTTCGGCTACCAACCCGTAGCCGCCGGCGATGGCTTTGATTTGGAGCACGATGGTGGTCTGGGGCGGGAGAACAATTGGGGCGGGCGCATCAAGGTGGATCTGCCGATTCTGCCCGACATTCTCTTCCAGGCGACCCCCATGGCGTTTTCCGGAACGGGCAGCAAGGGTGATACCTTCAGTTTCGGCGGCCATACCTATACGGCCAACACCGCCTTGAATGCCAAGCTGGGCCTAAATCACTACGACCTGGGACTGATCTTCGGAGTCCCACTGCTGGAGACCGCCACCCTCAAGACCCTCAATATCGATTTCGGTCTGGTGGTCCGGCGTCAGGAGATCCGGGCCGAGTTGGCGCAACCGGCCACCGGCCAGTTTGTCCGGGTCGATGAAACCTACTACCTGCCCATGGGTTATCTGGCCGCCCAGGTCCGGGTGCTTAACAAACTGGCCCTGGAGGCCGAACTGCGTGGCCTCGCCTACAGCGACAACCATTACTACGATCTGGTCGGTCGAATCAGGTTTTATCTGCCGGGGCCGGTGTTTGTGGCCGGCGGCTGGCGCTACCAGGAGATTGAGTTGGATGAGGACGGTATTCGCGCCTCGGTTAAGTTCTCCGGGCCGTTTGCTGAAGTTGGGGTGGGGTTTTGAGCCGCCATCTAAATTATGGATGAATGCAAATGGTTACTGAGTGTCATGATTCGGACAACCTACGCGCCGGCCAGGGCCAATCCACTCACCAGCCCTGCCTGCTGGAAGCCGTGCTGCGCGACGCTCTGGCTCCGGTTCTGGAGGAAGCGATATAATGGGGAGCGGACGGCTCGGCGAGCCGTCCCTACCTTGTCGGCAACAGCGGGAATTTTGGGCAGGGACGGGTAGGGCGCTTTCGCCGAAAGCGCCGCATCTTCGCCAAGGTCGATGAACTGCTGGCCCTCTGCGACCAACTTGAGGTCCAATTCACCACCAGCCAGGCGGACAGCCGCCGCCGGCTCGAAGCCGGGTTGCGCGACGCCCCGGCGAGCCGTCCCTACCTTGGCGGCAGGATTTCGGAGGGCTTGGGTGGACGCTTTCGCCGAAAGCGCCGCATCGTCGCCAAGGTCGAATTCTTGCCGGCCCGCCCGCTGCTCTTTAGCTCCGGGGTACCATGCCGCTGGAAAAAAGCACGCCCACGTCGAGGCGGATGCCCTGGGCGATCCGGAGCGCCGCCACTTCCCGCAGGTGTTCCTCCTTGAAGCGGGCCTGCTCTGGGGCGGAGAGCCGGTTCACCAACCGTCGGTACCCGGCGTTCCAGACGATCTCCCACCACTCTTCGGCGTCGGCCAGGTAATAGCCGACGTCCTTGTCTTCCACCCGGATATCCGCGAGTCCCGCCTGTTCGAAGAGGCGGCGGCAGCCGTCCGCGTGAGCGATGCGCCGCCAGGGTTGCGGCGGGGTCTCGACCCCGTAGGCCTGCAAGCGGGCGATGAACAGCTCCTTCAGCGGGTGGAAATAGGACTCCTGGAAATTGGTGATCACCACTCGGCCGCCCGGTTTTACCATGGTGGCCATGTGCGCCAACTGGCCTTCCATCTCCTCGACGAAAAAGATCCCGAAGGCGCAGACCGCCAGATCATAGCTCTGTTCCGGCAGGCCGAGCTGCTGCATGTCGCGTTCCAGGAATTCAATGTTGGCCAGGCCGCGCGCCGCCGCTTTCTCCTGGGCCCGGGCCAGCATGCCGGCGGAAAAATCCACCGCCGTGACCGTTCCCCGGGGCAACAGGGGCGCGATGGCCAGGGTGGCATGGCCGGTCCCGCAGGCGACGTCGAGGACCCGTTCATCCCCTCGCAGCGCCAGCAACCGGGCCAGGTGGGCGGCGCTGGCGGGAAAAAAGCGGAGGGGGTCGGTATCGTAGCCAGCGGCAATGGTGTTGAAGGTTTCCTTGATGATCGTCTTCTGTTCTTCGTTCATGGTTTTGCTCCCGCCCGCTCGCGACTTAGTGGCGTTACTTTCCCAACGGAAAACCTGATTAGCGCCAATCTTCCGCAGAACACCAAAAGATGTCATTCCCGAGTCGCTTCTGATCGGGAATCCAGCTTCTCAGCCTGCAAAATCATGGATCCCCGATAAAAGCCTTCGGGGATGACGGGCTGTTGCGGAAGATTGGCGCTAATCAGGACGGAAAAAGGCCCCCGGCGGTTGCCGAGGGCCTTTCGATTTTTGTCTTGGTGGAGCTGAGGACTATCTAATCGCCTTGGTAAGTGCTTGAAGTAGTTGTATTTATATGTATGCTGAAAAAGCATATACCAACAAATATACCTGTCTTGTTCGCTAAGCAAATAATAACCAAACATTAATCTACCCTTCATTATCGGGGGATAAATATATAGCCTCAAGTAATTCAACGGGGGGCTGTTATGAAAATTAGAAAAGCGGTTTTTCCAGTTGCGGGTTTGGGTACCAGGTTTTTGCCGGCCACCAAGGCCATGCCTAAGGAAATGCTGCCGGTTGTGGACAAGCCAATCATCCAATATGCAGTGGAAGAGGCTTTTGCCGCCGGGATCGAGGAGATCATCTTTGTCACCGGCAAAGGCAAAAGCGCCCTCGAAGACCATTTTGACAGGTCCATCGTTCTGGAAGAAAGCCTACGTTTGCGCGGCGAGGCCAACCTGCTGCAGCAGATCAAGGCCTTGGTGCCGAAATCGGGGACCATTACCTATACCAGACAGGATCGTCCTCTCGGTCTGGGTCATGCCATCTGGTGTGCGCGAAACATCGTCGGAGACGAGCCCTTTGCCGTTCTGCTGGCGGATGATCTCATCCAATCTGATGTACCGGTGCTTTCCCAGATGATCCAGCAATTCGACCGTTTGCGGGCCTCAATCGTCGCGGTGATTGAGGTCGAAAGAAGTACGACCTCGCGGTATGGCATCCTTGAAATTGGTGAAGAGTTGGACCGGCTGGTCAGGATCAAAGGCCTGGTCGAAAAGCCCAAGCCGGAGGAGGCCCCATCCAATCTGGCCATTATCGGCCGGTATATACTGACGCCGAAAATATTTGAATTTCTTGGAAGGAAACAGGTTGGCGCCGGCAATGAAATTCAATTGACCGATGCCATGGCCATGCTGCTCGGGGTGCAGCCCGTGTTCGGGTACCGTTTCCAGGGACAGAGGTTCGATTGCGGGGACAAGGCCGGCTTTCAAATGGCCAACCTGGCTTTCGCCATGGATTGGCCGGATCTTCGTGAGAAGCTGCTGCCCTTCCTGCAGAAGATCGTTTCAGATGATGAGCTGAACGGACGGGTAAGATGAAGATACTTGTTACCGGCGGCGCAGGATATATCGGTAGCCATACTTGCTTGGAGTTGCTGCAAGCCGGTCATGAAGTTGCGGTGATCGACAACCTGTCGAACAGCAAGATGGAATCACTCCGCCGGGTAGAGGAACTGTCCGGTGAAAAGATCGTCTTTTACAAGGCTGATCTTCGCGATCAGCCTGAACTGATGATGATATTCCAGGAAAACGACTTTGACGCGGTCATTCATTTTGCCGGTCTGAAGGCAGTGGGCGAATCGGTCGCGCTACCCCTGAGCTATTACAACAACAATCTCACCGGAACCATGGTCTTATGCGAAGTCATGGCCGCCTACGGTGTCAAGAGCCTCGTCTTCAGTTCTTCCGCGACGGTCTACGGTGATCCGCAAAAGCTGCCGATCACCGAGGAGTTCCCTCTGTCTGCCGCAAACCCTTACGGAAAGACGAAACTTTTCATTGAACAAATATTGCAGGATATCCACCGAGCCGATCCAACTTGGAACATCGCCCTGCTCAGATATTTCAACCCGGTCGGTGCCCATGTCAGCGGCCGCCTCGGAGAAGACCCTCATGGAATCCCGAACAATCTGATGCCGTTTGTGGCCCAGGTGGCTGTGAACCGGAGGCGGGAATTGGCGGTGTTCGGGGCCGACTACCCAACCCCAGACGGGACCGGGATCCGCGATTACATCCACGTGGTTGATCTGGCCGTGGGGCACCTGAAAGCCTTGGAAAGGCTCGCTGAAAATCCCGGCCTTGTCATCTATAACCTGGGAACTGGTTGTGGCTGTAGCGTCCTCGAATTGGTCGAGGCATTCGCGAGAGCGGCGGGACGGCCGGTGCCGTACAAAATCGTCGAACGTCGTCCGGGCGACATTGCTGCCTGTTACGCTGATCCCGGCAAGGCCCATCGCGAACTGGGCTGGCGGGCCCAAAGAGGTATCGAGGAGATGTGTCGGGATACCTGGCGCTGGCAGTCGGAAAACCCGAATGGATATTAATGAAGGGCATTTTGAGCGATACCGTTAGCATGCAAAAGGACAATTCGCTTCGCGACAACATGCTTTCGCTGTTTCTTCTACAGGGAGCGAATTATGTCCTCCCCCTGCTAACGGTCCCTTATCTGGTTCGGGTATTAGGGCCGGAGAAATTCGGACTCATTGCCTTTGCCCAAGCATTCATCCAATACTTCGTGTTGCTGACTGACTATGGTTTCAACCTCAGTGCCACCCGTTTGATCTCGATCAACCGGCATGATGTGGAAAAGCGATCACAGATTTTCTGGTCTACGACGTGGGCGAAGGTCGGGCTGATGTTCATCAGTCTGCTCGTCATGACCGTAATAGTCTTCAGTTTTCGAAGGTTTAGCGCCGAATGGCCGCTGTATTATTTAACATTCATGGTGGTCGCCGGCAATGTCCTGTTCCCGGTCTGGTACTTTCAGGGGATGGAACGGATGAAGTTCGTTTCGGCCTTGAATATATTCATCAAAACCATATCGGTCGCCGCGATATTTGTCTTCGTGCATCATCAGCGGGATTATATTCTAGTCGCGGCAATCCAGGCGAGTGGCATGATTGCTGGTGGGCTCCTGAGTATATATTTTGTCCAAAAAATCGGCCCCCTTCAGTTTTTGATGCCTAAACCTGATTTAGTGGTTTCAGCTATTAAAGAAGGTTGGCATATCTTCATTTCGTCTGTGGGGATCAGTTTGTATGTGAGCAGTACCGCTTTTGTCTTGGGATTAATGGCTGGCAATGTTGCTGTAGGATATTTCAGCGCCGCCCAAAAATTGATCAATGCCGCACAGGGCTTGGTCTCTCCGGTGTCGCAGGCAGTTTACCCCCGCATCAGCGCACTAGCCGCGCATTCAAAAGACGATGCAATCAGAATGGCGAATTCTGTATTGATTTGGCTCGGTACCGGCACCTTTATGGGCTGCTGTCTGCTTTTCGGTCTAGCTGGCCATATTGTTGGAGTAGTACTGGGCAATAATTTTCAGCCTTCCGTGGCAGTGGTCAGATGGATGGCCTTTATCCCATTCGTTGTTGTTCTGAGCAATATTTTTGGTGTGCAAATATTGTTCACCTTTGGATATGCCAAATTAGTAGTCAATTGGCAGATACCAACAGCATTAATTAGTTTGCTTAGCCTGTTTATAATGATTCGTTTTTTTGGGGTTATCGGTGCAGCCGTAAATCTTTTTGTTACCGAGCTGTTCATAACCATTGGTTTTATAGCAATAAGCTCAATGAAGGTGGGTTATCCAAATGTTTCGTTCAATAAAATATAAATTGAGAAGAATGTTGTTGAATATAGCCGATGAAGCTTTGGTAAAAAAAAGTAAGAATATTGATTTTTATATGCAAATAAAGTCCCTGGAATCAACCGCCAATTACGTTGAGAAGAACTTTAGGAATGCGAAAAAGTTTAACAACAAAACGGATTTGCTTAAATATGCGGTCACTTTGACCAACAACCCGGGGCTGTTCTGTGAGTTCGGTGTATATCGCGGGGAATCAATAAGGCTTATTGCCAATCAGATTAAACCACGCAGGATCCATGGATTTGACTCCTTTGAAGGATTGCCGATCTGGTGGCGGGACGGATTTGAGAAAAGCGCATTTTCGCTTAATGGCCAAATGCCAGAAGTTCCCGGCAATGTCTCATTACACAAAGGGCTGTTTGATGAA
Source organism: Deltaproteobacteria bacterium (assembly GCA_020056965.1). Taxonomy (GTDB): domain Bacteria; phylum Desulfobacterota; class Desulfobulbia; order Desulfobulbales; family JAGXFP01; genus JAGVGT01. The sequence goes on from JAGVGT010000080.1 coordinate 86,855, forward strand.
ACATTGCCTGATTTTACAACGGCCAATAATGACAAAATCTCATTCCTGCACATCGATTGTGACCTGTACTCATCAACTAAGACAATTTTCTCATTTCTCAAGCCAAGGCTCGAGAAAGGTACAATTATAGTTTTTGATGAGTATTTTAATTACCCAACTTGGGAACAACATGAATTTAAGGCGTTTCAGGAATTAGTCAAAGATAGTGGCATTAATTATGAATATATTGCCTACAACACCAGCAGCGAACAAGCTGTTGTGATATTGACCTAGAAATACTAATCATGATTCTCCAGACCATTAACCAATATTATATTGTTCGGAAACAATGACAATTAATTTCTTGATAGTAGGCGCTGGTTTTGCGGGTGCTGTTTGTGCTGAGCGATTGGCCGAGGCCGGACAAAAAGTACTGCTCATTGACCGACGCCCTCATGTCGGTGGCAATGCCTACGATGAATATGATGCGCATGGGGTCCTGATCCATACCTATGGTCCGCATGTTTTCCATACCAATAACAAAAGGGTGTTTGAGTACCTTTCACGGTTCACAACCTGGCGTTTCTATGAACATCGAGTTCGAGCAGTTTTGAACGGAAAACTGTTCCCCATTCCAATCAATCGGACCACGCTTAATCTTCTTTATGACTTGAACCTTGGCGAACAGGCGGCGGCTGATTTTTTGGAGAAGGTCCGCGAGCCGCAAGAACATATCAGGACTTCGGAAGATGTGGTCTTGAACAGCGTTGGACGGGATCTTTGCGAGAAGTTTTTTCGTGGCTACACCCTGAAACAGTGGGGAATGGATCTTTCGGAGCTCTCGTCTGGGGTTGCGGCCCGGATACCTACCCGTACCAACGATGATGACCGTTATTTCACCGACACATACAACTTCATGCCGGCCGACGGCTTCACCCGGATGTTTGAACGAATGCTTGATCACCCGAATATCGAGGTGCGGCTGAATTGCGACTACATCGAGCGACGTGAGCAATTGCATCCTGCCCATACTATTTACACTGGACCGATCGATGCATTTTTTGATTATCGGTTCGGGAAGCTGCCTTATCGATCCTTGCTCTTCGATCACGAACATCGCCAAGACCTTGATCGGCTTCAGGAGGTGGCAGTATACAACTACCCCGGCCAGGAAACCCCGTATACGCGAATTACTGAATTCAAACACCTCACGGGCCAGGCTTGCTGCGGTACCTCGACAGTCAAGGAGTCGTCCGCATCCGAAGGTGAGCCATACTACCCTATTCCTAGACAGGAAAATGAGGGACTATTGCAGCAGTACAAGGATTTGGCAAGCGAACTTAACAATACAACTTTTGTGGGGCGGCTGGCGCAATACCGTTACTACAACATGGACCAGGTCGTTGAGCAAAGCCTGGCGATTGTCGAAAGGATCATGCATGGCAAATCCAATGGCTGACTTAGTCGCGGCGGTTTTGGTCACATACAACCGGAAGGAGCTTTTGCTGGAATGTCTTGGTGGTCTCACGCACCAGAGCAGACCTTTCGACAAGATCATCTTGATCGACAACGCCTCCAGCGATGGGACCACGGAATTACTCGGCGAGAAAGGATATTTGGCAAATCCCCTTATCGACTATGTCAGACTTTCCGAGAATACCGGCGGGGCTGGTGGCTTTCATGCGGGCGTTAAGCGAGGTTGCGGGGCGGGGTACGATTGGTTGCTGTTGATGGATGATGACACTTGTTTGGAAAATGAATGTTTGGAGAACCTGCTTGGTTCGGCGAACCGACTGAAGCGCGAGAATCCAGCAGCATTGATATGCGCCAGAGTAAGAACCAACCAGATCGACTACGAGAAAGAATGTAAAAAGAAGAACCTGTCAAACCCCTTTAAGCAATTTCATCAGACCATGACCGACAATGGGGATTTCGATGGTGGGCCCTTCGAAATCGACTTGGGTACTTTCGAAGGTTTTTTTATAAAAAGCTCCATTGTTAAGCAAATCGGTTATCCAAACAAGGATATGTTCATCTATGGCGACGATACTGATTATTCAATTCGCGCTGCACTCCTCGGCAAGATCTTCTGTGTGCCTAGCGCCAGATTAAAAAAGCTTCGCGATTCAAACTTTGAAAAGAAATGGGATTGGAAAAAATACTTGATTGTCAGGAACATGTTCTATCTTGATTTAAGGTACGGAACGATGTCCATCCGTTGCATAAGGGTGCCATACAAATTTGCTAAATTGTTAATTTCAAAAATTGTTAGTTTCGAATGGAATACACTCGCTCATATCTTCAAGCTATTATTTGAAGCGAAAAAAATGAGTAAGGTGGCTTTTGATCAGTTTAACCAAAGTAAACGAATCGTCTGATTGTTGGCAATCTATGAAGCAAGACTCAGTTGTATATTTCAGCGTTGTAATTCCTCTCTACAATAAGGAAAACGAAATCGAAAGAGCTGTCCGGTCTGTCCTGAATCAATCCTGTAAACATTTTGAGTTGATTGTCGTCGATGATGGTTCGACCGACCAGAGTGCCGCCAAGGTAAGAATATTCCAAGACGAGAGGCTTCGCTTTGTTCAACAAAAAAACTCCGGAGTTTCGGCAGCCCGCAACCGGGGCGCGCTGGAGGCCAGATACGATTATGTGGCGTTTTTGGACGCTGATGACGAATGGGACTGCGATTACCTATCCGTGATCACCCGGCTGATCTCGGAGTACCCGGCTGGAGGGATTTATGCCACGGCATACCGAAAGGAGAGAAGCAATGACGCTTCTTTGTGCCGGCTTACCGGCATTCCCGCGAGGCCATGGGAGGGAGTGGTCACTAATTACTTTGCTGTGGCGCTGCTTAGCGATCCGATTGTTACGGCCTCAACGGCGACAATGAACATACAAGTTTTCAGACAGTCCGGAGGATTCCGGCACGGGGCCAAGAGAGGGGAAGACCTCGACCTGTGGGCGCGAATCGCGGTGAACCACCCCATTGTCTTCAGCTGGGATGTCGGGGCGATTTACTACATGAACTCCACAAATCGTTCCATTGAGGTTGAAACCTATAACGTTCCCTTTGCCGAAACATTAGGGAAACTGATCGAAAAAGATCTGGTACCAGTGGCAATCAAAAGCGACGTCATGGATTACGCTGCGAAGCTGACCTTTGACGAAACCGTGCGCGGGCTCAGCCGCAATCTTTCCGCTAAAGCTGCCCGGCGTATTCTGCGGGGAACCAGGGCGGGTACCAAACGGCTGCGCCGGAAAATAGACCTGATCTACTTCATGTCATATTTCCCCAGAGCAATACTCAGGAAGATGCTTACGGCACGCTCATCTTGGGCCATGTCCTTCGTTATGCGTGCGATCACCCCGGCCACCCGGAATTATTGATCGGCGTTGAGTCGATAGCTTTCAATAACGGTTTCTCCTCCACCCTAGATCGGACCTCCAAGCCCCCGACCGGTCAGGAGGTGCAAGTATTTTACATCCCGGTCTTCCGGGTCATCCGCATTGAGGACACCTGGCACTATGTATCTGACGTTAACGGTTTTATTGACTCTCCTGATCATGCTGGGCTTGTCATGGACGCCTTTGGGTTTCGGGATGTTCTATCTCTTCTCCCGGCCGCTGTTTCAGGCTACGGCACTGGAACACAATGTTATTTTCGGGAAAGTTCCGATGACAGCGGCGTTTGCCTTGACGGTAATCTTATACGTTTTCACTGTTTCGATGGTCAGAAAAGATTTTACGATTTTCCCGAAGAATTCTGTCCCGCTTTATCTCCTGATCTGGTTTTCGTCGATGTCCTTCTATAATTCACTGGATCTGGTCAATTCACTGGGCTATCTCCTGAAACTGCTAACCGCCGCAGCTTTCTACCTTCTTATCTACAACGCGATTAAAACCCGCCAGGATGCCTTGAGGCTTTTCCGGGCTGTGATGCTAGGCAGTGTCGTCCCCATAGTGATAGGTTTCGTCCAGTATGCCACGGGCAATGGCTGTTTTGTAATCGGTGAGGGCAGAAATCGCATGACTGGCACGCTCGGACTTCCTAACGCCTTCGGTATTTTTGTCGCTCTGAGCATCTGTGCTACCGTTACTCTTCTCCTGATCGAAAAGCGGCGGTCAGCAAGAGGATTAATTGTTCTGGTTCTTCTGGGCCAAATAGTCGCCACCATCCTGTCCTTGAACCGCGGAACTTGGATCGCCCTCACCCTGGCTGTTTTGATCGCGACGGCGTTCCACTTCAAGCGGGTAAAAGTGAGATGGTTTGTGGTCTGCGGGGTGCTTATTTCCATCGCTTTCTCCGGACTGATCATAAGTCGATTCAAGCATCTGGAAGCGACCGAGTCTTGGCAGCGGACCAACACTTTACAGGGACGAATTGAGATGTGGCAGGCCGTTAGTGAGCTCATACCTTCGCACCCGTGGATAGGTTACGGAGTAGGTACAGCCAAACAAGTGATGATTAAATTCAAGAAAATGGACAACGTGCCCCACAACGATTATGTGCGATTGGTCCTCGAAACCGGCTTTCTAGGTTGTCTTATCTATATTTATTTCCTGTTAAGGGAATTGCTTTTTAACTTGCGAACGACAGCGAAGATAGAGAATTGGGGGGTCAATTACCCCGCGCTTATCTGCATAATCTATTGGATAGTTATTTCCGCAGCTCAGAACAACATATACCATGTCGTTAATTTCCCACTATTTCTCGCGTTAATGGCCGCAGCAAAAAAATGGAACGAGATACCGGCTGAATCGTGAAAGGCAGCGACAAAACATCCAGACCGGTTTTCATTATCGGGGCACAGCGTTCGGGGACAACTCTTCTGAGACTCCTGCTCAACGCCCATTCCGCTCTAGCTATTCCGGAAGAGGGAACCTTCTGGATGCCTCTGTTGCGTCGCTTCCGCAAACATCCGGACCAACCGTTAAGCGGTCGGGACCTGGAATCTTCTCTGCAATTCATCGAAAGGAATGACCAATTCCGGCTGTGGAGCCTGGACACGGGGCCGCTTTTTCATGAGTTGCGAAAGCGAACCTCTCTGGAACCTCGGGAAATGATGTCGATTTTTTATTCATCTTTCGCGACCCAGCAGGGAAAACCAGGCTGGGGAGATAAAACCCCGAGTTTTTTTCGGATGGTCCCGGTTCTGAGCGTGCTGTTCCCGGAGGCACGATTTATCCATATGGTAAGGGACGGCCGAGACGTCTTCGTTAGTCAGCGAAAATTTAACGGGACGCGCAAGAACTGTGCGGTCAATGCGCTCGAATGGCGCTATAAGGTGACGCGGGCGCGCAACGATCTGGGACGATACGCGAAGGGGCGATACATGGAAATCCGTTACGAAGACCTCGTCTCATCGA
>JAGVGT010000038.1 GCA_020056965.1 Deltaproteobacteria bacterium
CACCGAGGTCGCCACCTGCATGGAGGTCACCACATCCAGCATGTTGGTGGTCTCGCCAACCTTGGCCGACTCCACCGAGCGCTTGCCGACCCCCATCACCTTCAGGGAAAAGGCCTGGCGATCGCCACTATCTTCCTGGTGCAGACGCAGCCGGTCGCCCCGTTCGACCCCCTCTTTGAGTTGGACGGAAACCACCTGACCCCGCACGGTTTTGACCTTGCCGAGGAACTTGCCGACATTGCCGGAATGATGGGGGGTCAGGGCGTCCTGGGGATTAGGACCGGGAAAGTAACCGAGGGTCGGCTTGCGACCCATGGCCAGATCGAGAAATTTCAGGGCCTCGCGACGCGCCTCCCGGTCGTCCGGTTTGTCAAGGGCCAGCCGGTAGCCCTTGACCACATTGCCCACATACGAGGCATTGCGCATCCGCCCCTCAATTTTGAGGGAATCGACCCCGGCCAGCCGCAGCTGGTCAAGCAGCTCCAGCCCCTGGAGGTCATTCATCGAGAAGAAGTAGCCGGAACCTGGCCCCTTGCGGCCCTGCCAGGTATAACGCCGCCGACAGGGCTGGACACAGCGGCCGCGCAAGCCGCTCTTGCCGCCCTGGTAACTGCTGAACAGACAGAGGCCGGAATAGCTGAAACACATGGCGCCATGGACAAACACCTCCAGCTCGACACCGGTTTCGGCCCGCAGGGCGGCGATTTCCGGCACCGTCAACTCCCGGGGCAGCACGATTCTTTTGAAACCCAGGGCGGCCAGCCGTTTGACGGCCGGACCGTTGTGGGCGGCCATCAGGGTGGAGGCGTGCAGGCGCAGCTTGGGGAAATGGTTCTTCAACAGGTAATAAAGGCCCAGGTCCTGAATGATCAGTCCGTCCGGGGCCAGTTCTTCCAGGCGGGCCAGACTCTCCACTGCCTTGGGCAATTCTTCTTCCTTGACCAGGCTGTTCATGGCCAGGAAGACCTTCACCGAGTGGCGATGGCCGTGGTCGATCATGGCTGCCACCTCGGCCATGGAGAAGTGCCGGGCCAGCTCGCGGGCATTGAAGAAAGGGGCGCCGATATAGACGGCATCGGCACCGGCGGCCACCGCCGTCTCGAAAACTTCGATGGTCCCGGCCGGGGCCAGCAGTTCAGGCTTGCGGGGCGCGATGGGAAGGTTACCTGCCTTGGGTGATGATTTTTCCATGCCCCACTATATCCGGTCATAACGTGCCTGGTAAGACAAAAATCGCCAGGGGTGCCAGGAAGTGCAACGGGTAGACGGTCGGATATCCGGGGCCATTAAGCCGTCGTTCAATAATAACTGTCACATTGGCCGGCCGTAAACGGCATAAAGGGCCGTACCCAAGCGGCCATGAACGTAACGATTATTACTTGACGGCCCCTAAGGAAAATCAGCCTGAAGCCCTGCCTCCAGGCGAAGCCGGCACCAAAAGGCGGGCCCGTGAGATCCATTAAGGCGCTCTTTTGTCGCACCCGCTCAGCTCAGGCTTGTGGAAACTAATTGCTTCGGTTATCAATAAATAGCATACGCCCTGCTTAACCAGTAAAACAACCGGAGTACCTGAAATCTTGGCTTTTGCTCGGAGACAAGGCGGAAGAATAATGCGGAACCCAGCATATTCGATAGTTATGGGCCTTTTTGAGTTGTGGACCGCCGCCCGGATCCCGGTGAGAAGACAACCTTACCTGCCCCCCTGCAACTGTCTTCCTGACCAAGCGCCCGCCCGATGACCGGAATCCGCAGAGATTTTCAAAAAATCCTGCTGGCCCTGCTGCTTGGGGCACTGCTGCCGGCCTCGGCCTGGAGCAAGACCGTGATCGGGGTGATGATGCCCGGCAACAGCGCCTATTTCCAAGAAATACACCAGGCCTTCCTGACCACCCTGACGGCTAAATCGTCCGCAGGAACCACCTTCGAAATCATTGTCCAGAAGCCGTTTCCGGATCCCGTTGCCCTAAGTAACGCCGCCCGCAAACTCCTGGCCGCCGATCCCGATTTGCTTGTCACCTACGGAACCTCCGCCACCCTGGCGGTACTCCATGAAAAAAGCCACGCCCCCGTGATTTACGGAGGGGTATATGACCAGTTCACGGCCCAACTTGCCGGTCCCCGGGCAACCGGCTGCGGTTTCAAGATTCCATTGACCAGCCTGCTCCGCCACCTTCGGGAATTAAAAAAAGTTGAGACCTTAAACGTCCTTTATTGCAGTCTGGAAGAGGACTCCGTCCGGCAGCTCAACGAATTGTCCGAACTGGCCAAGGAGCAGCAGCTCACCTTGAACCGGATCAACCTGAAGAACCGTGAAGACCTGAAGAAAGCCCCGCTGGCCAAGGGTGACGCCATTTTCTTGACCGGCAGCAGCGTCGTCGCCGCCATGCTCGATGAGATCCTGGCGCTGGCGAAGAACCACCAGCAGCCCTCGGTCGGCATCTTCCCGGACCGGGATGAGGCCGGAATCACCATCGCGCTTTATCACGACCCACTTGCTCAAGGCAGGAAGATTGCGGAAATCGCCGCCCAGGTTCTCAGCGGCCGGGCGCCCGGCGATATCAAGCCCGAGGCGCTCCGCAATACCGAACTGATGTTCAATCTCAAAGAAGCCAAAAATATCGGCGTGAAGATTCCCTTTCAACTGGTGGCCGAGGCCAGCAAGGTAATCAAATGACAACAACGCCAATCGCCAATTCCCGGATCATTTGCCGAGTTATCGTCTTGCTCCTGCTTCTCCTGGCCGTACCGCCCCTGGCCTTCGCGCAGACTCGCGAACTGGTGATCGGCATTGAGCCGGAGCACAACATCTTCACCCAGATGGAAGAATACGGACAACTGGTCAAATATATTACCGAGAAGTCCGGCATCCCGATCCGACTGACCATCATGAGCCGCTACGGCGAGGTTCTGCAAAGGTTCAAGGCCATGCACCTGGATGGCGCCTTTCTCAACTCCTACACCGCCACCCTGGCCATTGACGAACTGGGGATGGCACCGATCGCCAGCCCGGTCAGCCTGGCCGGCGAATCCGTCACCCGCGGCATCATCTTTACCAGACGCGACAGCAACATCCGCCGGATTGCCGAGATGCGGGGCAAAAGCATTGCCTTTGTCGACCCGGCCACCACCGAAGGCTACCTCTTTCCGCTGGCCCTGCTCAAGAAAAATGGCATCACCGATATTAAGACCTTTTTCAGCCATCATTTTTTTACCGGCAGCCACGCCTCGGCAATTTCCGCGGTTCTCGACGGCCGGGCCGACTTGGGCGTCGCCAAGGAACTGGTATACCAGCGGCAGGTCGCCAAGGACCCGAGCATCGCCGCTGAGCTGGTAATTCTCGAGGAATCACCGCCGACCCCGGAAACAACCCTCTGCTTAAAACAGGATCTCCCCGCCGATCTGAAGAGAAAGCTGATCGACATCATGCTGGAAATGGACCAGAGCCGCGAAGGCATGGCGGTCCTGAAAACCCTTGGCCTCCGTGGCTTCACCCGGGCCGACAAGGCGGATTTCAACATCGTCAGACAGATGGCTAAAGAGGCCGGGCTGCCCGGCCGAACCAGCAAACGCCAATGAAAAAAAAGATATTCATACTGTTTTTCGCACTGTTTATCTTCTTTCTGGCCGGGGTCGGCATTGCCCTCTATATGGTCTTTCAGTCGACCGCCAGCCTCAATTCCCTGATCACCCTGCACAAAGTCGAGATCATCCGCCAGGAACTGGTGATCAACGTCCAGACCGTTCAATCCAATCTCTATACCTCCGGCACCAAGTTCGGCAAGGAACTGGACGCCATCGCCCACAACGTTCTTACCCTCCGCGCCACGGCCAAGCGCTGCGGGAGCTGTCATCACGAACCGGGCGTAGCGGCTGAGATTAAAGATTTGCAGGAGCTTACCGACCAGTACCAGGAGGCGCTCAGCTACTTTATCACCTCCACGGCCGATCAGGAAAGAATCGGCCGGCTCCAGGCCGCCGCCGCCGACATCGGAGACGCGATCATCGCTAAATCACAGCAGATGGCGATGATGGCCAACGAATCCCTGCGCCGAAAAACCACCATCGCCACCGAAAAAATCAACAACTCGAAAAATCTGTTGATTATCACCATCATCCTGGCCTTTTTCGTCGCCGTGGCCATCGCGGTTTACCTGGTCAAAAGCATCACCAGGCCGGTCTCGGAACTGCTGAACGCCACCAGAAAGATCCTGGCCGGTCATCTGGGCTATCAGTCGCCTTACCAGGGCCGGGATGAATTCCGGGAACTGCTCGCCGCCTTCAATGACATGAGCGGCTCATTGAAGGAAACCAACGAAAAAACCCTCCGGCACATGGCGCGCAATCAGACGATCCTGCAGAGTTCCATAGACGGTTTCCTGATCTTTGCCGAAGGCGGCCATATCCTCGATGCCAACCCCGCCCTGTGCACGATGACCGGCTACAACAAGGAAGAACTGCTGGCCATGAAATTCACCGACATCGAGGTGCTCAACCCCAAAAATACTCCCGACGACATCCTCAAGCAGATCAGGGAAAGCAATTCCCTGATTTTCCCGGTGAATCAGAAGACCAAGTCCGGGCACCTGGTGACGGTTGAAATCAGCGCCACCTATGCCGAAATCGAGGGCATGGGCAATTTCTTCTGCTTCATCAGGGACATCACCGCCAGGAAAAAGATGGAGGAGGAACTCCAGAAAATCCAAAAGCTTGAATCCCTGGGGGTGCTGGCCGGCGGCATCGCCCACGATTTCAACAATCTGCTGACCGGAATCCTGGGCAACATCGACTTGGCCATGCGCCGCCTGAACAACGACGAGAAAGCCCAGGGCTGGCTGAACAACGCCATCAAGGCCTCCCGCCGGGCCCAGGACCTGACCCAGCAACTGCTGACCTTCGCCAAGGGCGGCGCCCCAGTAAAACAACCGGTCCGGGTCGCCGAACTGCTTGAAGACGCGACCCGTTTCATCCTCAGCGGCGCCAAGATCAAATGCGACCTGCAGGCTCCGGCCGACCTCTGGCTGATCGAGGCCGACAAGGGCCAGATCGGCCAGGTCATCCAGAACATCACCCTCAACGCCAGTCAGGCCATGCCGGATGGCGGCACCTTGAAAATCCGCACCGAGAATGTGGTAATCAGCGAAGGCGAAATCCCACCCTTGCCAGGCGGCAACTATGTCAAGATGGCCTTCATCGACCAGGGCCAGGGCATCGACGCCAAACACCTGAGCCGGATCTTCGACCCCTACTTTACCACCAAACAGTCCGGCACCGGCCTGGGCCTGACCATCTGCTACTCGATAATCACCAAGCATCACGGCCTGCTCAAGACCGAGTCCACCCTGGGGGTCGGCACCACCTTTACCATTTACCTTCCCGCCTTCCAGGCCGCGGGACAGGATGCCTCAGAGTCACGGGAAACCTCCGCCCCCCGTGGTTACGGTCGAGTACTGATTATGGATGACGAAGAGCACGTCCGGGAGATTGCCGCCGAGATGCTCACCCAACTGGGCTATGAAACCGACCAGGTCGAAGACGGCAAAGCGGCCTTAAGGAAATATCGGCAGGCCCTGGAAACCGGCCACCCCTACGCGGCGGTGCTCATGGACCTGACCATTCCCGGCGGCATGGGCGGCAAAGAAACCATCAAAGAGATGATCGCCATGGACCCGGCGGTGAAAGGGATCGTCTCCAGCGGTTACTCCTACGATCCGATCATGGCCGATCCCGAGAAATACGGCTTCCGCGGGGTGGTGACCAAACCATACGACCTCGGCCAACTGGGCAGAACCATGCAACTGCTGCTCAATTCCTGACCGTCACATTTATGGCCAATTCGCTACACCCCTCAGTCCAGTCCGGGATTGCCGACCAGATCAGTCCGAAGTGATATTATAAACATAGCGGCATCCCACCGGACTCCTGCCCTTCCTCAACGCCGCCGCCGGAGGAAGCGGTTTTCAGCAAACAGCCAGATCAGCACCAGCCCCGAGAAAAACCCGCCGACATGCACCCACCAGGCCACGCCGCCCCGGAGATCGCCAGCCCCCCCCATGCCCTCGGCATAACCCCGCAAGATCTGCAGTAAAAACCAGAGACCCAAAAAGACATAGGCCGGCACCTCAACCAGATAAAAGAGGATGATAACCGGCACCAGGGTCAAAATCCGGGCCCGGGGGTAGAGGACGATATAGGCCCCCAGTACTCCGGAAATAGCGCCGCTGGCCCCCACCAAAGGTAAGGTCGAATCTGGCGAAAAGGCGAACTGGGCAAGGCCGGAGGTAACACCACAGAGCAGATAGAAGAGCAGGTAGCGGTAATGCCCCATGCTGTCTTCAACGTTATCGCCGAAGATCCACAGGATCCACATGTTTGACAAGATATGCAGAAAACCGCCATGCAGGAACATGGAAGTGAAAACCGGGGCCAGCCCAGACGCCAAGGCGCCGGCCTCCAGCTGTGCCGCAAAACGGGCGGGGACAAAGCCGTAGCTCTGGATAAGACCATCCAGAGCACGGCCAAGCTGTAATTCATAAAGAAAGCCGGCCAGGTTGAGCAGAATCAGCCCGACATTTACGACCGGATAGCGGCTGGAAGGGATATCGTCGCGAAGAGGGAACATCGATCGGAACGCCGCGGAGCGCTTAGTCCCGCTGCACCTCCGGACCTGGGTAAGTGGGCAGAACGAAATAGAAGTTGTTGCCGCCCGGCACCAGTTCACAGCCAACCGTACCGCCGTGAATCTCCACCACTTGTTTGATGAAGGAAAGTCCGTGACCGGTTCCCGGCGAACGCCCGGAGTTACTGCCCCGGAAACCGTCATCAAAAATCTTTTCCACTTCTTCAGCCCGCAAATGAGGGCCGGTGGAAAAGACGTTGAACTTGATCCCGTCCTTGCCGGAGCCAAAATAATCCTGATGCAATTCGCGCCCATAGGCGACCGCTTTGCGGGGCCGGCCGTCACCGGCCAGGACCTCCTCGGTGTACTTGACCACGTTGGAGAAGAGGTTGGAGTAGACCTGAGCCAGCAGGCCGATATCGACAATCAGCGGGATCTCCTCCCCCATGTCCGGCGGATATTCAACCTTGATGCCGTATAGATCGAGGCGGCTCAAATAATTATCAAGCTGGGGCTTGATGATTTCGGTTTCCACCTTGCAGGGGCGAGCCCGCAGGACCAGGTGCCCCTCCCGGAAATGATCGCGCCGGAACAGGCTCTCCAGGAAAAGCGAGGTGGTGGCGTGATGGTCGAGAAGTTGTCGATGGCTACTCTCCAGCTCACCCTGAATGAGGCCCAGACGTTCCCCGATTGAGTCTGCCCCGGGGGAAGCATCGGCTGACTCCAGATCCAGGCGCACCTCGTTGAGGCTGCCGATCGACTTGCGGAGCTGGTTGAAAAGATGCCGGAAGTACATATTGGGGATGATGACATTGTGCTCGATGTCCATCACCAGATTGTTGATAAACTCCAGATGCCGGATGTTCTGCTGCATCAAACGACGATTATGTAAATTGTAGGCGATGCGGTTGGTGTATTTGTTGAAAAAAAAGCGACTCTGGTCACTCAACCCGACGACCGGCGAAAGCTCCAGCATCCCCAGACAACGACCCTTTAAGGCCAGAGCGGGAGCATCTTCCGCGCCATAGTGTTTGCGGCAGATGGGCACCACATAGAATTCGCCGTGCGTGTACGGTTCAGGGGCCAAACTCAGGTATTCAGGAGCCGGCCGGGGCTCGGAGTAAACCCCCTGCTCGGTGTCGCAAACCAGTTCCAGACCTTTTTTTTCGTCGTTTACCAGATAGAGGCGAGTCTGCAGGCCCAGAAAAATCCGGGGGACAGCTACACAGACCCGATAGAAATCCTGCAGGGTATCAAATTCCTGGGCCAGATCGAAGAAGGTCTTGAGGATGTCGTTCTGTTCGTTGGTAAACTGGTAGGCGATGTAGTTGTCCTGTTTCTGCCGGACCCGCTGGCAGATGAACTGCAGGTCCGGACACACTTCTCCGTCAGACATGGCAAAAAGTCCTCTACAAACCGTTGCAAGACTCTGGAGCGACCAACCTCAGGCTGGTCCCAAAACCACCTCGTCAACCCCCTCCTTCTCGCGGAGCAGGACATCGATCCGCTCCTTGCCTCCGACCTTGACCTGCATTCCAGCGAAATTGGGCTGGATCGGCAATTCCCGGCCCCCGCGGTCGATCAACACCGCCAGCTGGATGGAACGGGGCCGGCCGAAATCCATGATGGCATCGAGGGCCGCCCGGATGGTCCGGCCGGTGAAGAGGACATCGTCCACCAGGATCATGGTGCAGCATTCCACCGGAAAATTGAGATCGGTTTTTTTGACCACCGGGCTTTGGGTCGCCAGGCTCCAGTCGTCGCGATAGAGGGTGATGTCGAGAGTGCCCAGCGGCAGCTTGACATTCTCCCGCGCCTGGATGAGTTCGCGGATGCGCTTGGCCAGGAAGACCCCGCCGGTATGGATGCCGACGATCACCAGGTTGTCGAGATTGCGATTTTCCTCGACAATCTGAATGGCCATCCGGGAAAGGGTCCGATCGATATCCTCTGCGGTCATGATCATTTTTTTCTTACCGACCACGTTCCAACCTCCACTTTGATGGTGTGTACCACGATCATCGCGGATCTCGAGATGACCAGGGGATAAATTTATTTGCCAGTGCCAGGATATTACATTGGCGGCGCTGACCTCCAGAAATAATCCACTCCCCGCTCACAGACCAGGTTGATTGCCTCGGGGTACGCCTCGCACTCGGCCGCAAAGACCCGGGCGGCAATATCATCCAGGCTGTCTTCCGTCTCGACCGGCACGCAGCGCTGCACCACAATCGGCCCATCGTCGTAGACCTCGTTGGCGAAATGCACCGTACAACCACTGACCTTGACGCCCCGAGCTTTAACGGCCCGGTGCACCTTCATCCCGTAAAAACCGGGGCCGCAGAAGGCGGGGATCAGCGAGGGGTGGATATTCAGCACCCGGCGGGCCAGGTGGGGTGGGGGCTGATAGAGCTTGAGATAACCGGCCAGAAGGACCAGATCGATCTGGTAGTCGGCGAGGATCCGGTTGGTCGCCGCGCTGTCGGCCGCGTGAAAGGCCGGGTAGCCATAGTCACGGGCCTTCGCCAACCCCTTGGCCTCGGCCAGGTTGGCGACAACCACCGCGATTTCGCCTTGCATGGTGCCGGCCTGCAAGCGCTCATGAAAGTTGTCCAGGGTCCGGCCGCCGCCGGAGAGGAGCACCGCCATCTTCATGGGTCGTCTCCTAGTTCAGTTCCGGATGCGTATCGACATCGATTTTCTCCAGCCAGGCGGAGATGGCGGTGTCGTAGTAACTGGTCAGGGCAAAGACCTTGCGGGCCAGTGTGAAGCGGGTTTTGAGGGTGGTGTTGCCGGAGGCCAGCATCTCCTTGATGACCTGGGGATAATCGGCGGGATCAACCAGGACGGTGACGTCGCGGTAATTCTTGGCCGCCGCCCGCAGCATGGTCGGGCCGCCGATGTCGATATTCTCGATGGCGTCGGCCAGGCTGCAGCCGCCCTTGGCCACGGTTTTTTCAAAGGCGTAGAGATTGACGGCGATCAGATCGATGGGCTTCAGACCATGGGCAGCCATCTGGGCCAGGTGCTCGGGGTTGGACTTCTGAGCCAGAATGCCGCCATGGACCTTGGGATGCAGGGTCTTGACCCGGCCGTCCAGCATCTCGGGAAAACCGGTGAACTCGGAGACATCCATCACCTTGATGCCGCTCTCCCGCATCTTCTTGGCGGTACCGCCGGTGGAGAGGATCTCCACCCCCAGTTCCTCCAGTTGCCGCGCAAACTCCTCGATCCCCGCTTTATCGGTGAGACTGATCAGTGCCCGTTCAATTTTCTTCATTGCTTGCTCCTATTTTGGTTCGAGATCCCTAAAGGGGACTGTAAGGTCGAAACTATAAAGCACATCGCCAACATGACATCAATCAGTTACTCCGTTCAATTCGGTACGCCAACGATTGATTCGTTACCACTTGCAATGACGCGCCCAGGGATGATTTTTGTGGGAGCGGCTTCAGCCGCGAACGCCTTGGTTCGGCAAAGTTCGCGGCTGAAGCCGCTCCCACTTGGACTACCTCACTAATTCCATCTGTCGGTATCCTATGACGAAATCAACGCCTGCCTCGCAGAACCCTGGCCATCATCACTCCCCGTCCTCGCCCCGAATAAAACGGTGTATCAGACGCCGGTCGCGCTTATTAGGGCGGCGGGTAATCAACACCCCCGGCCCATCGGCCCGGAGCCGCCGCGCCTCGCGCTGGCCCTCCCGAGCCTGGAGGCTCTCAGCGCTTTCCAGATAAAGCTCCCGGGCCGCGCTGGCCGGGCCCCGGCGCTCCGCCAGGGCTACCACCGCCACGGCAAACCGTTCCTCGTCCTTGGTGATCTCCAGCCGGTCGCCGACCTTGATGCCCCGGGCCGGTTTGACCCGTTCGCCGTTGACGTGGACCAAGCCGCCGGTCACGGCCTGGGAGGCCAGCGCCCGGTTCTTGAAGAAACGGGCGGCCCACAGCCATTTGTCGATCCGGACCCGGTTATCTCCGGTCTGTTCATCCATGTCCGTAAGCTACCGGCCGGATTCTTCAGTTAACATATTTGCTTAATCTCTTCCACAAAGGATGCACCGCCTCCACTGGACAGTACCGCGCAAACAAGTTAAATTGGCGACCATGAAACTCAAAAGCGTCGGCATCGAGGAAATCCGTTACCCGGTAAAGATCCGCCAGAAGATCGGCGGCCGCCAGAACACCGTGGCCACCATCGCCCTGCGGGTTAACATGCCCAGTTCCCAGCGGGAAACTTGTGTCTCCGTCTTCACCAGCATCCTCAATAAGTACCAGGAAGACTTGAGCGTCACCATCTTTCCCGACCTGCTCCGGGAGGTCAAGGAAGAACTGCAGGCGGCCTCGGCCCACCTGGAGATGACCTTCCCCTACTTCATCGAGAAACAGGCGCCGGTCACCGGCACCCGCAGCCTCATGGAGTATCGCTGTCGCTTCACCGGCGGCGCCGATAACGATCTGACCCTGTCGGTGTGGGTGCCGGTCACCACCTTATGCCCCTGCTCCAAGGAGATCAGCGAATTCGGCGCCCACAACCAGCGGGCCGAGGTCAATCTAAACGTCCGCTACCACCGGTTCATCTGGGTCGAGGATCTGATCACCCTGGTGGAACAGACCGCCTCCAGCGAGGTCTTCGCCCTGCTGAAAAGGCCGGACGAAAAGTTCGTCACCGAAAAGGCCTACGAAAACCCGATGTTCGTCGAGGATGTGGTGCGGCGGGTGGCCGAACGGGCCATGGCCCACCCGGATATCGCCTGGTTTTCAGCCGGGGTGGAGAGCTTCGAGTCGATTCACAAGCACAGCGCTTACGCCTACCTGGACAGCGACGGGATTCGCTGAGTATTGGCCGGACTCCCGCCGCTCAGCAGTTCAACCCGGTTCCGGCCCTGCTTCTTCGCCAGATAGAGGGCGTCGTCCACCCTTTTCAGCAGTGAATGCTGATCTTCGGGAGGTTCAAAGGCGGTAACTCCGAAACTGACCGTCATTTCGTTCACCTTGTCAAAGGCATGACCGGCAATCGCCAGCCGCAGCTTCTCGGCCACCTTGCCGGCGGCCTCCAGGTCGGTTTGCGGCATCAGCACCATGAACTCCTCCCCGCCCCACCTGGCCACGACATCGGTGGCGCGGATATTTTCCTGCACCAGACTGGTGATGGCCTGCAATAAGTAATCGCCGGTATCATGACCGAAAGTATCGTTCACCAGCTTGAAGTGGTCGAGGTCATACATTGCCACCGCAAAAGGAGCTCCATACCTTTTGACACGTTCTGTTTCCCTCCCCAGTATTGCGGTGAACTCTCGACGATTGGTGATGCCGGTCAGACCATCGGTGGTGGCGAGGAGATAGATCTCCTTTTCGTCCTGTTTACGTTGGGTGATATCCTTTACATAAATTCTAATCAGATTGACATCCTGCACGTAGGAAATATGTAGCTCATAAGTCGCTTCGCCCACCGCAGCCTGCTGGACCGTTTCCCCCTGTTTTTTGGTTTGCCGCAAGACGTCGATCCACTCCGCCGCGTCACGCAATAAGGGATGCGACAGCCCCTGGGCGCTCAACCAGGGGAACAATCTCTCGGCGGCCGGATTGAGGTAGGAGACCTCCCCGACTGAGTCGAGTTCGAACACCGGACTGGGATGCAGCCGAGGAAACGAGGCGAGGCGGAGAATTTCCTCCTGGGCCTGATGGCGCTCGACGCCATGGCGGATGTTCCGCAGCAACTCATCCATCTGGTAGGGTTTGACCAGATAGGAAAAGGCCCCCTGCCCCGTTGCCTCAATGGCGGTGTCCAACGAGGCGTGCCCGGTCAGGATGATCGCCTCGGTCAACGGCGAAACGGCCTTGATCCGGGCCATGACCTCAAGGCCGGACAGGTCCGGCAACATCAGGTCGATCAGGGCAAGACTAATATCCCCTTGATCTGCCGCCGCTATAGCTTCGGCGCCGGTGCCGACGATAGCCGTCTCATACCCCTTGATCTTCAGAATGTCGGCCAGCGTCTTCCTGAGGTACTGATCATCATCAACCACCAGAATCCTTTTCTTTGCCTTCACGTTTTTTCTCCGTCTATGCAGAGACCAGCAAATTTTGCAGCTTTTTGACCCGAATTTCCTCGATCAGCTTGAACAGGTCATCCATTTCAAACGGCTTGTACAGGCAGGTATAAGCGCCGATCCGGCGCCCCTTCTCGATTGAATCCCCCATCTCCTGGCGGTAACCGGTGACCAGCACCACCGGTTTGGTTGGATACTTGGCCCGTACCTCCTTCAGGATCTCAGTGCCGTTAATCGCACCCAGCTTGAGGTCTAGAACAATGGCCAACTTGTAATCCTTATCCAGACGAGCCATTACATTCCGCGGCTCGCTTTCCGTTTCAACCCGAAAGCCGCGCAGGGTCAAAAGGTCCTTCAAGGTCTTGCAAAAATTGGGATCGTCATCGACGACCAGGATGCTCTCCTCCTTGCGCAGGAGGGATAGAAAGGCCAGGATCATGGGAAAATTGAGCGGCTTGCTCAAGACGGCGTAGGCGCCGGCCCGTTTCGCCTCCGCCAGCAGCTCATCCGTGGCATAGGCGCTGACCAGAATAATCGGCAGGTCCGGCTCAATTTCCTGCATCCGTTTCATCGCCTCGACGCCGTTGATGCCGGGCATCTTGAGGTCCATCAAAACGCAATCAGGGCGCTCAATCCTGACTTGCTCCACACCCTCCTCGCCGGTGTAGACGGCGATGGGTTCGTGCCCCTTGATTTTCAGGATATCACAAGTCGTTTTAACGATCCGGCGGTCATCATCCACCACTAGAATTTTCATATTCTCTCCATTTCTTATTGGCCATGCCGTGATAAATCGCCCGTTTCACTCTTGGCAGTCGGCAGGGTAACGAGAAACGTGCTACCCTCCCCGAGCACGCTCTCCACCCCGACACTGCCGCCGTTGGCCTGGGTCAGGTCCCTAACCACCACCAGCCCCAGCCCTACCCGGCGCGCCTTGGTGGTAAACATCGGCTGAAACAGCCGGGCCTGCTGTTCAGGGCCGATACCACTGCCGCTATCCCTGACTGCGACCAGCACGGTTTTCGCCGCCTGGTCCTCAACCGCGGTTATTTCCAGTGTGCCGCCCCCGGGCATGGCTTCCAACGCATTGGTGATCAGATTCCAGAACACCTGATGCATCTGCCCAGGATCAACCAGCAGGGCAGGCAGCGTTCCCGGAACCTCCAACCGAACCGTGATGGATGCGGGCACCTCGCACTTGCGCAAGGCTTGCTCGATCAACCCGGCGACCTCGACTGTTTCCGGACGCGGCGGCTTGGTGCGCACGGCATCCAACAGATCCGAGACGATCCGTTCCGCATCGACGATCTCCTCTTTGATGATGCCGAGATATTCCCGGGTGGTTTCATCGGCGTCAACCAAAGTGGTCTGGAGAAAGTATACGGCATTGTTCATCACCCCCAGCGGATTGCGCAATTCATGGCCCACCGTGTCCGCCACCTGACCGAGCAGCACCAGCTTCTCCTTGCGCACCAGTTCCTCCTGAACGTCCAGCAGTTGCTGAGTGCGCTCCCGAACCTTGTTTTCCAGTTCTTCGTTCAGTATGCGGATTGCCTTTTCAGCCACCTCGCGCCGGACCGCTTCTTTCCGTATTTCACTAAGCAGGCCCATAAACAGACCGACGAGCAACAACCCGTCAAAAAAAGGAACAACAACTCCGGCAAACTCCAGTTCGGCGTTCAAGCGGCCATCCCAGAGAATATCAATGGTCAGGACCATCAAAACCGAAACAATAATCGCCCCGAGCAGGAACAAAACAGCAACCAGAGATGTACTCAACCCGAGGAGGGCCTGGACTAGCCGTTTCAGTACACCGCTTGAACCGTTTTGCAAATTGTCAGCCATGCTGAATTACCTCCTCATAATCTCCAGGCAGGATGACCGAAAATATGGCGCCCTGCCCGAGCTCGCTCCGCACCTCGATACGACCGCCGTTGACCTGGGTCAGATTCTTCGCGACCACCAGACCCAGACCGATGCCGCGGGCCTTGGTGGTTACCAGCGGTTGAAACAACTTGCCCAGCACAACCGGCGCAATACCAGCGCCGGTGTCGCACACACTGATAGTAACCGTACCAGCTTGGCGGTTCTCAGTCGCGCGGATTGCCAACTCCCCGCCCTCCGGCATGGCCTCCACGCCGTTGCTGATGAGATTACGAAAGGCCTGTTGCATTTGCAGGGCATCCACCCGAACGGGGGAAACAGTCTCGGGAATGTCCAGAGTTACGGTTACGGAGGCAGGCACCGCGCATTGGCGGATTATCTGGTTGATCAGTTCCGCCACCCCGTGGGTGGCAAGGTTGGGGGAAGGAGTGCGCACGGCATCCAGCAAGGCGTCAACGATGCGTTCAGAGCGAGCGATCTCCTCCATGATGATGCCGAGATATTCTTTGGTGATCTCATCCGCATCCGCCAGCACGGTTTGCAGGAAATAGACCGCATTGTTCATCACGCCCAGCGGGTTGCGGAGTTCATGGCCAACGCTGCCCGCCACCTGGCCAAGCATCGCCAGCTTCTCCTTGCGCACCAGATCGTCTTGCGCCTCCAGCAGTTGCCTCGTCCGTTCCTTTATCTTGGATTCCAGTTCCTCATTCAGTCGCCGGATTTTCTCCTCGGCATGCTGACGCCCGTTTATGTCGCGCACAGCGGCCATCTGCCATTCGGCAACGGCACGATCTGCCTTAAATAAGGAGAAAAACAAGGCGCCATACAGCAAGACAAAGGCGCCAAAGACAATCAGGGGGATGCGAATGGTGTTAGCGTTGAGGTGTTCAAAAAACGCGGTTGCATCCGTATAGACTTCGACGGCGCCGATTCGCTTTCCGGCCTGGTTCAGAGGCATGTATACCGAGGCGACATAAACATCGTGAAGCTCACCGCTGGTGCTGGCAAACGTCTCACGAAATCCTTGCTGTGACACTACTTCGCCGGCCAATGCCTTGGCCAGTTTTTCCGGATGCCGGCTGGTTCCGCCGATTTCGCTTTTAACCGAGGAGTAGATGGTGACGCCCGACTGATTAAATATTTTAAACTTAAGGATATCGCGTTCACGAACCACCTCCAGCGCGTCAGAGATCAATCCGACATTCTGGTTCATCGGTAAGGCTTGGGCATACTCCTCGTTGCTGGTAATCAGGGCATAAATCTGCTTATCCAGTAACTGGACCAGATGAATCGCCGCTTTTTCGTTATTCTGCGCGACTATTCCATGGTGCTCGCTAAGTTGATCATTCCGATACAGCAGGACCAGGATAGTGGCAATAATCACCATGGCCAGCAGGCTGATCATTGAAAATCGGCGCAGCAATGGGAACTGATTCGCAGCGAGGGGGCTGCCGGAGTGAGTCATTTGGTTATTATCAGGCTCGGACATTTGTCCTCCACTATGCAAGTGCGGTCAGTTTTTGCAAGATGGCTGAAGCGTGGCAACCCATCATTATCAATTTCCTTCGTCTCGGTTTAAAGGGGTAAATGCTCTTGCGGCATGGACCTATTCTAGGTACTTTCGCAGACCGGCAACGTCACCAAAAACGTGGTGCCTTTACACCACTCGCTTTGCACTTCCACTGTACCACCGTTGGATTGGGTCAGGTTCTTCACCACCACCAGACCCAGGCCGATGCCGCGTGACTTGGTGGTGACCAGCGGTTGAAACAGCTTGGCCAGAACCTCGGGAGCGATACCGCCGCCGCTGTCACGCACACTGATGGTAACCGTACCCTCCGAACGGTTTTCAACCGCGCTGATTGCCAGCGTCCCTCCCTCCGGCATGGCCTCCACACTGTTACTGATGAGATTGCGGAACACCTGCCGAATTTGCCCGACATCCACCAGCAAGGCGGAAAGCGTGGCAGGAATCTCCAGCTGCACGGCAACCGTGGCAGGCACGGAGTACTTGCGCAAAGTCTGGGCGATCAATTCCTCTACTCCTACGGCAACCGGATGCGACGGCTTGGTACGCACGGCATCCAGCAGGTCAGAAACGATGCGCTCGGAGCCGGCGATCTCCTCTTTAATGATGTTCAGATATTCTTTAGTGGTATCATCCGCATCCGCCAGCACGGTTTGCAGGAAGTAGACCGCGTTATTGATCACCCCCAGAGGATTACGCAGTTCATGGCCCACGCTACCGGCCACCTGACCAAGCACCGCCAGTTTTTCCTTGCGCACCAGTTCTTCCTGGGCCTCCAGAAGTTGCCGGGTCCGTTCCTGAACTTTTTCTTCGAGTTCGTCATTCAGCTGGCGGATTTTTTCTTCAACCTGCTTGCGCTCGGTAACGTCATGAAAAACTCCAACCAGTAACGTCCGTCCCGCCAGAACCATGGGCGATGTACTGACATCGGCAAAAAACACCGATCCGTCCTTGCGCAACACCGGCAGGTTTTGAGCCACGAGAATCTCGCCTTTCAGCTGCCGTCCGAACTGCCGCTGTACTTCGCATAGAGCCTCCGGAGGATGAATATTCGACACATCGAGTTGATTTATTTCTTCCGGTTGATAGCCAAGCATGTCGCAGATCGCCCGATTACCGAGAACAAACTTTTGGCTTTTGGCATCGGCCACCAGAATGCCGTCGACGGCGGCTCCGAGAATTGTTCTGAACTTTAATTCAGAATCCTCAAGGGCCTGGGCCGTCTGCTTGCGCTCGGTGATGTCGCGGTCGATGCCCCGATACCCGGCAAAACTTTGATCCGCGTCAAAAAACGGCACACCACTGGTCTCCAAAACCACCCGTAACCCCTCCTTATGGAGATTGGTGTTCTCTAAGGCCACCAGCGGCACCCGTGCCGCAAAACTCCGCTCGAATATCTGGCTGACGCGTTGCACCTCATCCGGTGGCATAAAGTCAAACGGAGTCTTCCCCGCCAGCTCTTCCGGTTTGTACCCCAACAGTTTTTCGACCCGGGGACTGACATACGTGTAGCGACCGGCTTGGTCCACCTCCCATATCAAATCGCTGGTCGACTCGACCAGGGCGCGAAATTTTTCCTCGCTCTGTCGCAAGGCCTGCGCCGCCTGTTTGCGCTCGCTGATGTCCCGCACGATATTGAGACTGTACATTTTGTCGATGGTGACAGAGCCGATACTGACCTCGACGGCGTAGGAGGAGCCATCCTTACGCCGATGGGTGCTCTCGATACAAGCGCTTCCAGACTTCCGCTGCTGCTCCTCAATAAACCGGACTCTATCCAGATTAAGTTCGGAATCGATATCGAAAACCGTCATGGAGAGCAGTTCTTCCCGGCTATAGCCCGAGTCGCGGCAGGCCTTCTCATTCACATCAAGGTATCGTAGCGTTGTGGGGTCGACAACCTCAATGGCGTCGCTGCAATTATCCAGCAAGGTGCGGAAGAGGCGGAGATCGACATTCGCCTTGCTCAGCGCCTCCGCAGCCAACTTATCGGCGGTGATGTTATCGATTTGGCAAACAAAATACAGAGGGATATTTTGCTCATCCCGAATCACTGAAACGCTCAGGCGGATCCAGACGACGTGCCCATCCTTGTGGAGATAACGCTTCTCCTCCTGGGCGTGATCTATTTCTCCAGCCAGCAGTCGGGCCACCAGACTCAGGTCGGATTGCAGATCGTCCGGATGGGTGATGTCCTGAAAAGCTCGGCTCAACAACTCCTGCTGTGAATAGCCGACTATCCGGCAGAGCGCGTTATTAACCATGAGCCAACGGCCATCCAGACCGACCAAAGCCATCCCGATGGCCGAATTTTCAAAGGCCTTACGAAAAAGCTCCTCGCTTTCCCGCAGCCGCAATTCCATATGCTTCCGCTCGGTAATGTCTTCATAAACGCCCAGCACACCGATGGTTTCTGCCACTTCATTATGCAGTGACACTTTGGAGGTGCGCAACCAGATCTGCCCCCCGGTCGGTGTTGTCTGCGGCTCATCGTAGGATAGGTTGGGGATATTGGATTCAATCACTCGCCGATCATCTGCACGATAAATTTCGGCTTGTTCCTTCCAGCCCATATCGAAATCAGTTTTGCCGATCAATTCATCAGGACGGTTCAATCCCGCATCATTGGCAAACAAGGTGTTGCAGCCCATATAGCGCAAGTCGAGATCTTTCCAAAAGACCCGCAGGGGAATGGCCTCGACAATTTGGCTAGTGAGTTTCTGTTGCTTGCGAATTTCCTCTTCCGCCAACCTTGACTCGGTTATATCCTGCACCGTTCCACGCATTTTGAGGGGCTGGCCGTCCGGATCGCAGAACACCTCAGCCTGCCCA
This sequence comes from Deltaproteobacteria bacterium, assembly GCA_020056965.1. Lineage (GTDB taxonomy): Bacteria > Desulfobacterota > Desulfobulbia > Desulfobulbales > JAGXFP01 > JAGVGT01. Next base: position 18,910 of record JAGVGT010000038.1, read on the forward strand.
TATACATGGCGCACGGCACCATCCGGCAGCAGAATGCGATGGTTTAATCGACAGACACCCCCCTGCTCAAACCCAGCACGAACAAGGGCAGATACGGTTTGCCGGTCTTCTGGATGTACGACATTAAGAAAAACTTCATAGTCGACTTCGACCAACTGCGGGGTCAAACCAAAGAAACGACCTAGCGCATCGGTCCAAATGGTTCCAGCGCCACTTTGGGCAAATCCATTATCAATCGAGGGCATGGCGTCTCCACTATAATCTTGGCAGAACGTTTGGCCGAAGGGACAGTGAGCAACGGAGGCACACCAAAACACCCAGACAATATAAATTGCGTACCCAGCAATCCACCTAGCTTTCTGCAATACTAAGCGATCATATCTCACCTTAAAGCGGAAACGCAAAATCCGATTTACAATTCTCCAAATCCTGTTCAAGCAGACCATAAACCACTCAAACAGGGATTCTTATTACAAAGAAAGTAGAACCATTAAACAGCTAGCGATACCTTCCCAAGTCGGTATAAAGATTCATGTAATAATTAATTTTTGGTGTCTTTTAAGATAGTTAGTCTCTAACCAGAAAACCTTAATCACCAAAAAGCCTACCCATTCATAAGTTTTCGCTTGCCAGCCTTCCTAACATTCCTTACAATCTCGAGGAGCCATTAACTCAAAGGAGGAAAAGAATGAAGCTGAAAAAGATTTTGGTATTGGCGGGAGCAGCCGTGCTGCTCTCAGGGCTGCCGGTTCAGGCGGGAAAAATCTCGGCAGAGTTCGGCAAGAAACTCTTTAACAGTCCGGGGCTGGGCGGTTCGACCAACGGCAAGAGTTGCAACAGCTGCCATCCGGGCGGAGCAAAGCTGGAAAATGCCGGAGCGAACAAGCAACTGACCAAGGCCATCAACCGCTGCATCACAGGGCAGATGGCCGGCAAAAAGATTGACGGGCGCAACGCGGAGATGAAGTCTTTAAAGATGTACATCCAACAACTGGGGTAGAGGTTTTCCACGCCAGCCAAACGTTAACGGCGGGAGCCAGCTTGGCCCCGTCGTTAACATTTAAAACCCAACCATTTTCAGACAAAGAGGATGGATCTACAGGCTTTTTTTTAGATATTAAGTCAGTAATGCGAAGCAATTCCCGCCAGCCGAGGTTACATCCCCTGCGCCCGCCCCCTGATATCACAAGCAATTTGCCGACAGATAGGCTATTCTGCCGGACACTCAAAGTGATAGGTAAACCGACCATGGGCAAAACCAATAAAGCAGCGCAAAATCCTTTTCACCAACTCAATCCCGACCAGGTTATTACCCTGGCGGAAAAAGAGCTGGACGAGCCGTTCAGCAATCTCTGCCGGCCCATGAACAGCTATATCAACCGGGTTTATGAGCTGGAAAGCCGGGCCAAACAAGGTTTCATCGTCAAATTTTACCGGCCCGGCCGCTGGTCGCCAACCGCCCTGGCCGACGAGCACGGATTCCTGCTCGAACTGGCCGCCCATGAGGTCCCGGTGATTGCCCCGCTGCCTCTTAAGGATGGCACTACCCTGGGCTACTACGCCGGGGTCTACTTCGCCGTGTTCCCCAAGAAGGGTGGCCGCTTCGGCAACGAATTTACCGAGGAGCAGTGGCTGGCCCTGGGCCGGCTACTGGGTCGGACCCACGCCATCGGCACCCTGAGCAAACCAGGGGATCGACCGATCATTCACCCAGACCATTCAACCCGGCAGCATCTTGATTTTCTTAAAGGCGGTAAATTTGTCGCGCCGGAACTGGCAGAGAGGTTTTTCCGGACCACCGAAGAGCTGTTGGCCGAGATCACCCCGCTCTTTGCCGAGCGGCAATTGATCCGGATTCACGGTGACTGTCACGCCTCCAATCTGATCTACCGACCGGGCGAGTCCTACTATCTGATTGACTTCGACGACTTTGCCAGCGGTCCGCCGGTCCAGGACCTGTGGATGCTGCTCCCCGATCTGCCGGAGAAATCACTCTACGAAATTGATCTCTTCCTGGAGGGTTACGAAACCTTCCGCTCCTTTGACCGTCGAGCTCTCGCCCTGATCGAACCGTTGCGGGCCATGCGCTTCATCCACTACCAGGCCTGGTGCGCTCATCAAGCCGAAGACCTGAATGGCCCCCCCACCCCCAACTGGGGCGGCCTCGAATATTGGCGCCAAGAACTGGCCGACCTGGAAGACCAGCTCACCAGGATCCGGGAAACCCGGGACTTCGGGAACTGGTAGCACATCTGGCCTCCCGGATTGCTTTTACTGCCACAAATAATCTCTCCTCACTTCCTAGCTACCTCCCGACCAAGAGTCTCAACTCAAATCACCTCTTGGACTAGACCTCCTCAAACCAGCAAATCGGCGGGATTCGCCGGCTTGTCACCAAGCCACACCAGGGAAAAAGAATAAAAAAAAAGCCCCGCCGAAGCGAGGCCTTCGAAAATACTGCCGATGCGGCTCAAGATTTAGCGTTCGCTGCCCGATGGGTCAATTCCTCAACCACCAGTTTGATGCAGTCCTTGAAGTGCTCACGGACGGAGATCTCGACCACCGCCGACTTGCCGTCAGCCGGATTGTAGAACTCTAACCGATAGCCGACTTCCATGATGATCCCACGGGTTGGAGCAACGATGGTATCCCGGCTCAGAACGGTACCGAACATCACTAGACCCGGCTCACTCTCCAGCTGATAATCGGCCTTCAGCTGGGCCGCACTTTTGCCCTTGACCTCGGCAATCGTCTTCGCAGCCTTGCCGTAGCGGTCGCCCATGTGCAGTTCGGCGGTGTAGTACTTGGCCAGATTGAATTCATTATAAAAGAAGACCGCATCATCCCCCCTGGCTATGTCCCAGGCGCCAGGCGCCGTTTCAAAGGGGCCGACTACCAGGATTTTCTGACCTTTTTTAAGGTCGCCTAGATCATCCTTGACCACCTGGAAATTTTTAACCCCATCGGCCATCCGCATCAACTGCCCGAGAATCGGCCCGCAAGAAACCAGGGAGAGTATCAGAGGGACTACCAGCAACAATCTTTTCAACATTTTCAACCTCCCAAAAGAATTCTATGACATTTCAGACAATCGCCGCGGTCTTTGGCGTGCGGTAATTTAGCGGCATGGCAAGCCAGGCACTCGGCTATGGTCTTGGCCTTGAGATGATCCGGGGTATTGCTCCGATGCGGCGCAAAAAGAGGCCGTTTGACCGCACAGGATGAACAGAGCAACCCCAACATTGCCAGCAGTACGACCTTCCTCACTTTTTCCTCCTCTCCGGCTCAGGAAACCTTAAGACAGCCGGTCTAATGACGTCACCAACTCCGACCGGTAGCAAGCAATCCCAACCGGCCTCCAAATACCAAAATTATTTTACATGTTATATCAACCGCAATGCAAATGCTACCAAAATTGTCCTATTTACAGAAAAACTAAACCACCTGGGCAAAATACGCAGTACTTCTACAGCCCGCGGTCAAAGAACATGACATCAGTTACGCCACGCCTGTTCACTTTTTAGAAAAACTGCTAAAACTACTCGAACTGGGTCCGGAAGTCGGCAAAGGTCTGGCGCAGTTCGGCCAACTCCTCCCTCATTCCCTGGATCTCATGTTCCAGACTGGCCAATCGCTCGTTTTCGGCCCGGACCCTGATGGTCGCCTCCTCCGGCCTGGCCGCCCCGGCAGAGCCGACCGGCTCGACTATCTCACCGGAGAGTAGATGGGCGTAACGGCACTCCTTCTGCCCCGGCTGCCTGCCCATCTTCAGCAGGAAACCCATCTCGGCCAGATTTTCCAAGACCTCCTCGGTTTCCTCCAGGGTGGCAAAACCGTACATCCGCTCCGAGCGCCCGCGTAGTTCGCCGATGGTCTGTGGCCCTCGCAACAAAAGCAAGCAGAGCAGGGCCATCTCCCGGTTAACCAGATTGTGGTGACGGGCAAAAATCTCTTCGTACCGGGGAACCCGGCTGGCGTCACTCTGCAGCAACAACCGCTTGCCCTTGAGCCCATCCAACCCACGAACCACCGCCGCCTCGTCCAGTTCCATGACCGGCTCCCGGTTGGATTTCTGGTTGCAGGCGGCGGTCAAGGCCTTGAGGGTGAGCGGATAGTATTCAGGAGTGGTCATCTCCTTTTCAAGAAGCGCCCCCAGCACCCTGGCTTCTACCCCGTTCAACGTATATTCGATCATTCCATCCCTCTCTAAATTCTCAGGCGTTACCGCAGGGGAAAATCAGTTGGCCGCCACCAAAGTCACAAGAAAGACCGGGCCAATACTGTCTGCCGACTATCAGGCCCTGATTAGATCATATTGGAAATTACGGCAAGAGAGAAGAAGAACTACCAAGAAGGGCCACTGGCACCTAAAACAACCCCCTGCCGGCCGATACGGTCACCGAAGGCACTATAAATCTTCTGGGTTAACCGACTTATTCCGAAATTTGTCCCAGGGCGGCCCGGATATAGTCGCTGTCATAGTTGAAGGCGATTCCGTGGCAATAGATCTGGCTTTCCTCATCGACATAAGTGCGCACGACCTGACCTCTGTCGATGGGGGGAAGGACCCGGCCCAGCTTTGCCCCAATATCAGGAAGCGAGATGACGATATCGTTGAGGATCGCTTCCACCGAGAGGCCGGAGGATGGCGAGGCGGTGCAGACCAGCATCCCGGCGGGACTGAGGTCGCGGACATAAAAAGAGTTCAACAGACGGCCATCCCTCTTGAGAATGGCCCGGGTTCCCTGCGGAACCGTAATCCGTTGGTAACTGCGCCGTTGCAGGACAAAAACTTCATTGGGCCAGGCCATGGAAAGGCTGAACGGCATGACCTGGGTCACCCCGGTCCGAAAAAACAACCAGCGCCCGTTCAAGCCGCGGAAAAAGAGCCGGAAGGTGGCGATCTGGTCGTCCCATTCCAGCGGTTTGTCGATCAACAATCCGTCAACGGACAGGCTGATCAGCAGGCTTTGGGTAAATACCCGCCCGTCCTCGGCCACCAGAGTCAGGGAAAGGTGATTTCCCTTGGCCTCCTTGAGGGTATTGTCGATCTTGTCACGATCCCCTTCGCTCAGAAAAGAACTTTCCAAAAACTCCCAGGGCGAAGCAACCTCACTATCCGGACCCACGTCACGTCTCTGTCCCATGATCTACCGCTTGTTGTTTGGATTGCTCTACCCGTCGGTATCAGTCGCCCGCCGGTCAATACTGTCTCATCGGGAGCCATTACAAAATAATCCGGGCCACTCGAAACTTCACCTACCGCACCCCACTCTGCCTAGTCCCCTTGCAGGAAGGGCTTAACCGTTATCTTGGTCACTCCGTTGGTTTCGCAACTCAGACATCTGCCGTTCCAATTCCTGCAAACGGGCATCACGATCCAGCAGATTGATAGTGAAAAATGCCACCACGACGCTGAGCAGCAACCGCATCCACATTTCACCGGACAAACGGGGCAACAAATAACCGGCAAAATCCGCCGGCTCGTAAAAAGCGCTCTGTAAAGCTGCCGCCGCCAGCCAGAAAAAAAAAGCCGCCATAACGGCAATCAGATAGGTCTTGATTCGTCCCTGATTATCCAGCGACTTTGCCATCTCCCCACCTATTCTTCGGTTAATCCTGCCCCGCCTTGGCGCCCTTGACCTTCTCGACGTAACGGGCCAATTCCTGCTCCGCCTCCTGCTCACTCTCGAAGGCGACTCCGTGGCAGAACAGATCGGTCTCGCTGTCCTTAAAGGACCGAACAATCCTGCCCTTCCGGATCACCGGCAATTCCACCCGTTCTTGGCCTTCATTTTTATTAGCAGAAGGGTGAAAAGGCATGGCGATGGCAATCTCGTTGATCACCGTGTTGTCATGAAACTTTTCTTCCTTAAAGCCGGGGCAGATCAACATGCCGGCGGCGCTGATGTCCATGACGACGCCACCATCGCGCAGCTGGTTGTCTTCCCAGAACACGGTTCTGGTGCCCTTGGGTACCTCAACCCGGTGATACTGGCGGCGTTGGAGGCGATAAAGGGCCTCGGGGTAGGTCGCACACAGCGAAAAGGCACACTCGGAGATGGTCCGGACCTCGAAAAAACTCCAGATTCCGAGAATATCCTGGAAATAGATGCGAAACCAGTCGATGGACTTCTCGTCGAAATCGACAGGTTTATCGATGGAGAGGGTTTCCCGGTCGAACTTGACCAAAATAGTGTTCCCGTAACGGTGGCCGTCCAGAGAGGCCACCACCAGCATCACATAGTCGTTCTTGATGACATTGATACTCTTTTCAATCAATTCCGGGCTGGCGATCCTGGCGTAGTTATCACTTTCGATTTCCCACGGCGCCCGCTTCAACTCTTGATCGTAAAGAGGATTGCCGGTGACCATCTTCTGGTAAAATGCGCCTTCTTTCTTCTTCATCCCCCCTCCTCTCTTCACGACTTCCAAACCGAACGCGCATGACCGGGATGGGACAAAATGACAAAGTTTTCCCAATCATGGCGGCAGTTTTATTTCTTATGACAGGTATGGCAATGCCGGAAGAATACCGGGCGGATACGGGCGAACCCGGGGTAAACGATGAATCTAATTGGAATAATTGAATTTATTGCGCCGATGAAGCCTGAATCTACCCGGCCTGATCATCCCGAAGGACAAATTTGTCGCCGCGAGAAGGGGCTGCCGGTATATTGGCGTCATGAAAACAACCGGCAACGATTACCTACGCATCTGGGCCGAACAACTGGTCATGGAACATCGGCGCATCTGCTGGCAGCACCGGGTGATCATGACCACCCCGCTGGTTGAGATCGGTGAGGCCTCAGGTTACTGGGGGAAGTGGTGGCCGAGCCGGCGGACCATTGTCATCTCCGCCCGCCTGGTCCGCCAACACCCGTGGGAGGTGGTGCTCAATGTCTTCCGTCATGAGATGGCCCACCAACTGGTCAGTCAGACCCACGGAGCGGCCCCCGCCCACGGCGACTTCTTTGCCACGGCCTGCGAACAATTGGGGGTGCCGCCCGAATATCGTAGCGCCGGCGGCGCCCTGCCGGACAGCCACCCTTTACCCGATCCCCTGAACCACGACCGGCCCCGGGCCCTGCTGGAAAAGGTCCGCAAACTCCTGGCCCTTTCCGAATCGGCCAACGAGCATGAAGCCCTGCTGGCCATGCGCAAAGCCCGCGAACTGCTCGACCAGCATCGGTTACCCCTGCCGGGGGAACAAAGTGAGTACTGCTCGCTGGTCATCAACCTCGGGCGGCGCATGGTTTCCAGCCACCACCGGGCCATCGCCTCAATCCTGATGGATCACTTCCAGGTGGAGGTGGTGCTGGCCTCCACCTATGACGCCGCCGTCTGCGATACCTTCAAGTGCCTCGACCTCATCGGCCGCCCCGGCCAGGTCAAGGTTGCCGAATACATCTTCCATTTTCTGGAAAACCGACTGGTGCGGCTCTGGGAAAATCAGCGCCGTCTCCGGCCCGGCGGCGGGCGGACCGCTGCTAATTCCTACCGGCTTGGGGTTTTAAAGGGTTTCCGGGAAAAACTGGCCGGGGAAAGAAAGGGCGCGGCAGGCCGCAGACCAACGGAAGCAGTAAACTCTATGGAGATTCTGCCGGTTCGCATGGGTGACCCGGAGCGGGACCGGTTCCTCTCCTGCCGTTACCCTAGGCTCCGCAGCAGCCGGGGCCGAAGTGTCGCCGTGGACCATGCCCATTACCAGGCCGGCCAAGAAGAAGGGCGCCGGCTGGAACTGCGGGCCGGTCTGGAACGGAGCCGGGTTGCAGCCCCTCTGTCCCTGCCGACCTGACCAGGAAGTAAGGGCGGGCGAATCAGCTGGTGTCTACAAACATGAAAACCTTTCGACCAGCTCATCGGCCCAAAGCTCTAACCAAACACCAAAACGGCCTCCTGGGGCAGGGTCGCCAAGCCCAGCCCAGCCCATTTATAGGCTCTGGAGGACGGTGCGCAGGCTGGTCCGCCGGTCGGTGATCCCCAGTTTTTTGCGAATGTTGTCGCGGTGGAACTCGACGGTCCGGGGCGAGAGGTTCAGCAACTCGGCGATGTCCTTACTGGCCTTGCCCTGCCGGATCAGGTTGGCGACCTGTAGTTCGGCCGGGGTCAGGTCGGTGTCCCCGGAAAAGAGCCGGAGCATGGCCGGGGAGGCAATCTTTTCCAGGTTGGACCGGACGATTTCCACGCATTCCCGCTGGCCGGCGGTAAGCTCGGTGGCCGCCAGTCTCTCCAAAAAGGGCTCGGTCAGCTCCTTGATATTCATGACCAGCATCTCGTCCACCTCGCGCCGACCTGCCGGTGGCTCCTCCGGGCCGGAAGCCAGGTTCTTGAGCAGCACCTTCATGGCGATGCCAGACTCGACTAATTCAGCCGACTGCTGGTCGAGTAGTTCACCCTTTTCCCGCAGGTCGGACTGGGCCATGTCCAAGGCGGCGGTGCGCTCGTCGAGCAGCTGCTGCAGACGGTTTCTGGCCGCAGCCAGCTGCAGGTTGGCGGTGACCAGCTCAGTTTCCGTTCGCCACTTGGTGGCCAGGGCAGCGGCAAACTGGCGGATTTCCGGGGGCCGCAGGGGTTTCTGCAGGTAGAGCAATTTATCGGCCGGTCGCACCTCGGCGGCGATCTGGGCCGGATCCACATCGGAAAAGGCCGTCATGATCAGGATGTTAATCATATCGTCCAGTTCCCGGATGCGGCTGGCAGTCCAGAGCCCGTCCCGTCCCGGCGGCATGCGCATGTCGAGAAAAACCATGGCAAAGCGGCGATCACTTTCCACCGAGGCCGCCACTGCCGCCACCGCCGCCTCACCCTGGCGACAGAAACTCAATTCATAAAGGGCGTCGCCCCCGATCAAATCGCTGGTCGCAAAGAGGGTCGCCGCCAGGCTGCGCAAGCCGTCGCGCACCAGACGACGATCACCTTCCGGGGCCAGAACCTGACGAATGGCCTGGTGGATGTTCTCCTCGTCGTCCACCACCAAGATGCGCGGCCGGTGGATTTCCAGATGGGCTGTTTCGTTCATGACCGGGATGGCTCCATGGTTTGGCCCCCACCGCGGGGAATCAACAAATGCATCACTGAACCGCGGCCAAGCCCGGCACTTTCCGCAAAAAGCCGCCCGTGCATGGTGGCGATGGTGTTGGCGCACCAGTGCAGGCCAATCCCGGAACTGTCGTGCTCTTTGGTGGTATAGCCACGTTCAAAAAGGCGACCCAAGTCACCCTGCGCGATACCGCAACCGTTGTCGCTGACCGTGACGTGCACCAGACCCGGGTAGGCGATCTCATCGATTTCGGCCCGGATTTCGATGCGGCCATTACTCCGCTCACTTAGCAGAATCGCCTCGATGGCGTTGCTGATCAGGTTGGTGAAGATGTGCAGCAGGGCGTGGCGCCGCCCGTTCACCGGCCCGACCTCGGCCAAGGACGGATCGATCACCAGTTCGAGGCCGCTGTAATAATTAAGACTCAGAAGTGCCCCCGCCTCGCGGAGCAGGTTGTTCAGGTCAACCGGTTCACTGCGCCGATCGCGGCCGGCAAATTTTTCCTGCTCGGCCAAAATCTTTTCAATGGCGGCGACACCGGCGTCCATCCCCTTTAAACGAACGGCGGCATCCCCCATCACCCCAACTATATAGTCCACCGATTCCTTGAGATATCGAGCCAGCATCTCCCGCCGCTCAGGAGGAACCTCATCCCCAGCCAGCTCCCGACCGGCCATCTTCATCTGTTCCAGGGGCAAGTCGCGAAACTCCTCGCGGAGCAGGTCGAGATGGGCGGTGATCGGGGTCATGGCATTGCGCAGACTGTGCATAACCCGGGAGGCGACCTCGGTCATCCCCGAGTAATAAGACTGCTCCACCAGTTGCCGCCGCGCCGTGGCCAATCGTTCCACCATGGAATCAAACTCCCTGGCCAGCACCCCCAGTTCGTTTGGGGAACGCAAGACACCGGAGATTTGACCGGCGTGGCTTTCGCTGCTGCGCAGAGAGACAGCGTGCCTGGTCAGCAGACTGAGAGGTTTCAAAACAGACATTTTGATCGCCTCCCGCAAGACGACGACGATCATGAGTCCGGCGGTGAGCAAGGCAAGCAGGGCGCCGTTCAAAACGTCCCGGCCCATGGTGGTGATCGGCATGGGCAACACTCCCTTCAGCAGCAGGGTGTGACGGCCGAAAAGATCGGGAAAATCGGCCAGACATTCAAGACGATCACCACCCAGTTTGCGGACCAGAACCGGCCGCTCCGGGCCGATCGCAACCAAGGCAGCCACTTCGGCATTTGTAAGTTTCTCACCACCCTCAAAACCGCAGGAGTTGAGCAGACATTTCTCGCCTAGATGATCATGGGGCGGTTCACAGTCGCATCCCCCCAATTCCAGAAGGACCCCGGTTTGTCGGGCCAGGGCCAGCAACCGTTCTTTATCCAGAAAGTACCCGGCCAGACAGGAACCGACGACCTCACCGCTCTCACTCGCCCGGGTAACTTGGTAGGAGGCAACCACTACCACCCCCAGCTTGCTGCGCAACAGTCCGGCCGAGTTGCGGATTACGGGCGAGGAGCCATTGCCGGCCTGGCCGGTAGCGCCCAGGATTGCCGCCTCAACCCCGGCGGATTGGCTAACCCCGGAGATATTATTCCCCCAAACCACTAACCCGCGACGATCCAGCAGATAGCAGAAATCCAGCCGGCTGATTGAGAGTTCGGCCGCCAACTGGGTCGATTTTTCCGGGCTAATCCGGCCGGCGCTGAGAATAGAGGCCAGGTCCGCCCGGGCTGCCCAATCCTGGCCCAGATGGTCGAGGTGCTGGATCTCCCGGTCAAGGCTGACCAGGCTTCGTTTCATCTCCAGTTCAGCGTTGGCCTGGTCGATTTGCCGGTATCGAGGAAAGACGACAAAACGCTGCACGGCATGATCCAAACCGGCAAAAATGGCGATCACTACCAGCAGAATCAGGGTTATTTGTTTTTGCAGAGACATTGTGGCGATCGAACCTTATTTCCCGGAAAGGATGCTTCAAGACAGCAGGGCCTGTTGCCTCGGAGCGTCAGGGGTAACAGTGGACACACTGTAAACTTTTGATTATCGTCATAACACTCTTTCAGCAAGAGGATTCAACGCATTTCGGCATAAACCCTTCTATAAACGCTGCCCAAAGAATCAGAATGCCATGACCTCCAAGAATTACGGCCGCCTCCTGCTGATCCTGTTGGCCTTGATTGCCTTCGGCCTCTTCCGTCACTACCAGCTGGGCGGCTATCTTACCCTCGACTATCTAAAGGGTTCCCAGGCCCGGTTTAGCGAACTCTACCAGGCGCACCGTTTTTTGATGGTGGCCGGCTACATGCTGATCTACATCGTCGTCACCGCCCTGTCCCTGCCGGGAGCGGTGGTCATGACCCTGGCCGGGGGCGGGCTTTTCGGCTTCTGGACCGCCACCATCGCCATCTCATTTGCCAGCAGCATTGGCGCCACCCTGGCCTGCGGGGTCTCCCGTTTCATTCTCCGCGACTGGGTGGCCCGCCGCTTCGGCGAAAGGCTGGCCGCCATTGACCAGGGCATCGAGAAGGAGGGGGCTTTCTATCTATTTACCCTGCGGCTGATCCCCATCTTCCCCTTCTTCGTGATCAACCTGCTCATGGGTTTGACCAAACTGCGGCTCACCACCTATTTTTGGGTCTCCCAGCTGGGGATGTTGCCGGCCACCATGGTGTTCGTCAATGCCGGCCGCGAATTGGCCAGCATCAATACCCCAAGTGATGTAATATCGCCGGGCCTGCTGCTCTCCTTCGCCCTGCTGGGCCTCTTTCCTATTACGGCCAAGAAGCTGCTGGGACTATACCGCCGGAAATTCCCGCCAACCGCTTAGGCAACCGACAACCATGCCTGAATAAGACTCATGGCATCAGTCCTGGGCGACAGAGCTTCTGTCGGCTAGGATCCGGTTCGGTCTAAACGTCCCTCATTTCATTTTCACTGTTGATCCCGGTGTCCTTCCCGGAGCAAGGAGTGTTTGCCGGTGGCGACATCCAGATCGTAGATGTTGAAGTTGGTGCGGATGTCGAAGCCCTCGTAGTGAACCGCAAAGTTCAGTGAGGCTGAACCCTGCTCCCCGCTGACGATCCGGTGGAAGACATTAGTGGGCCAGACCAGCATACAGGGATAATCGTAGACCACCGCCCCCGCCCCATCCTCAAGTCGGTTGGGATAGACCCTGAAACTTTCCGTCCTGCCGTGGCTGGCGGAGTATAGATCGACATGCCGCACCCCCTGCAAGACCAGCAGATTGTCATCCTGGTGCGGGTGCATGTACCAGGGGCGGGCCACGTCACCCACCGGTCCAGGCGAGACTGCGCCGCCCTCGTGGATAACCCGGTCGATGGCACTGATCCTGGGGATGGCGGCCACCGGCACGAAATCGAAACGGACTCCGGCCGTGCGCCGAAAGGGGGTCAAGGGAATGATCCGGTAGAGGCCCGGAACCTCCTGGAATATTTCGTAGTTACCTGCCGTCATCCGCTGCTCCTCTTAGAGATGTACATCACCTTGACGTCCCCCCAAAGGGCATCGACTACCATTTGCGTGATCAGATGAGGACAATCCCAAAGGGAAAGGTATTGTCCGGTAGCGGCAAAGATGCGATAATTATTGAAAGATCACGCCAAGTTAATTTATATGCAGTCAAGATGCGGCCGCAATACCTGCCGGATCATCCAGCGACAAGCGAGAACAGTATGGCCGACGAGAAATCATGGAACAACATCCCCTCCCTGAACCTGGAGATGGATAACGATTACGAGGACCGGATCAAATCCAAGGAGGGCCGCCGTCACGAGCGCACCGATGCAATGGCGCTGAAAAAACTCCTGCCCGGCAACCTGACCAGGCTGCCGGTCCGGGTAGGCACGGTCGCCAAGGGGGTGTTCGACGGGCTGATTCTCGACCTCAGCGCCAGCGGCATGCGGATCAGGATTCCCAAGGCCCTCAACAAGGGGGAGCAGGTCAAGGTCGGCTTCATTATCAACCAGAGAACCATCATGGCCAAGGCCACCACCCGCTGGGTCAGCATCAAACAGACTTTCTGCGACGTCGGTCTGCAGTTCGAGGATCTGCCCCCGGCCGATGGAGAACTGATCTCCCAGTTGACCTCGGCCTCCATGCTTAGCCAGGTCGGTAATATCAAATAACCGCCCTCGGCGATTACCACTTACCCTTGGCCTTCAACCACAGTTCCGCCTTGCCGTTGCCCAGACTCGCGGCCTTGCGGATTTCGGCCATTCCAGCCTGTTTCTCGCCGGTTTCCCGAAGGATCTGCCCCCGCTGGAAATAGGCCTCGCCAATCTTGGGATTCATCTTGATGACCCGGTCCAGATCGGCCAGGGCCAGACTGAAATTATTGAGCTTGCGATAAGCAATGGCCCGCTGCAGATAGTTGTCACTGGTGGGTTTCGCCTCCAGAACCCGGGAAAACGATCCCACGGCGGCGGCGAATTCGCCACTGCGCATCTGCTCATGGCCTCTCTCCAAGGCCCCCCAGGCCTCGACCACCTCGGCCGCCTTTTGATAATCGCGATTGACCGCCACCAGGTCGTTTTGGATGGCTGCCATTTGGTTCTTGAGCTGGTCGATTTTCTCCAGACCTTCCTGGTTGACCTGGTCCAGCCGGGCCATCTCCTCCTGCTTTTTGTCGGTGCCGGCAATCCCGTCGAGCAGACGGATTACCTCGTCGGGATCAGCCTGAATCCGGGCCGTCAGGGTGTAGGTTTTGCCGTCCCAGCTCTCATCGAGAATCTCGGTCTTAACGATGCCCCCACTTAATGAGGTGACCTCGTCACGGGTCAGCTGCATATCGACTACCTGGGTGGTTGATTCGATGTAGGTGCCCAATCGCTCCAGTAACAGCTGCTTGACCTGGAGCAAGGAGATGGCCCGGCAGCTCAGCTTGCTGTCGGCCTCTCCGGCGTCATAACGGTACTGCTCCTCGAAGACCATCATCGCGGCCCGGGACGGATGGCTGGTAATAAGTTGAGCAAACAGCACGGCGAGCCCCATGGCCAGGATGGTTCTCCCACGGGTTCCCAAACTTTTTCGGGACATAGAATCTCTTCCTCTGATTATGGGGTGGCCGGCGCCAAGGCCCATCGGGATAAATCTCCAGCCCCGGCTGGCCAGCCAGAACCACCAGGAAACGGCGAACCGTAATTGAACTATGGCTTACAATCCTTCGGTGGTTCTGAGAATTCGAAAGTGATTGTCGAAAACCGCGCTCTTGGCGGCCGCCAGGTTGGAACGGGCGCGGGAGAGACCGGCGATGGCGCTGAGCAGGTTGGCCTCGGTCTCCAAGCCTTCGTCATAGGCCAGTTTGGTGATCCGCAGATTTTCCTCGGCTTGGCCAATTCCCCCTTCAGCCGCCGCCACGTTGTTCACCGCCACTTGAAAGTCCTGGAAGAGGTTACGCAACTCGGTGATCAACTCGTCCTGCAGTTCGGTCAGGTCATGGCGCACCGTCCGGGCTTGCAGTCCGGCCTTGGCCGTTCGCGCCTTCCGGGCATAGCCGTCGAAAAGATTAAAGGAGACCACCAACTGATTGCGAAATTCATCCAGGGTGTTGTCGCCCAGACCGGCGAGGAGATTGTCTTCATAGCGACGATAGCTGCCGGTGATATCGACCCGGGGGTATTGGGAGGCCATCTCGATTCCGATCTGTTCATCGGCCGCCGCCGCCTGCCTCGCCAGGACCAGCAACTCACTGCGGTTGGTCAAGAGCTGATTTTCAAGATACTCACAGGCGGCCAGCCCGGGCAGCTCGGCAAACTCGCCGAAGGTCAACTCGTCACGATTAACCTCGGAGCCGATCTCCCGGATCAGCAGCCGCCAGTCCCGGTCGACCTCGGCCTCGGCTTTCTTTAGGGTGATGCCGGCGTTGTCAAGATCGACCTGGAATTTCAAGAGATCATTCTTCCTGATCAGCCCGACCTGAAAGCGGTTTTCACCGTCGCGAAAGACCTTTTCCAGGTTACTGTACGAGTCCTGGGCCACCTGCAGGTTGGCCCGGGCGGCAAAGATGGCGAGATAACGCTGGGCCACCCGCAACCGGATGTCCTGCTTGATGGCGGCCAGCCGACCGGCCTCGGCCTCGGCCTGCCAGTGGATCGCCCGCAGGTCGTAACGGTCGCGCCAGCCGGAGAAGACGTTCCAGCGAACGGCCCCGTAGACTACGTTGTTCTCGCGGTTTTCGGTCAGGGTGTCGTCATCGAGAAGGTTGGCGGTATAGGAGACATCCACCGAGGGATAGTAAGGACTGCGGGCAACAATCTGATCCTGCCTGACTTTTTCCAGGTTCTCACGGTATTTCTCGACCACCCGCCGATTGGCCACGGCCAATTCCTGAAGATCGGCAAGCCCCGCCCCCAGACAATCGGCGGCCAAGAGCAGGAAGAGCAACAGGAACTTGAGGGTTTTCATCGGGAAGACTCCTTTGGGGGCCGATAACAGAGATCTGACCAAATGAAGTATATTCGTGGGTGATGATTTGTCAACGCGGGATTAGTTGGAGCGGCGCTGCGTTGATCATCTCTTCCCAACAGACATCGCAAAGTAAACTGACGGTTAAGAATAGCCGCCACAATCCATAACTTCTGGACAATTCGCCCAACTCGACTTTCTCTCGTTGACCAAGGCTGGCAAGGCACAAGGCACCGGGCCGGTCGCCACAAAAAAAATAGGGCCGGGAATATCCCCGGCCCGGCAAGGCCTACCGCCTTATCCCGCCCTACTCCTTGATGATCGCCACCACCATATCGCCGAAGGCGCTGGTGGAGAGAATCTTATCCGGGGCATAACCGCTGCTCAGTTCGCTGGTGGTGTAGCCGCGTTCAAAGACGGCGAAGAGGGCGTCCCAGATTTCCTTGGCCTCGCTCGGCAGGTTAAGACTCTTGTCGAACATCAGGGCGACGCTGCCGATCATCGAATAGGGATTGGCGATATTCTGGCCGGCGATGTCCGGGGCCGAACCGTGGGCTGGTTCGAAATAGCTCTTTTCCGGGCCCACACAGGCCGAGGGCATCAAGCCCAGGGAACCGATCACCCCGCCGGCCTGGTCGGTGAGGATATCGCCCATCATGTTCTCGAGCAGGCAGACGCCGTTGAACATGGCGGGCTTGATCACCAGCTGGTAGGCGGCGCTGTCGACCAGCACCGACTGGTAGGGCACATCTGGGTACAGCTTGGCGACCTCTTCGACCACCGCGTTCCAGAAGCGCGAGGTGGCCAGGACGTTGGCCTTGTGAATATTGATCATCTTACACTGGCGTTTCCGGGCCTCATCAAAGGCGACCACCGCCACCCGCCGCACCTGCGCGTCGGTGTAGATGCACTCGTCTTCGGCATACTGCATGCCGGTGGCCGGCCCCTCGGTCTTCTTACCGAAGTAGATCCCACCCACCAGTTCGCGGATCATCAGAATATCGATGCCTTCACCGATTATCTCCGGCTTGAGGGGCGAGAAACCGGCCAAGGCCTTGGGTAAACGGACCGGTCGGTAGTTGGCGTAAGTGTCGTAACGCTTGCGCAATGGCAGGATGGCACCGACCTCGGGCCGAAACTCCTGGGGGATCTCGTTCATCCGCTCGACGGCCAGTCCCACCGGTCCCTTGAGGATCGCATCGGCCCGGTCGCAAACCGCCTTGGTCTGCTCGGGGAAGGGCGAGCCTTCGCTGAAGTAGGCCCCGGCCCCGAACGGCGCGAATGCCAAGGTGAACTGGTGGCCGTGCTTCTCCTCGACCGCCTTCAGTACCTTCAAGGCCTCGCGCATGATCTCCGGGCCGATGCCGTCACCTTCCAAAACTGCGATAATTTTCTGCATGATGTTACCTTCTATTTGGTTGATCTGATGTTTAAATAACGGCTGAAGACCGAAGGCCGAAGACTGAAGTGACGACCCAGGCCCAAGTTGTTTGCATCCTTCAGCCTTCAGCCCTCAGCCTTCAGTCTCGCTGTTACTGGGATGACTGCAGGCGTGGGTGACGATGATCGCCTCGGCCATCTCACTGTCCAGAGCTAGCCGCACCTCCTGCATGGCCACGATGATCGGACCCGCCGGATTGTTGTTGATCACCTCCAGCATCAGCCCCTTGCGCAAGCCCATGGAAGCCAGCCGCCCGACCATGCTGCCCTCGCCACGGATCTCGACAATCCGTACCTTCTCGCCCATGGCCGTCAAGGTGAGGGGCAGGTTGGTCTCCCGGCGGGAGAGACAGTCGGCACAGATGCCATAGATTTCCATCTTATGTTGGAGGGCGTGAAAACCCAGCCCGGCGGCAATCTCCATCTGCAGATGCTCCAGCCGGCTATTATGAAACTCCTGAATCTTGCCGCAAGAGGTGCAGATAAAATGGTCGTGGTGATCGCCCAGGTGCTGATGTTCGTAGGTGGTCTCCTGGGCCTCGAAGGTGCGTTTCCGGGCAAAGCCGCACTGGCAGAACATCTCCATGGTGTCTCTAAGGAAGCGGATGTCCTGCAGGGCAGGGTCACAGTCCAGCATCAGTCCGGCCAGGCCGGAGAGGGTCAGATGGTGCTCCACCCCGAGAAAACGGTCCAGCACCGCCATCCGGTCCTGGATCCGGGTGGCATGGATAGCCGCCAAGAGCTTACTGAACTGTTCGCGCTCCCTGGCATGGTCCTGGGTAACCTGGGCCGCCTTTTTCTTGTCACCGCGGCCACTGCCGAAAAATCGTTTGATCATAAATTTCCCCAACTCCCAACTCAATACAGCATGAATTCCCGGCGCAACCGCTCAAAGCCGGCCAATTCCTCCTGCCAGCCCACCTCCAGATCGGCCACCCGCCGCCCCGCCTCCAGACCTTGCCGGAGCTCGACGCTGCCCAGAATCATGTCCATGGGCAGCTTGTGAAACTCATACTCGTAGGGCGGTTTCTTATAGGCGAAACCCGCCTCGCCGTACAGCTCCAGCACCGCCCGCAACAAGGCCAGAGAGGTGCGATAGGGCCTGAAGATGGCCGGGTCGAGCACCTGGAGGTGAAAGCCCCGGCAGAGTTCACCCCGGAACTTGTTGCTGGTCGGCTCGAAGGCCACCGGCCGCAGCAGACAGCCGGCCAAATCGGCCTGGTCCAGGGCGGCGACAAAACGAGCGGGTTCGACAAAGGGCGCCCCCCACAGTTCGAAGGGCAGGCAGGTGCCGCGCCCCTCCGAGACATTGGCCCCCTCCCATAGAACCTGGCCGGGGTAAACCAAGGCAGTCTCCGGGGTCGGCATGTTGGGCGAGGGGAAGAGCCAGGGGAAGCCGGTATCGCGGAAGTTCATGCCCCGTTGCCAGCCCCGCATGGGGATGACGGCAAGATTGGCGCCGATGCCGAAATAGTCGTTGAAGAGCCGGGCCAGTTCGCCCATGGTCAGGCCGTGGCGCATGGGAATCGAGCGGAGTCCGACAAAGGAATGACAGTCAGCGGCCAGCAGGTTGCCCTCGATCAATTCGCCGCCAATGGGGTTGGGCCGGTCGAGAATTACCACCAGTTTACCCTCTGCGGCCGCCGCCTCCAGGCAGTAGAACATGGTCCAGATGAAGGTATAAACCCGGGTCCCGACATCCTGCAGGTCGATGAGGAGCACATCCAGATGGGCGAGCATGGCCGGATCGGGCCGCCGTTGATCGCCATAGAGGCTGAAGACCGGCAGGCCGGTCAGGTCGTCGGTGGTGTGGCCCGACTCGATCATGTTGTCCTGGCGGTCGGCAAAAAAACCATGCTGGGGCGAGAAGATACAGGTCAACTGCCCCGGCAGGGCGGCAACTACCACCTCGCGGCTGTGGCGATAAAAGCGGTCAGTGGAGGCCTGATTGCAGAGCAGTCCCAACCGTTTACCTTTGAGCCAGGTCGGCGGGGCGGCCGCCAGTTCTTCCAGTCCGATGCTGATCATGGCAAATCTTCCTGGTGTGGATGAATAACGGGCAGCAAAACCGGATAAATTCTCCAGTCACCCTTTTCTCTTGGGGAAAAAAGTCTTACATAAACAATTAACGTTTAAAAGTAAACAAGGCGGCGCAACCACAACCCCCTGTCACCGTTATAAAAAGCCCAAAGGATCAAGGATGAAAATCGCCATTAGCGGCAAGGGTGGGGTCGGCAAGACCACCATCATGGCCCTGCTCGCCGAACAACTTAAGAGGGACGGCAAACAGGTGCTGATCATCGACGCCGACTCCAGCCCGCATATGGCCCAGACCATCGGCCTGGCCGACCCCGGCAAGATCGTGCCCATCGCCGAGATGAAGACTTTGCTGGTGGAGCGCTCCGGCAAGGTAGAGGGGTCGCCATTTTACAATATCAACCCGCAGGTGGACGACCTCCTGGCCCGCTATATGGTGGAGGCCAACGGCCTGAAGCTGATGGTGCTGGGGGCCATCGAGGGTGGTGACAAGGGCTGCGCCTGCGCCGAGAACACGGTGCTCAAAAGGATGCTCACCAAGCTGCTGCTCTCCCCCAGCCAGGTGGTCCTCTTGGACATGGAGGCCGGGGTCGAGCATCTGGGGAGGGGCACCATCGCCGGGGTCGATCACCTCCTGACCGTGGTCATCCCCACCCAATCCAGCATCCGTACCGCCCTGAAGGTCAAGAAACTGGCCGGAGAGGTCGGGATCAAGTCGGTCCGTTTTGTCGGCAACCGGGTGGTCGATGAGGAAGACGAGAAGTTCCTCGCCGAGGGTTTAGGAGAAAGCCCCATTGCCTGCTTCCCCGACTCTCCGGCCATTGCCAGGGCCGAACGGCGGGGGCAGCCGATCGTCGAACTGGTCGAGACCGTTCAACCGCAGATCCGCCAACTGCTGGCGGCCCTGGCTTGAACTACCCGCAATTTAGTGCGAACTCTTGCCAGCTTACCTTGCCGGCAGGGCTTTCGCCGTAGCGGCTGTTTTGTCGCAAGAAAAGATTTACAAAATTTTTCGCGCTTGCTAAGTAGAGCAATCTTTATTGTTCGGACAATTTATTTGACACCTTTCGCGACCCTCCGAGGAATCAATGGCTTCACAGAATAACGATGACGAGACCGGCTACACCCCATCGGCCGCCGAGGATGAAATGCTCTACGAGCAGACCATGCGGCGCATGCGCCTGGAGATCGATAAGGGGCGGACCTACGATCAAGCCTGCCGGGCTATTTCCGGTCTGGAAGAGGAATTGACCAACGAGATCGGCGAGGATTTTCTGCGGATCATCATCGCCGAGCGCCACTTCGGCGAGGGCTACGGGATCGACGACCTGGCCCTGCTCCTCGATGTCGACTTTGAAAGGATCGAGGCCATCCGCGACTACATGCTGCGCGATATCGGCAACTCCCTGACCCGGGAGAAACGGCGGCTGGTCAGCACCTCTACCCACTGAAACAACTTGGGTGATGGCGAGGTAAATCGCCCCCGCCGACCACCGCACTATCAATCTGCCAAAGGCCGCCCGATGAGCGAGTGCCAGCGCCTGGTAATCTTCCAGGAAAAAGGGGCCGGCGAAAAAAAGCTCGCCGGGTTGCGCCGCTTCGGTCGCGGCCTGGAAATCGCCACCGTTTATGATATCGATGCCGCCCTACCCTCCTTCATCGACAAACCGGAAGAATTCATCCCCAGCGAGTTCGGCGGCGACCTGGTCTTGAGCTTTCTCAAGCACCCCGACCTCATCGACTACCTGGCCTTACTCTGCGAAAAAAAGAAAATCCCGCTCATCGCCTCCGGGAAAAAATGTGCAAAGGCCATCACCCCTTTCACCTGCTGCGGCCTGGGCCGCTTGCCAGGGCTGGGCGCCTATGGCGAACAGTTTGGCTTTCCCGAGTTGCACATTGAGGAAGAGGGCGGCAGGATCAGCCGGATTGAGGTCTTGCGCGGGGCCTCCTGCGGGGCCACCTGGCTGGCGGCGGCCCGGGTGACAGGACTTGCGGTCGAAGAGGCGCTGACAACCTACCCCCGCGAGGTGCAGTACCTATGCGTGGCCGACCCCGCCGCCTTTGATCCGCTCAGTGGCAAGAGTAGCGTCCACTATGCCGGCCACGTCCACGCCGCCGCCCTGAAAAAAGCCGTGGATAAAAGCGAACCGTAGAATATCCAACCGCAGAACCGAAGAACAGCAGAAGTTTAAAACCAACTGCGGGTTACCGCTACGCCTCAGACATCGCCATAATATATCCGACCATCGCCTACCGTTTTTCCTTCTGCGGTTCTATATTCTACTGTTCGATATTCTGCGGTTCGCTGTTATGTGCGGTTCAATCGTTCTGCTCCGCTTCCCGCCGGATCACCGCCCCCACCCCGACCAGCTTGCCGACCAGGTTATCATAGCCCCGGTCCAGGTGATAGACCCGGGAGATCTCGGTCTCGCCCTGGGCGGCCAAAGCCGCGATCACCAGCGAGGCGCTGGCCCTGAGATCGGTGGCCATCACCGGGGCGCCGGTCAAACTCCCCACCCCTTTGACGATGGCGCTGTGGCCGTCCACCTTGATGTTGGCCCCCATCCGCCGCAGTTCGGCCACATGCATGAAACGATTTTCGAAGATGGTCTCGGTGATGACACTCAGGCCGTTACCCAGACACATCAGGGCCATGATCTGGGCCTGGAGATCGGTGGGGAAGCCAGGATAGGGCAGGGTCTTGATATCGACACTCTTTAAGGGCTGACGCCGACAGACGGAGATTTGATTCCGGCCGACCGTGACCTCCACCCCGGCCGTCCGCAGCTTCTCGAAGAGGGCGTCCAGGTGGCCCGGATTACAGGCGGTGACGGTCAGCTCCCCGCCGGTGGCGGCGGCGGCGATCAGGTAGGTGCCGGTCTCGATCCGGTCGGGGATAATGGTCGCCTCGGCCGGTCGCAGTTTCTTGACGCCGCGGACCACCAGGCAGTCAGTGTCCCGGCCGTCGATCCGCGCTCCCATCCCGGTCAGCATGTCGATGAGATTGCCGATTTCGGGCTCCCGGGCGGCGTTTTTGATTTCGGTGACCCCTTCGGCCAGGGCGGCCGCCATCAGGAGGTTCTCGGTGCCGGTCACCGAGGGAATATCGAAATAGATGGAGTTGCCTTTCAGACGTCCATCGACACTACCCTCCACATAGCCGCTCTCCAGGGTAGATACCACCCCCAGCCGGGCCAGTCCCTGGATATGGAAATCGATGGGCCGGGCGCCGATGGCGCAACCACCGGGCAGCGACACCCTGGCCCGACCCATGCGGGCCAGGAGCGGCCCCAGGACCAGCACCGAGGCACGCATGGTCTTGACCAGGTCGTAGGAAGCCTCGACGTTGTCGATGGTGGTGGCGTCCAGGAGCAAGGCCTGATCGGCTTCCCGCCATTGCCACTTGATCCCGAAGGAGGCCAGCAGTTTCAACATGGTGCGGGTGTCGCGCAGGTCCGGGACATTATGCAACACATGCACGCCGGGGGCCAGGATGGCGGCGGCCATCAGCGGGAGGGCCGCGTTCTTGGCGCCGCTGACCTTGATGGTGCCGTGCAGAGGCCGACCGCCCTCGATAATAATCTTGTCCATTAGCTTGTTACCTTGTCAGTTGCAGCCAGAGCTGCCGGTTATATTTTCCGGGCCGTCGCCAGCCGATCCAAGCCGGCGTAGTCCTTGATGATTTCGACCGCTTCCAGTGCGGGCTGGGCCCGCAACAGCGTCTTGACCGTTTCGCCTTGGTCATAGCCGATTTCCATGATCAGCCCCCCCCCCGGCAAGAGAAAGTCGGGGCTTTGAGAGATAAGGTGCCGTAAATCATCCAGACCGTCCGCACCGGCAAAGAGGGCGGTGGGCGGCTCGAAGGCCAGCTCCGGCTGCAGACCCGGGCGGCTCAGCTCGGCCACGTAAGGAGGATTGGTGACGACAAAGGCGAAGCGGCTAACCGGGGCAAGTGCATCAAACCAATCGCCGGCCAGCCAGTCAATCCGTTCCGCCACCCCGTGGCGCTGGGCGTTTGCCGCCGCCACCTCAAGGGCCGCTGGGGAGATATCGACCCCGATCAGCCGGGCTTGGGGCAACTCGCGGGCTAACACCACCGGAATCACCCCGCTACCGCTGCCCAAATCAAGGATAGCGCCGGCAAAAGTTGTCGGTTCGGGAATCCGGGCCAGTACCGCTTCGATCAGCAGCTCGGTTTCCGGCCTGGGGATCAGCACGGCCGGCGACACCGTAAATGAGAGCGACCAAAATTCCTGCTCGCCGAGGATATAGGCCAGGGGCTGACGGTTCAGGCGCCGCTCAACCAAAGCCGCAAACCCGGCCAGTTCATCGGCAGTTACTGCTCGGTCGGCAAGGTGCATCTCGACCCGGCTGAGTCCAAAAAAATAGCACAGGAGAAGTTCTGATTCCAGCCGGGCCTCACCAATGCCGCCCTGTCGCAGCTGTTCCGCGGTCAACCGGGCGAGTTCACTGATCTTCATCGCCGGATTCTCGCCATGCCGGGCATCATTCACCGCTGTTCTTCAAAGCCTCGGATTGGTAATAGGAAATCAGGGGAACGATCAGATCATCCAGCTTACCGAGCATGATGCTGTCGAGCCGGTAGATGGTCAGGTTAATGCGGTGGTCGGTGACCCGCCCTTGGGGAAAATTGTAGGTGCGGATGCGCTCGCTGCGGTCGCCGCTGCCGACCTGGCTCTTGCGCTCGGCACTGATTGTGTCGTGCTGCTGCTGTTCCATGAGGGCGAGCAGCCGGGAGCGCAAGACCTTCAGACCCTTGGCCTTGTTCTTGTGCTGGGACCGTTCATCCTGGCATTGCACCACCAGACCGGTGGGCAAATGGGTGATCCGCACCGCCGAGTCGGTTGTATTGACGCTCTGGCCGCCCGAACCGGAGGAGCGAAAAATATCGTAGCGCAAATCGTTGGGGGCGATATTTACCTCAACATCTTCAGCCTCGGGCATCACGGCGACAGTAACCGCCGAGGTGTGGATCCGCCCCTGGGCCTCGGTCTCCGGCACTCGCTGGACCCGGTGCGCCCCGGATTCGTATTTGAGGCGACTGTACACTTTATCCCCGCTGATCAGGGCGATGATCTCCTTAAAACCACCGCCAATCCCGAGCGGATTGCTGCTCATCACCTCGACCCGCCAGCCCTTGGACTCGGCGTATCGACAGTACATCTTATAGAGATCGCCGACGAAAAGGGCCGCCTCGTCACCACCGGTGCCGGCCCTGATTTCCAAAAGGGTATTTTTCTCGTCGTTGGGGTCGCGAGGCAACAAGGCCAGACGCATCTCCTGCTCAAGCTCGGTCAGGTGAGCGGTCAGTTGCTCAATCTCGGCCCGTACCAACTCCTGCATCTCCGCATCGCTTTCACCCTGCAACAGCTCCCGATTTGCCAGCAGGTCGGCTTCAGCCTGGCGATAATCGGTGTAGAGCTGGTGCATCCTGGCCACCTGCGCATGCTCCTGGGCCAGCCGGCGAAAGCCATCCATGTCGGACATGCGGGCCGGATCGGCAAGCAGATGCTCAAGTTCATCGAGCTTGTCGGACAGATTGGCGAATCTCTCGAACATATCAGTCATATTTGACCTTTAAGACTTCCGGCACCAGGTGGTTGCATCATGACGTTCAAGGCGACGCCAAGGGTTCACGACGCACCACAATCACTTATGCACATAACAAAAAAAGGATCCAGGCGGACGATTAATCCGCGCCTGGACCCTAAATGTAAGCGACAACCAATATGACCGGAAAAACCGGTCTACTGCTCTTGCTGCTGAAAATGCTTAGCGTATTTTTTCTTGAACTTATCGATACGCCCGGCGGTGTCGATCAGCTTCTGCTTACCGGTGAAGAATGGGTGGCAGGCGGAACAAATTTCGGTGGTGATCTCCGGATCAACGGAGCCCATTTCGATCTCATTGCCACAGGCACACTTGGCGACGATCTTGTGATATTTGGGATGGATACCTTCTTTCATTGGCGACAACCTCCAGTCAGATACAACTTAAATCTTCCGCCGGAAATCACGCCAGGCGGGGACATTCACACTCCAGGCCGGTACGATTCCGACCCACGGAAGCAGAAGAATATAACCTAATTTTTTGGTTTAGCAAGCAAAGTTTAAGAAGAGATTCAGGCGTTCATCTTTTCGAAGAATTCGGCGTTGCTCTTGGTGCCCTTCATCCGGTCGATGAGAAACTCCATGGCGTCCACAGGATTCATACTCGACAAGAGCTTGCGCAAAATCCACATGCGGTTCAGCACCTCCGGGGTCAGCAGCAGCTCTTCCTTCCGGGTGCCGGACTTGTGCAGGTCGATGGCCGGGAAAATCCTTTTATCGGAGAGCTTACGGTCGAGAACGATTTCCATGTTGCCGGTGCCCTTGAACTCCTCGAAGATAACCTCATCCATCCGGCTGCCGGTTTCGATCAGGGCGGAGGCGATGATGGTCAAACTACCGCCATCCTCAATATTACGGGCCGCCCCGAAAAAGCGCTTGGGACGCTGCAAGGCATTGGCATCGACACCGCCGGAGAGGATCTTGCCGCTGGGGGGTACCACTGTATTGTAGGCCCGGGCCAGACGGGTGATGGAGTCGAGCAGAATAACCACATCCTTGTTGTGCTCCACCAGGCGCCGGGCCTTGTTGAGCACCATCTCCGCCACCTGGATGTGGCGCTGCGGCGGCTCGTCAAAGGTGGAACTGACCACCTCTGCGTTGACGTTGCGGGCCATGTCGGTTACCTCTTCCGGCCGCTCGTCAATGAGCAGAACGATGAGGATTACCTCCTTATGGTTCTCGGTGATGCTATTGGCGATGTCCTTGATCAGGACGGTCTTGCCGGACCGGGGCGGCGCCACGATCAGCCCCCGCTGGCCCTTGCCGATGGGGGAAACGATGTCCATAATCCGCATGGAGAGATTACCCCCATCCCTCTCCAGACGGATGGGCTCGTTGGGATGCAGCGGCGTGAGATTGGAGAAGAGAGTCTTGTCTCGGGCCTTTTCGGGGGGATCATAGTTGACTGAATCAACCTTGAGCAGAGCGAAGTACCTCTCGCCCTCCTTGGGAGAACGGACCTGCCCCTCGACGGTATCGCCGGTCATCAGGTTCAAACGGCGGATCTGGGAGGGAGAGACGTAAATATCGTCGGGGCCGGGAAGATAGTTGTAATCCGGAGCACGGAGAAAACCGAATCCGTCCGGGAGAATCTCCAGAACGCCGCTGCCGCGATTGGTGCCGTTCTTTTCTTCCGAGGCAGCCTGGGCCTTGACGATGGCGAAGATCAGCTCTTGTTTGCGCAAGCCGCTGATCCCTTCAATATTGTACTTCTGGGCCATCTTGGTCAGTTCGTTGATCTTCAGTAACTTCAACTCAGACAGATTCATCAGTCATTCTCTCCTATCAACTGATTTACTTGGGGATGGTGCCGGTGAAAATTTACACGGAATTGAGCGGCGCGGGCGCCAAGCCCTCCCGGACAAATCTCAAATTATCAAATGCAGCAATTCGGCGAAGTCGGTCTTTACAAGACGTGAGGAAACAGGACTGGTAAAGTTAGGGAATCAAGAACTCATGGCTCTTGTTGAGGAATACTATACTGTCGCCGCTGGATTTAATGGAAAATGGTGCTCAGACCTTAAATGCTATGATATATGATATCGAAGGGAGTCCAAAAGAGAAAAGCATTAAGCGATTATTTATTAGTTAATATTATGGTTGTCAAGCAATTTAAACCAACAACCTACCATCGGAAAAAAGCCCTGCCAATCCTGACGGCTTCGCAACAGCCTGAACCTCCAGACCTTTACAACGCCAGATCTGATAGTTATACAACCAGGTAAGCACATCTGAGGTTTTCCGATTCGGATAATCTTGTCGGAGAAATTGCACGATTGAGTTGGTTGTGTTATTCAACAAGTACAACTACTTGATTTTCAAGGGATAATAATGAAGATTCCAATCCGCATCACGAATCTGCTATCAATTTTAATCCTGCTTCTGCTCCCAGTCTTGGCCGAGTCGGCCGGACTGGTCACTGCCGACCAACCCGCCCGGGCTAAAGAAGCTGACACCTGGCTGGAGCCCATTACCGGTATGAAATTTGTCAAAATACCGGCTGGATGTTTTCAGATGGGTCAATCCCCCGAGGAAATGCGCTCACTCCGGCGCGGAATCCCCGTCGGTGATTACGAAAAATATTACGCGGATGAACAACCGCAACACAAGGTCTGCCTTGAGGAATTCTGGATGGGCATCCACGAAGTCAGCCAGAGAGAATGGCAGAAGGTCATGGGCTTCAACCCCGCCGTTTTCCCGGAAGACTTGGACTTCCCGGTGGAAATGGTCTCGTGGGAAGATGCCCAGTTATTCATCAACAAAATAAATGAACAGAACAATACCTCGGAGTTCCGCTTACCCACCGAAGCAGAATGGGAATATAGCGCCCGGGCTGGAACCACGACAATGTATAATACCGGCGACACCATTACTGGTACCCAGGCCAACTTCAACGGCACCTTCCCGTTCTCCTTAAATCTCCGGGATGTCTACCGAAAAAGTCCAACCAAGGTGGGTAGTTTCCCGGCCAACGGCTTCGGCCTTTACGACATGCACGGCAACGTCTGGGAGTGGTGCAGCGACTGGTACCAGTCTGATTATTACCAGAATAGCCCAGCCAACAACCCGTCGGGACCGGAAACCGGGCAAATGAAAGTATTGAGGGGCGGCTCCTGGTTCCGCTATTCTGCTCACATCCGGGCCGCCACGCGTTATAAGAACAAGGCGGTCGGTCAGTATGCCGACACCGGTTTCCGCCTGGTCAAGTCACCGAGAAGGAGCAGCGGCGACAGCGGTAAAATCATGTTTTTCGACAAGGATTTCTGAGAATCACACCTGCCCGGGGAATTCCCCAAGGCTGGGCAACAATGTACAGACCGGCCGAAAGCTAAGGCTTTTGCGCGACCACGGCAGCGTCCCGCATGAACACGAAAAAATCCCGGCACTTGCCGATCCGAAAAAGATAGACCTTGCCGTCCGGCTCATTGCTCCCGACGATCTTTTCTCGCAGACTTTCACTTTCGGCGATCAACTGGTTGAGTTCGGCTTCGCTCATCTTGCCGGCCTCGCCGGTCCTGGCACAAATCCGGTCAAATTCCTCGCGCCAATTTCCTTCCGTTTCAGCGGAAACTAGCCCACTCCCTCCCAGCCAGGCTACCATGACGAGGACCAGCAATACCTGACGCATGCCCTTCTCCTATTCCTTCTTGATGCCGGGATGGCAACGATGACAGTCATCCATGGGAAAGGCCACGCTGAGGTGGCACACTCCACAAAACCGACCTTCCAGAATATAGTTCATCTGAAAATGTTCAGTGCCTTTCTTTTTGATATTGAAGATGTCGGGGTGGCAGTTGGCGCAATCCAGCCAAAGGACATGGACGTCGTGGGGGAAAACGGCCGGCGGCACGTAAGGCCATTCGGCCTCCAGCACCAGTTTTTTGCGATACTGAAGCGACGATTCGCCGGGCTTATAAATACTGGCAACCGGGGCAATCCTTTCGCTCCTGAGCGCCCCAGCCCAGTTGATTTTATTCCCAAAATCATCTCGTTGCAGCCCCTGCCGCAACCGGGCAAATTTCTCGGGTGCGGCCACCAGGCTACCGGTGTGACATTTCTCGCAATTCCCCTCTCCGTGCCCGAAGGCAATTTTGCCATCGTGACAGGCCCCGCAATACAGGCCGTTACGATTATCCGCCTCGGTGATCTCGGTCTGCCCGGACTTGAAGGCAAAATCAAGTTCCCAGTGACAGACCCGGCAGGTGTAGCGCGTCCGATGACTCCAGTGCGAAAAATAAACCGGTTTGACCTGTTTGATTGTGGAAAGGCGATCAAGCAACAAGTCGCCATAGTTTTCGGGCGGCGGCAAAGCGGGCAAATCCCAAAATTGGCCGGCCCGGGCAGTCGTCGGCCCAACCAGAATCATTACGATCAGAAACAACCCCAACCAGGTTAGCCGATTATCTCTCATAACCACTAATTCGGATAAAGACATAGATAGCATCAGTAAACCAGCTTGGTATGGCAACGCTGGCAGTCGAGATTGGGAAATGCCACCGAATCATGACATAACCCACAGTACTTGCCGGCAAAAAGCTCCTGCATCGTATAAGGCTGCTCGCCGCGCTTAACCGGGAAGATTTCGGGATGGCAGAGCTCGCAACCATTCCACTTGGCGTGTTTAGTGTGGGAAAAGATTATTTCCGGCATGTTCTTTTCGGTGGGCTTCAGCCCAAATTCACCGGGTTCCGGAATTTTGGAGCGCTTGATAGAAACTCCCTCCAAATAATCCTTCAGGGTTATCAGCTTGTCTTCCTCAGCCTTGAGCCAGTCAATACCATTGCCGAAACGCTCGCGGGGCATTTTCTTCTGAAACTCGTAGAAATCCACCTGAAAATCTACTTCCTTCCCTTGAGAATGACAGCGAAGACAATTGCTCACCTTTTTACCGGTCAGACTGGTAGCCTCCGGGGCAAAAGCTTCCTTACCATTGTGACAGGAGCCGCAATAAAGCCCGTTCCGGTTATCATCCTCATGAATCATGGTGCCCCCTGGCTGCATGGCGAAACCGATATCGACATGGCAAAGACGGCAGGTATAGCGGGCTCGATGCAGCCAGTGCTTGAATACCACCGGGGCCTGATTCTGTTTACTGGAAAAGTTGTTGATTACCACATTGCCAAACTCGTTGGGCTTGGGACGCTTCTTTTTTAAACCGAAATCGGCGGCCGGGGCAAAATTGGAAAACAGGAGTACAGCCAACGCCAGTACTGTCGCCAATAGCTTTTTCATATCTCACCCCACCGTATTGTTATGCGATCTGTCTGCAGGAACATCTGAAGCGATTAACAGTAGGCCATCCTAACCACAACATGTCCAGAAAAAAAGAAACAATCAGCCAGGACAAAGTGCCCAAGTTAAAATAAAAAACCGGGGAAAAAACCTAGGTTCCGTCCCCGGCAGAAATCGAACTCCGACTCCTTCGGTTCCTACTCATTGATGGCCAGCAGTTCCACTTCGAAGACCAGGGCCTGATTAGGGCCGATTTTGGGCGGGTTACCCCGCTCCCCGTAGCCAATCGCACTGGGCACGTAGAGCAACCACTTCGAACCTACCGGCATGAGTTGCAGGGCCTCAGTCCAACCAGGAATAACCCGATTGACCGGAAAAGTGGCCGCCTGGCCGCGCTGATAAGAACTGTCAAACTCCGTGCCGTCAATCAGGGTACCCCGATAATTAACCGTCACCTTCGAGGCGGCTGTGGGCATTTTCCCCTCACCGGCCGTGATTATCTTGTACTGAAGGCCGCTGGCCAGGGTTGTCACGCCCTCCTTAATGCTGTTCTCGGCCAGAAATTTCTCCCCGGCCAGCTTATTGTCATCAGCAATTTTTTTAAACTGGATTCTCCGTTCTTCCTCGACCTGCTTCTGCAGCTCCGCAAGCACGGTCCGCATTTGTTCCTTATCAAGAGCAGGCTCGGCACTTTCCATTGCCGCCTTCATCCCGGCAGCCAGAGACTCCGGATTTACCTGAATATTTTTAACCAGAAAATCAGCCCCCAGCTGATAGCCAATACTGTAACCCTGTTTGTCGGCCTGGGCTGTGAGTTCGATGGCTTTGACCTCTGTCGCGGCAAAGGCGCCGACACAACAGACCATCCCTACCATCGCCATTGATAAATTTCGCATTTGAGCTGAACCTCCGTGTAACCAATGAGTTTAATCGACTAGCCGGCAAGCATAAAGGCCCGCGCGACACGAAATGCATTTCGGACGGTAATCTTGATGGCGGCACCGGTTTTGGGTTGCGCCCCTGACGTATAACTTTCGACTACCGATTAACGATTATGCCGAAAACCGTAACCGATTTAATCAGCGGACCAAATGATTGTCAAGCCAATCTCGGGGCTCAATATCGCCGAGGTTCATATTGCTCTAGATCAAGAGAAGCCTTACCCGAGGTAATTTGCCGGAAAGCTCCGGCGCGACACCCTGAAATTTCTGGATGTTTGCCGGCAATCCGGGACTCGACGTTCCTTCTTGAGGCGGGGGCACGGGCCAGGGTTGACATATTGGCATAATGGTGGTTGAAATGTTGTGTCTGCTTGATCGACTCTTGGAGCCCCGGCAATAGCTCCGGCGCCCGGTCGCTGGATTCTAAAACGGGCAAAGGTGGCAGGTTTACCCCCTTCCCCATCAGCCACGCCAATAGTTGATGAACTCGCAAAAAGTTAAAACCGGCCGGCCATGACAACAATCATCAACGGACTGATTGGCTCTGGTCGTCGTTTTCGCGGCTTTTTGCGAGAACGCCAATAATTAGACCACGGCCCAAATGAGCGAAACAGCTTCCAAACCAGCCGCCATCAACATCATCTGGCTGACCATGATTCTGTTGGCCACTCTCACTGCCGCCTATACCGGGCGGATGGACGAGGTGACCAAGGCCTCTTTCGATTCCGCCAAGGCGGCGGTGACCCTGGCCATCGGTCTGATCGGCCCCATGGCGCTGTGGCTGGGGATCATGAAGGTGGCCGAGGCCGGGGGGCTCTTACGCCTCATAGCCAGGGGCATGCGGCCCCTGATGACTCGACTCTTCCCCGAGGTGCCTCCTGAACACCCGGCCATGAGCGCGATGATCATGAACATGGCCGCCAATGCGCTGGGTCTGGGCAACGCCGCCACCCCCATGGGCATCAAGGCCATGCAGGAGCTGGACAAACTGGCGGCCGAGAAAGGCACCGCCACCAATGCCATGTGCCTGTTTCTGGCCATCAATACCTCCAGCATAACCATCCTGCCCCTGGGGGTGATCACCGTCCGGGCCGCCGCCGGGGCTCGTGATCCGGCCGGAATTTTCCTGCCGACCCTGATCGCCACCATCTGTTCGACAACGGTGGCGATCATCGCCGCCCGCACCCTGGCCGGGAAAGATGTCAGCATCACTGCGGTTGATTATGAAAAGGTGGTGGATGAAAACCCCGCGCCGACACCAGGCTTCCTGGTCAGCCGGGCCGGCAAGCTGATGGTTGCCGGTTTCGCGCTGTTGATGGGTGGCGCCATGCTTTACCGGGCCATCACCACCCCGACCCCCGAGTCCTTCACCAGCATGGTCAGCGTTATCTCGGCCTGGCTGATTCCCCTGCTCATCTGCGGGCTCCTGCTCTTCGGTTACCTGCGCGGGGTCAAGGTTTACGAGTCACTCACCGAGGGGGCCAGCGAGGGCTTCACCACCACGATCAAGATCATCCCCTTCATGGTGGCAATCTTCGTGGCCATCGGCATGCTCAGGGCCAGCGGTGCCATCGATCTGATGATTGACGTGCTGTCGCCGCTGACCACCATGGTCGGGATGCCGGCCGAGGCCCTGTCGATG
This sequence comes from Deltaproteobacteria bacterium, assembly GCA_020056965.1. GTDB lineage: Bacteria > Desulfobacterota > Desulfobulbia > Desulfobulbales > JAGXFP01 > JAGVGT01. Next base: position 51,297 of record JAGVGT010000038.1, read on the forward strand.
GCGTTGCTGCGGCCGCTGTCCGGCTCCGGGGCCTTCGGGCTGATGAGCGAGATCGTCAGCCGCGAACCGGACAGCTTCCTCTCCTTCCTGGTCTCAACCATCCAGGGCAGCACCGAGACCACCTTTTACGTGCTGGCCGTCTATTTCGGGGCGGTGGGCATCAAGAAAACCCGCCACGCCCTGCCCGCCGCCCTCTGCGCTGACGCGGCCGGAATCATCGCCTCGGTAGTTGTCTGCCACCTGCTTTATTGAGTTATCTTCTTCCTCTTGGAATAAAAGGGGCCGGGGTGATTTGACTTCACCCCGGCCCCTTTTCTCGCTGCAACCGCAGATTCTGCGGAACCCCTACTACTTCATAATCACGGAATTTTTATTGGAAATACTGCCGCCGATGGCGACATTGACATTCTGACCGAAGCTGAGCGGGCTATCGACGTCGTTGACTGTAATGCCCTTGCCGGAGGTCACCATGATATTCCCGCCCACGTTGCTGCCGTTTTTGATGACGACCGCCCCGGAATTGGCCTCGGCCCCGGAACCGACGGCAACGTTGACGGCGGCGGCCCCCTTCACCTTGGTGGAGATATTGCCCCTGACCGTGCTGTTTTCCACCACCACCGAACCCATGTTGGCGGTGGTCCGATTGCCGACCGCGATATTGGCGGCACCGCCCGCGACCGTGTTGGAGATGTTGCCGCTGACCTGGCTGTTGGTGATCTTGGCACTACCCATATTGGCTTCGCTCTTGTTGCCGACCGCAATATTGGCAGCCGCGCCACCCACGGTGTTGGTGATGTTGCCCCTGACATTACTGTTCTTGACGATGGTGGCGGCCTGATTGGCCTCGGCCCGGTTGCCCACCGCGATATTAGCGGCGGCCCCGGCCACGGTATTCCGCATATTCCCGGCGACATTGCTGTTGCTGACCTTGACGGTGGCCTGATTGGCCTCGACCTGATTGCCGACCGCGATGTTGGCAGCCGCCCCGGCCACCGTATTGACCATACTGCCGCTGACCTTGCTGCCGCTCAGCTTGGCAGCCGCCTGGTTGGCCTCGGCCCGGTTACCGACCGCAATATTGGCGGCCGCCCCGGCCACGGTGTTGACGTTGGTGCCGCTGTAATTGCTGCCACTCATCTGAAGGGCCGCCTGGTTGGCCTCGACCTGGTTGCCGACCGCGATATTGGCGGCCGCCCCGGCCACGGTATTGACTACCGTGCCGGTCAGGTTGCTGTTATCCATCTTGACCGCCGCCTGATTGGCCTCGGCCCGGTTGCCCACCGCAATGTTGGCGGCGGCCCCGGCCACGGTGTTGACGTTAGTGCCGCTGAAATTGCTGTTACTCATTTTGATTGCCGCCTGATTGGCCTCGGCCCGGTTGCCCACCGCAATGTTGGCGGCGGCCCCGGCCACGGTATTGACCACCGTACCCTTCAGGTTGCTGTTGGCCATCTTGACCGTCGCCTGATTGGCCTCGGCCCGGTTACCCACCGCAATGTTGGCAGCAGCCCCGGCCACGGTATTGACCACCGTACCGGTAAGATTACTGTTGCTCATCTTCAGGGCGGCCTGGTTGGCCTCAACCTGATTGCCGACCCCGATATTGGCGGCCGCTCCGGCCACGGTATTGACCACCGCCCCTTTCAGGTTGCTGTTATCCAACTTGACCGCCGCCTGGTTGGCCTCGGCCCGGTTGCCCACCGCGATGTTGGCGGCCGCCCCGGCCACCGTATTGACGGCGGCCCCGGTCAGATTGCTGTTGTTCATCTTGAGGTAGGCCTGATTGGCCTCAACCTGGTTGCCGACCGCAATATTGGCGGCCGCCCCGGCCACGGTGTTGACCGCCGCTCCCTTCAGCGTGCTGTTATCCATCTTGGCCGCGGCCTGATTGGCCTCGGCCCGGTTGCCCACCGCGATGTTGGCCGCTCCGCCGCCGGAGGTATTGACAATGGCGCCGGTCAGGTTGCTGTTGCTCATCTTGGTCGAGGCCATGTTGGCCTCCACCTGGTTGCCGACCGCGATATTGGTGGCGGCTCCGACCACGGTATTGACCAGGGCGCCAGTAACATTGCTGCCGGTCATCTTGCTGGCGGCCATGTTGGCCTCGGCCCGGTTGCCGACGGCAATGTTCTGGGCTTCAGCCAGGACGGTATTGATCACCGCCCCCTTCACATTGCTGTTTTCCATGGTGGTGGCAGCCAGGTTGGCCTTGCCCTCGTTGCCGACCCCGACATTGATGACATTACCGCCCCCGGCGGTATTGATGGTCGCCCCGGTCAATTTGCTGCCCTTGAGATTGGCGGTCGCCATGTTGGCCTCAACCCGGTTGCCGACGCCGACATTGGTCACGGCCGCCCCGGCTGCAGTGTTAATGGCCGCGCCAGTCAGGGTGCTGTCCTGCATATTGGTCACCGCCTGCCTGGCGTTGACCTGGTTACCCACGCCGACGTTGGTGATTACCGCTCCGGCCGCGGTGTTCAAGGTGGCGCCGGTCAGCTTGCTGTTCTGCATTTCGGTGACGGCCATGCTGGCGTTGGTCTGGTTGCCGACCCCGACGTTGGTCATGATCCAGCCGCCGGCGGTATTGATCGCCGCCCCGGTCAGATTGCTGCCCTTGAGATTGGTCGATGCCATGTTGGCCTGGGTCTCATTGCCCAGGGCAACGTTGGTGACCACCTGGCCCCCGGAGGTATTGATCGTTGCGCCGACCAGGTTGCTGCCGCCCTTGAGATTGGCGGTGGACATGTTGGCCGTGGCCTTATTGCCGAGGGCCACGTTGGTAACCACCTGGCCCCCGGCGGTATTGACGGCCAGGCCGGTCATCTTGCTGCTTTCCTGATTGATGGCGGCCATATTGGCCTCGGTCCGGTTACCCAGCGCCACATTGGTGACCACCTGGCCCCCGGCGGTGTTAACGGCCAAGCCGGTCAGGTTGCTGTTGTTTTTAAGATTGGTCGCGGCCATATTGGCCGTGGTTTCGTTGCCCAGCGCCACGTTGGTGACCACCTGGCCCGCTGCCGTATTGACATTGAGGCCGGTCATCTTGCTCTTCTCAAGATTGGCGGCGGCCATGTTGGCCTCGGCCCGGTTGCCCAGGGCCACATTGGTAACCACTTGCCCGGCCGCCGTGTTGACGTTGATCCCGGTCAGGTTGCTGCCGTCTTTAAGGCTGGTCGCCGCCATATTGGCCGTGGTCTCATTGCCCAACCCGACGTTGGTGACGACTTGCCCGGCGGCGGTATTGACGTTGATGCCGGTCATCTTACTGTTCTCACTCTTGGTGGCGGCCATATTGGCCTCGGTCCGGTTGCCCAGCGCCACATTGGTGACCACCTGGCCGGCGGCGGTGTTGACGTTGATGCCGGTCATTTGACCGCCCTTGAGGCTGGTGGTCGCCATATTGGCGCGGGTCTCGTTGCCCAGCGCCACGTTGGTGACGACCTGACCGGCGGCAGTATTAACATCGATACCGGTCAGCTTGCTGCCGTCCCGCAGGCTGGTGGCCGCCATATTGGCCTCGGTCTGGTTGCCGAGTCCCACGTTGGTCATGGTCTGCCCGGCGGCGGTGTTGACCACGATACCCGTCACCTTGCTGTCTTGCACACTGGTGGCGGCCATGTTGGCGCGGGTTTCATTGCCCAGACCAACGTTGGACACTGTTTGCCCGGCGGCGGTATTGACGTTGATGCCGATCACCTCGCTGCCCTTGATTTTGCTGGTCGCCATATTGGCCTCGGTCTGGTTGCCGACCGCGACGTTGGTGACGGTCTGACCGGCCGCGGTGTTGACCACGGCGCCGATGATCTTGCTGTCCTCAAGCTTGGTGGCGGCCATGTTGGCCTCGGTTTTGATCCCGACGCCGACGTTGGTCATGGTCTGCCCGGCGGCGGTATTAACCAAAGCGCCGATGGCCTGGGTACCCTTGACCGAGGTAGCCGCCATATTGGCCTCGGCCTCGCTGCCGACCGCCACGTTGGTAACAGTCTTACCGGCCGCCGTATTGACCATGGCGCCGATGACCTTGCTGTCGCTGATCTCGGTGGCGGCCATATTGGCGCGGGTCTTGTTGCCGACCGCGACGTTGGTCACCGTATCACCGGCGGCGGTGTTGACCATGGCGCCGATCACCTGGCTCTTGTTGATCGAGGTCGAGGCCATATTCGCCTCGGTCTGGTTGCCGACCGCGACGTTGCTGAGGTTCTTCCCGGCGGCGGTATTGACCATCACCCCGGCCAGCTTGCTGTCCTTGACGGAGGTTGCCGCCATATTGGCCTTGGTCTGGTTGCCGACCCCGACGTTGGTCAAATTATCCCCGGCCGCGGTATTGACCGCGACCCCCAGGACCTGGCTGCCCTGGATCGAGGTGGAGGCCATATTGGCAGCGGTCTCGTTGCCGACCCCGACATTTGTGACGTTCTTGCCCTTGGCGGTATTGACCAGGACCCCGGCGAGACTGCTCTCCTTGACCTCGGAAGAGGCCAGATTAGCCCGGGTCTTATTGCCGACCGCGACGTTGGTGACGCTGGTGTCGCCGACCACCGTATTGACCCCGACCCCGATCATCTTGCTGCCTTCGACCTTGGTGGAGGCCAGATTGGCCTCGCTGTTGACGCCGACCCCGACATTGGTCAAGGCCTTGCTGTCGGCGGTGTTGACGAAGGCCCCGGCCACCTTGCTGTCCTTCTGGTTGGTCGAGGCCAGATTGGCCTTGGTGCCGACCCCGACCGCAACGTTGGTTTGGGTATCACCCTTGGTGGTGTTGACGGCGGCGCCGACCAGGGTGCTGCCCTTCAGGTTGGTGGAGGCCTGGTTGGCCTCGGAGTTGATCCCGACGCCGACATTGGTAAGGGTCTTGCCGTCAACGGTATTGACGGCGGCCCCGACCAGATTGCTGCCCTGCATATTGGTCGAGGCCAGGTTGGCGCTGGTGCCCATCCCGACCGCCACGTTGGTCACGGTCTCGCCTTTCAGCTTATTCACGGTGGCACCGAGCATCTTGCTGCCTTCCAGGCCGGTCGAGGCCAGATTGGCCTTAGTGTCGCTGCCGACCGCCACGTTGGTGAGGACTTTACCTTCCAACTTATTGACGGCGGCGCCGAGCATGGCGCTGTCCTTCAGGTCGGTGGAAGCCAGGTTGGCGCTGGTTTTGTTACCCACCGCCACGTTGGTCTGGGTATCGCCGGTGACGCTGTTGGAAATGGCCCCGATCACCTGACTGTTGTTCATCTCAGTGGAAGCCAGATTGGCCTTGGCCTCGTTGCCGACCGCCACGTTGGTGATGGTCTTGCCCTTGGCCTTATTGTCGATCAGCCCGACAAACTTGCTGCCCTTCATGTCGGTGGAGGCCAGGTTGGCCTTGCTCTTGTTACCGACCGCCACATTGGTGAGGTTCTCCCCTTCCAGGGTACTGGAGACCTTGCCGATCACCTGGCTGCCCGCAATTTCGGTCGAGGCCAGATTCGCCTTGGTTTCGTTGCCGACCGCCACATTGACGATGGTTTTGCCCTTGGCGCTATTTGAGTTAAGCAGGACGGCCCTACTGTCCTTGATATTGGTGGAGACCGTGTTGGCCTTGGTCTTGTTGCCGACCGCCACATTGACGGCGTTGTCGCCCTCGAATTTGTTGGTGATATTACCCAGCACCTTGCTGTTTTCCAGGTTGGTCGAAACCAGGTTGGCATCGCTCTTGTTGCCGACCGCCACATTGGCCAGATTCTTACCCTTGACCGAGGTGATTATCTTGCCCTCGAACGAGGTGGATTTAACGGACGTCGAGCTGAGGTTGGCCGTGTTGTCCTTGCCCACCGCCACGTTGGCGGTCTGTTTGGCATCGATGCTGTTCTGGATGGTGCCTTTGACATTACTTTGGGCCTGGCCCAAGACCGGCACGGCCAGGAAAGCGGCTACGGCAAAGATTTTTCTTCCGAATGGATGTTTCATTTTCCCCTCTCTCTTTTTTCTGAATAGCCTTAATTACCGGCAATGATTTTCTTTAGCATTTGTCTACCTGAAGAGATCAACCGAATCCCCACCTTGATTACCAGAATCGCCCCCCGCACACAATGGCAATGGCGTCATCGGCTTGATATTTTGCGATGCTGATATCGCCATGCCCTCTCCGCCGCCCTTTGCGCCCGATACCGCCGAAATTATCGCCGCGCTGGTCGTGTGTTCTCTGCTGTATTGATACTTCAAGTATGCCTGATTAACGAGTCACTGAGACAGTGGTAGCTCGGTGTAAATTTGCGACCAGGAAGTGGCCAGGAGTGAGGCCGAAGCGATGCCGGTGGTGAATGAGGCATCGAGGCGTAGGCGGGCGGCGCTGGAGCAGATACGGGCGCCATGGGCGTCGCAAACTTCACTAACTAGTGCCCCGAATGGCGCTAGTTTAAGGGCTCTGGGGCTGAGTAATACCCAACGTTCTCACGCTCCTGCGTGGGAACGGGATCCGGTGACGCTCCCGCGTCACCAAAGGACGCTGGAGCGTCCAAGGCTGCGTTCCCATGGAGACGTGGGAACGATAGTAGAATGGCGCTAGCGTAGCTGCGTAGGTCGGGTTAGCGCAGCGTAACCCGACGTTTTTGATATTCGTCCCGCTTTGGCAATGTCGGGTTACGCGATAAAACTGCTAACCCGACCTACGCAACTCAATCTATTTCGCTCCGTCTGATATTCCAAGCAACCACGGCTCAAGGCGCTGGCCAAAGGCCACGCTGGCTTCAAAAACCTGCCCCGCATCAGGCTGACCAGTTGCCCTGAGCTCAAATATCGAGCGAAGTTCGTGGGGCACGTTGATGGTGTCGATACTGAGGCTTTCGATTTGACCCGCGCTCATGCCCTGCCTACCACCCATGGAGCGAGGTCGCACCTGGGCGTGCACAATGGCATAACGGCTGCGATCCGGATATTTTGCGCGCAGCTCAGTTTGGTCCAGGCCGGCATCAATGGCGAAGAGCCGGCTGCTCTCCTGCTCTTCGCGCCTTAAATCATCCTGTAGTTGCTTGGCTTTGCGCTGTAACTCTTCGGTGTCGGGCTGAGCCGCCAACCTGGTGTTTACTTCTACGGCATCTTGGCGGGTGCGCTCTAAGACCTGCTGGTAAGCCGCGCCGTCCTGTTCCAACACCAGCAGTACCTCCTTGCCGGGTTGCCACTCCGTCCACTGCTGTTTATCCTGCCCGCCCCGGGCTGGGCTGCTCTCGAAGCCGAGACTGGCCATCTTGGCCTGGTCGAGCCAATCCGGCGCGCCGCTGTAAGAGGAGTGATTCCGGCCTTTTTCAACCCCGGCAACCCGCCAAACCAGGCTCAAGGAGATGCCGCTATTCTCCCGGTTTATTTCCCGAAAGGGCGGATGTAATTCACGTTGGCTCAGCTTGAGGGTGCTCTCCGGGGCGCCGGAGCGGTTCAGGGCGACTCCCAGCAGCGCCACGCCATTGATAATCAGGATCATGGCCAGGCCGCTGAGCAGCGTATGTCGTCTCGACCAGTTCTTCATGCCTCCTCCCGCGCCGATGCCGCCTGCCGCAACCGCTTGATGACGAAGAGGAACAGCACCGCAGTGAGTCCCACCACCAGGAAGAAGAGATATTTCGGAAAGAACTCCCACCACCAGTCGTAAAACTTGGTGTAGAGAAAGATGACAAAGAAGGTGACGCCGGTATTCACCACTTCCGGCCATCCCTGCCGCAAGCCCGCCCAGGCCAACATTGCGCTGATCAAGAAACCGGCGATCTGGTAAAAGTGCTCCACCGTGTTGGCGGGCCAAGTCAGATAACTGATTCGCCCCCAGTTGGACAGGATCAGTACCGGCAGCAGCAGGGACAAAATTGCGAAGACCCGGTAGATCGGCGCAAAGTCCTCTCGGCTTCGATGATTCACCAGTTGCGGCAGGAAGAACAGCAGCACCGATACCGGAAAGAAATTTTCCGGCCGTTCGCCAAAATGGATCCAGTACATGCCGCTCCAGGTGCCGAACCGCGCCGCAGTGTAGGCGATGATGCAGATGATGCCCGCCGCCAGCAGCAGGCGCAGGTCGCAGGCATAGGCCAACAGCAAGGCCAATGCCGCCCAGGCCAGCAGCGCCTGGTCGGAAGGGGTGATGTTGAATATCTGCCCCAGCATCACCAGGTTGAGTACGAAACAGGCAAAGGCGACCATCGCCGCAAGCTTGGTGAAATAGCCGGTCGCATCCCGACCCTGAATCCATACCGTGGCTGCGAACATACCCAGCGGTGCGCCGATCAGGATGATCACCTGCGCGGTTTCGCTAAATCGCCCCCAGAATTGGTAAAACAGGAAGAACACGCTGGCCGCCAGCGCCAGCGCGCCCAGGAACGAGGCGATCCGCATGCCCCAGGACAGCTGTTTGGAATGCAGGTCGCGGTCGATATCGTACGACTGCGCAAAGTCGGTCAGCAGACCATCGTGATAATGGTGCACGGCAGCGCGCTGCTCATCCGCAAGCCTCAGCACCCCGGCGGTTTCCAGGCAAGCCAGCTCCTTGCGGAAAATCCGGATCTCATCCGCCCGCTGTTGCGCCTCTGTGCGAGAAGTATGCCTCATCGCCCGCCATCTCCCTCGGTCTTAAAATTTCCCTATCGTCTGGAAACCATCTACAGAGTTCAACACCTTCACTTACGGCTTGGCTGACAAAACGCGAGTTTTGTCAATAATAAAGATTTGACCCCCATATCCCCATATCCCCATATCCACTACGAACTTCCGGACTCATATAGCGCCATAATAAAGAGCCAAGAGAAACCCGAGGGGAAAACACAACACGATAAACCAAAAATATATATTCACCCCTCTGATGTATCCTTTTGCTAATTTTACGGCGATTTCACCCTCAACGTGAAAAAGGCTATACACCCCCGTCGAGAGTTTTTTCTTCTCTATAGCCGTATCTGCGGTACGACAGATGCCTTTTTTGAGTAAATATGCGGAAAATACCGCTATTAAATAAATGGCCATGAATTTCATCCTTGTTTCAGACATAAGCGCTCCCAGAGATAATATTCCGTTTCGCCTCTTGAGCGGTTTCTGCTCAACATCCAGTCGCCTGGCTTTTTTGCCACTAATCTTTTTGGACGTGCACAAAGTCAGATTACGGAAACTACAAAGTTGCGTCAGGCCTGTCAAATATTGCTTTTTCATGGGGCGATTATTTCGGTAATCGGCAGGGATAGTCGCGCAGGAACGATATCCCTGAGGGACGGAGGGGGTTTCAAAAACCGAATTCCACGGGACACCTGACCTTGCAGCCCGCCTTGTTTTTGAAGATCAGATAGCCGTTCTCTAACCCGTACAGGAAAAGGTCGCGGGTGATTTCCACGTCTTTCCGGCAGTAGTCAATGATCAGGTCGAGCCGCCCTTCCTTGTACCACTGCAAGGCTTGCAGGCCGTCGGCGCTCTTCTTGATCCCCAGGGTCTGCTCGGTCAGATGGTCGAGG
>JAGVGT010000025.1 GCA_020056965.1 Deltaproteobacteria bacterium
ACCCAGCTGCCTGAAGACAGTAAAGCGGCATCGCCCCCGCCGGTGGAATTGGCACCGGTGCCAACCCAGGCCGAACCAGAACCGGCGGCCGCCCCGCCGACCCCAAAGCTCAGCCGCCCCACGGCGCAGCAGCCCCCGACCGCCAGGACCGCAAGTCCCCGGTTATTGAAAAAGGTGGCGCCCGCACCATTCGCGCCTGTAGCACCAGTGGCGTCAGTGACGCCGGTCGCGCCAACCCCGCTGGTCGAAAAGGCCCAGTCGCCTCCGGCCCAGGTCGAAGAAACTGCCCCGGAGCGACCGCCCGCCGGAGAAAATGACGCTGAGGAGAGCGAGGCACCGGTCAAGCCCGAACTGCTGCCCACCGTCCCCTTTGAGGAACTGCCCGCCGAGACCAAGGCCGAGATGCCGACGATCAAGATCGGCCTGCACCTGTTCAGCGACACCCCGGCCTCGCGACGGGCCAGCATCAACGGCCGGCTGGTCCGCGAAGGCCAGGCGGTGGATAAAGATTTGGTCCTGGTGGAGATCATCAGACAGGGGGTGGTTCTGTCTTTCCAGGGCCGCAAGTTCACAATGCCGGTCTTCCCGCGCTAGTGCCGAGGCTGGCGCGGCTGCCACCCCGTTATTATATTCCTTGGCGGAAGACGCCCGGCCGGAGGCGAGTGCGGAAAATCGTTGATCAAGCTTAATAGTCCCCTTCAGGGCCGGTAAATAAGGATAGCCCCCGAACGGTGACTGGCCGGCCATACCGCATCTGAACAGGTACATCCAGACTTTCTAATTCCAGGAGCCACCTTGGCCACAACCCGCAAAAAAAACCTCGCTGAAAGGCGCCTCCACCCGCGCCATCCCGCCAAGGCCGGAACCATCACCGCCAACAACCGGACCGGCGAGATCATCGACATCAGCATGGGCGGTCTGGCCTTCAGCTATCTGGAGCGGGAAGACTGGGACGGGGATTCCTTCGATCGCGGCATGCTGCTGGGCGAGGACGACCTGTGCATCGAAGACCTCCCCCTTAAGGTGATTTCCGATTGCGCCATCAACAGCGGGATTTCCATTATCCGCCGCTGCGGGGTGCAGTTCGGTAGACTCACCCCCAAACAGATGGCCCAGCTGGAATATTTTATCTGGGCCAACTCCAGCGGCCGGGACGCTGATGAAGGCGGGCCGTGGGAGGAAACCGATTAGGACAAACGAAGACCTAAGACTGAAGACCATGTTCAACCACACACTCCTCTACCCCTTCCACCGCGCCGCCCGCAACCGCTTTTTCCCGCCCGGCCGCTTCCCCGGCAAGAGCCTGGCCGCCATCCTGGTCAGCAGCATTCTCTGCATCGCCCTCTACCTGGTTTCGGTGCGGGTGGTCGGCTACTTTCATCGCCAGGACGAGCTGGGCATCATCCTCAGCCTGAAGATCTTCCAGATGGCCTGGATCATCCTCTTCGCCATGCTCTTCTTTTCCTGCATGGTCACTGCGGTTTCCGCCATTTTCCTCTCCAAGGACAACGAGATTCTCGGCGCCGCGCCGGTTCCCCCGGCCGCCCTCTACCGGATGCGCTTTACCACCACCGCCATCTATACCTCCTGGATGATGATCATCTTCTCGCTGCCGATCTTCGCCGGGTACGGCCGGGTCTTCCAGGCCGGCTGGCCGTTCTGGCTGCTGTTGCCGCTGACGGTGGCGGCCACCGCCGCCGTGGCCACCGGGGCCGGCACCATCGCCACGGTTCTGTTGGTCAACCTCTTTCCGGCCCGGCGCACCAAGGACATCGTCCTCTACCTTTCCTTGTGTTTTGGCATCTTCATCTACATCATCTTCCGGATGCTGCGCCCGGAGGAACTGGTCAACCCCGACCGTTACGGCCACTTCGTCGATTATCTTTCGACCATCTCTACCCCGGCGGCGCCTTACATCCCGGCGGCCTGGGCCGCCAACCTGCTCTCCCTCTACCTCTTGGAGCAGCAGATCGACTGGCTGCTCCTGGCCCTGATCGTGGTCACCCCGGTAACTCTGTTTTTCCTGGGCGAATGGGTTATGGAGCGCTGGTTTTTCAGCGGTTTTTCCAAATCGCAGGAGTCCTTCGGCGGCTACCGGAGCTTCGCCGCCCGAAGCCGCTACCACGCCCGAGCCTGGCGGTGGATTTTCGCCAAGGAATCCAAGACGTTCCTGCGCGACTCGGCCGAATGGTCGCAGCTGTTCATGATCGCCGCCCTGATCGTGGTCTACCTTTACAACTTCAAGATGCTGCCGGTACAGCGTTCATTTTTCTCCGAGGAATACATCACCAATATCATCTCCTTTCTCAATATCGGCCTGGCCGGCTTCATCATCGCCTCGCTGTCGGCCCGCTTTGTCTTCCCCTCGGTGGGGGCCGAGGGCGGCGCCTTCGTGATCGTCCGCGCCTCGCCGCTGTCGCTCAGCCGCTTTCTCTTCCTCAAATATCTTTACTATGTAATCCCCTTTACCGGCCTGGCCCTGCTGCTGGTGGCCCTCTCCGACTACCTGCTCAACGTCACCGGCCCCATGTGGTGGATCTCGGTCGGCTCGATCCTGACGATTACTTGGACGGTGGTCGCCCTGGCCATCGGCTTCGGGGCCATCTTCGCCGACTTCCGGGCCGAAAGCCGCGCCGCCGCGCTGGGCGGCATGGGGGCCATCCTTTTTCTCTTCACCGCCATGGGCTACGAGATCCTGCTGTTGACCACCGGCTTTTTCCCCGCCTACCACCTGGTCCAAAAATGGCTGCGCCAGCAACCGCCCGCCCCCCGCGACCTCCTGTTCCTGACGGGCTGGGCGCTGGCAGGGGTAGTTTTCGGCATAATTATCGCTGTCTTTTTCTTCCGGAAGGGGGTAAAAAGTCTCCAGGACTCCATCTGACAGCCAGACAGAGCCAGGCCCCGGAGCCAGCCCATCCCTGGTCGCCTGCCAACCCGCGATAAACCTATCACCAGGCCAGGACCAATATGCTCGCCCGCGTCATTTCCGGCACCATCCACGGCGTCAACGGCCTGCTGATCGAGGTGGAAACCGACATCGCCCCGGGCCTGCCGATCTTTGCCACCGTCGGCCTGGCGGAAGGCGCAGTGCGGGAGGCCAAGGACCGGGTCAAGTCAGCCATCCGTAACTCCGGCTACAATTTCCCCAACCGTAAAATCACCGTCAACCTGGCCCCGGCCGACCTCAAGAAGGTCGGCTCCGGCTATGATCTGCCGATCGCGATCAGCATTCTGGTGGCCTCGGAGATCATCACCGCCGAACGCCTGAAAAATCACGGGATCATCGGAGAACTCTCTCTGGACGGTTCGGTGCGGGAGGTGACCGGGGTGTTGCCCATGGTCATCGCCGCCCGGGACGGCGGCCTGGCGGGGGTGATTATCCCGGCCGGCAACCAGGCCGAGGCGGCAGTGGTGGCCGGCATCAAGGTGATCGGGGTCAGCACCCTCTATGAGGCCGCTGAATACCTGGCCGGGGCCCGGGAGATCGCCCCGGCTGTTCCTGGGACCGCCACCGGCCCCGACTGCCTAGCCGACCCGGATGGCCACGATTTTTCCGAGGTGCGCGGCCAGGAAAATATCAAACGGGCCTTGGAGATCGCCGCCGCCGGTAACCACAACATCCTGATGCAGGGGCCGCCCGGCTCCGGCAAGACCATGCTGGCCCGGCGACTGCCCACCATCCTCCCGGAGCTTTCCTTCGAGGAGGCTCTGGAAACCACCAAGATTTACAGCGTCATGGGCTTGCTGCCGCGCGGCCAGAGCCTGCTCTCGCGACGCCCCTTTCGCGCCCCCCACCACACCATCTCGGATGCCGGCTTAATCGGCGGCGGCCAGATTCCCCGGCCCGGCGAGGTCACCCTGGCCAACCACGGGGTGCTCTTCCTTGATGAGTTGCCGGAATTCCGCAAGAACGTCCTGGAGGTAATGCGCCAACCCATGGAGGATTCGACGGTGACCATCGCCCGGGCCGCCCTCTCGCTCCAGTTCCCGGCCGCCTTTCTGCTGGTGGCGGCAATGAACCCCTGCCCCTGCGGCTACCTGGGCGACCGCCGCCATGAATGTACCTGCGCCCCGAGCCAGATCCAGCGCTACCAGAACCGGCTGTCCGGGCCATTGCTGGACCGGATCGATATCCACGTCGAGGTGCCGGCCGTGCCCTTCCGGGAGATCAGCGATCCCCGTAAGCCCGAGGGTTCCGCGATCATTCGCGAGCGGGTCTGCCGGGCCCGGGAGGTGCAGAGCAAAAGATTCGCCAATCGGCAGGGGTTCTGGGTCAACAGCCGGATGCAGCCGCGCGATCTGGAAAAACATTGCCGGTTAGGCGAGGAGGCCCATGCCCTGCTGGAAAAGGCGGCCGGGCGCCTGGCCCTGTCGGCCCGCTCCTGCCACCGGGTCTTGAAGATCAGCCGGACCATCGCCGACCTGGACAACCAGCCGGAGATTCTGACCAAGCACGTGGCCGAGGCCATCCAGTACCGCCGCTCGGCGCCCCGGCTGACTTAGTTCCCCTCCGAAAAGTCCCAGCATGAAGTAATCGGGGATAATTCGTCATTGCGAGGAGGGGCGCAGCCCCGACGTGGCAATTTAACGATCCGGAGTACGATTTTCATGTCTACACTGGAAAATGGTGCCGGTTCTCGGGAGATTGCTTCGTCGTTACACTCCTCGCAATGACGGGGCACAACACGACGGGAGTGCACAGTATCCCGCCAGCCCGGACAACAAGAAGGGTACCGATTTCAAACAATGCTCGCTTTGTCATGATCACTCCCTTTAACAAGTTAGCGATCGAAATCTTCGGTGTAACTGATTTGTTCTTTGCGGTCGCGCTCCCCTGCGTAGACATATTCTAACCGGCAGTTAGCCCCTTTCACGGGAATCCCCATCCAACACCCTTCTCAAGGTCACGGCCAGCTCGTCTTTTTCGACCGGCTTCAGCATGAATTCCCTGATCCCCAGGGCTTCGGCCTTTTCCGCATCAAGCAGGTCACTGAAACCGGTGCAGATAATGACCGGCAACTCCGGCCTGATCCGCATGGCCGCCACGGCCAGTTCCGCGCCGGTCAGCTTGGGCATGGTCATATCGGTCAGAATCAGGTCGAAACCATGCGGATCCTCCCGGAGACTGTGCAAGGCGGTTTCGCTGTCGCAATAAGTCGCCACCCGGTAGCCCAGATTTTTCAGCATGGAACCGACCATGATGGTGATTATTTCATCGTCGTCCACTACCATGACCCGTTCGCTGCCCCGGGGCAGGAATTCCGCCGCCTCAATCACCGTTGCCTCCGTCGGCGCCTCGACGCACGGCAGATAAATCCTGAACGTGGTGCCTTCCCCCGGGGCGCTGATCACCTCGATATCGCCGCGCAGATTCATGACGATGCCGTGGACCACGGCCAATCCCAGCCCGGTCCCTTCGCCCTGGGTCTTGGTGGTGAAATAAGGCTCGAAAATCCGCTCCCGCACCGTCGGTTCCATGCCGTGTCCGGTATCGCCCACCTCAAGCTGTCCGTAACGGCCGGGCTGCAGGTTGATCCGGGCCGCCGCCTCGGCCGTGCCGAATTCCACGCCCTTAAGGGAGACCCGCATCTCCCCGCCGGTTTCGCGCATGGCGTGGTAGGCGTTGGTACAGAGATTCATGACCAGCTGGTGAATCTGCCCGGGCTCGGCCAGGACCGGCCCGCAATCAGCATCGATTTCGACCACTATTTCAATGGTGGTAGGGACCGAGGCCCGCAAAAACTTGGTGGCCTCCTTGATCACAAACTGCATGAGCAGCGGCCCCTTTTCCTCTTCACTGCCGCGGCTGAAGGTCAAAATCTGTTTGACCAGCCCCTTGGCGCGGTGGCCAGCATTGACGACCTGCTCCTGATTATCCCGCAGCGTTCCGGACTGGGGTAGTTCTTCCAGCACCATCTCGCCATAGCCGATGATCGCCGAGAGGATATTGTTGAAATCGTGGGCGATACCGCCGGCCAGGGTGCCGATGGCCTCCATCTTCTGGGCTTGGCGCAATTGCCTGGCCAGTTCCAGTTTTTCCCGCTCGTTCTCCTTGCGCTCGCTGATGTCCCGGAGAATCCCCAGGGCGTGCCAGGCACTGCCGATACGCATCGGTGACACCGACACCTCGACGGGAAACTCCCGGCCGGATTTTTTCAGCGCGATGGCCTCAATGGTCTGCCCGACCGCCCGCCCCGCCCCATTCCGGATGAAGGCCGCGAAGCCCTGCCGGTCATCGGCATGGTAACCAACCGGGGCCAGCAGCAGGTGCAGGTCTTGCCCGAGCATCTCCCGGACCGCGTACTCGAACATCCTGGCGGCGGCGGGATTGCAGAAGGTGATCAGCCCCTGGCCGTCAATCGTGAAGATCGCATCGTTGGCGGCGGTGGTAACTGCCCCCGACAGCTCCTCCTCCGAGATCAGATCCTCGGCCGCCGCCACCAGTGAACGATTCTTGCTCGCCAGGTCCGCCTTGAGCACCTCCCGCTCCTCCAGGACCGGCAGCCATTTCCAGAACCCGACCGCCAGCAGCAGATAACCGCCCAAGCGGCCGCCCTTTTCGATGAAGGCCTCCGGGCCGGTATCTCCTGCCACCACCATGACGTTCAGAACCGGGAAATTGTCGCTGATATCGAAAAACTGCGCCACCGTGATCAGAACGGTGCCAAAGAAGATCTGCTGCCAGCCCGGCTGATGACGGATAAGGTCATGAGCGGGGATTTTCAAGAACCGCACGACAATGACCATCAGGAGCAAGGCACACAGCGACTCCAGCAGGATATCAAGCATGCGCGTTACCTTTGTGAAGTTTTCTAACCGTTCGATGACCGTCTAGACAGGAAAGGGCTTTCGTCCAGCGCCCTTCTAACTGCCCTGGCCAACTCGCCCTTCTCAATCGGCTTCAGCATAAATTCGCTGATCCCCATGGCCGTGGCCTTTTCAGCGTCGATCATTTCGCTAAAACCGGTGCAGAGGATGATCGGCATTCCCGGCCTGATCCGCAGGATTTCACGGGCCAGCTCGTCACCGTTCAACTGGGGCATGGTCATGTCGGTGAGCACCAGGTCAAAGCCGGGCGGATTATCGCGAAAGGCCTGCAAGGCAGCTTCACTGTCAGCGAAAACCGTCACCCGGTAACCAAATCCTTCCAGAATCTTGCGCTCCAGCCGGGTTATGACCTCCTCGTCATCCACCAGCATGATCGACTCAGCGCCGCCCGGCGAAACTTCGCTGTTCACCTCCGCCTCGCCGGTAATCGTCTCGGCAATCAGGGGCAGATAGACCTTGAAGGACGAACCCAGGCCCGGTTCGCTGTAAACGTTGATCACCCCGCCCAGCCCGGTGACAATGCCGTGCACCAGCGACAGCCCCAACCCGGTCCCTTCGCCCTGGGGCTTGGTGGTGAAATACGGCTCGAAGATCCGCTCCCGCACCGCTCTGGTCATCCCGCAACCGGTGTCCTCTACCTCCAGGACCACGTAATGTCCCGGGGGCAGGTTACCGCGGCCGACCGCCTCCGCCTCGGAAACCGCCAGACACTTCAGGGAGACCGTCAAAACCCCGCCGGTTTCCCGCATGGCCTGGTAAGCGTTGGTGCAGAGGTTCATCACCACCTGGTGAATCTGGCCGGGGTCAGCCAGAACCGCGCCGCAGTTAACATCGACCTCTTCCCGGATTTCGATACTGGCCGGAATGGACGCCCGGATCAGCTTGAGGGCCTCCTTCACCACAAACTGGATCAGCAGGGGCTGCAGTTCTTGATCGGTGCGGCGGCTGAAGGTCAGAATCTGCTTGACCAGGTCCTTGGCCCGCCGCCCGGCTTGAAGGACATGGGCCTGATCCTCGCGGATCGGACTGCCAGGCTCCAGCTGGTCCATGACGATCTCGCCGAAGCCGATGATCGCGGTCAGGATATTGTTGAAGTCGTGGGCGATTCCACCGGCCAGGGTGCCGACGGCCTCCATCTTCTGCGACTGCCGCAACTGGGACTCCAATCGCTTGTTCTCGGTGATATCGATGACAATTCCCTGATAATGGGTGACCCGCCCCTCCCGGTCGCGTTCCACCGTGGTGCGATCATCAATGGTCCGAACTGCGCCTCCGGCGGTGACAAGCCGATACTCCTGGGCAAACTGCTCGACCCCGGCGGCGGAATTGCGCTCCACCTCCTCGGCCAGCCGGGCCAGATCGTCGGGATGCACCAGAGAAGCGAAAGGAACCGCCCCGCTGAGCAGGTCGGCGGCGGCGTAGCCGAACTGGGCGACATTTTCGGAGACGTACTCCACCGGCCATCCCGGTGCCGCCTGCCAGCGGAAGAGCACGGTCGGGCTACTCTTGATGACGGTGTAGGCCAACCGTAGCAGCTCCTCGCCCCGGCGTCGCTCGCTGATGTCGAGTACGGTGCCCAGAGAGCGGAGCGGCGTGCCCGTGGCATCATACTCGGTGGAGCAACGTTCCTGGACATACCTGATTTCGCCGTCGGGCAACAGAATCCGGTGCTCGATTTCATAGTTACTGCGGCTCTCCAGCGATTCACGATAGGCCCGGTCAACCTGCTCGCGGTCCTCGGGGTGGATCCGCTCCAGAAAAGCCTCGTAGGTGGCGGCAAAGGCCTGGGGCGGCAAACCGAAGATGCGATAGACCTCATCGGACCAGGTCAGATGATTCCGGCCCAGATCGAGGTCCCAATGGCCCAGATGGGCCAAGCGCTGCGCCTCGGCCAGCCGGGCGGTTTTCAGGCGCAACTCATCCTCGGCCTGCCGCCGCTCGCTGATGTCCCGGAAAACCACGACCGCCCCGATCACCCGTCCCTCTTCGAGGATGGGCGTGTTGACATGCTCCACCGGGAACCTCCGGCCATCCTTGGCCCAAAAAACCTCGTCCCGGCCCCGATACACCGCCCCCTCGTGCAGGGACTTCTGCAAGGGGCAGTCGGCCTCGGGATTGGGGCTGCCGTTGACCCGGATGTGATGGAAGAGCTGGTGGCTGTTTTTGCCGAGCAGATCGGCCAGCGGGTAGCCGAGCATCTGGATGGCGGCCGGGTTGGCGAAGAGGATCCGCCCCTCGATATCGACCCCGTAGATGCCCTCGCCGGCCGCTTGCAGGATCAGGTCGTTCTGCCGATGCAGCCGTAGTCGCTCAACATCGCCGCTGGCCAAGGAATCGAGCATGTTGTTGAATTCCCGGGCAATGCCGGCGGCCTCGTCGTCGCCGTGGAGATGGATCCGGGCCTGGCGGTTGCCGGCCCGGACCGCATCGATGGTTTTCTGCACCACATATAATCGCCGGGTAAACCACCGCCCCGCCAGCCAGACCAGGAACGAACAGGCCAGGATCGCCGCCAGAGCGTAAAACAGGCCGCTTCGGGCCATCGCGGCCAGCTTCTCGCCGGTGAGCCTCTGACAGATGCCGACCCGCACCCAGCCGACCTGCCGGCCACCCAATTTTACGGGAGAGATGACATCGACCAGGGTCCGGCTGCGCTTGATCACGCGCGGCGAACCCTCGGGCGGCAGGTCCTGCAGGTGGAAACCGACCCGGGCCGGGTCGGTGTGGGCCAGGATATGGCCCTGCCGATCAGCCAGCATGGCGAAAGCCAATTCGTGATAGTTCCGCTGGGCGTTGATAATTTCCTGCAGGCCCGAGATATTATCGGCGGCGAGCCAGCCGGCCGCCGAAACCGCCAGGGCCTGGGAGAGGGCCGTGGTCTGTTCAACCTGGCGATCGATAAGCAGCCCCTCCTGGCGCTGAGTCAGATCATAGACAAACAGCGCCATCATCACGGCCTGCACCAGGGCCACGCTGACGATAATCCGGCGGCGGAGCGTCCCGAACCATAATGACCACAGGTTGCGAAGTATCGTTACCATTCCACCGGCCTCACATCCCTTTCGAAGTCGGCGATATACCGCCGCACACAGTCATAAGCATCATCACCCGCCGGCAGAAAGCGGGCGGTCTCCATGCCGGCCAGAATTTTTGCCCCCGACGGGGTGTCGCCCAGCCTTAGCAGCAGAACGCGAACCTGTTCCCGCACGACCGGCGGCACATCGTTACGGACCATCACCGAATTGTTGACAAACGACTCGGTTTCCCAAAGCACTTTCAGTTCCGCAGCCTCCCGGGGATGTTCCTTCTGGAAGATCCGCCAGGGCGGCGGCCAGGTGACGCCGACCGCCGTTTTGCCCAGATAGGCATTCATGATCGCGGAATCCTGGGAGCCGACATAGCGGTTGTCGAGGTCGCGGACGACATCCAGCTTCTGTCGATACAAAAAGTATTGGGGCATGATGCAGGCGGCCAGGGCGGTGCGCGCCGGGTAGCTGACCGCCTGGCCCTTCAGATCGGCGGGAACCCGGAGCGGACTGTCTTTCCTGGCGATGAAAAGGCCCCTGAAGTCAGCGGGGTCGCCCGCCATGGCGATGACCTGGTAGCCCAGGGGCATGGCAATCGTGGTCTGCCAGGGGTTGGGCAGAAGAAACTCGGGCTTGCGGTACCGGATTTTTTCCTCGAAATGGGGGTAGTCGAGGGAGGCCTCCAGCTCAAAGCGCCCGCCTTTAACCTCCCGATTCAGATAATCGATCAGGGGCTGGTAGGCCTGAAAAAGCCTTTCCGGATTGTACAGCGGATGGACGGCGAATTGATAGATCCGGTCCCCCGGCGCCGCTGGCGCAGTGCCGTACCTGGGGCCGACCTCGGCAGACTCCCGGCGGCAACCGCCTAGAATCACCGCCACCCCGACGGCCAGCAGGAGAAAGGCGCCTTTTATTCGCATACCTTACACCTGTCCCGCTTCCGGGCCGGGCAAAGCTGCTGCGCCGGCCAGCGCCCGGCGCGCCGCCCGGGCCAACTCGCCCTTTTCCACCGGTTTCAGCAGATACTCCCTGATCCCCAGGGCCTTGGCCTTTTCCGCGTCGAGTAACTCGCTGAAGCCGGTACAGATAACGATCGGCATTCCCGGCCTGATCCCCAGGATCTCCCGGGCCAGCGCATCGCCATTCATCCTGGGCATGGTCATGTCGGTGATCAGCAGATCGAAACTGTTCGGTTGGTCGCGGAAGGCCTGCAGGGCCTCTTCGCTGTCGGTGAAGGCCGTCACCCGGTAGCCGAGCCCCTCGAGAAGCTTACTCTCCAGCCTGGTTATGACCTCCTCGTCATCCACCACCAGGACCGACTCGTTGCCGCCGGGGGGGATGTCGCTTTTCAACTCCGGCGGACGGCCGCTCTTACCGGTAATCAGCGGCAGATAGACCTTGAAAGTGGCGCCCCGGCCCGGTTCGCTGTAGACGTTGACACATCCGCCCAGCCCGAGGACGATGCCATGCACCAGAGACAGCCCCAACCCGGTGCCCTCACCCTGGGCCCGGGTGGTGAAGTACGGCTCGAAGATCCGCTCCCGGACCTCCCGGCTCATCCCGCAGCCGGTGTCGCCAACCTCCAAGATGGCATAACGCCCCGGGGCCAGATTGCCCCGACCGACCGCCTCAACCTCGGAAACGCTGATACCCTTCAGGGAGACCGTCAACACCCCGCCGGTTTCGCGCATGGCCTGGTAGGCGTTGGTGCAGAGGTTCATCACCACCTGATGAATCTGGCCCGGGTCGGCCAGCACCGGGTCGAAGTCGACGTCGATCTCCTCCCGAATCTCGATACTGGCGGGGATGGTGGCTCGGATCAACTTGAGGGCCTCCTTGACGACAAACTGAATCAACAGGGGCTGCAGTTGCTGCTCGGAACGGCGGCTGAAGGTCAGAATCTGTTTGACCAGATCCTTGGCCCGCCCCCCGGCCTTGAGGACATGGCCCTGCTCCTCGCGCAACTGGCTGCCCGGCTCCAGCTGCTCCATGACGATCTCGCCGAAGCCGAGAATGGCGGTCAGGAGGTTGTTGAAGTCATGGGCAATGCCGCCGGCCAGGGTGCCGATGGCCTCCATCTTCTGGGACTGGCGCAGCTGCTCTTCGAGCTTTTGATGCTCGGTGATATCTCGACCGATGCCCAGGACTCCGAGGAGCCGGCCATCGACATCGTACATCGGGGTTTTGATGGTATTCAGCATGGCCCGATGCCCATCGCTGGCGAAGGTGATCCATTCCATATTGTTGCTGGGCTGGCCGGACGACATGGCCTTGCGGTCATGCTCGCGGAAGAAGTCGGCCAATTCCCGGCTGATAAAATCGTAGTCGGTCTTACCGACAATCTCAGCCTCCCTGGCGCCGAAGAATTGCTCAAACATTTTATTGCAGAGCAGATAGACGCCGTCCGGGTCTTTCAGCCAGACCAGGTCGGGGATGGTTTCCACCAGAAGCCGCAACCGGGCTTCCTTTTCGGCCAGGGCCCGTTCCGCCTGCTTGCGCTGAGTCATATCCCTGATAATCACCGAAAAACCGAGGACCGTGCCGAGCTTGTCCTTCATCAGGCTGAACGAAATCCCGACCGGAATGAGCTCACCGCTCTTGGACCTTCTGAGCGTCTCGATCTGCCGGGCCTGCCGCTTCTCTTTCAGCCCGAGCACAATCTCATCCTGTTCGGAACGCAGTTCATCGGGGACCAGCAGGGAGATGTGTTTACCGATGATCTCGTCGGACTTATAACCAAAAATGCTTTCAGCCGCGTCATTGCACGAGGTGATCATGCCGGATTCATCAAGGATGATAATGGCGTCGATGGCGCAGGCGACCAGGCTGCGATAGCGCTCTTCCGACCGTTCCAGCTCGGTGATCTTGTCCCCAAGTTTTTGGATCAGGCGGGCCTGGTGTTCCTTCAGGTACTCGGTCTCTTTTTCCATGGCCACCACTCCTGGTTCAAGCTGTCCGCTGCCTTTCTCCACCAGGACCTCATTGATGATCTTGATGAACTCGCCCGGGTCCGTGGGCTTCAGGATGAACCGGCAGGCCCCGAGGCTCAGAGCGAAGTCTTTATCCTTTTCGGTCGTGTAGGTGGCCGTGTAAAAAATAAAGGGGATGTCCTTCAGGGCCTCGTCACCCTGCACGGCGCGGCAGAGCTGAAACCCATCCATCCTCGGCATGAGGATATCGGAGATGATCAGGGTCACGGGCTCTTGCTTGAGCTTTTCCAAGGCCTGCAAACCGTCCGCGGCGGTGGACACCTCGTAGCCGCACCCCTGAAGCAGGACCTCCAGCAGGTAGACGTTCTCGGGGGTATCATCAACGACCAGCACTTTCATAGGTCACGCTCCTTGAATCTACTTTGCCACATCGGGACGTTCGGAAGCTAGAAGACAGAACTCAGAAGTCAGAATTCAGAAGCCAGAAGCCAGAAGCCAGAAGCCAGAATCCAGAATCCAAAATCCAGAATCCAGAATTGAGGCAGGCTTATTTATTCTTCTGAATTCTGACTCCTGAATTCTGACTTCTGAAGATCAGTCCTTCCTGGCCAGATATTTCTCAATCTCGCCCATGATCGTCGCGGGATTGATGGGCTTCTCGATGTACCCCGTACAACCGGCGCCCATTACCTGTTCCCGGTCGCCCACCAGGGCATAGGAGGTGAGGGCAATAATCGGGACCCTGCTACCCCACGGGGTGGTCCTGATCCGGCGGGTGGTTTCCAGGCCGTTGATGCCGGGCAGCTGGATGTCCATGAGGATCAAGTCGGGCAGTTCCCGCGGCGCCATCTCGACCCCCTCCTCGCCGGTTTTCGCCGCGACCACTTGATAGCCCGCCTTTTCCAGAATGAAGGTGATCAGGTACAGGTTATTGTCGTTATCTTCCACCACCAGGATCTTTTTCATGCCATCCTCATAAAGTCAGAATTCAGGAGTCAGAAGTCAGAAGCCCGAAGTCACGAACCGAAAATCAAAAACCAGAATCCAAAGGTTCAGGATGCAGAAGCCAGGATTGCGGAAGCGTATGCTTCGAGCAACTTGCTGACCTCTTCCAATTGCTGCATTAACGCTGATGAATCGCCATAGCCTAGATCCTGAGAAAGGATCAGATAATAGCGGCATTCCTCAAGAGACCCCTGAGCAATGTTATAAAATCTTCCTTTGTCGGCTTTCCCTCTTTTCTTATAACCTTCGGCGATGTTTGCCGGGATGGAAACAGCCGCCCGCCGGAATTGTGAAGTCAGCCCATAGATCTCTGATTTTGGAAATGTCTCGCTATGCTGATAAGCCAACAGGACAAAATGGTGCGCTTTCTGCCAAACGATCAACTCCTGAAAACATTTCGCCGATGGTCTTTTCATACGCACCCCATATTCTGAATTCTGGCTCCTGGCTCCTGGCTTCTGGCTTCTGGCTCCTGGCTCCTGGCTCCTGGCTCCTGGCTCCTGGCTCCTGACTTCTGGCTTCTGCATTCTATTTCCCGATCGGCAAGGTGAAGGAAAAGACACTCCCCTTGCCGAACTCGCTCTCCACCCCGATCTCGCCGCCCAGCAGGGTAATCAGGCGCCTGGACAGGTACAGTCCCAGTCCCGAACCTTCATGTTTAGGCGCTTCCACGGTGGTCACCTGACTGAAAGACTTGAAAAGGCGGCCCAGGTCCTCGGCCTTGATCCCCAGGCCGGTATCCCGCACCGCAACGGTGAGGATTCCGTCTTGCGCCCTGGCCGTCACGGTTACCCCGCCTTGCTGGGTGAACTTCATCGCGTTACCGACTAGATTGACCAGCACCTGCCGAATCCGCCGCTTGTCGCTGACCAGCATGAGCGAGGGTGGCATTTCCGCCGCCAACGCCAGGGCCTTGCGCTCGGCTATGACCTGAAACGACCCCAGCACCTCGCTGACTACCTCGGCCAGGTCGAACGACTCCAGGCTAAGGTCAATCTTGCCGGCCTCGATTTTGCTCAGATCGATGATGTCGGTGATCAGCGCCAGGAGATGCTCCGAACTGCTCTTGACCATGCCGAGCTGTTTTTTCTGCTCGCCATTCAGCTCTCCGGCCAGCCCCTGCAGGAGAATGCCGGTAAAGCCGATGATGGAGTTGAGCGGCGTGCGCAGTTCGTGGCTCATGGAGGCGATGAACAGCGACTTGAGGTGGTCAATTTCCTTGAGTTTTCGGTTGGCGGCCTCCAGCTCTTCCTTATTGGCATTCAGGGCGTCCACCGTATGCATCAAGTGATGCTGACTGGCCCGCAATTGGGTCTCAGCCTTTTTGCGGGTGGCGACCTCATGGCCCAGCCGCCAATTCCAGAAGGCAAATAACGCCACAACCCCAAGGGCGCCGGCCAGAATCTTCAAGATCAGGCCATAATCAACCTGCCGCTCTTGTGGCAGCGCGGTCCATTTCCCATAGAGGTCATTCCGCTCAGATTTCGGAATGGTCAGGAGGGCCTTGTTCAGGATCCCCGCCAGTTCCGGCCAGTCGCTGCGCACCCCCATGGCAAGTTCGTAGCGATAGGGAGTTTCGCCGGCCAGCTTGATGTTGGTCATCCCCAACTGACTCAGGTAATAACCGATGGACACCGTACTATCCACGACAGCCGCCACCTCGCCACGCGCCAGCATTTGCAGGGCAGTGACAATGGAGGTGGCCGGAATCAGCCGGAGACCGGGGTGTTGGCGCGTTAATATTTGCTCGACGGCATGGCCCTTGACCACCGCGATTTTTTTCCCGGCCAGTTCGTTGATCGAGGCGATATACTGCGCCTCCTGACTGGTAAAGATGCCGATCGGCAACGACAGATAGCTGTCGGTAAAACCCAGATAGGTTTCGCGCTCCTCGGTCCGGTGCAGGGCGGGAATCATATCCAGGTCACGGCGGCGGACGCCTTCAAGCAGGCTCGGCCACTCCTGCCCCTTGGCGATCTCGAAGCGGACCCCCAGCAACTCGCCGAGCTTTTGCAGATAGTCCGGGGCGATGCCCCGCGGGATGCCGTGCTCGTCCAGGAATTCAACCGGCGCCCAGGCCGGATCAAGCGCCACCCGAATGGTGGGATGGGCCTTCAACCAGGCCCGTTCGGACTTACTGAGTTCCAACCCCTGACCGTTTTCCTGTAGCCACTTTTGGCGGATCGTCCGTTCTTCCTCGGCAGTCAACGAGGCCAGCGCCTTGTCAAGAATCGCGGCCAGCCGGGACTGCCCCTTCCGCACGCCGAACTGCAGGGTTGATTTGGGTTCCGTCAGCCGGCCCATTAACCGCAAGTTATTCAGCAGCTCCTTTTCCATCAGGTAAACAACCACCGCCCGATTACCGGCATAGGCATCGGCTTCGCCACGAGAGACGGCATCCAGGGCCGCGGAAGTCGATTCATATTCCCGCACGGTGACTTGGGGATAATTTTTCCTGAAGTAGGTGATATTATGAAAACTCCGCTCCAGGGCGATGATCTTCCCGACCAGATCCTGCTCGGTCTTCAAATAGCCCTCCCCCTTCCGCCCCACGATGACATGGGGAATCACGATATAGGGGCGAGTGAAATTGAACAGCGCCTCGCGGTCCGGCCGCTGGGAAATATCCATCAGGGCGTCCAGGTGGCGGCTCTGGACCAGGGCGTAGTTTTTCTCAAACGGCGCCGGCACCGGCACCAGGGCGTTGCCCAGCCGTTTGTTGAGGGCGGCCAGATAATCCACCCCGATCCCCTGCGGGATCTGGTTCTGGTCGAGATAATTTAGCGGCGGCCAGGCATCCATGATCCCCACCTGAATCCGCGGGTGCTGGGCCAGCCACGCGCGCTCGGCATCGGTTAAAACCAGGTTGACCGGTTTGGCCGGTTCTACCGCGGCCTGCGCCGGCGCGAGAAAGGCGGCCAGCAGGACCACCAGCAGAACACTGCCGCGTAGCAGCGTCCTAGCCTGACAATCTTTTGCCTTTAGTAGTTTCATTTACTATTCTCCAAACCGGTGAACATTCGGTTTCAAAACTTCACCCGGGCCCCGACCGTTCCGACGTTGATCAGGTCAACCGCGGGGGCGGATCGGCGCGCCAGGGCATAGACGCGGTACTGGGCGTAAAGTTCCGTGGCGATCTTGTCCATCGACTGGACCACCGCCGCGCCCACCGACCAGGCCGTGTCACTCGCCGCCGGCAGGTTTCTCGACCGGGTGTAGTCAACCCCGAAGGCCGTGCGGCCCAGTTCGTTAAGGTTGGCCAGCCAGCCAACCTTGCCATACAGATTGGTAGCGTTCTTTAGACCGTCCCGCTCTTGCCGGCCGCCGGACAGAGTGAGGTTCAGGCCGCTGCTTTGGTGCAGAAGGGAGACCGAGCCGTCCTCTTGCAGACCGTGGTCCGGCAGTTGGGGATTGGCCACGGCCAAAGCCCCGGCCGCTTTAAAACCATGGCCTTCGCCGCCCCAAAAGAGCGCCGCGTCGGCGCGCTGATTGCTAACCAGCGAAGCGGCCAGGCTGAAACCGTGATAGCCAGGGGTGTCATAGCGAAGCCGGGACTGTCGGCTCAAGCCATCCCGGTCCTGAAAGACCTCCGCAACCTTCAGACTGGTCAGGGCGCCGCCCCCCCCTTTTTCCCGGAACAGCATGGCACAGGCGGTGTCGGCAATACTGGCGTACTGCACCGCCTCGGTCCGGGACAAATCGACCTCGGCCGTGGAGTTGGAGGCAGTGTCGCCCTTGCCGAGCGACAGTTTACCGTATCTGGTACCAGCCAGTGAAATCTCGGCCCAGCGCTGATCAAAATAGGTGCCTGGGGTTGGGTTGGTCTGGGAAACCTGGGTGGTTGGATCTGGGGCCACGGCCACTTCGATCCGGGTTCCCATGGCGAGATCAGCATTGATTCTGCCGGTGCCGATTACCCGCAGCCTGGTACCGCTGGTGCTGTTGTCGACAAAGAAAAGGTCCGTCCCGCCCCCGTCAGCGATCAGGTTTACCGCCCGACTCACCTGACCAGAGATGGCGAGTTGAATTGGCCCGCCAGCGGTTCCGCTGGTGGGCCGGGGCGAAAGCTCGGGCAGGGGAAGGCCCTTGGACGGCAAAGACTTTGCTGGTTCCGCCGACGGGGTCGCGGAATTCGAACTGGCTTCCCGAGGCTGCAGCATCTTGATCTGCTGCCCCAGGGAATCCAGCCGTTCCGACTGCAATCTGATCAGCTCGGCCTGCTGCCGAAGTTGTTCTTGTTGCTGTTGAATGGTCCCCTGCAGCTGCTGGAGCAGTTCCCGCTGGTCGGAATCAGCCCGGGCATTGTCCCGGCCCTGCAGCCCCAGCACCAGAACCAGGGCAGAAGTGGTCAGCACCATTGGGATACGCATAAAAAGCCCCCTCAACCACCAACAAGATCGATAGCCACGAAGCCCCGGCCCAGCTGCTCCGGCCCCTCAGGTATCTTCAATGGCGGCACCGTCCAGCGCCCGCCGCACCGCCTTGGCCAGCTCGCCTCTTTCGACCGGCTTCTGCAGGAACTCCCTGATCCCCAGCTCTTTGGCCTTTTTCGCGTCAATCAGATCGCTAAAGCCGGTGCAAAGGATAATCGGCAGACCCGGCCGGACCCGCAGAATCTCCCGGGCCAGCTCATTGCCGTTCAGCTTGGGCATGGTCATATCGGTAAGGATCAGGTCAAAACCTGCCGGCTGGTCGCGGAAGGCAAGGAGGGCCTGCTCACCATCGGCGCATACCGTCACCCGGTAGCCCAGGCCCGTAAGAATTTTACGCTCCAGGTCGGTGATGATCTCCTCGTCATCCACCACCATGATCGACTCATTGCCGCCCGGCAGGGCTTCGCTCTCCTCCTCCACCGCGCCGCTGATCTCAGCCGCGATCAGCGGCAGATAAACCTTGAAGGTGGTGCCCCGGCCCGGTTCGCTGGAGACGCTAACCCCTCCTCCCAGGCCGACGACGATGCCGTGCACCAGAGACAACCCCAGGCCGGTACCCTCGCCCTTGCCTTTGGTCGTGAAGTACGGCTCGAAGATTCGCTCCCGCACCGCCCGGCTCATGCCGCTACCGGTGTCGGCGACCTCCAGGCACAGGTGCGGGCAGGGGTGCAGGTTGCCGGTCAATTTCGTCGCCTCCGCCGGTACAGCCACACTCTTCAGGGAGACCGCCAGTACCCCGCCGCTTTCGCGCATGGCCTGATAACCGTTGGTGCAGAGGTTCATCACCACCTGGTGAATCTGGCCCGGGTCGGCCAGCACCGCCCCGCAGTTGACGTCGATGTCCTCCCGGATCTCGATGCTGGCCGGAATGGAAGCTCGCAGCAGCTTGAGCGCCTCCTTGACGACAAACTGAATCAACAGGGGTCTCAGCTCTTGCTCCGAACGCCGGCTGAAGGTCAGAATCTGTTTGACCAGGTCCCTGGCCCGCTTCCCGGCCGCGACCACATGGGCCTGGTCCTCGCGCAGCTGGCTACCCTCCGGCAACTGCTCCATGACGATCTCGCCGAAGCCGAGAATGGCGGTCAGGATGTTGTTGAAGTCGTGGGCGATGCCGCCGGCCAGGGTGCCGATGGCCTCCATCTTCTGGGACTGGCGCAGCTGCCCCTCCAGTACGGATTTCTCGGTGATATCGTTGATGACCTCGATCACGGAGACGACCTGGCCGGATTCGTCCTTCATCGGGTAGGTCTTGACCTCGACCTGGCGCGGCCGGCCGTGGACATCGGTGTGGATGTGCAGCGTGACCGACGGTTCCCCGGTCGCAAAGGTGTGTTTGCAGCCGCAGACGTACTCGGTTGAACGGCACGGCTCGGTCGCCTGATGGGATATTTCGTAACAGTGTCTGCCGATTACATTTGCCAGCGCTTCGCCGATCTGTTCGCAGTAAGCCCGGTTGGCGGTAAGAATTCGATACTCACGGTCAACCACCACAAACGCCTCATCGACGCTGGCGAGAATGTCCTTGATGAACGCCTCGGAACTCTTCAACGCCGCCTCCGCCGTGGTCTGCTGAACAACCATGGCGACGGTGCTGCTGAGTCCTTCCAGCATGGAATCCTCATCGGCGGAGATGGGATGTTTGGCAAACAGGGCCATGACCCCGATCGTCTGACCGTCCGGAACCCTGAGCTGGTAGCCCGCAAACGACACCAGTCCCAGTTCGCCGGCCCATTCGTGGTTGTGAACATGCGGATCATTGACCACGTCGTTGGTAAGGAGTTTGGGCTCCTCACCCGCGGCGATTTGGCCGATCTTGTAGCAGCCGAAGGGCACCCGGCGATGGACTTTGCCATCGGTGTGGGTGTAACGGCCCGAACTTGCCAGCAGATGCAGACAGCGAGCAGGGTCGCGACATAAATGCGGTTCGGCCCGCCCCCCGGCATGGATGCAGTGTTCGCAGAGATCACCGGGCCGGATCAGCCAGATCCGGCAGAAGTCGGCGTCGAAGAAACGGACGATGGCGTCGGTAATGCTCTTCAGCTTCTGCTCTTGGGTGGCCGGCACCAGCAGAGAGCGTTGCAACAGGTTGATCCCTTCCTTCCGCCGGAGCAAGGTCTCGCGTTCCTGCGCCGCCTTTTTCTGCTCGGTCACATCCACCAGAGAAAAGGCCAGAAATTCCACTTGCCCCTGATTGTCCAGGATGGGCATCAGAGTCCAGTCCCAGTAGGTGGTTCCCCTCTCGGGATGATCCGGGTAAATAAAAGGTCGGGCAAAGGTCTGAAAGGCCTTGCCGGTCCTGACCACCTCGGCAAATATCACCTCGGCGTCCGAAGGGTAAAACTCAAAATGGTTATGCCCAGGGAATTCGGATACTGCTCTTTTCCCGGCGGACGCGTAAGCCTGATTGACCCGGATAAAATTGAAGTCGCGGTCCAGGAAGGCCAGCGGGGTTATCGAATTATCAAAAAATGTTTCAAACTGCTTGGCCTGAATATCAATAGCTTCTTCCAAGCGTTTTTGTTCGGTAATGTCGCGGGCCGTGGCATAGGTGGTTCCTTCCTCTTTTTTGTGGATTGCCCGCCACGACAGCCACCGCAAGGAACCATCCTTGCGGACATAACGGTTTTCAAAGTTGAGCGTAAAGCCTCTCCGCAACTGACTCGCCATTTCCTCAAGGGTTGCCTGTTTGTCATCGGGATGGACAAATTCGAGAAATGGCTTGGCCGCCAGCTCAGCCTCGGTATAGCCGAGGGTCTCAGTGAAAGCTGGGTTGGTCTTGATGAAGGTCCCACTGGAATCGGCGATGCACATCAGATCGGCCGAGGTCTGGAAGAATTTGAAATACTGCTCCCTTTCAGATTCCAGCTTTGCCCGCTCAATGGCGTGTCTTATGGCCCGTGACAGCAAGTTGTGGTCAACCTGGCCCTTGATCAGATAATCCTGGGCGCCTTCCATAACCGCCCGGGCCCCAATCTCCTCATCCGCAAGTCCGGTCAGCACGATCACCGGCGCTTTCGGGCCGATTTCGTTCAATTTGCCGAGCGACCCCAACCCCTGACTGTCCGGCAACCCGAGGTCCAGCAAAATCACGTCGAAATTTGCCGTTATCAGCCGGGCGATTCCAGCCGCCAAACGTTGTACGCATTCCAGCTCGAACTGAACGTTGGCCCTGAGCAGCATCGCCTCAATGAGGTCGGCATCGCCGGGATTGTCCTCAATCAGAAGGATTCTAATGATTTTGGAGTTTGGATTGGGAATTTTGGAATTAGAGTCCATTATTCAATTCCTTCGGAATTTTGATTTTGGATTTTGGATTGGGGATTTTGGAGCGTGCGCTGTTTCCGCCTTTAAATCCGAAATCCAAAATCCCCAATCCAAAATCATTTCGCTCCATCCGGAAGCACCACGATGCTCAGCCAGAACTCCTCGATGGACTGGACCACCCGCAAAAACTGTTTCATATCAATGGGCTTGGTGATGTAACAGTTGGCGTGCAGATTGTAGGTTTTGAGGATGTCCTCCTCGGCGCTGGAGGTGGTAAGGATGACCACCGGAATGCGCTTCAGATCGTCGTCCTCCTTAATCTCCGCCAGGACCTGCCGCCCGTCTTTTCGCGGCAGATTCAGGTCGAGAATGATCAGGTCCGGACGCGGCGCAGCGGCGTACTTTCCCGCCTTCCGGAGAAAATCCATGGCCACCACGCCGTCCTGCGCGACATGCAGGGTATTATGCAGCTTGCCCATCCCCAACGCCTCCCGCGCCAGGTCCACATCACCGGGATTGTCCTCGACCAGCAGAATGTCGATCGGACGTATTGATGCTGTGCATTCCATACCGAGTTATCTCCTTGTTATTTTGGAATTGTAAAATAAAAAGTCGTCCCTTTCCCAAGCTCCGACTCAAACCAGATCTTCCCGCCGTGGCGCTCGACGATTTTCTTGCAGATAGCCAGACCAATGCCGCTGCCGGGGTATTCTTCCCGGGTATGGAGGCGTTGGAAAATAACGAATATTTTGTCGGCATACTGCGGATCGATGCCGATGCCATTGTCTCGTACCGCAAACAGCCATTCCTTACCCTCATCCCGGGCGGAGACATGGACCTGCGGGGGTTTCTCGCCCCGGAACTTCAGGGCGTTGCCGATCAGGTTCTGAAAGACCTGCGCCAGCTGGGAAGCGTCGGCGGACAACTCGGGAAGGTCGTCATTGGTGATGCTGGCCTTCGTCTCAGCAACCTGCATCTTCAGGTTGTTGATCGCCTCCACCAACATCAGGCGGCTATCGGTAGGCGCCAAGGGCTTCCCCCTGGTGCCGATCCGCGAAAAGGCCAGCAGATCATTGATCAGCGACTGCATGCGCATGGCGCCATCCACTGCATAATTTATATACTTGTGGGCCTTCTCGTCGAGCTGGTCTTCGTAACGCTGAGCCAGCAGCTGAGTGTAACTGGAGACCATCCGGAGCGGCTCCTGCAGGTCATGCGAGGCCACATAGGCAAACTGCTGCAGTTCTTCGTTGCTTCTTTTCAAATCTTCCACGTAGCGGCGCAGTTCTTCCTCGGCCTCCTTCTTCTCCACGACTTTCCAAACGGCATCCATGAGCAGGGTGAGCTGGAGGATGTCCGACTGACTGTAGCCCGCTTCCTTGTTGGCCACGCCGACCACCGCGACAATCATGCCATTACTGAACACCGGAATAGTCAGGTAGTTATAAAGCGGGGCATGCCCCTCTGGATAACCCTTTTTCAGAGGGTTCTCGGCCGGAAAGTCGTTCACCATGATCGCCCGGCGCTGGCGGACCGCCTCACCCCAGATTCCGGTTTTCTCCAACTGATACACCGTCTGTTTCTCGGTGATGGCGCATTCGGTCATCACCTCCTTCGACCAGGAGTTAAGGACAAATTCCTGCTTATCTTCATGATATCGATACAGATAGCCTATTTTGCTGGCGGTAAGTTTTATCGCCTCTTCCAGGGCATAATCAAGGAAGTCCCGCAGGGAAGCTGGCTGGGTTTGCAGGATATGGACCACACTCTGCAATCGGGAATCGCGAAGTTTGGTTTCCTCTTCGGCCCGTTTGCGCTCGGTGACATCCCGGGTCACCTTGGCAAAACCACGCAAACCACCAGCCTCGTCATAAAGGGCGGTAACGACCACATCGGCCCAGAACCGGGTCCCATCCTTGCGTACACGCCAGCCCTCGGCCTGGTGGCGCCCGCCGGCGCTGGCTTCCTGTAAATCCAGCCGGGGCTTGCCCTGCGCGGTCTCTTCCTCTGGATAAAAACAGGCGAAATTCCGGCCAAGGATCTCCTCTTCCCGGTAGCCCTTGATCCGCTCCGCGCCAGGATTCCAGCTCAGCACCCTGCCGATGGGATCCAGCATGATGATGGCGTAATCCTTGACACCTTCGATCAATAACCGCAGCCGCTCCTGACTTTCCCGCAGAGCCGCGGTCGCTTCATATCTGGCCTGGTAAAATTGGGTGAGCTGCCGATGCCAGACCGTATACATTGCCGCCCCGGCCCCAACCAGCAGTGTTATTACGAGAACGACGATGGTCCAGAGCTTTTCCCGCATCACCCCGTATACCTCGGTGGTATCCATGCGGGAGACCAGAAACCACGGGGAACCGGGAACCGCCCGGACATCGGCGATTACCCGCACGCCCCGGTAGTCGATGCCATCCATAATGCCCGTCCGGCCCAGGACCGCCTGGGCCGCGGGCAGCTCCTTCAGGTCCAAAGGTTTGCGGAGATTTAGGGCCGCGTTCTTCTGAAATCTGAGCTCATTCAGGAAGAGGACATCATTGCCTTCCCGCCTGACCAGCAGGGTTTCGGCGGATTCACTCGGGGTCGGCCAGCGCTGGAGGAAGGGATAGAAATACTGCCCGGGATCGATCAGGAGAACCAGCGTCCCCAGGGCGCGGCCGTTGTCTCCCACGTCGAAAAGGGGAATCAGCAGCGTCAGATAGATCCGGCCGTCATCCTCATGCCGGTGGAAATCCTCAAAGCTGATCTGCCTGGTGCGCAAGACCTCAGCGACATGCTCCAGCAAATGTCGCGGGGGCGTTCGCCCGGCCTCCGGCGCCGACATCCGTTCGTGGCCGTCGATATCCAGCAGAAAGACCCGCTCGTATTGATAACTTTCCTGGACATGTTGCAACCACTGCCGCAGGCCTTGGGCCGCTGCCTCATCTCCCGGCTGCTGCAGACAGCGCTTTACCAACCCGGTGAACTGGCGGTTCCGATATAAAAGCGCCGCGTCACCCAACCGCTCCTTTCGCCAACTGACAATGCCGTCCACCTTCAGATCGGCAATGGCGGTGAGCTGACGTTCCACCTGCTCACGGTGGTGCATCTCGTAGTGGCGGTAATAAAGGAACCCCGCAATCACAATACCTGCCGAGAGGAGCACGAAAACCAGGATGAAGGAGTGCGAGGCCCGGGTTGTGAACCCGGCATACTGATTCGGCCAGGCCTGGGGCGCGGCCAGGGCCAGCAGCGCCCCACCCAGGACAATGAAGGCTAGACTGGTCAGGGCGGCCGGCGGGATGAAGGCGGTACCGTACAGCACCGGTTCACCGTAGAAATAGGCGAGAACGAGGGTTGCCCCGGTCAAGATGATACAGCCGGCCAGCCACCAGGCCAGGGTGCCGGCCCAGCGTCGCTCAGGCGCCGAGGTCAGGGACAACAGATAAGACCAGGACGAAAGCAGAAAACAGATCGCGGTGACCGGCGACATATGCCCCACCGGGGTTTCTCCAGGCCGATTGACGATGGCAAAGCCGAGATGTTCCACCTCTGATTGGATGCCCCGGGAGGACAAAACAAACAGACAGAGAGCGACCAGCGCCCCGGCGCCATTGATGGATATCCCAGTCCGGTAAGCACTGCGACTGATTGAGGGTGAGGAACGGAGGTAGAGAGAGATGGCGTACAGGATAAACAGGGCGGCGGTGCTGGGCGCCACCGGAATCCGGCCGGAGCCGAGACTGGCCAGAACCGGTTGACCGAGCGACCAGCCGCCCATGGCAATGAGGCCGATCCCGGCCACGAACAATGCGCAAACCCGGACCAGTAGCCGGCCGGGGAAGTCCACACCCTGCGGGGCCGAGCGCTCATCTTTTTTTCGGTCATCCAGAGGCATCATGCCATTATCCCAGTCTTCAACGGTCTCTTGCCCTCGGTTGCCGGTCTGAGGGTAAATTGGTTGTTACTTTTTGCATCTCCCTCACCCTAACCCTCTCCCGCAGGACGAGGGGAAAATTCTCCTTCTCCCTCCGGGAGAAGGTCGGGATGAGGGGATTAAAAATGTCTTCGTCGTTCCATCGATACGGCTTGTTAGTAAAGGCCAGGCTTCATTTGAGAAGCCGAATTTTAGTCGGCACAGCCGACCCAGCCAGCTTTAGCTGTTATGCGAAGCCATCGGCTTTAGCCGGTGGAGCATTTTATTTCACTTCTCCATCCAAGACCCGCCGCACCGCCTTGGCCAGTGCTCCTTTTTCCAGCGGTTTCAGCATGAACTCCCGGATCCCCAAATCCTTGGCCTTCTCCGCATTGATCAATTCACTGAAGCCGGTGCAGAGAATAATCGGCAGGCCCGGCCGAAGCCGCAGCACCTCACCGGCCAGCTCGGCGCCGGTCAGCCTCGGCATGGTCATATCGGTCAGCAGCAGATCAAAATCTTGCGGACTTTTGCGCAGGGCCCGCAAGGCCTGGGCGCTGTCGCCAAACACGGTCACCCGATAACCGAGGCTCTCGAGCATTTCGCGCTCCAGACGGACAATGGCGGGATCGTCATCCACCACCAAAATCCGCTCATTACCCCGGGGCAGGGGCTCGGTTTTTTCGACTAGGCTACCGTGTTCCTGAAACTTGATCACCGGCAAAGAGACCTTGAAGCTGCTGCCCTGCCCCGGCTCGCTGGTCACGCTGATCTCCCCGTGCAGGTTGGTGACGATGCCGTGCACCACGGCCAACCCCAGCCCGGTCCCCTCCCCTTTGCCCTTGGTGGTGAAGTAAGGGTCGAAGATCCGCTCCTGGATCGCTTTTTCCATGCCGCAGCCGGTATCACTCACCTCCAGCACCGCGTGGCGGCCGGCCACGAGCAGCCCCCGTTGCGACACTTCCGCCTTGGTTAGCTCTGCCGGTTTGAGCGAAACAGTCAGGGTTCCACCGCTCTCGCGCATGGCATGATAGGCGTTGGTACAGAGGTTCATCACCACCTGATGGATCTGGCCGGGGTCGGCCATGACCGGGCCGACGGTGGTATCGATGGTGCTGGCGATGGTGATAGTGGTGGGCAGCGAGGCGCGCAGGAGCTTCAGGGCCTCCTTGATAATGAACTGGACCAGCAGGGGCCGCAACTCCTGCTCGCCCGCCCGGCTGAAGGTGAGGATCTGTTTCACCAGCTCCTTGGCGCGGTTACCGGCCCGGACCACCTGCTCCTGGTCTTCCCGGATATCGCTGTCCTCGGGCAGGGACTCCAGAACGATCTCCCCATAACCGAGGATGGCAGTGAGGATGTTGTTGAAATCGTGGGCGATGCCGCCGGCCAGGGTGCCGATGGCCTCCATCTTCTGGGCCTGGCGGAGTTGGCCCTCCAATCTGGTTTGGCCGGTGATGTCCTGCACGGTGCCCCTGGAAAAGATCGGCTGGCCCAGCTCATCGTATTTGGTTACGCAGCGCTCATGGACATGCTTGAGGGAACCGTCTTTCAGAAGGATCCGGTGTTTGCTGTCAAAGTCAGTGTGATTGCGCACCGAGTCGGCGAAGGCCAGCTGGACCATCTCCCGGTCATCGGGATGGACCATCGCCAGAAAGGCCGCATAGGAGCCCAGACACCCGCCCGGCTCCAGACCATAAATGCGGCAGACCTCCTCGGACAGAGTCACCTGGTCTCGCCCGATATCCAGCTCCCAATGGCCCAGATGGGCAAGGCGCTGCGCCTCTTCCAGCCGGGTGGCGTTATGCATCAGGGCCTCGGTGCTCTCCTTGAGGGCGGAGATATCCTCACCGTAATGGATCGAACCCTTTACACACCCGTCCGCACCGAGCAGCGGATCGACGCTGATCTGGAACCAGCCCCCCAACCCTTCCTCATGAATTTCACTCTGGTGCCGCTGGCCATCGGCCAGCAGCCGGGCATGGGGGCAGTTGGGATGCGGCGCGGCACTGCCGTGGACCAGCTCATAACAGGTGCAGCCGACAATCTCGGCCGGACGCTTGCCGAGTTTCCCGGCCATGGCCAGATTGGCCCGGAGAATCCGGAAGTTTCGGTCCAGCAGCATGATCGGGGCGGTAATGGCATCGAAGGTCTCCTGCCACTCGTTCTTGGCCTGGATGATCTGGTCCACCACCTTCCGGTGCTCGGTGATATCGCGGTCAATCCCGCGATAGCCCCGCAGCCGCCCATCCTCATCGTAAAAAGGCACCCCGGTCGATTCGAGGATTATCGGCCGACCGTCCTTGTGGAGATTGACATTCTCCAGGCCGACAATCGGCCTGGCCTCGGCGACCAGGGCGGAAAGTTCGGCCCGGGACCTGCGCGCCTCCAGCGGAGCCATGAAATCAAAAATGGATCGGCCGAGCAACTCGGCCGGTTCATAGCCGAGCAGCTGCCGGACCGCCGGACTGACATAGGTGTAATACCCCTGCGCATCCACCTCCCAGATCAGGTCACTGGTGTTTTCCACCAGGGAGCGGAAACGCTCTTCACTGGCCGCCCGGGCCGCCCGGGCCTTGGCCAGCTCGGCCATCTCCAGACGCAGCCGGGCGTTGGTAGCGGACAACTCGGCGGTACGCTCCGCCACCCGCCCTTCCAGGTCGAGATTGAGGGCGGTCAGCGCTACCTCGACCTGCTTAACCATGGTGATATCGTGCCAGACCGTGACTGTACCGATCACCACTCCATCCACCCTGAGGGGCGACGAGGAGGCCTCGACGATTCTCTCAACCCCGTCCGGTGGGCGAATGAGGAATTGCGCGCCAGTCACCGTCTCCCCGTGTAAGGCCCGGGGAGTGGGTTGTTCCTCCAACCGACAAGACCGCCCGTCGAGATAGCGGCAGGAAACCCCTCGAATGATTTCCTCCAAAGTCTTCCCGACCGGATCAAAACCGTAACTTCGCGTAAAGGCACCATTGGTCCTGACCACCCGCATGGCCGGATCATAGATCAGCACCCCATCAGTCAGGGTAGAGAAAATCGTTTCCAGCTCGACCGCCAGGCGACTCTGCTTCACCAGGGCTTGCCGCAGATCCGCCTCGGCCCGCAGGCGGGCGGTGACATCCCGACCGTAGAAGTTTACATATCCACGGGCTTTGATCGGCACCACGGAGAAGTGCAGGGCGCGCTCCCCGGCGGCAACCTCGAGCTCGCCCAGGGTCTCGGCGGCCAGAGCCCGGGTCGCCGCGGCCTGCAAAATTTCCGGGGCCGCCTCCCCAACCCGGCCCGACCATTGTCCCAGAAGCTCGCCGGAGGCCGGATTGGCGTACAGCATAGTCCCGTCCGCCGCCACCCGCAGGACCGGGAAGGGATTTTCCTCCGGCAAGCTGGCCACGTTTATGGCGGGGACATCCCTGTTCTGACCGGCTCCCCCGCCCGTCCGACCTGACTCATTCTTTCCCATGCGCGCCATATCCCGGTCACCGCAAATCAGCCGCTCGATCCCGAACAATCCGGACCTGGTCGAAACTTCGGGAATTCAACAAATTCCTGAACGTAAGGATGGCTGATCGCGAGGAGAAAAGTCAAGTCAGGCGGGGGAAATATCCTGCCGGTCAAGGCAACTGGAAAGGTGGTGGGCAGCCGAGGAACGAACCAAACTCCCGGTGCTCAAAACCCCACGAAGAAGGCGAGTCCTCCCCCGTACTCCGGACTGCCGTCGCTGAGTCCTTTCAGCAGATAGAACTCGGTCGAGGTATTCTCGCCAAAGCCCCAGACCGTTTTCAGCCGCAACTCCAGCGGGGCCGTCATCCCGTCGAAGGTGGCTGAGCCGGCGCGGGCAAACAGCGCGGTGTACAGCTCTTCACTCCAGCCATAGCCGAGCCCGGCATCGGCCAGAAGATAGTCCCGGGCGCCGGTTTCCGCCCGGGAGGCGCCCTGGAAAATATAGCGCCCCTCGGCAAAGGGTTGCCAGTCGCCCAGCCATTTCGAAAGCGTCAAGCCGGGGCCCCAGTCGAAGGAACCGGTGCCCAGACCCTTGTCTTCGTCGGCGGTGGGGAATTTGAGATAGCAGGTCAGGCCGAATTGCGGGGAGCCTTCCCCATCCAGCAGGAGATTGTACGCGGGCAGCAAGGTGATGTCGCCGAGTCCGGACTGGTCTTCCGAACCCGAGACCACCACGCTCTGCCCCGAACCATTCATCCCCCGCCCGCCGTAGTAGGCCTGGGCAGCGGGAACGCCGCCGGTGGTGGCCGCGTAACCGGTGGTGATGGTACTCTGGTAGAGGAACGGCACGGTCAACTCCAGACTGAACCGCTCGCTGGGGAACCAATCGAGGGTCAGGGGAATGGTCGTATAGGAGCTGGTGGAAGCGGTGCCGAAATCACCCCGGGCGTAGTCAAGCCCCAGCCCCAGGGAAAACTGCGGCGGGGTAGCTGCGGAGGCCGCCGAAACGCCCCCGGCCAGAAGCAGGCCGATCAGGGCAACAGGTAGTGTACGCATATCCATGGTTTTTACCTCTTGAATAATTCGCTTGAAATTATCGGCCCATCCGGCCGCCGCCGACCCGGCCGGGGGATTGCTGGCGTAGCGGCCCGGAGCGACTGCCGTTCCGGCCCAACCGGTTGCCGGCGCCGTTGCCGGCCCAGTATGGCCGCCCCGATTCGTTCCGCAAGGCGACCTCGGCACCGCTGCTCTCATCAGTCAGACATTGGGCCAGGAGGTAGACCACCCCGTCCTTCCCCTGGGCCTTGGAGCCACGGACCGTCACCCGGTCACCGACCTTGAGGGCCACACCGTTTTCCGTCCAATATTTCCGGGGGCCCAGGATCACCACCCAGACTTCCTCACCGGTGGCCATCTCGAAGCGGGCCTGGGGCTTAGCCTCGTCGATCACCATTGCCGTGACCAGACCACTGGCCGTGATGACGGTATTGGCATCGTAGCCGGATTCCAGATCCAGGTCGCGTTGCGCGTCACCGCCGCCCCACCAGGCGGCCCCGGCCGGAACCGGCGCCACCAGGGCCAGAGTCAGAAGAAAGATGATGGTTGGTAGTGCCGTTCGCATGTAATCCCTCATGCCGCCGAGGGCATCTGCCCTCGGCGGTGGTCGGTGGTTAGTCCGGTTCCCTTTACTCGCTGGCAACCGGCGGAGCGGGAGTGGTATTCAGGCCACTGCCGTCCTGCAGCCCCTTACCGTAACCGGGCCGGGTGGTGGAGCCATTGGCGGTGACCCCGGTGGACAGGAAAGTGCCGTCGCGCCGCTGGGAGTCGGCGGGCCTGGTCAGCGAAGAATCCGCCGGGGTTCTGGTCCTGACCTGGGCCTGGCTCTGAGTCTGGGTGCGGTTCAAATTACACTGGCCGTTGCCCCGCCCCCCGCCGCCCCCGCCGTTGCCGCCTCGGGCCAGGGCCTCGCCGCCCGCCAGGGTTACCGCTAAAAGTACTGCCGCCGCCACTGCCGTCATCTTGTTGGTTTTCATGGTTCGTGCTCCTTGAAGTAGTTTATGGCGCTTAATCAGTCGCCTTTCAACCTCAGGTACTCCACAAACCGTGCCACTTGCCAGCCAATCGTTATCAGCCCGTAATCAAAGGACTTTTCGCGATACTCCAGCTCAAACAGCTCGAAAAAATGTGCAAATCCTGCACCGCCGGGAAGAACTTGCACCATGAATATCCTAAGCCGCACCCGCCAACCCGTACTCCTGCAAACGGTACTGCAGGGTGCGCCGGGAGATGCCCAGCCGCTCGGCGGCCAGGCGGCGATTCCCGCCGGTGGCCTTGAGGGCGGCAACAATCGCCTCGCGTTCGGCTGCGCGGATACTACCGCCCGCCCGCCGCGCCGACCCGTCGGAGCCAGTCCGAATGAGCTCGGGAAGATCGGCCACGGTGATCTCACCCCGGGCCAGGATCACCGCCCGCTCCAGGACATTGCGCAACTCGCGGATATTGCCCGGCCAATCGTAGGACAGCAAGGCCTTGAGAGCGGCGGCGGCAAGGGCTGGAGCCTTCTTGCCCATCCCCCGGGCATGTTGCCGGACAAAATAAACGGCCAGTTCGGCCAGGGCATCGCGGCGGTCCCGCAACGGCGGCAGGGTGATGGGAAAGACGTTCAGCCGGTAGAACAGGTCCTCGCGGAACCGCCCGGCCGCCACCTCCTTGGTCAGATCGCGGTTGGTAGCGGCCAGCACCCGGACATCGGCATGCAGTTCGCGGTTGCCCCCCACCCGCTGAAAGCTGCGTTCCTCGAGAACCCGCAACAGCTTGACCTGCATCGGCAGCACCATCTCCCCGATCTCGTCAAGCATGATGGTGCCCCCGGCCGCCACCTCAAATCTACCGGCCCGGCTGGCGACCGCCCCGGTGAAGGCGCCCCGCTCGTGACCGAACAGCTCGCTTTCCAGCAGAGTTTCCGGGATGGCGGCACAGTTGACCGCCACAAACGGCCCCTTCCGGCGGCCGCTGGCCAGATGGAGATAACGGCAGAGCAATTCTTTGCCGGTACCACTCTCGCCGCCGAGCAGGACCGTCGCCTCGGTCGGTGCCACCTCCCGCACCAACCTGGCCACAGCCTGCATGGCCGCCCCGGCGAAGAGGATTTCCAGGGGCGGCAACCCCGCTTGTTCCGCGGCATCGAAGGCCACTAGCCGGCGCTCCCGGCGATTTTCCTCGAGAAGGTTCTCGACCAGACTCCGCAAGGCGGCCGGGTCGGGCAACGGTTTGGTAAGAAAATCGCTGACCCCTTCCTTGATCGCCGCCACCGCCTCCTCCACCTTGCCGAAAGCGGTGATCAGAACAAACGGCGTTCCCAACAGCTCTTCCCGGGCAGTCCGGTAGAGTTCGAGTCCACCCAGTTTCGGCATCTTGAGATCGGAGAGGACCAAGTCAAAGGTTTCCTGCCGCAGACGGGTGAGCCCCTCCACCCCGTCCCCCGCCAGGGTCACCCGGTGTCCCGCTTCCTCCAAAATGGTGGCCAACAGGCCGCGAAATGTGGGGTCGTCTTCAACGATCAGAATTTTCCCGCTCAGCACTGCGTTCCTCCTTTAAGACCGGTTCGACAGTCACATTTCAAAAGAATCCGGGAGTCAGAATTCAGAATTCAGGAGAAAAACGAAACATTTATCCCAGTGGCAATCCCATACATTCTGACTTCTGACTTCTGACTTCTTGATTCTGAATTCCCTTCCCAAATAGAACTAGTGTCCTGTCTGGTTAATTGCTTCCATCAATTTGA
Organism: Deltaproteobacteria bacterium; assembly: GCA_020056965.1. GTDB lineage: Bacteria > Desulfobacterota > Desulfobulbia > Desulfobulbales > JAGXFP01 > JAGVGT01. The sequence continues at coordinate 32,613 of JAGVGT010000025.1, forward strand.
GGCAAAAGTTTGCTTGCTCTCATTGCCCGCCTATGCCACAAACACCCTGAGCCACCCTTCGACAGGCTCAGGGTGAACGGTGGTTACCTTTCAAACAGTTATTCCGATCATCCTGAGCCTGTCGAAGGGTGGCCCGACTTGTTCATTACTGGAAAGAACCAACCATACGAGACACTAGGCAGCCGGCAGAACCACCCGCAGAAGGGCGCCGCCACCCGGCGCCGCCTCGGCCCGGATGCTGCCGCCGCCACCGTCGATAATCTTTTTGCAAATCGCCAACCCCAACCCGGAACCGCGGGCCTTGCTGGTCCGGAAAGGCAGAAACAATTCGGCCCGCATCTCGGCGGGAATGCCGCCCCCCTGGTCGGCCACGGTCAATTCGACCCATTTCCCGGCCCGCCGGGCGGCAAGGGTGACCACACCGTTTTCTGGAGAGGCCTGCAGGGCATTGGTCAGGAGGTTGAGCAATACGCGCCGCAAGCCCTCCTCCTGTCCGCATACCGCCAAATCATCCGGCAGATCGCAGCTGATCCGCGCCCCCAACTCCTCGGCCTGCGGCGCCAGCAGGGTCAGGATCGGCAGAGCGACCGCCGCCAGATTCACGGTCGCCAAGTTCTCCGGCGCCCCTCGGGTATAGAGAAGAATATCATCAACCAGCCCCTCCAAACGCACGGCCTCGCTGACAATCAGCCCGGCAAAATCGTGTTCACGGCCGGCGGGAAAGCGTTCAACCAGGAGCTGCCCGTAGCCTTTGATGCCGGCCAACGGATTGCGCACCTCATGGGCCAGCACCGCCCCCACCTCGCCCAGTCTGGCCAGTTCATGCTGGCGATCGGCCAGGCGTTGTTGAACGGCCTGGCGGTGCAGCAGCAGGACGATCCCGCCGCCCATCAGCCAGCCGACTGCCAGCAGCGAGAAAATCACCATCTGGCCCTGCCGGGCCCGCCGCATAACCGCTTCGGCTCGCCAGGTGTGCAGGGCGAGCCGAAGCACGGAGACTTCTCCCGCGAAGTGAAAGGGGGCCTGAAATTCGTAGACCGTTTCGCCGGTCCCCAGCCGGACCCGCCCCTCGCGCATCGTGCCTTCGCGAACGACCGGGAGGTGGCGCGCATCGCCGACCACGCTACCGGTCAGATCCGCATTGGTGTGGAAAAGGATTTTCCCCTGCCCGGTAATCAGGGCCGAGTAAGCCACCTCCGGCGACACCAGGGAATTGAGGGAAGTCAGCGAGGTATCGCGGGCGGCCAGGCTTTCCATGGCCCCGGCCAGGGTCAGGGCCAGACCGCGCAGATTTTCCTCGGCCAGCGGGGCGGCGGCGCGGTAGTTGCGGACCGCAAACCATGAGAGTCCGCCGGTCAGGACCAGGGCGAAGCTGATGGTCAAAAGGGCGACAAGAAGGCGGCGCATGCTCGGCTGGGACTCCCTGGAATACGGCCGGGCAAGGCCCCGGCGCAGCGGGCAGCGCCCGGCAAGCTCAGATGCGTGGGACTTTAGGCCTCGATCTTGGCCGGGCTCGAACCGACCAGCCGCAGGGCGATGGCCAGCACCAAAATGATCACCACGTTGGCGCCCATCTCGGTAAGCATCGGCCAGAGCGCCTCCCAGCTTGTCTCATGCCCGGCCGCCTTCCCGACCATGGAATGCTCGGCCTCGATCAGCAGGATGCGGCGGACACAGGAGATGATGCCGATGTAGAGAAAGGGGTTGAGGATGAAAGGCTCCCGCTTCAAAAAGCGAATGATCGGCCACATCAGCTCCATGATGATCAGCACCAGCAGCACGTCATTCAAGACCTGCAGGAGGGTTGAGACATCCGGGTGCAGCAGATTGGGCAGGGTCCGGGCCAGAAAGATAATCCCGCAGAGCGCCAGGACCAGGGCCACCGCAAAGTGCAGCAGATCATCGACGCCGATCAGCACCTGCCGAAGCATTCTGACGTTCAAGAAGTAAGGTTTCTTCGGCTCGTTTTCCATTGGTCTCCTATCATGCTGAAAAATCTGGATCAATAACCGGTAAGCCACCGAACTGACCCGACCCTGCATCGTAAACGTTCAGCAGTGCCCCAGATATGGGCAAGCAGGCTGACGCGCTATAATAAATCTATGCGAGTCAGTCTGATCGTCCGCAGATGGGGTGCTGCTGAACATTTACGTAAAGTCGATAAGCCGGGTGCGGATTACCCCGGGATGTTGGCCGATCACAGCCAGCAAGGCCGCCGGTAACGGGGCCTCCAGGTCGATCAGGTTGTAGCCGACCGCCCCGTTGCTCTCGTTCAGGTAGCTGGCGATATTGATCCCGCCGCCGCCGATGGCTTGGGAGACAAAACCGATCATCCCGGGCACGTCGCGATTGATCATGACCAGCCGACTTACCACATTCCCGGCCGGAATCATCTCGGCGGTGGGAAAGTTGACGCTGCGCGACACATTGCCATACTCCAGGTAGGATTTCAACTCCCCCACCGCCATGACCGCGCACTGCTCCTCCGATTCTTCGGTGCTGGCCCCCAGATGGGGCGAACAGAGAACCTTGGGGTGGCCGATGGTGGCGGCGGTGGGGAAATCGCTCAGATAGCGGGCGAGGTGACCGGCATCCAGGGCGGCCAGAATGGCCGTCTCATCGACAATCTCGCCCCGGGAATAGTTGATCAGCACGACCCCGGCCGGCAGCCGGGCCAGGAAGGCCGCATCGACCATCCCCCGGGTCTTGTCGTGCAACGGGACATGCAGGCTCAAAACATCAACCTTGGCCAGCATCTCGTTTAACGACCGGGTCAACCCCACCTCCGGGGAAAGCTGGTGGATATTCTCCAGGGCCGGGAAGGGATCGAAACCGATCACCCGCATTCCGGCCATGACGCCGCGGTTGGCCACCCGCAAGCCAATCTTGCCCAGCCCCAGGACGCCGAGGGTCTTGCCGGCCATTTCAATGCCGACAAACCGTTTCTTCTCACCCTCCACCCGTTTTTTCACCTCGGATTCGGGGCTGCCGGCCAGGCTGCGACAAAATTCCAACCCCTCCGGAAGATTGCGGGCAGCCATCCCCAGCATGGTAAAGACCAGTTCGGCCACCGCGTTGGCGTTGGCGCCGGGGGTATTGAAGACGCAAACCCCGGCCCCGGTGGCCTTGGCCACGCTGATGTTGTTGACCCCGGCCCCGGCCCGAGCCACGGCCAGCAAGTCGGGATAGAGGTCGGTATCGACCCCGCTGCTCCGCACCAGGATCCCCTGGGGGGCGGCCTCCCCACTGCTGACCGAGAAGCCGCTACCCAGCAGGGCCAACCCCTCCGGAGCGATCCGGTCAAGAACCTTGATTCGATACATGCGGCGGCCTCAGGCCGGCATGCGGATTTTGGCCTGGCTCTTGGCCGGGTTCTTTTCCAGACGGGTATAGCGCTTCACGGCGGTATCGGCCAGATGCCCGATGATCGTGGGCAGATCGGAATCATGCCACGAGGCGGCAAAGCGCGCATCGGCCAGCAACCGGTCGCTCAAAGTGAAATGGGGCGCAGTCTTCGGGGTCAGGGCCACATCCTCGTAGTCCAACTCCAGCTCACCGGCAAAAACCCCGGCAAACAACTCCCGGGCCGTATAGATAAAGAACTTCTTCACATCCTCGGTGGACTCGGCCTTGCTGATGCGTTCCCGAAAATGGGGCAGAACCTGATTGCCGTACTTGGTGAAGGAGATCTGTTTGTTCATGTCGCTACCTCGTTGAAGGTGCCATTCCGACGGGAGAAAACTCCCGCGCCTGAGCCGCCGCTGCGGACCCCGGTGGCTCTAATTAAAGAGTAATGCCGATCAATCCACCAAGTCAAATTACCGCTGACAATAAAGGTGCAAGTCCCGAATGGTGCTGGTTTAAGCAATACCGCATGAGATATTTTACCCATCGTTACCACGCTCCTGCGTGGTAACGGGATCCGGTGATGCTCCCGCGTCTCCAAAGGACGCGGGAACGTCCAGGGCTGCGTTCCCACGGAGACGGTGGGAACGATAGGATAGATCAAAGCTGCGCACCCGCTAAATATAGATCAACTATAAGCGGGACGGTCCGTTGACCTCGCGGCTTTTGCGAGACCGAAACAATTAATTTAGCAATTCCGTGGCCGGGTGATATATTAGCGATCCCTATAAGTCGAATCGCCCTTGACGATCAACCCCGGCCAGATTGCCGGAGAGATTGGGCCACTCCCAACCAGGACAGGTGAAAAAATGGACTCCACAAAGAACTGTTGCGCGGCCGGAGCCGGCCAGGAAAGCCAGGATAATGCAGGCGCCACGGTAGTTTATCTGAATTCGCCGGTCATGGGCCGGGGCGACGATACCCTGGGCGAGAAACTGCTGGGGGTTTTTCTCGACACCCTCGGCAACTTCGCCCCCCAAGTCTCCCACCTGGTCCTGATTAACGGGGGAGTCAAACTGGCCTGTGCCGGTTCACCGGTCCTGGAGCAACTGCAGAACCTCGCCTCCACCGGCGTCACCATCCTCTCCTGCGGCACCTGCCTGAACCATTTCGCCATCAAGGACCGGCTTCAGGCCGGCCGGGTCTCGAATATGATGGAGATTGTCGAGGTGCTGAACAACGCCGGTCGGATTCTCAACCCCTGAGCCGAACCGGCCACCCAGCGAGGAACAGCATGGATTTCCATCATCTCCGCATCTTCTCCGAGGTTTACCGGCTGCGCAGCTTCACCCGGGCGGCGGAGACCCTGAACATCAGCCAGCCGACGATCAGCGAGCACATCAAGAACCTGGAGGGTGAGCTTTCCGCCAGCCTCTTTGACCGGCTGGGCCGGAGCATCATCCCCACCGCCACCGCCGAATTGCTCTTTCCCCGCGCCCAGCAGCTGCTCGATGCCCTGAACCGGCTGCATGACGACCTGGTCCGGGCCCGCGCCGAGGTCCGCGGCCTGATTGTCTTGGGGGCCAGCACCATTCCCGGCACCTACATCGTCCCGGCCCGGGTGGTCGCCTTTTCCCGGCTCCACCCCGAGGTAACTTTCGAGGTGATCATCGATGACACCGCCAGGATTACCAAGATGATCCTCGACCACCAGCTCTTCTGCGGCATCGTCGGGGCCCGGACCTTCTCGGAGAAGCTCAGCTACGAGACCTTTGTCCGCGACGAATTGCTCCTGGTCGGCCGTCCGGAATTGTGCCCGGCCGTCCGGATCACAGCCGAGCAGCTTAAACGCCTACCCTTCCTGCTGCGGGAAAAAGGTTCCGGCACCAGAAGCTGCATGGAAGAGCATTTCGCCGGAATCTCCATCTATCCGGGCGACCTCAGCGAGGTGGCGATTCTGGGTTCGACGGCGGCGGTCAAGGAGGCGGTGCGCCAAGGCCTGGGGGTCAGCGTGCTTTCCCGCCTGGCGGTCCGGGAGGAACTGGAAAACGGCAGCCTCCAGGAGATCATGGTCACCGGCCTCAAGATGAGCCGCGATTTCTTCCTGGTCCGCCATAGCCAGCGCACCCTGCCCGCCCACTACCAGGCCTTCTGCGCCCATCTCCAAAGCAACCTGATTTAAGGTTCTCGATTACCAAGCCGCCGCCTGGGCCTCCTGGTATTTAAGTGTTTAATTAAAAACTTTACCTTGACGCCGACCACTTGGCCCCTTAAGATTCAAGAGCAGTCGCCGGACCTCGATCGGCGCCCTCGCCAACCTTAAGCGGTCAACATCGATGAAGTCAAAATTCCTGCGCCTGACCTGGGTCTTCCTCCTGGTCATCGCCGCCTTCACCCTCGGCTATACCCTGAAACCAACCACCGAGCGCCCCCGGCCTTTCGGTGCCGCCGCCATGGGTGGCGGTGGTTTCGCGCCGCCCCTGAATTTCCGGGGGCGTTGAGCGATGGCCGCGCCCAGCAACCAACCCGGGTGGCGCCGCTTCCTCACCGCCCGGACGACCATTCAGACCACCGCCCTGGTCCTGGCCAACAGCTACTGGCTGGCCTTCATGCGCTTCCTGCCCTGCGGCTACCTGCAGTGCTCAAACTGCGTGCTCTCCACCTTCTCCTGCCCGCTGATCCTGATCCAGCGGGGGGCAGTCATGGCCGGCATGGGCATGCTGGGGATGCTGGGCGCCAAGATTATCGGCTCGGTGGCGGCGGCGCTGGCCATCCTGCTCTTCTTCGGGGCCCTGTTCGGCACCTGGGCCTGCGGCTGGCTCTGCCCCTTCGGCTTTTTCCAGGACCTGCTGGCCAAAATCCCCACCCGCAAGTTCCGCTTGCCCGGCTGGAGCGGCTGGCTGCGGCTGCCCATCTTTCTGGGGGCGGTGGCGGCGGTGCCATATCTGACCGGCACCCTCTTCTTCTGCGACCTCTGCCCCTCCGGTACCGTCAACCGCCTCTGGCAGGAAGGGGCCGGGATTCCCCTCTTTTTCAAGACCCCCGAGGGAGTCATGGCGGTAATCTCGCTGGCGCTCCTGGCGCTGGTCACCCTGGCCGCCGTCTTCGTCCAGCGCCCTTTTTGTTCTCTGCTCTGTCCGATCGGCGGCCTGCACGGCCTGTTCAACAGGTTCTCGGGGCTGTTTCTCAAGATCGATCGGGAGCGTTGCGTCGATTGCGGCCGCTGCCGGGAAGTCTGCCCACAGGGAATCGATCCGGTCGCCACCCCGGCCCACAGCCAGTGCAACCGGTGCCTGGAATGCACCAGGGTCTGCCGGTTCATCAAACTGGAGGCGCGGATATGAACGGCGCCAAGGGACTAACCCCGGTCCGGCGATTCAGTCATTTGTGAGTCGCTTGCCGCCCCCACTTTATTAACCATGTCCATTTGGAGGGACACCATGGAACAGACCGACATCTTCACCACCAGCACCAGTAAGGCCCTGCCGATTTTCATCGATGACCTGAGCCAGATCATGCAGCAGCGTGGTTTCATCATCACCAACCGGGAATCCATGAATCTGGCGACCACCTTCGCCAAACATGACCTGGAGGTCGAACCCGACTTCGACCTCCACATGATCCAGATCTGCAAGCCCGGCAAAGCGGCGGTGAGCCTGACCAAAAACCCGCTCCGCGCCGCCTTGATGCCCAAGTTCATCATGGCCTTCACCGAACAGGGCAAGACCCGCATCCAGTTCCTTACCTACGGTCGCGAGGAGATCGGCCGACTGGTTGACGACGAGGCCTTTCCCGACTCCCTGACCGACACCTACCAGACCATCATCGACCTGATTGAGGCCGCCTGCTGAAGCTGCCCAGGAAAGATTCCTGAAGTGCCAGAGCAATAGCGCCACTGGCCGTAACGCCACTGGCACCTTCTTTATTTAAACTTGGATTACCCCATGTGGAAGCTATTACTGATCATCAATCGCCATCTGGTCCGGGCCGTCCCGGCCGCCATGCTGTTGGGGTTCACCGCTGGTCTCGTCTGCAACCCCGCCCTGCTGACCGGCCTGAAAATCCTGATCATCCCCCTGACCTTTCTGATGGTCTATCCGATGATGGTGGCCCTGAATATCAGCCATCTCAAGGCGGGCATCAACCTTAGGCTCCAGCTGGTCACCCAGTTGCTCAACTTCGCGGTCGTGCCTTTCCTGGCCTACGGGCTGGGCCTGCTGTTCTTCCCGGATCGGCCCTACATGGCCCTGGGGCTGCTGCTCGCCGCCCTGCTGCCCACCAGCGGCATGACCATCTCCTGGACCGGTTTCGCCAAGGGCAATCTGGGCGCGGCCATCAATATGACGGTGATCGGGCTAACCGCCGGCTCCCTGGCCACGCCGTTTTACGTCAAATGGCTGATGGGCCGGACCGTCAACGTCGATCCGACGCTGGTCATGAAGCAGGTCCTGGCAATCGTCTTCCTGCCCATGCTGCTGGGCTTCATCACCCGCCAGCTCTTGCTCAAGAAGTTCGGGCCAGCCGAGTTCAAGCAGATCTGGGCCCCGCGCTTCCCGTCGCTTTCGACCATCGGGGTATTGGGCATCGTCGCCGTGGCCATGGCCCTGAAGGCCAAAACCATCGCCGCCCACCCGGCGGTCATCGGCTATATCTTCATCCCGCTGACCATCATCTACCTGCTCAACTTCACGCTCAGCACCCTGGTCGGGAAGATGTTCTTCAAACGGGGCGACGCCATCGCCCTGGTTTACGGCACCGTGATGCGCAACCTTTCCATCGCCCTGGCCATCGCCATCACCGCCTTCGGGGAAAAAGGCGCCGACGCGGCCCTGGTCATCGCCGCCGCCTATATCATCCAGGTCCAGGCCGCCGCCTGGTATGTGAAATTGACCGAGCGGATTTTCGGACCAGGGCCGGCGGAGGCGTGAGAATTCAGGCTAAGAATGCTTCAATGGGGCCGGGCGGTTTAGCCCCAGAGCAATCCGCTCCGGGCAACCGGCAAAACGGGGTTGCCACATCCACCATTCCAGCCTATATTCAGACCACCAGACAGGTCAAGATAAAGGAGAATACGATGAAAAACCTCTCGATTGCCAACGACATTGTTCCGGTTGCCGAATTTAAGGCAGGTATCTCCAGGTGGTTGAAAGCCCTTCAGGGTTCCGGGCATCCCCTGGTGATTACCCAGAATGGCAAACCGGCCGGAGTTTTGTTGTCTCCGGCGGATTACGATGACCTGACATACCGAAAATCCTTTCTCGATTCCGTGGCCCGGGGCCTGGAAGATGCCGAATCCGGCCGGACCTACCAGACCGGAGAAGTAAAGGCGGTCTTATCGTCCCGAAGGGATTAGGGGGTTTTCGATGCAACTGGTCTGGACCGAGGAAGCTCTGGAACAACTGCTGGGAATTGAGGCATTTATCGCCAGAGACAGCCGGGACCGAGCGGCCAAATTTGTTGACCAGCTGGTCGACTACGTGGGAAATTCCTTACCCGACAACCCCCGCCTCGGCAGGGTGGTGCCCGAGGTTGCCAATCCAGGAATCATGGAGTTGCTGTTCCGCAAATATCGGATTGTCTACCGGCTGAACGGGAAACGCCTGGAGATTCTCACTGTTTTTGAAGGGCATCGCTTGTTGCCGATTAAGGAAACTGACCTTTAGCTTGGAATCGGCAAGTTTTCCCTCCCCCCGCTCACGAGGCCGATTGGCCGGAGCCCACCCGCCCTTACGTCTGTTACACTCCAAGCCATTCAAATCTTGGGGATGCGGATCCGGCTGATCATCAGCGAACCGGAGATGGCGAAGATCAGGACCAGGGGATGAAACTTAAAGCCGGCCAGTCTGACTTCGCCGAACCAGAGATCCTGGTGGAGCGCACCAAACGAGGCGGCGAGAGCCAAGAGACCGACGATGAGCAGGGAGGTCGGGATCGGGGTGCCTTCGAAGTACTTGACCTTGTCGCCCCCCTCGGACATCTCCTCGGTGGTCACATTGTAACGGGCCAGGCGCGAGACCCCGCAGGCCACAAAGTAGGCCAGAATGATCCGGTCGTACAGTCCCTGCAAACCGCAACCATAGCCGAGCATCGCCGGGGCTACCCCAAAGGAAATAACATCGGCCAGGGAGTCGAGTTCTTTGCCCATCGCCGAGGAATTCTGGCGCCATCGGGCAATGCGGCCATCCAGGACGTCGAAGACCAGGGCCGCAAAGACCAGGGTACTGGCAAAGTAGACGTGTGCGACCTCACCGGTTTGCAGGTAAGTCATGGTGGAGAATATCGCCCCGGTCCCGCAAATGGCGTTGGCCAGGGTAAACCAGTCGGCCAGATGAAACTCACGAATCATCGCCAGGGGCTTGTTGGGTCTGGGTGCTGTCATAGTCGTTCCTTCTCCTGTTACTCGATATCGTGCCTGAGCAGAAAATTGGCCAGTAGTTTATCAGAGGTCACTATATGCTCAGCATACCAATCCAATAGCTTATGCAATAGCGCCGTTGATTTCTCGGCATCATTGAGATTCTTTTCATTAAAAAGTTTATTAAAGTCTCTGATGAAGTCGTTATGCTGCTCGATATGGGCAGCAGCCAGCGAATAACCATGCTTTTTCATATATTCTTCTTCCAGCTTAAAATGCCCCGTACAGTATTGCGCCAGAAAATAGGCCGCCTTTTTAAAGGCATTAACGTCATTATTGCCGCTGGTTACTGAAGCAACCAGCATGTTGATGTTGTCGAGCAACTGCCGGTGTTGAAAATCCTGCCATAACACCCCGTGCTGAAATTCATCCTTCCATTCCATGCTGTTCACCTTTTCCTATGGTTATTGATTTGCCAGACAGCCACCGGTTTCAATTCTCGACCACTTCGATCCCCAACTTGCCCAGCAGGGCGCCGATCTTGATCTGCTCGTCGGTTTCGCCGTTGACGAAGCGGATGTGGGTAACATCGGCCGGCAGCTGGTTCTTGGTAGTATCCAGAGAAAGCCAGCGCCCGTCCAGACAAACCTCATTCCAGGCATGGTAGTAAAAGGCCCCGGCGTGGTAGGTGACCCCGGCCGCCACCCGGGTGGGGATGCCGGCCCGGCGGGCCAGGGCGGCAAAGAGGGCGGCGTGCTCGTTGCAGTCGCCCCGGCGGGTCGCCAGGGTGGTTAGGGCATCGGGGATGCCCAGAACCGGACGCTTCTCCAGATTTTCGTAGACCCAGGCCGCCAGTTTTTTGACCCTGGCCAACTCACCCTTGGTATCGCCGAGGATGGCCGCGACCTGCTCGCCGATCACCTTGTTGCCCGCCTGAATGTACGGCGTGGAAGCCAGCGCCTCTTTTTGGCTCTCGCAGGCCTTGGCCGCTTCGGACGGCAGAGTTTCCCGCCGCACGGTCAGTTCAGTGCCGTTCAGCACCTGGCGATCACGGTTCAGGTCGAACTCGCCTTCTTCCGGAAGATTCAGCCGGAAGCGCAGTTCCTGGCGGGTCGCGTAATCGGCGGGGATTTGCCCCTTGATTCGCACCGAGACACTGCTCAAAATCTCCTTGCCAGCCGCCGGCAGGTCGGTGGCCAGAAACTCCGGTTCGGCCAGGAAAACGAAGCCGGCCGGCGACTCCTCCTTGATCACCTTGCCTTCGTCGTCCAGCCAGAAACTGATCTTGACCCCGGCAAAGGCCTCGCTGAAGTGGTGCAGGCGGTAAATCCGGCCGCTGATCAACTCCTTGTCGTAGCCCAGGTATTCGACCACCGTGTCCTTGCCGGTCAACGACAGGGGGTCGAAATAGGGCAGGCGAACCTTGTCGCCGCCTTTGAGGTTCTGGGTGAGCAGATAACCGCGCCGGTTGGTCGAGAGATAAGGCGCCTGGCTGAGCTGAATGGAGTCGTTGATCTCTTCCTTGCCGGTGTTCAGGGTGAAAGCGACCCGGGTGCCCTCCACCTGGCCGCGGGCCCGCATGGTATAGAAGGGGGAGGTCAGCTGAAAGTCGAAGTCGCGCAACCGCCCGTCCCCGGCCAGCTCCGCCTCGACCAGAAGATGAACGGGGTGGACCTGTTCGAGGATGTTCAGCCGCAGATAGGCCTCCTGACTGAGATGGCTGCCGCCGGCGGCGTCGGGGACCTGGCGATTTTTCACGTAGCCGATCCGCCCCCCGTGGAAGTAAACCCCGGCAAAGCTTTCCTCCCGGCCCTTTTTAATCACTTGGGCCTCGCGGGTATCCAGGGTGCGGATGAAATAGTCGCGCCGCAACAGCAGACCGAAGAGGATGGCCCAGAGGAGCAGCAGAGCCAAGCGCAGAAGGTTCTTTTTGTGATTAGGAGCGGGCATGGGAGGAGCGCCCCGCCTCAGCCGACAATCCAGATCGCCACTTCTTCGCCCATCAAGACCACCCGGTCGGAGACCCCCCGGAACATCCCCTTTTTCACATCCTCGCCCCGCCGGCCGATGACGATGGTGCCGAAATCGTCAATCATGGCCTGGCGGAGAATCTGGCGGGCCGCCTCGATGCCCTTGGCGGTGTGCAGCCAGCTGATGTTTTCCTCGGGGATGCCGCTTTCCAGCAGGATCTGCTTGGGGGCGTGAAAGAGCGAGTCCGGCCGACTCAGATGCTCCTCGCACCAAGGCCGCCCCCAACGGTCGTAGAGATCCTGGGGATCGAGGGTGCGGACCGTCGAGAGCATGGCGGTGGAATGGAAGAGGGTGATCCGGCAACGGGAGCAGCCGGCCAGGACGTGCGAGAGATGGTCCACCGCCATCAGCGAGCAGAAGGAACCGTCGATGGGCACCAGGAACTTGTGGGAATCGACCTGGCCGTCGATGATCCACAGGGGTACGTCGTGGGCCTTCTCGAAGAGCGAGGCGGAAACGCTGCCCATCACCATCTCACCCAGCTTGGAGAGGCCGCGCCGGCCGATGACGATGGCGTCAAACATGCCCTGCCGGGCCTCGTGGAGGATATCGTCAGAAACGCTGCTGCGGGCCAGCCGCACCTCGGTGCTGATCCGCTCGGCCGCAATTCCCAATTTTTCCAGTCTGGCAATGGCCGTATTCATGTAAGTTTTGGCCGAACGCAGCCGCTTCTGGGACTCGGGCGGCAGGCTGTTCAGCAATTCCAGCTCGCCCAGCCATTCCTTGCCCGCCGGCAGACTGGCGCAGCTGACCACCGAGAAGAGATGCAGTTTCATCTCGCCGATCGGCGCAAAGATTTGGCCCAGGTACCGCAGGGTGTTGTTGCTGTAGCTGGAGCCGTCCACCGCCACCAGGATCTTTCTCTCCATCTTGATTCTCCTCAAAATTTAGAAACCAGAATCGCAAATCCAGAATTCAGAATTCAGAATTCAGAAGCCAGAAGCCAGAATCCGGAAACCAGAATCCGGAAACCGGAAGCCGGAGTCAAAATCCAAAATCCGGAATTCCTGCCCCCGGCCCCCTGCCCCTAAATTCTGAATTCTGAATTCTGGCTTCTGAATTCTGTATTCTCAAACACCTACTCCGGGTCGGGATAGTCGCAGTAGCCGCCCCGGAAATTCCGGAAGGTATGGACCTTGCCCTCAGGCAAGGCATAATCGGGGAGCAGCTGCACCTTGCCGCCGCCGCCGGGCAGATCGATGGCGAATTTGGGTACCGCCAGGCCCGAGGTGTGGCCGTGCAGTTGGCCCATGATTGCCAACCCCTCCCGGACCGGGGTGCGGAAGTGGTCGGTGCCCCGGCTCAGATCGGCCTGGAATATATAATAGGGTTTTACGCGGATCATTAATAGCTGGTGCAATAATTTTCTGATCACTTTCGTGTCGTTGTTCACCCCCTTGAGCAGCACGGTCTGACAGCCCAGCGGGATGCCGGCGTCGGCCAGACGCCCGCAGGCCCGGGCCGCCTCAAGTGTGATCTCGGCCGGGTGGTTGAAGTGGGTGTTGATATAGAGGGGATGAAATTTTTTCAGCAGCCTGGCCAGGGGCGCGGTCACCCGCTGGGGCAGAGTGCAAGGCACCCGGGTACCGATCCGGATGATCTCCACCGAGGGAATCCGCCGCAGCCCAGAGAGAATCCACTCCAGCCGGTCATCCTCCAGCAGCAGAGGATCGCCGCCCGAGACCAGCACATCGCGGATGGCCGGGGTCTTTTCCAGGTAGTTCAAGCCGGCCGCCAAGGTGGCCGGGTCGATGTGGAAGCGATCGGTGCCGACCTTGCGCTTGCGGGTGCAGAAGCGGCAGTACATGGCGCAACCGGAGTTGACCAGGAAGAGGGCCCGGTCCGGATACTTGTGGACCAGGTTGGGCACCGGGCTGAAATTTTCCTCACCCAGCGGGTCGGCCGGACAGACCAGGTCGGCCAGCTCCCGGGGGTCGGGGATGGCCTGACGGCCCAGGGGGTCGTCGGGACGTTCGATCAGCCCCAGGTAGTAGGGGTTGATCCGCATCGGGTAGGTCGCGACCACCTCGCGCAGGGCCTGGCGCTCCACCCGGAAACGGGGCGGCAGGTCGGCCGGGTCGGTGATGCTCTCGGAGAGAATTTTCTGCCAGCGGTTCATGAATTATTGTTGATGGACTCGCAAAAAGTCGTCACCCCGGCGAAGGCCGGGGTCCAGCGCTCTCGTAACCAGTGGGGAATCTGGATTCCGGCTTCCGCCGGAAGGACGATTAAAAGCCTTCCCCAGACTTTTTGCGAGTTCATCATGGTTGGCAGGGATAAAAATCCGGTAGCGGTCGATGGAAATGATTCACAGATATAATTTGCACTTGCCTCGCCGGTAAGTAAACATAATTGGGCAGGGGCGGCGACAACTAATCATCACCAGCCCCCTAAAAAGCAGGCCCGCCAACCGGCGACCAGCGGGAGTCAGAGGAAATGTCTCATACCAGCTACGGACTGCGCTACGACCAATATGGCCGCACCTCGGAAATCCTGGTCTACGGCCGGGGCAGCCAGGTTCTCAACCACAACTTCATCAACAAGGGCACCGCCTTCACCAATCCGGAGCGACTGGCCTTGGGCCTACTGGGCAGCCTGCCGCCGGCGGTACGTCCCCTGGCCGGGCAGGTGGAGGATGCGGCCCGCCAGGTGGCGGCCAAGACCAGCGACCTCGACAAATTCATATACATCCGCTCGCTCTTCGACCGCAACGCCACCCTGGCCCACGCCCTGATTGCCAGCGATATCGAGAAGTACATGCGGATCATCTACACCCCCACCGTGGGGCTGGCCTGCCAGAACTACTCCTCAATGTTCCGCACCGCCAACGGCCTGCACTTCTATCCCGGCAATATCGAGCACGCCGAGGAGATACTCCGCCACTACCTGCACCGCGACATCCGGGTGGCGGTGGTCACCGACAACCAGGGCATCCTCGGGATCGGCGACCAGGGGGCCGGCGGCATTGCCATCTGTCTGGGCAAACTGATGCTCTACACCCAGGGGGCCGGCATCGCCCCCTGGCATTGCCTGCCGATCTCCCTGGATGTCGGCACCGACAACCAAGGACTTTTGGAGGACCCCTCCTATCTGGGCTGGCGGCATGCGAGGCTGACCGGTCCGGCCTACCTGGATTTCGTCCAACGCTTCGCTCGCGCCTTCCGCCAGGTCTTTCCCAACGCGATCTGTCAGTGGGAGGATTTCTCCAAGCAGAACGCCTTCGCCATTCGCGACAGCTACCTGCACGACCTGATCTCCTTCAACGACGACATTCAGGGGACCGGGGCGGTGGTCATGGCCGGGGTGCTGGTCGCCATGCGGAGCAAGGAGGAAAAGTTTGCCGACCAGGTCTTTGTGGTCAACGGGGCCGGGGCGGGCGGGGTTGGCGTGGCCGAACAACTCTGCCTGGGCCTAAAGGAAGCCGGATTGTCCGAGAGCGAGGCCCGTAGCCGCATCTACACCCTGGACCACCAGGGGCTGGTGGTAAGAACCAGAAACCACGAGCCTTACAAGGACCACTTCGCCCGGGAACCCGAAGCACTGGACTGGCTGCACACCGAAGAGGACGGCCGCCTGCTCAACGTGGTCCGCCGGACCGGGGCAACGGTGCTGATCGGCACCTCCGGCCAGACCGGACTCTTCACCCGGGCGGTGGTGG
>JAGVGT010000093.1 GCA_020056965.1 Deltaproteobacteria bacterium
AGCCGCTGCCGCCGGCATAAATGGTGTCACCGATACCGTTCGAGGAAGAACCAGCTCCGGCAACTGCGCCGCTTCCGTAGGACTGCCCGCCGGCCCCCCCCTTTGCCACCACAACGTTGGTGTCAAAAGTCGTATCACCGCCAGCAGTGCCGGTGCCGGTCGAACCGGTGCCGCCGGCGCCAATCTGTACAGCGTAGTTGTTACCCGGGATAAGGCTCACCGTCTTTATCGCATATTGCCCGCCGGCGCCGCCGCCACCCTTGATGGCAGGAAAATAATGGATGACTACCTTGCCGGGAGCGCCGTTGCCTCCGGAGATATTGGTTCCTTCGGCCGCGCCGCCACCGCCGCCGCCATTATCTGAAACCGGGGCAAAACCGGCAACACCGTTGCCGTCACCACCATCACCACCAATGCCGCCACCCACCGGTGGTGGTTGTGCGTTAGTCGTGGTCGTAGTGGAATAGGGGTCAGGACCGCTGGTGCCGTCGCTCCCTGTCCCGGCCGAAGAGCCGCCGGGAGCGCCACGCCCCGTGCCATTATCGCGACCTCGACCACCGTCGCCACCGGAGTATTTGGTGTCGCCAAACCCGCTGGCCGCTACTCCACCCAAGCCGCCCGCCGGCGGAACACCCGTGGATGGCACGCCACCAGCACCACCCTTGGCCATGACCGTGGTGGCGTTGATGAAATAAGAGTCGCCGCCAGTGCCGCCAGCGCCGCCCGCCACTGCACCGCCACCACCGCCGACCGAAACCGTATAGTTAGTACCGAAGCTGACCGGTATGCTTACTTTCCTGGAATAGGCCCCGCCGCCACCGCCGCCGCCGCCATCCGAACCTTGATTCATGCCGCCGCCGGCTCCGCCACCCCCCCAAACCTCAACATCGACCGAGGTGACCCCGACCGGTGGTGTCCAAGTCGTGTTTCCGGCGGTGGTAAAGCTTGCCCCCGCATCGGTGGTGGCCCCGCCTCCAGCCCCGCCACCGCCCCAGGCCTCCACCGTTGCCGAGGTGACCCCCGCCGGCGCCGTCCAGTTGCCGCTTGTCGTCCGTGTAACCGTGGTCGGGGCGCCGGGACTGGAGGCACACCGGCCGGTCGGATCATAGGAACTGGTGTTAAAGGGGGCGCGGTAGGTAATTTGGCCGCGGCCGCCCCAGCCGGTATCGATGCCGCCGGGTGGGCTGGGTGGAATGGCGATGTAGTCGCTGCCGCTCCTGGTGGCGATCCAGGCCCCGATGACCTCGGTGCCGGAAGGGATGTAGTCGGTCACATAACCGTTGACCCCAAAGTTTGATAGCCCGGAAGGGGAGTTAGCGGCATTTTCCACCGGGGTGAATTGGACGATGTAGTTAATCGTATCCCCGACCTGTAAGCCGGGGTGACCGGCGGCGGCACGATCCTTGAGCATCTGGACCGTTTCTGGGGCAAAGAATTTGGTGGTCTGGACCTGGGCGACGCTGTGGGCCGAGGCGGTGCCCCCGCAAAAAAACGAGAGCAGCAGGCTTAAGCATAGTGGCAGCATCCCCCAGCCGGTCGCCATAGGTGAACAGCCGGCGGCCGCAAAGCCGGATTGCGGGCTGTTCGTGAGGAATTGCTTGGTTACCATTGGTTTCGCAGCTAATCGCATGAGTCACTCAACGCTTTGCACGGCCGAGCTGAGGTCGAAAAAAACCAGGCGTAGCCGTACCGGTTCTGAGTTCACGCAATTGAGCCCCCCTTTTAACGCACTAAACCACGGCCCAAGGACTGTCACAAAATTACCCTGGCGACCTGGCGATCATTGCCCTCGTAGGGCTTTTTACTTATTGCTGACTGGTAATGCCGGACCTTTGGTTACTAACTTTTCCCCCAACCGGCCTTTAAACAAGACAGAAACTGTCCTGGTTATAATTACACAAATCGTTCCTCTTATCAACCCTTTTTATGGGGGTTATTCATCATCCCGAATAGGGAAATACCCCACCCCGCCCAGAGTTACAAGAGTTTATAACAATTCCTAAGAAGGAATGTATTGCTCAGGCAATATAGCTCCCGCTAAGGCAACCTTTTGTTTTAATAGAGAGAAAAACGGGAATTCATTTTGAGATTTTCCCAGGCTCGCGAATAACCACGCTGATTTAGTGGGCTTGATCAACACGACCACCTCCTGAAAATAATCCGCCCAGGAACTCACCCACGCTGGAATTCGACCACCACGCCGGGAACAATCAAGATTTCCGCTGAGACTATTGACACTCCCCCGTATCCTGATACATACCCACCCCTGGCGAGGGAGGCAACCTACCTGTTCTGACCATTTCTGACTAAAAACGACAATTTTCCCGGAATGGCCGAATCGCCTGCCGACCCAGCCTTGAGTGGAAAAACCTGAATGGGAGAGGAAATACTGGCTATCTCACCAGCAAATCCGCAGCAAAAACGTAGCCTACCGTATGAGAGGTTTTGATGGGGGAAGCAACCCCGGTCGCCTCGGTTATTTTGGCGCGAAGTCGCCGCACCAATGATTCCAAGGCCCGCCCGGCTGCCTCCTCCCGGCTGGCATAGAGACAGAGGAGCAGGTTTTCACGGGGCGCCGGCTGCCCGGGGCATTCGGCCAGTTGCGCCATGAATTGCATTTCCTTGCCGGTCAGGGTCGTGGTCTCACCGGTCGGCGCCGCCAGGGTCCAGGCCCCGAGGTCCAGCTGCCAACAGGCGGCTGGCGAAGAGTCCGGCCCCACCGAACTCTCCCGGCGGCGGGTGGCCAAACTGGCGATGG
Organism: Deltaproteobacteria bacterium; assembly: GCA_020056965.1. GTDB lineage: Bacteria > Desulfobacterota > Desulfobulbia > Desulfobulbales > JAGXFP01 > JAGVGT01. The sequence continues at coordinate 2,759 of JAGVGT010000093.1, forward strand.
CCGCCGCCAGTTCCCGGCCGTCAACCGGCTTCAGTAAATAGATATCAGCTCCGGCGCCGTAGCCGTTGACCCGGTCATCCACCGTATCCCGGGCGGTCAGAATGATCAGGCCCATTTCACTGTTCTTTCGGGCATATTCGATCAAGACAAAGCCGTCCTGATCGGGTAGTCCCAGATCAACCACGGCGATGTCGTAGGTGTGCAGGGCCAGATTGCGGTAAAACTCCAGGCCGGAGCCGACCCCTTCGACCAGATGGTCGGCCAGGTTGAGGTACTCGACCAGGCTTTCCCGCAGATCTTGGTCGTCCTCGACCAGAATGACCCTGGTTTTCTGGTTCATCGACACGTCTCCCCCTCTTTCATTAACGGCAACACCACCTTGGCCGTGATCCCACCCGTTGCCTCGCTGGTCAGGTCAACGGAACCATGGTGCTGTTCGATGATCCGGCGGACCAGATACAGCCCGATCCCGGCCCCGCTGCTGCCGGAACTGCGCGAGCCCCGGTAGTATTTGTCGAAAACTTTCGCCATTTCCGCCGCCGGGATGCCCTGCCCCTGGTCCCGGATTCGAATCACCGCCGCCACGGACTCGCCGGTCAGACTCACCCGGATCGGCTGGTCCGGGGGGGAATACTTAATGGCATTGTCGAGCAGGTTCAAGATTGCGGTCTTGAGCAGTTGCGCGTCGCCGCAGATCTGCCAGGCCTCGTCGGCGATCTCCGCGTCAATCGTCCGTTCCGGGCGCAACCCTCGGGTCTCCGCCAGAACCTCCCGGAGCAGCGGGGCCAGCCGCAGGGCGGAAAACTTCGATCCCGTAAGCTGCTCATCCTGACGGACCCGCGCCAGCGCCACCTCCATGACCTCGACTAATCTGACCACACCCCGGCGCATTTTGTCCAGATAGGGGCGGAGCGTGTCGGCCGCCGCGCCGCCGCGCTCTTCGAGGATATCGAGATTGGTGCGAATTACCGCCAAGGGGGTCCGATACTCATGGGTAATCATCTCCAGGAAGCGGGTCCGCCGTTGCACCAACTCCTGTTCGGTTTGCAGGGCCGCCTCCAGTTCCTGCTGTTTCCGCCACAACTCGACGGTCATCTCCGCCGCCAGCTTGACGGCCCGGGCCTCGGCGCCCAGGGAGGCGGTCACCGCCTGTTTTTGGGCGGCGTGCAAACGTTCGGTCATGGCCAGACTGATCAGCACCATGTTCAGCACCGTGCCGGTCTGATAGGCGTGGCTGGTCAGGGCGTTGACCGGCAGCACCGTCAACAGCCGCAGAAAGGTGACGGCAAAACCAAGGTTGCTGAACGAGAAGGCCAGCAGATAGATCTTCCCCCCCAACTCGCCGCGCCGCACCAGCCGGATGCTCAAACCGGTCATCACTATAACCAGGATCAGGCCGTTGAGCATCACGAACCCGGCCACCCGGCTGTACCAGCCGAGCGGCACCGCCAGGATTACCAGCAGCCCGACCAGAATGACATACTGGAAATAGCGATGGGCCCAGGAGCGTTCCCGGCCGGTATTGAAAAGATGCATGCCGAACAGGGCAAAGGAGATGTAAGCGCCACCAGAGCCGCCGGCGACCAGATAATCGGCGAGCAGATGCGCCTGGCCCGGCCAGAGCAGGACGATCAACCCCTCGACCCCCAGATAGTTGACGAACAAGGCGGTGATGTAGAGGACGTAATAGCCGATCACCGGGTCCCGGACCCGCAGAAAGTAGATCAGGTTGACCAGGACAATGGCCAGGGTGACCCCCAGGTAGCCCCCGTTGTAGAGGATGTTGGTGTCGATGAAGGAGACCATTTCGGCGGGGGGCAGGATCGAGCCGAACAGCTCGATGGCGCTGGTCGTGTTGAGGCGAAGATAGACGGTATGCGCACCGGGGGTGGGGAGCTGAATCGGCACCACAAACAACGGATGGCGGACCGGTCGGTTGCTCGCCGGCTGGTGGTCGCCCAGCCGGTATTCGCGATATGCTTCGCTGGCATCGGGGCTGGCGCCCTCTTGGACATAAACGGTGAGATTATCGAGATAGGCGGGGCCGAGCCGCAGGTAGCACTCATCGTGATAGGCGGCGGTGCGGGCAAAGGTGAAGCGCAGCCAGACCGTCTGGCCGCCATAGCCGAGGCCCGGGAAACCGGACAGCGGCCGGAAGCCGGAGGCAGCCGGACCGATCACCTCGGTCAGAGAAAGAACGCCGGCGGGATCGCTCAGTATCTCCAGATGACCGGCCAGGGTGTATTCGCGGGAATCGGCCAGAAGCAGGGGCGAAGCCGTAGCGGCCGACCCCCAAAAAAGCAGGAATCCCAGGAGAATCGACAATCCGCGGATGACCATAACCAACCCAGATCTCCGGCGGGGATGACCCGTTTGTATATTAACAGAAGTTGCCATTTGTCCGGCCAGCTGATCGCGAAAACCTTAACCACATTTTGTTCAAATGGTTCACCCGCTATTCGCCATTTTGTCAAGGAATAGCGTGATCCATAACATCCCCAACCTCGATAAGCGGCCGACCCTTTGCCTCACTTCACCTTCAACGAGAACCAGGTTCTTAAAACCGGCTGCGATCAAGGGTCCCGAGACTGTAGCCACATTTCGAATAATAATCCCCAGTATGACAAACCATGAAACCAACCGGACGTTGCTTTAATCCCGCCCATGACCTAGAATCTTTCGTGGAATTGGTTCAGCGGGCCATAATTTTGCAGGTCTTCGAAGATTATTTAGAGGAAATTAGCGTGCAATTTCATCAACGAGATATCCAGGATACCCTTACAGAACTGCAAACCCCCAGTGGTGGATTGACCTCCGGCGCGGCAGCAGAGCGGCTGCTCCAGCACGGCCCCAACGAGTTGCGGGCCGTCCGTCCCGTCTCGCCCTGGACCATTCTGGCCGAACAGTTCAAGAACGTCCTGATCATCATCCTGCTGGTGGCGACCGGGCTTTCCGCCATCCTCGGGCACGGCGTCGAGGCCCTGGCCATCACGGTCATCGTGCTCTTTGCGGTCGTCCTGGGTTTTGTCCAGGAATACCGGGCCGAGCGCGCCATCGAGGCCCTCAAACGGATGGCCGCCCCGACGGCGACGGTCCTCCGTGACGGCCTGGAGAGCGAGGTGCCTGCCCGCGATATCGTTCCCGGTGATATCATCATCCTGCGGGCGGGCAACCGGGCGCCCGGCGATGCCCGCTTGATCGAGGCCGTTAATCTCCAGATGCAGGAGGCCTCGCTGACCGGGGAATCGCTGCCGGTGGAAAAGCAGGTTGAACCCTTGCCTGAGGCGGAACTGGCGCTGGGTGACCGCCGGAACATGGTCTACGCCGGAACCACCGCCAGCTATGGCCGCGGGCGAGCCGCAGTGGTCGCCACCGGCATGGCCACCGAGTTCGGCAAGATCGCCCGGATGTTGGAAACGGTCGAAACCGGCAAGACGCCGCTCCAGGTTAACCTCGACAAACTGGGCCATTCCCTGGCCAAGGCCGCCTTTGTGGTGGTGGCCGTCATTGTCGCCCTCGGACTGTACCGGGGCCAGCCCTTCATCGAGATGCTGATCTTCGGGATCGCCCTGGCGGTCGCCGTGGTGCCGGAGGCGCTGCCGGCGGTGGTGACGATCTCGCTGGCCATCGGGGTTAAACGGCTGGTCAGGCGGAACGCGCTGATGCGGCGGTTGGCGGCAATCGAGACCCTCGGCAGCACCTCGGTCATCTGTTCCGACAAGACCGGCACACTGACCCGCGACGAGATGACCGCCCGCCGACTGTACGTGGCCGAGGAAGCGATCGAGGTGTCCGGCTCGGGATACGAGCCCAAGGGGAAATTCTCGCTGAACGGCACGGTCGTCACCCCCTCGGAACCGCTGCTCCGGCTGCTTACCGCCGGCGCCCTCGCCTCCGATGCCTATCTCGTCAACGGCGACAGCGGGAGTTGGCAGATCAAAGGCGACCCCACCGAGGGCGCCCTGATTGTGGCGGCCGCCAAGGCTGGCCTGGCTAAGAGCGACCTGGACCAGAAATTCCCGCGAGTCAGCGAGATCCCCTTCTCTTCCGAAGCCAAGCGCATGACCACCCTGCACGATACCCCCGCCGGCGTCACCGCCTATGCCAAGGGGGCGCCGGAGGTTATTCTCACTTCCTGCACCAACCGGCTGACTGCCAAGGGGATTGCCCCTCTCGATGCCGCAGCCGGGCAGACGATTCTGGCCCAGGCCCAGGCCATGGCGGGCGAAGCCTTCCGGGTCATCGCCGTGGCGGAGCGCGCGGCGGCCACGCCGCAGAATGGTGAACAGGAGATGACCTTTCTCGGCCTGGTCGGCCTGCTCGATCCGCCGCGTGCCGAGGCCCAAGCCTCGATCAAGACCTGCGAAGAGGCCGGCATTCGCGTGGTGATGATCACCGGCGACCACCCGATCACCGCCCAGGCCGTGGCCCGGGAACTCGGGGTGCTCAAGCAAGGCCGGGTGGTCACCGGGGCGGAACTGGAGGCCATGAGCGACGAGGAGTTTGACCTGGCGGTTGAGGAGATCGAGGTCTACGCCCGGGTCTCTCCCGCCCATAAGCTGCGGGTGGTGACCGCCTTGCAGAAAAAAGGCCATGTGGTGGCGATGACCGGTGATGGGGTCAATGACGCGCCCTCGCTCAAGAAGGCCGATATCGGCATCGCCATGGGCATCACCGGCACCGATGTGGCGAAGGAGGCCTCGGCCATGACCCTGACCGACGACAATTTCGCCTCCATCGTCGCGGCGGTTGAGGAAGGTCGCGGCATCTTCGGGAACATCAAGAAGTACCTGATGTTCCTGCTCTCCTCCAACATCGGCGAGATCGGTCTGATGGCCGGGGCGGCGCTCTCCGGCCTGCCGCTGCCCTTAAGCGCGGTACAGATTCTCTATGTCAACCTGGCCACCGATGGGTTGCCGGCCCTGGCCCTGGCCGTGGATCCGCCCGAAGCCGACCTGATGCTCCGCAAGCCGCGGGATCCGCGATCCGGGATCTTCACCCGCCCGGTCATCACCTTGATGACGGTGGGTGGCGCCTGGTCGACCGCGGTAAATCTGGGCCTCTTCGTCTGGGCGCGGGGTTCCGGCCGGTGCATTGAGGAAGCCATGACCATGACCTTTGTCTCCCTGGTCCTGATCCAGTTTTTCAAGGCCTATAATTTCCGCTCGGACCGACTCTCGGTTCTGAACCGCCCGTTTGCCAACAAGTGGCTGAACCTGGCCATTTTCTGGGAACTGGCATTATTGCTCCTGGTCGTGTATCTCCCGGCGTTGCAAAAGCCCTTCGGCACCTTCAGCCTGACCCTGACGGACTGGACGGTGATCGTCGGGCTGTCGCTGACCGTCTCACCGGTGCTGGAACTGGCCAAGTGGATGGAACGGCGGGGCTGGTTCGGCAGCATGGAGTAGGCGTCGGTCAGGATTACCCAATATGCCCGAACAATATCTGGTTATCATGCTGATCCTGGCCGCCGGCGCCTTCACCCAGGGGCTGACCGGCTTCGGCTCGGCCCTGGTCTCGCTGCCGCTCCTGGTCTTCTGCCTGGACATCCGGACGGCGGTACCGCTCTCGGTCCTGCACGGCCTGTTGATCAGCGCCTTTCTCTCCCTGCAGCTGCGCGGCCATCTGGACTGGCACAAGATCAATCCGCTCCTGGCCGGCTTCCTGCCCGGGGTGTGGGTCGGGGTGGTATTCCTGAAGAAGACCAGCCAGCCGCTCTTCCTGCTGACCCTGGGCGTGATGCTGGTGGTCTTTGCCCTCTACCGGCTGCTGGCCCATCCCCACCCGGTCCGCTTACGCCGGATCTGGGGCGTCCCGGCCGGTTTCGCCTCCGGGGCGATCAGCGCCGCCTTCAGCGCCGGCGGGCCACCCTCGATCATCTATGCCACCCTGACCGGCTGGAACAAGCACGAGATCAAGGCGACCCTCTCCATCTACTTCTTTCTGGGCGGCATCTTCACGGTCGTCGCCCATCTGGCCGGCGGCATCATCACCCCCGAGGTGATCCGTCTCTTTGCCTGGACCGGCCCGGCCGCCCTGGTCGGGGTCTGGTCCGGCTCGCTCCTCTACGGGCGCTTCCGCACCGAGAGCTACCTGAAGCTGGTGCTGTTTGCCCTTTTAGGCATGGGGGTGTTGATGCTGGTTTCGGCAGTGAGAGGTTGAGGTGTAATAGGACCGATATACCTATGGAACTGCAAGGGGCCTACCCCCCCTCGCTTCTCAAAATTTCCCGTAGTTTGTCGCCATAAGCTTGGCTCGTATCATCGCCGCTGACGATCTCGATATCTTTAGGTGAACTTACCCCCAGCCCCAGCTCTACCGCCCGGGCGATCTGCTCTTGCTCGAAGATCGGGGTCGCCATGATCTTGTGGTTGCTGCCCATTTGCTTGAGGATCGCCAACCCCACCGCGTCCATGGCCACCCGGTCGGTGGCGGCCAGGATTACCCCCGGCTTTTTCAGGGTACCGTGGGCCGGGCCGCCGTCGGTAAAGACCTCCAGGCCGTCCATGACGATCAGCCCAGGCGCATAGGCCTGGTTGATCTCGGCGATCATCTTGCGCATGCTGAACACCGAACTGTGCAGCTCGACCATATTACGCTTGCGGGTCATACCCACCGCCAGTTTCAGCGACATGGTGAAGACCCCGCCGTAGCCGTGGGTCTTGAGACAGCAGGTGGTGACCACGCATTCGGCCGCCAGCACCGGCCGGGCCATCTCGAAGCCGTCGCGCCAGTGGCTGCCGGCCGGGCGAACCCGCACCCAATCCGCCTCGGGTAGTTCTTCGAAATTGATCAGCCCCAGCCCCTCTTCCCGGCAGAGCTGAGCGATGCCCTTTTCCCGCAGGACCTCGGCGGTCTCGGGGGGGCCGCAACGTTCGCCGATGGTGATTTCGACCGCGCCCAGCCCTTTGAGTTTGCGGGCATAAGCCCGGAGGGTGTCGTTGTGGGTCGCGGCCGGGAAGGGGTCGGCGGTGTTGAAATTAGGCTTGAGCAGCACCTTTTTGCCCTTAACCGGGTTGAACCCCAATAAATCGAGGGCCGCCGGGATCGCCATGAAGCGGTCCGGGTTTTGAACCAGGGCCACCCGGGCCGGGCCGCTCCTGGTCCCGCCGGCCGCCAGCCCTATCTCCATTTCACCGGCCGCCAAGACCAGCAGGCCGCCGGCCGAGCCGGCCACAAAGTCGCGTCGATTGAGCATCATCCACCTCCGGGTTTTTATTGAGGTGATTATAGCGAGGCGCCGGGCACCCAGTCAAACCGGGGCCGGCAATTCTTCCCCGGCCGATAAATAACGCGCCACTTTGACATCACCACCCCTTTTATTCTACGCTCAAGGCAGAAGGCTTCCGCAACTCCGGGATCATCTCCGGATCCGGCCAACGATGAGGCTTTATGCTTACTCTCTTTGCAAAGGGCGGCTTCCTGATGGGGCCGATTCTGTTCTGCTCCCTGACCGGCTGGTTTATTTATTTCCAGCGGCTCCTGGTCTTCCGGGCGGCCAGAGGCAATAAGGGTTTCGGCCACCACCGCCTGCTTCGCTTGCTTGCCGAGAACAAGGTGAGCGAGGCCCGCACTCTGGCCGCCCAGGGCCAAAACCCGAAAAGCCCCGGACTCCCGGCCCCCGATAGACTGCTGGTCACCATCCTGGCCAGCGAGATCCGGGACCGGGAAACCCTGGAAGTAGTCTTGAGCACCGGCGTCGAGCGGGAAATGGCCCGCCTCGCCAGCGGCTTCAACACCTTGGCCCTCATGGGCAATATCGCGCCGATGCTGGGACTGCTGGGCACGGTGACGGGCATGATCAGGGCCTTTGCCGCCATCGAGGAGCGGGGCGGGCGGGTAAATGCGGCCGTCCTGGCGGGCGGCATCTGGGAGGCGATGCTGACCACCGCCTTCGGGCTGATCGTCGCCATTCCCCTGATCCTCTTTCATAATCATCTTCAGGGCCGTCTCCGCGCTCTCCGGACCGATCTCGAAGAAACCGCCGTCGCCGTGCTGCGCGCCTGGCCGGCCCCTAAAAACCGGGGCTAACCGCCATGTTCCGCCTGCGCCGACCAGACCTGTCCACCATCAATATCCCCCTGACCTCGCTGATCGATATCGTCTTCCTGCTCCTGATCTATTTCCTGCTGACCAGCACCTTTGTCGAGCAGGATTCGCTCGACGTCAGCCTGCCCGAGGTCACCGGCACACCGGCCGACGATCAGGACCATCTGGTGGTCACCATCGATCGCCAGGGCAGTTGCTATTTCAACGATGCCCCGATTTCCGAAGAGGAGTTGGCCATCGAACTGGCGGTTCGGCTAAGGTCCGCGCCCCAGCGGGGGGTCCTGGTCAGGGCGGACCGGCGGGTGGTCTACGACCGGGTGGTCAGGATCATGGACCTGGCCGGTCGTCAGGGCGCCCGGAAATTGCTGCTCGCCACCGACCCCAAATGAGCGGACAGCCGTCGGACTCCCGGTTCTCCCGGCGCCCGGCAAATATTCCTTTAGATTTATCTAAGAACTCCTCCATAATGGGGACATAGGCCGGCTCGAAATCCACAAGTCACACCGGTCGGGGGAGGAGCGATGACTAATCACACCCTGGAAGAAATAGTCGCGGTGGAACATGAAATCCAGGCCCGTCTGGCCGAGGAACAGCGCCAGGCGGCACAGTGGCTGGCCGCAGAGCGCGACACCATCGCCCGGGCCACCGAGGCGGAACTGGCTGAGGCCCGGCACCAATGCCGGCAACAGATCACCGCCGCCGAAGCCGAGGCCGGCGACGAAGGGGGAGAACTGATTCCCCGGGCCGAGGCCTATGCGGCTCGTCTGCAAAACCTCCCCGAAGAAAGCTTGCAGGTCCAGGTGAGCGGGCATTTGCAGCGTTTGTTGCCGGAGCGCCCATGATCGTCACCATGACCAAGGTGGCGGTGATCGGCCCCAAGGCTGATCTCATGGAACTGCTCGGCCTGGTTCGGAGGCTGGGGGTACTCCAGCTGGATGCCGAACCACCCGGCCGCCTCGAAGCGGGCCGGATCGATGAAGAACTCCAGACCTTGCATCTGGATCGGGAAACCCTGACCAACCGGGTCTATCACCAGGAACTGCGCGACAAGATCGTCCAGCTGCTGACCTTGCTGCCCCCGGAATCATCCCGGGAACCCTGGCTAAACCCGGACAAAGTCCACCACTCGCTGATCGCGGTGATCGATACCCATCTTGACCAGGCCCGGGAACGCAGCCAACGTCTGGAGCTTCTGGGCCGAGAGAGCCGCGAGCTCAGCCACTACCGGGAATTCCTGGCCGCCATCTCCGAACTGCTGCCCGACCCGTCGGCCACCTCTACCCTGGACCATATCGGCGTCGAGATCAGGGACGAACGGGCCCTGGCCGGTCTGGAGCAACTGGGCCTCAAGGCGACCGGCGGCCGCTTCGAACTGCAGACCGCCCGCACCGCCTCCGGCCAGCTGGTGGGGGTGCTCACCACCGAGAAGGAATTCGTCGAAAAAATCCGGGCGGCCCTGCAAGGCCAGCAGGTTTACGACTATGCCCTGCCGGCCCGCCTGGCCGAGCTGCCTTTCCCCGAACAGGTTACCACCTGTAGCCGCCTCCTGACCGAGCACGCCGCAGAAATCAGCCGGCTGGATAACCAGCTCCACCTCTTCGCCCACCGCTGGCTCGGCATCTACCGGCTGGTCCTGGCCTGGCTGGAAGAACAGCTGGCCCTGCTCCAGGCCACCGCAGCCATCTACGAAACCGAGATGTGCTTCGTGGTCTCCGGCTGGCTGCCGGCGGACCAGCTGGAAAGGCTGCGGGAGCGGGTGGCCGGGCAATTCTCCGGCCGGGTCCTGGTGGAGGAAAAGGCGATCCAACAGGAGGAGTTGGAGCGGGTCCCCACCCAGCTTTACAACCGGGGCTACTTCCAGCCCTTCGAACTGCTGACCCGCCTGTTGCCGATGCCCGGCTACCGCTCCTTCGATCTCACCCCGATCATCGGCATCTTCTTCCCGCTTTTTTTCGGGATGATGCTCGGCGACCTGGGCTACGGCCTGCTCCTGCTGCTCACCGCCCTGGCCCTGGTCCTGCGAGCCCGCAACCTGATGCTCCGCGATGTCGGGAAGATCTTCGGGGTGGCGGCGGTCTACACCATGGCCTTCGGTCTGCTCTTCGGCGAGGCCTTCGGTGTTCTGGGTAAAAAGTACCTGGGACTGAAACCCATCCTCCTGGACCGCCACACCGCCATGCTGCCGATGTTTTACTTCGCCCTGGCCATGGGCTTGGTCCACATCCTCCTGGGACTGGGGCTGGGCGCCATAACCTCCTTCCGCTACGGTGAGAAAAAGGAAGGTTGGTTCAAACTGATCTCCATCGTCATGGTTCTGGCCGTGACCTTGTCGATCGTCGCCGCCATTAATCCAACCTTTGGCCAGCTGAAAAAGCCGGGAATTTTCGTGCTTCTGGGGGCGATGCCGCTCCTGCTGATCACCGGCGGGCTTCTGGCCCCGCTGGAGATGTTGAAACATTTCGGCAACATCGTCTCCTACGCCAGGATCATGGCCATCGGCCTGACCTCGGTCCTTCTGGCCCATGTTGCCAACAGTATGGTGGGCATGATCGGCAGCGTCTGGCTGGGGGTGTTCGCGGCCATCCTGTTGCACGGCTTCAACATCGTCCTGGGCATCTTCGCCCCGACCGTGCACGCCTTAAGACTCCATTACGTGGAATTTTTCAGCAAGATCATGACCGGGGGCGGGCGGGTATACCGGCCGCTGGCCCGCACCAATCCCACCCCGTCCGGCGCAGCGCCGGGGCGCGGGATTGATGGAACAGACCAGACAATCGAACCAGGAGGAAAAGCATGGAAGGCGTAATCGGTATGGAAAAGGTTCTGCTCGGCTTCGCGGCGGCACTAGCCATCGGGCTAAGCGCCCTGGCCACCGGCTGGGCGCAGTCGCGGATCGGCGCGGCCGGGGCCGGCACCCTGGCCGAGAAACCGGAACTGACGGCCACGGTGATCATTATGCTGGCCATCCCGGAGACCATGGTCATCCTGGGTTTCGTGGTGGCCGCCATGATCCTCTTGATGTAGCGATGAGCCGCGAGGTTCTGATCAACGACCTCCGGGCCAAGGGTGAGCAACGAATCGCCACGCTCTGGCAGGAGGCGCGGGATGAAGTGGAGCGGTTCCGGGCCGAAGCGGTCGCCCGGGTGAGCGCCGAACGCCACAACTACGACCTGACCGGGCGAGAGGCCAGGCAAAGCCTGCACCGGCGCCGGACCATGGCCGCCCGACGCCGGGCCGGGGAAATCATCACCCGGGCCGAACGGGAGTTGAGTGACCGCCTGTACGGATTGGCCCGAAGTCTGCTCGGTGGGGCTTGGTCCGGCGACCGGGCCACTCTGCTGGCCGGATTGGCGGCCGAACTGCCCCCGGGAAGCTGGGGGTGGGTCCGGGTCAACCCGGAAGATCTGGTCAGCGCCGGCCAGCTCTTCCCGGCGGCAGAGCTTGTGCCAGACCCAGAGGTGTCGGGCGGGCTGGCGGTAACCAGTCGGGAGGGGAGCGTGACCATCGACAACACTCTGAACACCAGGCTGGAGCGGGCCTGGTTCCAACTGATTCCGGAACTGCTGCGGGGGTTGAGATAGGATGGTGTTACTGGCTGACCTGTTATTGAAAAACCGGCGGGCCGGTTATCCGACCGATTACCTGCTGGCCCGCCTTCCCCGGCGCCGGACGCTCTGGCGCACCTCCTGCCCGGCCGGTAGCGGGGAGGATTCGCAGCGGGAGCTGGACCGGGAATTGGACTGGCTGCACCGCCAGTTGGAGCCGCAACTGCGTCGCGAACTGGCCCCGGCCCTGCTTTTTTTCGAACTGCCGCGCCTCCTGGCCGCCCTGCGTTTCAGCGAGGCCCGAGACCGGCCGGGGGTGGCGGCAAGTCTGCGCCATAGCCGCTTGGCCTTGCCCCTCCGAAAAATTCTGGCCCGGGAAGCACCTTTCCCGGAAACAGTGCGGGAGTTGGGTGCCTACCTGGCCGGCTTCGATCCTGGCCTGGCCGGGCTGACCCAAGTTTGGGCTGAGCAGGGCTGGGCCAGCCTGGAACAAGCCCTGGCCGGCGGACTGCTGGCCGCCGCCCGCCGGGAGCATCCGGCCGGTCCGGTCCGCGCTTTCCTCGACCGGCTGGCCGACCGACAAGAGTTGTTGCGACGAGTCAAGGCGGAACGGTGGCAGCGGGAAGTTCCCGGCCGCGCGCAGTCGCGCCGGATCAGTCGTCTCCGTCGCGCCCTGGCCGACCGCCACCCCGAGACGACAAACGAACCTGCCACCCTCGACCGGTGGTTGCTCAGCGAACTGGCCGGGGAATGGCGACAAAGGGGGCGAAGTGGTGACCGGCTGGAACGGCTGCTGGACTATCTCTGGACCTGTCAGCTGGCCGCCCGCGACTGCGGGGTGCGCCACCTGGAAAAGCTCCTGGGCGAGGAGCGGGTTAAAGAGGAGACCATTCTCTGATGGCCAAGGTCATCTTCATCACCCCGGACGACGCCCGCTACGGCTTCACCCTGGCCGGGGCCGAACAGGTGGTGAGCGGCGGGCCCGAGCTCGCCGAAACCCTGCGCCGGAGCAGTGCCAATCCGGCCGTCGGCCTGATCTTTTTGGATGAGCGACTGCGCCAGCATCTCGACGAGGAATGGTTGGACAACTTTGAAAAGCACTGGCCGGGGCTGCTGATCGTGTTGCCCGCTCCGGAGCGCCTGGCGACACCGGCAGCGGACTACGCCATGCAGCTGTTGGCCAGAGCGATTGGCTATCAGGTGAGGCTCTAATGAAAGGCAAGATTGTCGGCATCTCCGGACCCACCGTCACCGTCGATATCCCCGACCTGAAGCTCTACGACCGGGTGCTGGTGGGGGAGTCGCACCTACAGGGCGAGGTGGTGCGGCTGGCCACCGGCCGGGCCCGGGTGCAGGTCTATGAAGACACCCGCGGCCTGGGGGTGGGCGAGCCGGCCGAGTCAATGGAACGGCCGCTCTCGGTCCGGCTGGGGCCGGGACTGCTGACCTCCATCTACGACGGGCTGCAGCGGCCGCTCACCGCCCTGGCCGAAGACCACGGCCCCTTCATCCGGGCCGGGCGCTTGCTGCCGCCTCTGGCCGAGGCGGCCGAGTGGGAGTTCACCCCGAGCAAGGCGGCGGGGGAGGAGGTCACGGTCGGCGAGGTGATCGGCACTTTCCGCGAGGGGGCTTTCGCCCACCCGGTCAGCGCCACAACGGCCGGGACCATCGAGACGATCCGGACCGGGCGGCTCAGCCTCAACGAACCTCTGGCCCGCCTCACCGACTCCACCCCCCTGTACGGCTACTCTGAATCGCCGATCCGCACCCCCCGGCCCTGCCGGCACAAGCTCAGTGCCGAGCGGCCGCTGATCACCGGCCAGCGGATCATCGATTTCCTCTTCCCGCTCGCCAAGGGCGGCACCGCCATCCTGCCCGGCGGTTTCGGCACCGGCAAGACCATCCTCGAACAGGCCATCGCCAAGTTCGCCGATGTCGATATCGTGGTCTACGTGGGCTGCGGCGAACGGGGCAACGAGATGGCCGAGATGCTCGAAGAGTTCGGGAACCTGGCCGACCCCTGGACCGGCAACCGCTTGATGGACCGGACCATCCTGGTGGCCAACACCTCCAACATGCCGGTGGCGGCCCGCGAGGCCTCGATCTACACGGCGGTGACCATGGCCGAGTACTACCGCGACATGGGTTATAACGTGCTGCTGCTGGCCGACTCCATCTCCCGCTGGGCCGAGGCCTTGCGGGAGATCTCCTCGGCCCTGGAGGAGATGCCCGGCGAGGAGGGCTATCCCACCTATCTCGCCTCGCGGCTGGCCGGTTTCTTCGCCCGGGCCGGGGTGGTGGAGACCCTGAGCGGCAAGATTGGGTCGCTGAGCATCATCCTCTCGGTCTCGCCGCCCGGCGGCGACTTCACCGAGCCGGCCACCCAGGCCTGCCTGCGGACCAGCGGCGCCTTCCTGATGCTGGACAGCGCCCTGGCCCACCGCCGCCATTATCCGGCCATCAACTGGTTCGGGAGCTTTTCCCTGTACGATGCCGACCTCTGCCGCTGGTTCGAAAAGGAGGTACGGCCCGATTGGGGCCAGCTCAGGCGCGACTGTCAGGGGCTGCTACAGCGCGAGGAGAAGTTGCGCGAGGTGGCGGCCATCGTCGGGGCCGAGGGTTTACAGGACAGCGACCACCTGCTGCTGGAGGCGGCCGAGCGGATCCGCCGCACCTTCCTGGCCCAGAACTCCTACTCCGAGGATGCCTTCTCCACCCCCGAATTGACCGGCGAACGGATCGCCCGGTTGTTGACCTGGTACGACCAAGCCGGGAAAAAGCTGGCGGCGGGCGGGGAGCTGGAGGAGATTCTCAAGGAGAAGACGCCGGAACCGGCCCGACCTGAGATAAAGAAGTAGGATGGGCAAAGCGTAGCGTGCCCATC
>JAGVGT010000016.1 GCA_020056965.1 Deltaproteobacteria bacterium
GGCAAGACGGCGCTGGCGGTGGTCACCCTCTACGACGCGCTCTTGTCGGGACTGCGCTGGTACCTCCTGGTCAACCGGCCGGGAGATGCCTCGACCGAGCTGGAACGCGACGGGTCTCTGTTTGCAAAGGCGGAGCAGGTCGGCCTGCTTGATGGTGGGCTGGAACTGCCGCGTCTGCATGCCCTGTTCGAGCAGGCCTTGCGGAATGAGCCGATCAGTTCCGAGCAGGAATGGTTTGTCGAGCGGGTGGCAGGATTGCTGACCAGGATCGGGATCCTGCCCTTTGACGAGGCGTTGCTGCCCCCGGAAGATCCCGAAACCGATTGAGCCTTCAGCCTTCGTTCTTCAGCCTACAGTCTTCTCCCCCAACACCCCCATGGCCCGGTCGAGATTGACCCGGGCGGCCAGATAATCCCGGCGGGCCCGGGCCAGATTGCCCTGGGCCTGGAGGAGGTTGAACTGGGCGTCTTCAACGTCCAGGCGGATCTTTACCCCCAGGCTGTAGCCTTTTTCGGCCATGGCCAGTAACCGCTCGGCCTGGCCGACCGTACCGGTGAGGGCGGCGACGATCTCCCCGGCCTCATTTACCGCCTGCAGGGCGTTGCGGATCTCCAGGGCAATGGCCTCGGTCATCTTGGCCTCATCGATGGTCAGACTGCGCTGGTCGCTTTCGGCCTGGGCCACCTTGCCGGCGGTTTTGAGACCATCGAAGAAGGGGAAGGAGAGAAACACCCCGAGGTTCCAGGCCTGGCCGTCGGCCGAGGCGTCCCCGCCATCCAGCCATTGGTAGCCGTAGGCGCCTTTGAGATCCAGCCGCGGTTTGTTGTCGGCCCGGGCGATGGTCACCAGCTCCTCGGAGACCTCCCGCCAGCGCTGGAGTTCCGCCAGTTCGGGCCGGTGGGCGCGGGCCACGGCCAGGGCCTCTTCGTAGCTGGGCATGGTTGCCGGCCCGCTTTCCAGACTGCCGACCGCATCCACCTCGTCGTCGACGGCCAGCAGGAAGCGCAGCCGGTCGCGGCTGGAGCGGAGCTGGTTGTCAGCGCGGATCAGTTCGGGCCGGCTATTTTCCACCGCCACCGTGGCGGCCAGCACATCATAATCGGTGGCCACCCCGGCCTCGTAGCGGCCCTGCACGGCGGTGAGATGCCGCTCCTTCTGGGACAGGTTGCGGGCCGCGATCTCCCGCTGCTCGCGGGCCAGCAGGATATCGTAGAAGGCCACCGCCACATCCCGACCGGTGTTCTGGCTGGCCTGGCGCAGCTTCTCGTCGGCGGTCTTGAAGCCCTTTTCGGCGGCCCGGATCGCCGCCCCCACCTTGCCCCAGGTGAAGAGCGCCTGAGAAACCCCGACCGACAAGGCCCGGCTGTCCTGCTGTTCCGGCACCAGCCCCATGCCCATCTCGCTCTGGGCCTCGTCCTCCTGGCGGGCCATGTGGCCGTTCAAGGAGAAGGTCGGCAGCGCCGCAGAGCGCTCCTCAAGGTATTTGCCCTGGGCCAACCTGCCATATTCCTTGGCCTTGGCAATGTCGTGGTTGCGCTCCCCGGCGATGGCCAGGGCCTGTTCCAGGGTGAGGACCCGGGGCTCGGCGGCTTGGGCGGTGAGCGGTAGCAGCAGGGTGAGGATGAGCAGGGGAGTGGAGATTGAATTACGCAAGTTTTGATACCTCCTAGCGGCGGCTTGGGTTGGATGTGATTTCTGCAAGACACCGCCGTCTGATGACCTCAAGGACTCCAGCCATGTTCGTAAAGACTTCATTGTTCCAGAAGCGCAGCACTGTGAAGCCATTCCTGGCCAGGCAGGAATCCCGTTGCTGATCACGCTCAGGGGCATCCGCGTGCTGTCCGCCGTCAAGTTCGATAACGATTTGTTGGTCAAAAGAAACGAAGTCAACAATATATCCCTCAAGGGGCTGTTGCCGGCGGAATTTGATGCCTTCAACCTGGCGGTTTCTTAAATGCTGCCAAAGCCTCCGTTCCGCCTCGGTGGGCGTTTTACGCAGTTCACCAGCACGCTCCTGCAAAGGATGACGCGATTTTGGCACGGCTAGCCTCGATAGTGAGATTACTCCCCCGCCCTTGACGGGCGGGGGTTGGGGGGTGGGTGAAAAAGGAGGTTGGCTGGGCGATAGCTCTTCCCCCCCACCCTAACCCCACCCGCGAGGGGGGAGGGGATTTTTCACAGCCTCCCAATCATTTCTTTGCACCCCACATCCTTCTCAGCCAACCCGAAAAATCATCCATGTAGGTGTACATCACCGGCACCACCAGCAGGGTCAAAAGAGACGAGGTAATCAGCCCGCCCACCACCGCCCGGGCCATGGGGGCGCGCATCTCGGCCCCGGAGCCGATGGCGAAGAAGAGGGGCAGCATGCCGAAAATCATCGCCAGGGTGGTCATGACGATGGGGCGCAGCCGGGTGCGGCCGGCCTCGATCACCGCCGCCCGGCGCTCCTTGCCGTCGCGCTGTTGCAAGACCTTGGCGTAATCGACCAGCAGGATAGCGTTTTTGGTGACCAGCCCCATCAGCATGATCAGGCCGATCAGGCTCATGATGTTGACCGTGTCGCCGGTGATTTTCAGCATTCCGGCCATGCCGACGATGGAGAGCGGCAGAGAGAGCATGATGGCCAGCGGCTCAAAGAATGACTCGAACTGGGCGGCCAGGATCAGATAGACGAAGACGATCGCCAGCAGCAGGGATTCGCCCATGTAGCCGAAGGATTCGGCCATGTCCTCGGCCTCGCCGGAGAGGTTGATCGAGTAGCCGGGCGGCATGTTGATCTTTGTTGCCGCCTCTTCCACGTACTTGGCGGCGGTGCCGATCGGCAGCCGGTCCAGATTGGCCGAGACCGTCACCTGCCGGGCCAGGTCGCGGCGGTTGATCTCGGTGGGCGAGGCCGCCACCCGGGTGGTAATCAGCCCGGCCAGCGGCACCAGCTTGACCCCGCCATGGCCATCGCTTACCGCTACTTTCAGGTCGCCGACCTGGCCGGGGTTCTGGCGCAAGCTTTCCGGCAGCCGCACTCGGACATCTACCGCATCGCCATCCTCATCCTCGTAGGTGGAGATCGCCTCGCCGCCCACCAGACGGCTTAGGGAGCCGACGATATCGTTGGTGGTCACCCCGGCGGAGAGGGCCTTTTCGCGGTCTACCCGCATCCGGTATTCGGGGATGTCGTGCTCCAGGGTGACGGCCAGATCGACTATGCCCGGCACCTTGTAGAGCTCTTCCTTCAAGCGCTGGCCCAGCTTTTTCAGGGTGGTCAGATCATCGCCCTTCAAGTCGGCGTTGAGCGGTTTCATGGAGCCGCCGACCTGGCCGACCTCCTCGATGGAGAAGGTGATCCCGGCGATCCGGTTAAACTTGTCCCGCACCTCGCGCTGGAGTTCAAACTGGTCGCGCTTTCGGTCGCCCTTCTCCTTCAGCTTCAGGTAGACCAGGCCGTCGCGGACCGTGCCGCTGTCGCCGGCGCCGATGGTGGCGTAAGTGTGGTCGATCTCCGGGATGTCTTGCAAGGCGGCGAGGACCATCTGCAGCCGGTTTTCGGTCTCGGCAAAGGAGGCGTCCGGGGCGGTCTTGAAGGAGACCTGGAACTCGCCCTTGTCGTAGATGGCCATAAAGGAGGATTCCAGGGTGGTGAAGATCCAGATGCCGGTAAAGAAGGAGGCAATGGCGATGGCCATCACGGACTTGCGGTGGTCCAGGGCCCAGCCGATGGCGGTGCGATATTTATCGGCCGAGCGGTCAAACCAGCTGTTGAATTTCTCCAGCCAGCGGGCCAGCCCTTTACGCCGGCCCTGCATATGGATCGAGGGATCGTGCCAGCGCGAGGAGAGCATCGGGTCGAGGGTGAAGGAGACGAAGAGCGAGACCAGCACCGCAAAGGCGACACTGATCCCGAACTGGTAGAAGAAGCGGCCGACGATGCCGCGCATGAAGGCGACCGGGATGAAGACGGCGATGATCGACATCGAGGTGGCGAAGACCGCCAGGCCGATCTCGGCGGTGCCGAAGCGGGCGGCCTCCATGTGGTCCTTGCCCTGTTCGAGATGGCGGACGATGTTTTCGCGGACCACGATGGCGTCGTCGATCAAGAGACCGATGGCCAAGGAGAGGGCCATCAGGGTCATGACGTTCAGAGTCATGCCCATCCCGTTCATGACGATGAAGGCCGAGATTACCGAGATCGGCAGGGTCAGGCCGGTGATCACCGTCGAGCGCCAGGAGTTGATGAAGCAGAAGACGATCAGCACGGTCAGGAAGCCGCCGATGATCAGGGTCTCCTGGACGTCGGCCAGCGACTCGCGGGTCATGATGGTGCCGTCGCGAACCATGGAGAGGCTGACGCCCGGCGGCAATTCGCCCTGGACCTTGGCCATGGTCTTCTTGACATTATCGACCAGGGCCACCTCGTTGCCGCCCGACTGTTTGTAAATATCCATGCCGATGGCCGGCTGACCGTTGATCAGGGCCAGTTTGCGCGGTTCCTCGGTGGAGTCGGAGACCGTGGCGATCTCGCTCAAGGGGATCGGGCGGCCGTTGCGGCCGGCCACCGCCAGTTGCTGGTACTGCTCGGCCCGCTCCGGTTTGCCGTCGATTCGCATCGGGTATTCGGCGCCGCCCTTGGTCAGCCGGCCCAGCGGGGTGTTGGTGTTTTCCGAGCGGATCCCGGCCACCACCTCGTTGACCCCGAGCCCCAAGGCGTCGAGCCGGGCCGGGTCCAGCTCCACCCGAATCTCGCGCTTGCGGCCGCCGACCATCTCCACCTTGCCGACCCCGGAGACGCTCTCGAAGCGCTTCTTGATCTTCTTCTCGACCAGGGTGGTCAGTTCGCGGGGCGTCATAGTCTCGGAGCGCACCGCCAGGGCCGCCACCGGAGCGGCGTTGAAGTCGAGCTTCTGGATGATCGGCTCGTCGATGCCCTGGGGCAGGATGCCGCGGATCGAGCCGATCTTGCCCCGCACCTCCTGGGCGCAGTCGTTGACCTTCATCTCCAGCTGGAACTGGATCATGACGGTGGAGACTCCCTCGCGGGAGGTGGAGAAGACATGCTTGACCCCGGCCAGCTGGTTGACCGCATCCTCCAGTCTTTTGGAGACCTCCCGCTCCACCGTCTCCGGCGAGGCGCCGGGGTAGGTGGTGATGATCGAGACCATCGGGAACTCGACGTTGGGGAACATCTCCACGCCAAGACGGCGGTAGGAGAAGATGCCCAGGGTGACCAGGGCCAGCATCATCACCGCCGCGAAGATCGGCCGTTTGATGGATAAGTCGGAGAGAATCATTTGTTTGCCCTTTTTTAAAAGCGAACCGCAGAACCGGAGAATATCCAACCGCAGAACCGCAGAAGTGAAATACCGTAGTGCCGACGGTGGTGCATGCCGCTTGCTGCCGCGTTATTTTTCATAGTTTTGTCAGCCCCTCTTGTAACGAACCGCGGAACCGTTGAACCGCAAAATTGAACCACAAAAGCGCGGAAGCAATCGCTTACAGTTTTTAACTTCTACATTCTGCGGTTCTACTGTTCTGCGGTTCTGCGGTTCCGCAGTTAGTGGGATCCACGGTCAATTGTTTGTTGTCGTTACATCGCCATCTTTCAGGGTAAAGCCACCTCTGATCACATACTTCTCGCCCACCGCCAGACCCTTGACGATCTCAACCCGCTCGCCGCTGATGCGGCCGGTTTCCACCGGGCGAAGATGGGCCTGGTTACCGCTCAGCACGAACAGTCCGGCCTGGCCGCTGGTCATGTTCCAGGCGTTCAGGGCGGAGCGTTCGATTAGCAGGGCGCTGGGGCGGCGATCAGTGATGATCCGCCCCTTGGCGAAGAGCCCGCCCTTGAGCAGCTCCGCGACGTTGTCGATCTCGGCCACCACTTTGAGGGAGCGGTCAACGCTGTTCAGTTCGGGGTTTATATACTTTACCGTGCCGGAGAAAACCGTACCCGGCTGGGCGTCCACCGTGAATTCCAGGGTCTGGCCGACCTTGACCCGGGCCGATTCGCTGGAGGGCACCGTGACGGTGAGATTCAGGATGCGGTTATCGACAATCCGGAACAGCGATTTGGCGGCCCCGGTGTCGCTGGCCAGGTCGCCGACGTTAACATCGCGCAGGGCCACCACCCCGGCCATCGGGGCGTTGATTTCACCTTTGCGGCTGTGGGCCTGGGCCTGGCGCAGCTCTTCTTCGACCAGGCGGATCCGGGCCTGGGCGGCAGTGATCCGGGCGGCGGCGGCGGCCGCTTCGCTCTCGGCATCGTCTACCCCCTGGCGGGTGGCGAGGCCGGAATCCTTCAGTTCCCGGGCGCGGGCCAGTTCGCGCTCAGCCCGGTTGGCCATCACCTGGGCCTGGGCCAGGTCGGCCTTGGCTCCAGCCAGCCCCGCCTCGGACTGCTTGACCCGGGCCTCGGATTCGCTGACGTCGATCCGCGCCAGCGGCGTACCCTTGTTGACCCGCACCCACTCGGTCACGTACACCTCGCGGATCAGGCCGGGAATCTGCGACTTCACCTCGGCGGAAAACTTGGGCGCCAGGCTGCCGGTTACCTCGATGCCTTCCACCAGTTCGGAAGGGGTGGCGACGGCCGTCTCCACCGCCACCGGCGGCTTGGCGGTGACCGCCTTGTCTTCGCCTTTCGGCTGGGAACAGCCGGCCAGCAGCCCCAGCAGGAGCAAGCCAGCGGTCAGGGTGCGTAAAGTATGCTTCATTACTTTCTCCTTCATTTTCACGGCTCTTGCCGTCTCCGTCTCGTCTCAAATTATTGTAGGTTGGGTTAGCGGTTTCATCGCGTAACCCAACATGCCTTGCGAGGCTCCAAGGTCTGAGTATTCGCGGGCATGGCCCGCTCCTACAACCTTAGCTTCATCAGCGCCTAGACCGCAATACCATCCAAAATCATTCCCAGCGTTCGCTCCAGCCCCGCTCGATCCAGGCGCGGCTCGGGGTTGGTGAGATGTTCTTCCATCAGCGTGTTGAGGCAGGAGATGAGCGCCCAGGTGGCATCGCCCACCGGAACCGGCCGGAATTCCCCGGTGCTGATCCCTTCTTGCAGCATCCCCGCCGCGACTGCAATCATCTGGTCAAAAAACACCTGCTGACGAAAATTTGGCGTTCCCTGGGGCGGCCCGAAATGAATGGCGAAGATCAACCGCGCCACCTCGATGTTTTCCCGGAAGATATCGAAGAGGCCGGTGGAGAAGCGGAGCAAGCGCTGCCGGGCGGTGCCCTGGGGGATGACCAGTTGCGCCACCGTCGCCTCGAAGGTGGCCAGGGTGGAGTTCATCAGCTCCAGATAGATGCCTTCCTTGCTGGCGAAGTAGTAGTAAAGGGTCGGCTTGGAGACCCCGGCGGCGGCGACGATCTCGCGCACCGAAGTAGCGGCGTAGCCCTTGCTATTGAAGAGGGTCAAGGCCTCGGCGAGCAGCCGCTCCCGCACCGATTCCTCGCCCAAATTTGCCCCTGTGGTTGTCGCCGTCATCCTTGTCTCTCCAGGTTACCTACCGGTCGGTAGGATGCTATGATGCGGGTTTTTCGTCAAGATTTTTGTGAAGCGAAAGTATTTGACAAGTCAGGCAGCTGACGGTATTTTCGCCGGAATGAACGTTCATTCCGCAAATATTGGCGATTTGGTTACGGCTCCCGGTAAGCGTGAGGAAATCCTGCGGGCGGCGCTGGAAGTGATTGCCGCCCAGGGCTTTCACGGCGCCCCCATTGCCGCCATCGCCGAGCAGGCCGGGGTGGGCGCCGGCACCATCTACCGCTACTTCGAGAATAAGGATGTCCTGATCCGGGAACTGTTCCAGGAGATTCGCCAGCGCATCTGCGCCGGACTTTGGGAAGACTATCCGGCCGAGGCGGAACTGCCGGTGCGCTTTACCCACCTCGGGGCGGCGCTGCTGCGCCACCTGATCAGCAACCCCCGGGATTTTCAATACCTTGAACAGTTTCACAACTCCCCCTACGGCGTGGAGTTTCGCCGTGATAGAATTCTCGGCAAGGGGGAAGATTCCGATCTCTGCCGGGGGCTGCTGGAGGAAGGGCTGGCCCGGCAGCTGGTCAAGGAACTGCCTCTGGTGGTGCTCTTCGCCCTGGCTTTCGGACCGATCATCGCTGTGGCCCGCGACCATAACCTGGGTTTTATTGAGTTGGATGAGGGTTTGATTAAGGCGACGGTGCAGGCCTGCTGGGACGGGATCAGAAAGTGATCAATCCCTTGCCCGTCAATCGGTAGTGCCGAGGAGCCCTGTAACGGTGTAGGGCGTCAATGAGCAAAGCGAATTGCGCCGAATGGAATTGCCCATGAAGTTGGAACAAATCTTTGGTCGCAAGTTGTTTTGGAAACCGGGGTATCAGAAGAATCGTTCGCGCATTTCGGGCGGTGATTGCGCCAACGACCAGATCAACATAACTCATCCGGCGCAATTCGCAGGCTCATTGCGCCCTACGGGCTAAAAATGAAAATGAAACTATTTTGCGTTCTTATCGTAAGTACATTCATATTTAGCTTCAATGTGTTTGCCCAGCAGGCTCCTTCTGCTGAGCAATATACTGCATATTTACCGTTAGGTGAAATTGCAAGAAATGCAATTCCACCCGACAAACCGGGACGACTACGCGCATACTTTTTGCCGAGCGACCAAACACAGGAACAAGCTATTCATGATTTAAAGGAAGCATTAGCGTTAGAAAAAGGGCGAACTGGGTATTTTGCTCTCCTATCTGAGAATTCATCAGCTTTAAAAGAGCTAGCAGTAGAAGCATTGGCAGAGGTAGCCCCTACAGGTTTTTGTAAACTCACAATTATATTCGTTGGTAACAAATTAGACGGTGAGTCAATTAGTAAAGCTTTGGCACATACAGGTGCTCAGTTCATTCTCAAGGAGCACTAAGCTGTGTTTGGTTTTATCGCGTAACCCAACATCGCCATGCGTGGGGGCGATGGGCACGCTGCTCTTTGCCCATCTACACTTCTTCATGAAGAACCGTTGCCGATGCAGTCCGTAGACATTACCAAAGAGGATAACATAAGAAACGTCGGGTTACGCTAAGCTAACCCGACCTACGCAAAATTTAAAACAGTTCATCCCCATTACCAATCGGGGCAAGTTCAATCAATTGAGGAACGAAAATGCATAGCAAAGCGAAGATCATCTGCCTCCCGCTGGCGGGGCTGTTGCTGGGGACCATGCTGGTGGGCGGCTGCAATCGAAAGCCCGCCGGGGGGCCGCCGCCCATGGGGCCGCCCGAGGTTGGAGTAATCAGCGTCACCACCCAGCCGGTCACCCTGACCATGGAACTGCCCGGGCGCACCGCGCCCCATCTGATTGCCGAGGTAAGGCCCCAGGTGGGCGGCCTGATCCGGGAGCGGCTTTTCACGGAAGGGTCGGACGTCAAGGCGGGGCAGGTGCTGTACCAGATCGAACCCGCCTCCTATCAGGCAACCCTGGCCAGCGCCCAGGCCAATCTGGCCCGTGCCAAGACCGACCAGACCGCGGCCCAGGCGAACCTGGCCCGGGCCGAGGCCAATGCTGTGCCGCTGCGCTTGAAGGCCCAGCGTTACAAGGAACTGGTGGCGATCAACGCCGTCAGCACCCAGGACTATGACGACACCGTGGCTGCCCTGCAACAGGCCGAGGCCAATATCCAGAGCGCCCAGGCGGCCATCCAGGGCGCGGCGGCGGCGATTCAGGGGGCCGAGGCGACTCTCGACACGGCGCGGATCAACCTCGCCTACACCAAGGTGACCGCCCCCATTTCCGGGCGAATCGGCCGGTCCGAGGTGACCACCGGCGCCCTGGTTACCGGTAGCCAGTCCC
>JAGVGT010000061.1 GCA_020056965.1 Deltaproteobacteria bacterium
AGCTGAGTATGGGAACGATGCTATTCTCAACACCAAAACCCTTAAACGGGTGCCATTCTAGAGTGTCCGCAAAATTATCGAATGAGATTCCAGGAGCATCTATGTCAGCCCATAAGAAGACCGTAGAAAAATATCTGGACGGATTCAGGAAGGGCGATCACGAACAGATTTTGTCCTGCCTCACTGAAGATATCATCTGGGACCTTCCCGGCGCCTTTCATTTGGTCGGTAAGCAGGAGTTCGATAAAGAAATTGAAAATCCCGCCTTTCAGGGGCACCCTGATATTGCCGTCTCACGCACCACTGAGGAGAATGACGTCGTCATCGTCGAGGGTACAGTTCGGGCGCAAAAAGCAGACGGCGAATTCTTGAACCTGGCATTCGTCGATGTGTTTGAGATGCGGAACTGGAGAATTTGCCGCCTTATCTCATACTTGATGGAAGTCAAGACCAATGGCTTCTGACATCGACTTGTGTGGTTGGCGGCCTCATATCCAGAACTCCGAGCAATCACATGAAACTAGGTGAAATAATCTTTAAATTTATTGCCGGCGGGGGACTAATCGTCCTCATTTCATTGCTTGGCAAATCAAAACATCCGCAGATTACCGGCCTCGCCGTATTATTCCCGGCCGTGACCGTGGTTGGCTATGTATTTCTATCAAAGTCGATTGGAACATCCGCAATAAAGCCGATCATCTTATTCAGCATCTATTCAATTCCAACTATTCTGGTGTTTCTGGCCGCCCTATATTTAACCATCGACAAACTCGGCATAGCCTTGAGCGTGATCTTTTCCATCACCTGCTGGTTAATAGCCGCGGCAATAATTTTACTAATTGATCATCAATTGTTTTCCCTGTTCACTAAGGGTGGTTGAAGCAAGAAGATGTAATCTGTGCTTGCATATCTGAACCTTCCTCACTCCGGCAGCCCTTCGATCCGGCTCCCCGCCTTGATGCCATTCCGGGCAAACCAGCCCCGGTTCATCTCCAGGACAAAGCGGACCTCTTGCTCGGCACAATGGGAATCGGTGGTGCCCGCCTGCATCTCCTCGATGTTGACAACCACCCCGTCCGGATCGATAAAGGCGACCGACAGCGGAATGAGGGTATCCTTCATCCACATGCAGGCAGGCAGCGGCGCTTGATAATCAAAGAGCATCCCGGCCTCGGCGCCCAGGGTGGCGCGATTCATCAAGCCCTGCTGGAGCGCGGCGTTGGTGATCGCCATCTCGACTTCAATGACATGGCCGCCGACCGTGAGGCGCCGGAATGGTTCCAACCTGGTGACATTGGGCCGCCCCTCCTCGCCGGTGTAAAAGACCGCCAGCTTGACCGCTTCGCTCCCGGAATTTTTGCCGTTGTGGGCCAGGTTCTGGACCTCGACAATGGCCTCGCCCGCCTTGAACGAGAGGTTGGTGCCGTCGACCAGCTCGACGACCAGTTGGCCGGCCAGCACATAGGCGTACACCGGCACCGTGTGCAGATGCCAGCCGGTCTCGGCGCCGGGCGGGATCTCCACGGTCATGGCGGTCACCTCGGGGCGGTCGGTGTACAGATAGGCATGTTTCAGGCCATTCCCAGCGGTAGTGGTGACCAGGACCTTCTCCGCCTTGATCTGGCCGGTATACTCCTCGGCCCGGAGATCCTGGACGCTAACGCACAGAATGGCCAACAGAAACCCGATCTTTATAAGGCGTATGGACATGGCTGTTCGTCCCCTCTGCTGTTTGGGGAAGGCTCGTTTTCCCCAGATTTTATTCACGGGACCGGTGACAACATCCACCAAGCCCCAATTCGCTTCACCATTTCAGCCGGCCGACCTTGCCCTTTACCACAACGATCAGGACGGTAAGGTTGCCGGATATTTCACAGACCCAGCTGGCCGCCGACACCAGATCCGCCCGATCAACCAAAACACAACCCGCAATCAGGACATTCCGGGGCGGGGGGAAAGCTATGCCCGCAGGCCGGACAGACGGTTACGGCGGCCTCGTCGTGAAAGACCGCGTCGTGGTGGCTGCCGCCCGGCCCGTCCAGGGGAGCAGTCCGGCGGATCTCCGCCGCGATCAGCTGCACCGCCTCGGGCGCCTCCTCGCGCCGGACCAGCAGATCGAAGTTGGAGGGGCAACAATTCTTGCCGCAGGATTTGTCATCCCCGGCCAGCATGGTCCCGATCCCTTCCCGCTTAAGGACCTGTTCGTAGGCGCGCATCTCGGCCAGCGGCCCGCGCCGCACCGAGACCAGTTCGTCGTCCTCCCGCAAATCACCCTTGCGAACCGCCCGTTTCATCAGCCCGGCCCGTTGGCGCTCCAGCATTGCGGCCCCGGTCAACAGTTCCACCTCGCAATGGGCGCAGATCACGATCTCGGCCCGGTATTCGTCTTTACACTTGGGGCAGTACTTATGTTGCGGATCAATCATGGTTACAGCTCCTTACTGGCTGATTAGTAGAAAGTTATTACCGGGCCAACCGTTTAGCTGGACCAGGAAAATTGACTGTCATCACATAAAATGCTTCGGCATTCATTCCGGTTCAACACCCTTGCCGGCTTTCCTGGCCAGGGGATGGGCCAGATCGTAGACCCGGGACAGATGGTCCATGTTCAAATGGGTATAACGCTGGGTGGTCGAGAGGCTGGCGTGGCCAAGCAGTTCCTGGACCACCCGCAGGTCGGCGCCCATTTCCAGAAGATGGGTGGCGAAGGAGTGGCGCAGGGCGTGCGGGGTGACCCGGTTGACGATCCCGGCCCGCAGGGCGTAGTCGCAGACCAGCCGCTCGACGCTGCGGGCGGTGAGGCGCTGGCCCCGGCTGTTCAGAAACAGGGCCGCCTTTTCCTCGACCCGCCCCCGCCGGCCCCGGTTGCCGGAGAGAAGCTGGCGCTGGGGCAGGTAGACCCGGATCGCCTCGACGGCCGGGCTGCCCACCGGCACCAGCCGCTCCTTGTTGCCCTTGCCGATGACCCGCACCGACTCCTCGACCAGATCCAGGCGGCTGAGGTCGAGCCCCACCAGTTCCGCCACCCGCACCCCGGTGGAGTAGAGCATTTCCAGAATCGCCCGGTCGCGCAGGGCAAAGGTATCGGTGCCCCCCGGCGTCTCCAGCAGGGCAAAGACCTCGTCCACCGTGAGAAAAGCCGGCATGTAGCGATCATGCTTGGGCATGGCGATGGTCAGCACCGGATTGCTGACAATTGTCCCCTCGCGCAGCAGGAAGCGGAAAAAGGTCCGCAGGGCCGAAAGTTTACGGGCCACCGAGGTACTCTTGTTGCGGCCGGCCAGACCATAGACGAAGGCGCGGACCATGGGCGTATCGATGCGGCCGGGTTCATCGACCTTGGCGTGGTCGGCAAACTCGGCCAGGTCCCGGCAGTAGCTCTCGACGGTGTTATCGGAATAGCCCTTTTCCACCATCAGCCAGCGGGCAAAGCCGTCGATATGGGGTTGGAGATAGGCTGGCAAAGAGGAACTCCGTCAAAGGTGTGCTGAATCCTGAATCCTGAATCCTGAATCCTGAATCCTGAATCCTGAATCCTGAATCCTGAATCCTGAATCCTGAATCCTGAATCCTGAATCCTG
>JAGVGT010000079.1 GCA_020056965.1 Deltaproteobacteria bacterium
CATTTCAGACAACGGAGCAAACCATGTCCGACCAAAAACCCGATGGCGCCATCCTCCAGCGCGACAAGACCACCTGGGCCATCGTGCCCCGCACCCCGGCCGGCCTGCTGACCCCGGAGTTTCTGGAAAACCTGGCGGCGGTGGTCCGCAAGTATGACATCCCCCTGACCAAGATCACCTCCGGCCACCGCTTGGCCCTGGTCGGGGTAAAAGCGGAAGATATCGAACCGATCCGCGCCGAGTTGAACGTCGGCATCGGCCGGGCGCTGGAGTTGTGCCTGCACTACGTCCAGGCCTGTCCGGGTAATTCGGTCTGCAGCTTGGGCGTGCGCGATTCGCTCGGGATGGGCCAGCTTTTGGAACAGCGTCTGGCCGAGGTGGAACTGCCGGCCAAGCTCAAGATCGGGGTGTCGGGTTGCCCGATGACCTGCTCGGAGGGACATGTCCGCGACCTCGGCCTGATCGGCAAGCACAGCGGCTGGGTCGTCACCTTCGGCGGCAACAGCGGCGGCCGCCCCCGGATCGCCGACCTCATGGGTGAGGGGTTGGACGATGAGGCGGCGGTGGCCCTGGTCGACCGACTGGTGGAGTTCTACCGGGTCAACGCCAAGAAGAAGGAACGCACCGCCCGGATGGTCGAACGGCTGGGGATTGAGGCGGTTAAGGCGGCGGTTCTCTGCTAAGTGGGACTATGTCTCAGCAGCAAACCAGGGAAGGCAGACACGGACTGCGGCTAAAAAATACCCCACCCCAGCCCTCCCCTTGGTAAGGGGAGTGAGTTTACACATACAGCGCCAAGGCGCCAAGACTTGAACAAATGCGGAAAGCTTTCTCCGGGAAGGATCCTGGGAGAAGATTTACACAGCAACTTCCCCCTCCTTAACCAGCTGAAAAATTCGGCACCATTTCTCCCCTCCTTGCCAAGGAGAGGCCGGGGGAGGTCATTAAGGAACAAACCTGACCATCGCTTTTTTGCGCCCGCTCAACCGCTGGTACTTCTCAGCCGGCCAGCCTATAGCGATCACCGCGTAAACCTTCTCTTCCCTGGGGATACCCAGGCCATCCTTGAGTTCGGGCTGCCGCTCCAGGGCCGCCACCGCGAAGCCGATCAGGCAACTGCCCAGCCCTAGGGCATGGGCAGTGAGCAGGATGTTCTGGGTGGCCAGCAGCGCATCCTCGGCCGGACAACTGGCCCCCGTTGCACTGCCCACCACGATGGCCGCCGGCGCCCCGTGGAAGAGGAGATCGCGCCCCTCTTCCCGCCACTCCCGCAGCCCCTCACCGATCGAATGGTAATAGCGGCGGTAATATTTGCCCAAGGCGTCACCGCCGAAGAGACGGGAGAGCAGACGGGCGGCCGGATTGGCGGCCAGCCGGTTCAGTTTCTCGAAAAACCCGGCGATCCGCCCGCCCAGCTCCGCCACCTGGTTCCGCTGCGCGAGGATCGTGAAGGTCCATTTCTGGCTGTTGGTCCCGGAAGGGGCGGTGGTGCCGGCCTTGACCAGATCGAGCAGCAATTCGCGGCCCACCGGTTTATCCTGATAGTTGCGGCAGGAGCGCCGCGAGGCCAGGAGATGGACGAGCCGGGCCGGATCAAACTCCCCCCAGGGCAGCCAACACTGCGGCAGGGTGAAGGTTTGGAAATGCAGACTGTCGGGGGCAAGGGTGCCAACTGTCACCGCCCCGGTGGGGCAGACCGCCAGGCAATGGCCGCACTGCAGACAGCGTTCGCCGGTGACGGCGGCCCGCCCCGCCACCAGGCTGAGGGTCCGGTCCGGACAGACCGCGACGCATTGCCCGCAGCCGCTGCATTTATCCGGATCGATTATGGTGGTGACCGGTTCGTTCATGAGCGAAGTTTCTCCAGACTTTTCAGCATCTTTTCCTGATGGGAGCCAGCCCAGTAAATCCGCCGGCAATCCGGGCAATTCTTGAACTGTTCATAGTATTGCCGGGTTCAGGGCTCCAACCGGACGATGATCTCGGCCTTGGCCACCGGCTGCAGCAGAGTAGGATGGGCAAAGCATAGCGTGCCCATCATTTCGAGTAAGTTGATGGGCACGCTGCGCTTTGCCCATCCTACGAACGGTTCAGGGCCTCTTCGTAGGCGCGCCGAGTCTCTTCGTTGAAACAGACCAAGATCACCTTAAGCTCCGGTCGCGCCGCCAGGGCGGCCCGGGTTTCCCGAACGGCGATGATTGCCGCCGCCTCCTTGGGAAAACCGTACACCCCGGTGCTGATGGCCGGCAAGGCCAGAGTGGTAAGATGTTGGCGGGCCGCCAACGCGAAACAATTCCGATAGCAGGCGGCCAGCAGCTCCGCCTCGCTGTGGTCGCCGCCGTGCCAGACCGGCCCCACCGTGTGGAGCACGAAACGGGCCGGCAACCGGTAGCCCTTGGTGATTTTAGCCTTGCCGGTAGGACAACCTCCGAGGCCAAAACATTCGGCCAGCAGCTCCGGCCCGGCTGCCCGGTGGATGGCGCCGTCCACCCCGCCGCCGCCCAGCAGCGAGTTGTTGGCGGCGTTAACGATCGCGTCAACCTTCAAGGTAGTAATGTCACTATCCAGCAGTTCAATCCGTTCCTCGGTCATGGCAAATTCCAATCCGGTCAAGTGGAAAGCAGGAGAATGGCGACGACGGCGCAGGCCATGCCGGCCAGGTGTTTGCCGGTCAACGGTTCCTTCAGGAAGAGCACGGCCAGGACGATAGTAATCAGGGGGTAGAGAGCGCTGAGACTGACCACCAGGGAGATCCGGCCCCGCTCGGCCGCCGCGAAAAAGCAGAGGGTGCCGGCCACCCCGGCGATGCCGGTGAGGACCGCAAACAGCACGCCCTTCGGGTGAAAAGCCGGGGCAAATTTTAAGGAGGCCAACACCACCAGGCCCACCAGCAGCCCGCCCATGGTCTGGTAGACCAGGGCGCTACGCGGATCCAGGTAGACCACGGCGAGCTTGGGGAAAAAGCCCCAGAGCCCGAAGCAGAGCATGGCGCCTAAGGCGGCGGGCAGCCAGGAGCTCATTGCGGACTTGCCTCGCGGCCAGGGTGTCCCGGCAAAAGCCCGCGCCCCGCCAGCTCGGCGGCAAAATCGGCCTGGTCGGCAAAGTGGTGGACCTGCAAGCCCAGGGCGGCGGCCCGACCGATGTGGGCCGCGTTGTCATCAACGAAGAGGACCTGGCCGGCCGCCACCCCCAGTCGCTGCAGAGCCAGCCGGAAGGTTGCCACCTCCCGCTTGCTGTGGCCCAGGTCATAACTGTTCAGGACCGGATCGAACTCGGCCAGGAAATGATCGCGGCGATCCAGTTGCGCCAACCAATCGGTCTGATCGCTCAAGATGGCGGTACGAACCCCTTGGCCCTTCAACCCTTTGACCAGCGCCAGCATCCCCGGCCGCAACACGAAGCGACGCTGGATCTGGCCGGTTAGTTCCGCATCGCTGCCGCTGATCCCGCACTCCTGGCGGACTTGCGCCCAGAAGCCGGTCTCGCTGTTATCGCCGGTCACGTAGCCGCAGTCGTAGATGATCCTCTCGACCTGGCCGAAAAAGCGGCCCGGTTCCAGCCCCTGGGCCAAGGCGATGGCCCTTAGCCCCTCGGCAAAGCCCTCCTCGGCCAGGACCCCGCCGTAATCGAAGAGGACCACCGCCGGCCGCTTTGGTCGATCTGGGTTCACAGCGCCCCTCCGGTGAGGAAGTTTTTAAGGATCGCGGTGGCCCGCTCCAGCTGACTGACCGGGATGTGTTCGTTGATCTGGTGGGCCTGGGCGATGTCGCCCGGCCCCCAGACCAGACAGGGCCCGAGATGGTGCAGCCGCGAACAGTCGGTGGCAAAGGCAGCGGTGATCGGGCCCGGTTCCGCACCTTCGGCGCGAATCGCCGTCATGAACTGGTCGATCAGCGGGTTGTCCATCTCGGTACTGATCCCCTCGCCGGTGTAAACCTCGACCACCTCACCCCGGTCACCGATCAATTCCTTGACCCGGGCGGCGATGGCGCCCGCCGTCATCTCCGGCAGCAGGCGGATATCGACCCCGGCCTCGCAGTAATCGGGAATGATGTTCAACGAGGCCCCGCCCTGTAGGCGGGTGATGGCCAGACTCGCCTTCCCCAACCCTGGGTGCTGGCGCTCGGCCAATTCCGCACCCCAGACCTCAAGATCCTGGAGGATCGGGAGCATCCGGCTGATGGCGTTGTCTCCCCTTTCCGGGTGGGAGGAATGGACGGCCCGGCCGCGGGTGATCACCAGGCAGCGATAGACCCCCTTGTGGGCGTTGATCACCTTTAGGTCGGTGGGCTCCAGGGCCAGGCAAAGCTCGAAGCCGGCGATCTCCCTGGCCAGCTGTTCGGCCCCGGCCATGCTGCACTCCTCGTCAACCGTGCCGACGAAGGTGAGGTCGAAGACCGGCTTTACCCCCCGCGCGTGCAGATCAAGGATGGCCGAAAAACCGGCGGCCAGCGGGCCCTTGTCGTCGCAGGCGCCCCGGCCCCAAAGACTGCCTTCCCGAAGAGCGCCGGCAAAAGGGGCCGTCATGCCGCGGCCGCTGACCGTGTCGAGATGGGCGACGATCAGCAAGCGCGGCGCCCCGGGGTTGGCGAGCCGAACCAGCAGATTTTCCCGGCCGGGTTTGACCTCGGAGGTTCGATAATCGAGATGGGCGGCCCGGCAGATCGCAGCCAGGTAGGCCACGACCTGGCGCTCCGCAGTGGCCGGATCGGTACCAACCGGGTCGGATGACTCGCTGGGGATGCGGACCAGCGAACTGGCCAGGCTGACGGGATCGGGCAGGTTGGTCATGGGCTTCCGAACGGGTTTAATGATGATCGGTGAATGCGCCCTGATTCTGCCAGAAGCACCGCCCCTCTGGCAAACAGATATTTATCACCCTTGACCTGAATCAAGGCCCAACCTCAGCCGACTATGCTAACCTGAAGAAAATCCAAAGGGAGGCACCACATGCAGGTCACCGATCTCAATACCACCAACATCTTCGACGCCAAGGCCATGCGGAAATTCCTGGTCCACGACTCCGCCTGGTTCCGGATCATCAACTTCAACATCCCGGCCGGCCAGACCTTTCCGGTCCATTCCCACGACCTGGACGGTCAGCTCTCCATCCAGATCCTCGCCGGGGAAGGCTTCTTCCTGGGCGCCGACCAGGCGGAGATTCCGGCCCGCCAGGGTGAAATCCTGGTCTGCGATATCCGCGAACCGCACGGGGTGAAGGCCACCACTGACATCCGCATCCTGGTGACCATCGCGCCGCCGCTTTAAAAGAAAATCAAGAATTACGAATTAAAATGACGAATCAGGACTTGGAAAATAAACAAACGCATCACGCCTTCGCGCCACACTTCCTCAAGGAGTATCGAGGTCTCTGGCCGCAGGCCAGATGTAGAAGTGTTTTCCGAGTCCCTTATAACTTTCTCTTGTCCACCACCCGCTTGGCCTTGCCCTCCGAGCGTTCCAGGCTTTTCTCCCCAACCAGCTTGACCTCCACGCCGATGCCCAGTTCGGTGACCAGCCGCTTCTTGATCAGTTCAATCATTTCACTCTGCTTCTTCATCTGGTCGAAGAAGATCGTCTCGCTGACCTCAACCATAACCGTGACTTTGTCGAGCCGGCCGTCACGCTCAACCACCAGCTGGTAGTGGGGTTTGGTGCCCTCAACGTCGAAGAGCACCTCCTCGATCTGCGAGGGGTAGACGTTGACCCCCTTGATGATCAGCATGTCGTCGGTGCGGCCTAGGACTCGCTGCATCCGGGTCAAGGTGCGGCCGCAGGGGCAAGGCTCGGGCAGGAGGCGGGTCAGGTCGCGGGTCCGGTAGCGGATCACCGGGAAGGCCTCCTTGGTGAGGGTGGTGATGACCAGCTCGCCGATCTCGCCGGGGGGTACCGGTTCCAGGGTCTCGGGATTGATCACCTCGACCAGGAAATGGTCCTCGTTGATATGCAGGCCGTTGCGCTCCTGGCACTCGCCGGCCACGCCGGGGCCCATCACCTCGGAAAGGCCGTAGTTGTCGGTGGCGATGATGTTGAGCTTGTCCTGGATCTCCCGCCGCATCGCCTCCGACCAGGGCTCGCCGCCGAACAGGCCGTACTTGAGGGAGAGGGCGTTGATGTGGATGCCCTTCTCCTCCATGAGATCGGCCAGCAGCAGGGCATAGCTGGGGGTGCAGACCAGGGCGGTGGTCCGGAAGTCCTGCATGATCTGGATCTGCCGCTTGGTGTTGCCGGAGGAGATCGGGATCACCGAGGCGCCCACCGTCTCCGCCCCGTAGTGGAGGCCGAAGCCGCCGGTGAACATCCCGTAGCCGAAGGCGATCTGGACCACGTCGTCCTTGGTCACCCCGGCCCCGGTGAGAACCCGGGCCACCAGGCCGGCCCAGTTCTTAATGTCGTTATGGGTATAGCCGACCACGGTGGCCTGGCCGGTGGTGCCGGAGGAGGCATGGATGCGCACCACCTCGCGAAGCGGCACGGCAAAGAGACCGTAGGGGTAGTTGTCGCGCAGGTCCTGCTTGGTGGTGAAGGGCAGCTTGCGCAGGTCGTCCAGCGAAGAGATGTCTTCGGGCGAGATCGCCAGCTCCTTGAACTTCTTGCGGTAAAAGGGCACATGGCTGGCGACGCGACAAAGGGTGGACTGCAACCGCTCCAACTGGAGCTGGGCCAAGTCGTCGCGGCTGATGCATTCCTTATCCGGTTCCCAGTACATGGTGTTCTCCTGAAAGAGCTGGTTGTAGAAGGGGAATGGACTCGGCAACCGATGTCAATGTGCCGGTCGCTGTTTCCTTAATTAGTTGGCAGAAACACTAGAGAGCAATTCTCTGATCATCTGTCCGTTAGGGGCCTTGGCGTTGGGATCTATTTCCAAAGCTTGTTTCCATGCCTGTATTCCTCCTTCCTTATCACCTAGATTGTAGATTAGCACCACGCCCTTATTGTACCAGGCATGCATTTGGGACGGCTTCAGGTAGGTCGCATAATCCAAAGCAGCAAGTGATTCTTTGAATTGGTTGTTTTGTCTGTACACAACCCCAAGATCAGTCCAGACATCCGGTTGCCCTTGGTTGAGTCCCAAAGATTTATTGTAAGAATAAATAGCGTTACCGACCTGTTTGTTATCAAAGTATAGGTTGCCTAGCTGCGTCCAAGCCACGACATTATCGGGATTAATTTTGACCTCTTGCTCAAGTTTCATGATCTGTGATGACTGCGGAGCAGACTTCACAGACTGAACTTGTGTTGCTGGTTGTTTTGGAACAGAGGAAGATTTTTTATTCCCTGAGGGGATAGCTTTAGTAGGTTCTTGGCTATTGATATTAGCCAAGAACCGAACTCCAAAAAAGACTACTATTACAACTAATAATAGTTTTGCTAGCGATGATACTAACCCACCAGTTTTGACTGATGGCACGATGCTTTCACCAGAAGAAGGTCCATGATATGTACTTTTGCCAAACGTACTAGCTCTCTTAGTTCCTGCAGAATGTGTGGCTGTAGAAGACCTGCCGCCAGTCTGAGATGTTCGCACCACAACTAGTCTATTTCTACTTTGCTTATCATCTGTTGGTTTTCTAGAAAATCGTTGCCCGGTAATTTTTTTTACAAACTCTGCAAAATCTTCCACCTCTTGTTTGGTAATATCATGCGGTCTGCGGTGCGCTATAAGATTGCGTTTTCGATTGGTGTCGAGAATATATTTCCGCTCAGTTACGTCAATTTTACCAACCTGTAGAAGTAAATCTGTCAGACTTAGCCATTCTGTTTTCCTACCAAGAACCTCAGCTTGTTCTTGTTCGTTAAGATGAGGATCTGAGGCTAAAGATGCACGGACATGGTCCTCCAAGGCGGTATAAAAGCAAAGCAAAGAGACGCCAAGAATAGCCTTATTATTACCGGCAGTTGCGAGATGTTCCATGCCCTCTTGCATATTCCGAGCAGATGATTCTCGATATTCTGCAATATTCATTATTAATCCTCCCTCACACGGGCGCAATGAGACCGTGAATTCGCCGGATGAGTTTCAATTCGTACCGGCACTATGACCTACCCCTAGAATTGTGGACAGTCCGAAAAGCTGCTAAAACAGCCCGCAGGTTGAGGTGACGAAGAACCCCCAACATGATCATGGCCTCCGAATTGTTGGGGTTCGCTATGCCCACCACCAACGTATTTTCTGCAATCAGCCCCGACCTAGGCCGCCTTCTCGGTCTGCAGTTCCCAACCGGGAAAGACGAGAACGGCTGGGTGGCATCGCAGGGCGCGGGCCAGAACCTTGGCCCGTTCGACACCCAGATTAACCCGGCCATTTTCGATGGCCGAAATGGTGGCTTGCGGAATGCCGGTGAGCTCTGCCAACTGACGCTGGCTGAGCTCCTGGAGTTCGCGGATGATGCGGACCGACTCCCCCACCGAAACCTCAACCCGTTTTTTCGCCGGCCGAAATTCTTCCATTTCAGCGCCTCCTGTAATCGTGGGGAGTAACCTGAACAACTTGGATCAAAAACACTTCACCGACAACTTTGTAGATCACGCGCCATTGGAGATTAAGCCGGGAAGAACGATAGCCCTTCCATTTCCCGGCTAGGACTTCGTCGCGAAATCCCTTGATGGCCAGCAAACCAGATGGCCCCGAGATCGTGGCAATGTCTTTCCATTTTTCGTAACGCTTCAGAACCTCAAGAGGCACTGACCCCGAAAGCTGTTTATCGACCTGCCGGTGTTCCTCGATTCGCCACATGGCATATTATGTATATGCTAAATATGGTATGTCAAGAAGAATACAGCTGTCGTCAGCCTTGAGTGTCCACGGTATTGCCCGGCGAGCCAGGGAGGTGAGGATGAAGGTCGGTTGTCATTCAAGCGGCAATGTTTGTTGCTCTGGTGTTCAGTGACCATTTTTTGGGGTAGAATCTCCAGGACTGTTCCGCCAATTTTCCCTTCAACCGCGAGGTCGCCCATGCCGCTCTTTCCCACCGATTACCAGCCGGACTTCAGCCGCCGCGACCCCGCCCCCGGGGTCGATGAATTCTTCGCCCAACGCTGGTCGCCGCGCGCCTTCCGCAAGGTGGCGATCCCGGCCGAGACCCTGACCGCCATCATCGACGCGGCCCGCTGGGCGCCTTCCTGCTTCAACGAACAGCCCTGGCTGATCATGACCGCCGCGACGGCCGAGGACTTCGCCCTCTATCACAGTCTGCTCAACGAGAAGAACCAACCCTGGGCGGTCAACGCCAGTGTCCTGGGTTTCATGGTGGCCCGCCGCCATTTCGCCCACAACGGCAAGCCCAACCGCTGGGCGGCTTTTGATACCGGCTCGGCCTGGATGTCGCTGACCTTGCAGGCCCGCAAGTTCGGTCTTTACACCCACGGCATGGGGGGGATCGATTTCCCGGAGATTTACCGCCAGTTGGCGATTCCCGAAGAGACCTACGAGGTGATCTGCGGCTTTGCCATCGGCGTCATCGACCGCCCGGAGGTACTGCCGACCGAGGATCTGCGGGACCGGGAATTCCCTTCTGAACGCCACCCCCTGGCGGAAATGTGGCGGATCGGCTACTTCAGGAAATAACCACCTCTCGGCGGACCATCCTCATTTGACCACCTGATAATGGCCGGCCGCCGCATCCCAGCGGTAGCCGCCGGCGGTCCAGATCAGGTCCACCTCGTCCCGCAGGTCGTCAAAGCCTTCCAGAGCACCAAAGAGGTCGTAAACCCAGAGGATTTCCTCGTCGTCGATCCGGTGGTCACCGTCGCGATCCGCCCAGTGGTAGGAGGCGATGGTCAGCTGCTCCGGACCGGTGATTGTGGTAGTCGTTTCGCCCCGCCCCCCCGCCACCACCTGACCTTGGAAGCGCAGGCTGGCGCCGTTGGGGGCGGCAAGAGGACTGGTCAGCCGATAGGCGAAGAGCCGCTCGCCCCCTTCCAGACGGGAGACCCAGGTTATTTGCCCGGCCCGCCCGGCCCGCCCGGTCGGACCGGTGGCGGCGGGAGTGGCACTGGCGAGGCGGCAGCCGGCCGGCAGGTTCTCGCGGATGATCAGGGCGAAGGAGGCGGGGGATGGCGAGGCGACTTTGAGCAATACCGGAAAGTCCTGACCGGGCGGAATGTGGGCGGGAAGTACCCGGGTCGCGCTTACAGGCAGGGCTTCCGGCTGGCCGGCCAGCAGGAACCAGGCGACCGCAACCAGGCCGCCCGCCAGGAGGAACAACGGGAGACGCCAGTCGCGCC